>CALBSO010000082.1 GCA_937968015.1 uncultured Thermomicrobia bacterium
CTCCCCACTCTCCACTCCCCGCACGTAGCAGACAGGCGGCCCGGCCAGGGGCCGCCTGTCTTTGTGTCTGGATATTTCACACATTGCGCTGTTGCCATTTTCAGACTACGCATCACAAATTACCTCACGTTCCCGTTTATACGGATGAGAGAACGGAGAGTACGCCCGTTGGCTGTCTGAATAGACGATTGAACCCTTAATGGAAATACATAAGACGACGGGACACCGATGGAACACGAACATACGTATAGAGATGATGCCAGGCCGCGAAACGTTATGAAAGAAGGCGTGACTGTGGGCGGCACGGAACTCGATGGCATTGCGGGTGTCCTCTGGGATGTGCAGGGCGCGGAGGCGACTGCGCCCCGCGACAGCGATGTCATTTATCGCTTGTACCGCCAGGAGAATGCATCCACTGAGGGTGATGCATTACTCTCCATGCGAGGGCGCTGCTTCATCTCCGAGCCCCGACGACCCTATGCCGTCGGCGAGGCGGTAATGCTCGAAACGCGTGACGGGCAGCGCATCTTTGGCACCGTCCGGCATATCCGCGAGATGCGCACGGGCAGTGTCTCGCTCATTCTCGATATCCAGCACGAGTAGCAACTCGGTTTTCCCCAATTAGGCGAGATAACGAAGCATCCCCATCAAGCGTTCCATGAGGAGAACGCATACGCCCCGCGGGCAGGCATTCCGATATTCCTGATGCGTGCCGTATGCGATAATGTCCCTCTTCTGCTCTCCTATCTGGCTTTACCGAACCGAGGACGTATCACGAAGGAGCGCGAGCGATGATCGGCAAAGAAATGCTCACGACGATGTTCGACTACAACGCGCGAACGAACGTGCGCCTCCTCGATTGCGCCGCGAAGGTAGGCGATGAACAACTGGACGAGCCGTCCAATTACAGCGTCGGCAGCCTCCGACAGACCCTCTGGCACACACTGATCGTCGAGTATGGATGGGGAGGGTTCTGTCGGGGCGAAGTGATTGATCGCACGCAACCACCGCCGATTGAGCCGACCGCCACTGTCGCGGCCTTCCAAGCCTTCCAGGCACAGGAAAGCGAGCGAATGCATTCGTATATCAGAGGAGCAAGCGACAACGACCTGATGGAGACCCTGACAAGGAAACACCCGGACGGGACGGACCGCGTCTTCATCCGATGGCACGTCCTCGTCCATATGCTCTATCACAGCGCGCAGCACCGCAGCGAGGCGGCGGAACTGCTGACCCGCTACGGCCAATCACCGGGCGACACCGATTTCATCTATTTCGTGATGCCGAAACGCTGACGCCTTGCCCCCGCCCGCGTGATTGACGTGCTTGCCGCCATCCAGTACGTTGCCGCAAGACACAGCACGCCGGTACGGATGGAGGATGACATTGGCAGCGCAAAGCGGGGCAACGAACACGACACGATATGACACGATTATCGCGGGCGGCGAGGTGCTCGATCCGGGTGCAGGGATCAGCGGGCGGCTCGATGTCGGGATCACGGATGGGCGGGTCGCCGCCATCGCGCCCGATCTCGACCGGAGCGGCGCACGGACGGTCTTCGACGCCACGGGCCAATATGTCACTCCCGGCCTCGTGGATCTCCACACGCACATCTACTGGGGCGTCACCTATTGGGGCATCGAGGCCGATCCCGTCGCGGCGCGCTCCGGCGTGACGACATGGCTCGATGTCGGCAGTGCGGGCGCGTATTCTTTCCCCGGCTTCCGCCGCTATATCGCCGAACCGAACCGCGTGCGCACCTTTGCCTTGCTCAACCTCTCCGCCATCGGCCTGATCGCGCCGACCTATGAACTGGCGACGCTCGAATACTGTAATGTTCCGCTCGCGACGAGCATCGTTGAGGAGAACCGCGACATCATCCTCGGCATCAAGGCGCGCATTGACGCGAGCACGACGCGCGGCGTCGGCATCCGCCCTCTCGAATTGGCGCGCGAATTGGCGGACACCGTCGGGCTGCCCTTGATGGTCCACATCGGCAGCAGCCCGCCCTCGCTCGATGACGTGCTCGCGCTCCTCCGGCCCGGCGACATCCTCACGCACTGCTTCCGCACGCAGGGTCAACACCGGATCATCGGCGCGGACGGCCGCGTGCGGGAGGACGTGATCGCGCTCCACGACGCCGGACTGATCCTCGACATCGGCCACGGCACCGGCTCGTTCGGCTTCGACACGGCAGAGATCGCGCTGGCGCAGGGCATCCCACCGGACGTAATCTCCAGCGACATCCATCAACTCGCGGTGCAAGGGCCGATGTTCGATCTGCCGACGACGCTCTCCAAGTTCCTCAACCTCGGCATGCGCCTGCCGGACGTAATCGAACGAGCGACAAGTCGCCCCGCCGCCGCGATGCGCCGCCCTGACCTCGGCACAATCAAGCCGGGCAGTGCGGCGGATATCGCCCTTTTCCGCCTTGAGGAGGGGGAGTATACCTTCTACGACACGCAGATGATGGCGCGGCAGGGAACGCGCCGCCTCGTCAACACGCTGACGATGGTGGACGGCGTGCCGCTCCCCCGCACCCCGGAGCGCAAGCGGATGGTCTGGGCGAACCTGCCGGCACACCAGCAACCGATTGCCACGACCCGAGGCGAATCCGGGCCGTGATCCTGTCGCGACATAGGGCATGAGCGCCTGCGGCGCCCGCGCTGCCGGGCAATGCGTCGTCACGAGTTCTGCCCGATGCATTGCCGATGTATGAATGTGTGATGACGAGGCGAAGCCGCACGAATCATTGACACAGACCGTACAATGGAATTACGGCACAGACAGGAAACGTACGGAGTGGCTCATTGGTACCGTAGTGATGCACGAGACGCGTGCGTTCCCGGTGGTCGCGTATCGCTCCGACACCCGCTGCTCGGTGATCCCGCGTAGATCGCGGGGCTACCGCCAAGGAATCTTATCAATCGGAGAGGTGTAGGATGGCATCTGGAGCAGGGGCACGGGGAATCCTGCATGCGTCCGATCGCGACACCGTCGCCCGCGACGACCGCATTCTCCCGGAGACGCGCTGGCTCTCTGCGTTCATCGTGCCGTTCCTGTTCATCGCATTCGTGATGCTCTACTTCTTCCCCGATCACACTGATCGCTTGTTCGCCTGGACAATCCGGCCCAATATGACCCCACTGATCATGGGCGCGGGATACATCTCCGGGAGTTATTTCTTTATCCAGGCATTCTTTGCCCGGCGCTGGCATACCGTGCATCTCGGCTTCCTCCCGATCACCGCGTTCACGATCTTCATGGCCATCGCGACCTTCATGCACCTGGACCGCTTTCACCACGGGCATGTCTCGTTTTATGCGTGGGCCGGGCTGTACGTCATCACGCCGATCCTCGTGCCGCTTGTGTGGTACCGCAACAGTCGCACCGATCCACGCAGCCCGGAGCCGGGCGATGTCCTGCTGTCGCCCGTGGTGCGCGGCATCCTCGGTATCGGCGGCGCGACCCAGTTCTTGATCGCCCTCTTCCTCCTGCTCTTTCCCAACACCATGATTGATCTCTGGCCGTGGAAACTGACGCCCCTCACCGCGCAGGTGATCGGCGGCTGGTTTGCGCTGCCGAGTGTGGTGGCGATGCTCATGGCGATTGACCGCCGCTGGAGCGCGATCCGCATCACGCTTCAGAGCCAGTTGATCGGCCTGGCACTCATGCTGATCGCCGTCGTCCGCGCCTGGAGCGATTTCGACCGGTCAAACTGGCTCACCTGGGTGTTCATCGGCGGGATCGGCGGCATGTTTCTCGGCCTGCTCGCCCTGGATATCGTGATGGACGGGCAGCGCCGGAAGGGCGTCCGGACCGTCAGGTAACCTGAAAGAGATCACCCAATGCCTGTGCTGCCCTTACCCGCCGACGTGGAAGAAGTCTTTCGGGAGTTTCGCGTCTGCGAGTTCACGACCCTCGCCAAAGACGGCACGCCAATCACCTGGCCGACGATCCCCTTTTACGAGTCCGACACGGGCCGTTTCATCGTCACAACCTCGGTTGCCTTCCCCCAGAAGGCGTTTAATGTCCGGCGCGATCCGCGCGTCTCGCTGCTCTGGCATTCGCACGGGATGCGCGACACACTGCGGATCGCTATCTCGCCGCGCGCGGCCTCGCCCGCCCCGCCATTCCCTGGCCCGACATCGTCACCGTAAAGAAACAGGCCCGGCAGAAACGCAGAGCCCGCGGGTCTCACCGAATCTGAGCGGTCATGTCTCAGTCAGATTAGGTACAGTTCCGTCTGCCGCCCGGCCAGCCAGGAGACCGTGCCGCCGGTGAGCACCGCATCTTCTTCGAGCGCGATGCGTACTTCCTGCCCGCCCCACTCCGGTACCGGATGGCGGATATTCAGTTCGATGGAATAGCAGGTGCTGTCGTGGAGCGGGTAATCGCCGTTGCCCGGCACGCCGTCCTGCTGGTCCCAGAGGCCGATTGTCGGCCCGGCGGCGTGGCCGTGGTAGCCGAGGGGATGGGTGTAAATGCTCGGTGTGAGACCAGCATCGCGTGCGTCCGCGAGGGCTTCGCGCAACACGGTATTGCCGGTGTGCCCAACGGCCATCGCGCCGCGCAGAATGTCCTGTAAGCGATTGCCCGCCGCGAGCGCCGCGACGAGGCCCGCCGGGGCTTCCGTCTCGCCCGGTTTGCGGATATAGGCGTGCTGCTGGTGATCCGTCGCCAGCCCGAGGTAGTAGAAGCCCATATCACAATGCAGAAGATCGCCATGCTGGATTAGCGTGCGCCGGTCATCGGTGCGCTGGATTTTATCCCACGCTTCACCGGGCGACTGGACGGTGATCGTCGGCTGAAACCACGCCTGCAACCCGGCGTCGAGCATCGTCTGACGCATCCACCAGACGACATCGTCGGTCGTCGTGCTGCCGGGCTGGATCGTGCGCGGCGAGAACGCCTCGGCGATGATCGCGTGCCCGAGCGCGATGATGCTCGGATAGACTTCCAGTTCGGCGGGGATGCGCCGCTCCAGCCAGCCAACGCAGAGCCGCTCAGCGCTCATCGTGCGGGCCATCAGTTCCTCACCGAGCGCGGCGGCGATGCGCGTGTACTCCTGGTGGGTCAGACCGTCGCCAAAGGCGAAAGTGGCGGAAATGTCGAGGCCGATCACCTTCGGATCGCGCTCGCGGACGACGCGGGCAAGGCAGGCGTCCTGCTCCTCGGCCTCCGGGTCCCAACCCTTCGTGTAGAACTCCCCGAAGCCATAGCGGTCGAGCGTTAGGCGCTCCACGCTGCCGTCCGGGCGGCGGGAGAAGACGAGGATCGTGCGGCGGCGTGCAGCCATGCTTGGCTCCGGCAGCATCGTCATAATCACTGGGTCCTCGTTGTACTCGCGGGCGGCAATGATCCACATGTCGAACCCCTCCCGCGCCATCAGGGCGGGCAGGATCGTCTCCAGCCGCTGCGTGAGCCAGTCGTTGCGCACGACAGCCCGCGCCCGCAGCGGCAGGACACGCGTGCGCAGTTCGGCCACAAAAGCGGTGCGGCTATCGGTTGGCACCAGATCGGTCATCGTCGCCTCTCCGTTTCGTCAGCATGCGGATCGTCGTTGGGCCTTTGCGCACCGTACTGTACCATGCGCGGTGACATGCTCGACAAGCGCCCATCATGCCCGTACAGTGGATGCACGATACGCCACTGAAGGCCAGGAAGGAATGTGATGCCGACGAGCGAGAAAAAAGCGGTGCTGCTGCTGAGTGGTGGCTTGGACTCGACGACGACACTGGCGATTGCCCAGCGTGCCGGGTTCGCCATCTATGCCTTGACCTTCCGCTACGGCCAGCGCCACGAACACGAGATCGAAGCCGCGCGCCGGATCGCCGCCGCAACCAACGTCGCGGAGCATGTGATCGTGGAATTCGATCTGCACCGCTTCGGCGGCTCGGCATTGACAGACGACATCGCCGTGCCGAAAGATCGCAGCCTCGACGCGATGGGAACGGGTATTCCCGTCACCTACGTTCCGGCGCGGAACACGATTTTCCTCTCCTTCGCACTGGCGTGGGCGGAAGTGCTCGGCGCGAGCGACATCTTCATCGGCGTCAACGCGCTCGATTACAGCGGCTACCCGGACTGCCGCCCGGAGTACATCGCCGCGTATCAGCAGATGGCGAATCTCGCCACGAAGGCGGGCGTCGAGGGCGCACAGCAAGTGACAATCCACACCCCGCTGATCGCAATGACGAAGGCGGAGATCATCCGAGCGGGCGCAGCGCTCGGCGTTGACTACGGCCAGACACTCACCTGCTACGATCCCGCACCCAATGGCGCCGCGTGCGGCCGCTGTGATGCCTGCCTCCTGCGACTCAAGGGCTTCGCCGAAGCCGGATTGACCGATCCCACGCCGTATCAGGTCAGCAGCCACCAAGCGGTATGACGGTCATGCCCTCAGTCCCGGTTGATGACAATCATCGTGATCGTGTTCTTGACGCCCGGCGTGCCGTGCAGGTCGCGCACGACAACGCGCCCGACTTCCTCGATCGTCGGTTCCTCGATGACAACGACGAGATCGTGCGGCCCCATCACGAGGTCCGCCGCGACGATGCCCGGTGTCTTCAAGAGATGGTCACGCACCTCTTGCCCCTTGCCGACCTCGGTATCCACAAAGACGTAGCCTCGCGCCATCTCCCGCCTCCTGTCGTGCCACCCTCATGCCGATGATTGCATTGTACGCTACTTGGTGAACAAGGGGCGGGAAGACCGAGCCTTCAGGCGGCATTGATTGCGACGAACTGCGCGTCCGTCGTGTACTGGCGCAACACATCCGCACGATGGACGAGAGCGACAAATGCGGAGTCGTTTTTCGTGGGAGTGCGGAGGGAGGCGAGGAGGGCGGCACAGTCGTCGGCGAGGTCAGGGCGGGAAGCGTGGAGCGCACCGAGAAACGTCGCATCGTCAGCGGCGGGGTCGAGACCAAAGGGGGCGGCGAGATCATGCTTCAGCCGCTCGGCGATGTGTCCCTGGGCGAAGCCGCGCTCGTTGGCTTCCCGCCAGTGATTGCCGAGGGCGCGGGCATATTCCGCCGGGGCCTGCGGCGGCACGGGCGGCGCGGGCTGTGGCCGTCCGAATCGCCGCCCTCCCAGGATAGACGCGACGAGCGTCAACCCGGCGAGATAGAAGAGCGCCCAGCCCCACGGCGAACGGAGCGCGAGATCCGCGATGTTCGATCCCAACCCGTAGCCGTGGTGGTACTCGTCAAAGCCGATGCGCCCCCCGGCGGGCAACCCCGCCAGCAGGTTCTGGACAAGCGCGAGATTATCTGCCTGGGGCAAGCCAGCATTGGAGAATGGATATGGCCCGGCGACGATATGTACTCGCCCCTTGCCGCGCGCCATCGTCGCAACGACTGTCCCATTCTCCGAGGTCGCGCGGGAGAGGAAGCGAGGATCGGCCTGGGTGTTTGGTTTCACCGTGGCATTCGACTGGAGCGCGATGGTCGCCACCGGTGGGCGGGCGAGCGTTGGGCCGTCCGGGGCGGCAGTCGCTCCTGTGCCCGGGTTCATCTGGCCGACGAAGAGATCAAGTGCATGTTGCAGATTGCCGGTGCCGTCATCGCCGTCCGTAACGAGGATGAGCGTGCCGCCGCGCTCCACGAAACCTGCGATGTCCGCTGCATTCTCTGTGGAGATCTCTTTGGTCGTCGGCACGATAACGAAGAGCGCGGCGAGGCCATCCCCCGTGAAGGGGAAATCGCGCACTCGCTCCACGCCATACCCCTCCGCCTCCAGCCATTGTGAGAGGGCGAGGCTCCCCTTCGGCGCGGCGGAGAGCGTCGTACCGCGTGGCAACGTCCGCGCGTTCGAGGCGGGCGTGAGCAGTTGCAGCAGAATCGTCCCGAAGACGAGCGCGCCTCCGACAGCGATGAGCAGCCAGACACGGCGTGATACCCGCCTCATGCCGCCACCCCCTGCGATACGCCGGTAATCTGGCGGAGATCGTCGGTGAAGGAGCGCGCCCGCGCGTATTCTGCCGCATGGCAGGGCGCGTTGGCGTAGACGATCGCCTCCACGAGGCGCACGAAGGGACGAAGCGGCTCGACCAGCCACCACTGCTGTCGCTGCGTCTCACGCAGATATTCGCGGTCGGTCAGGGCGGGATCGAAGGCGACGAGTCGCCGCTCATCGAGGTCGGTCAGCGTGCCGAGAAAAAGGGCACGGACGGCGGCGCGATAGTCACCCTGGGCGGCGAGCGCGTCCGCGTGCTGCCGCCATTCCGCCGCCGTTCGGGGCGGGAGCGCCGCATCGGCGGCGGGCTTCCTGGTCCGCCTGCGCCGCCGTCGCGCGATGAAGAAGGTAACGACGGTAGCACATGCGAGGGCGAGGACGATGAGCAGGACCGGCGAGCCGAGCAGGGCGAGCAGCCGCACCACCGGGCCAGCGCCGGGGATGTTGGCGGGCGCGTTCGGCGTCGGAACGCGCCGGAGCGGCCGGAACGGGCGGCGCAGTTGCTCCCCGATCCACGATTGGAAGCGGATCGCCTGCTTCTGCACGGCGTTCGGCTCCGCCTCCCGGAAGGCGCGGTCGCTCAGCACCCGGTCGAGTTTCTCCCGCGCCTGTGGGTCCGGTGTGGCGCTCTGTGCATCGGTAAGGAGAGCGTGGAGCGATGTCAGTTCCACGACTGCCTGCTCCGTGTCCGGCGGCGAGCGGCGAAGCGCGGCGAGCGCGGCGCTCTGCGGGGCCGGATACCGCGTGCCGCCCACCGTCACGCCGTCAATGCCGTCGAGGGCTTCTCGCGCCCGCTGGATCGCGGCATCCCGTGGCGCGCCCGCGAGTGATTGCGCTTGTGCCAGGGCATCCCGCGCGGTGGTGACTCGTTGGATGTAGACCGATAGGTCCACATCGGCAGCACGGACGGCGTCAGGCAGGCAGGCGAGTGCAACGACGCAGATCGCAACGCGGAACAGCGCCCGCAGCCTCACGCGATCCCCCGCGCCGCGCGTTCGGCGGCACCGCGTTGCAGGAGCAGATCAATGTCAAACCCCTCGCGCCGCAGCCGCAGATCGCTGAAAAAGAGCGTGCTGACCGTCACGGCGATCGGCGCCATCACGACATCCACGAGCGAGGCGACGATGGCGAGCAGCACGACGCCCGCGCCACCACCGAGCAAATCCTCCGACGACGTGAACCCGGCAATCAGGAAGCCTAACCCACCAGGCACCGCCGCCACGAACAGCCGCAGCATACCGACAACGATCAATAAACCCACCAATCGCCACCACGAGCCGCGCGCGAGGCGATTGCTCCGCGCCAGCCCCGCGACGGGCCGCCGCCCTTCCAGCACAATCGCTTGCGGCGCGAGTTGCCAACTGACATATAAGAAGAGCGCGAACGGCGCGCCGACGAAGAAGGTACATATCGTGATCGCACCGAGCGCAACGGTCGAGAGCAGCGATGCGCCGAGCAGCGACCAATACCGCCGGCGTGCGTGCATGTACGCCGCGCCGAGCGTGCAGGGCTGGCTGAGCGTCCGCAGTCCCGCAATGGTGATGAGCGCGCCGGTACCGAGTGTCTGGATCGCGAGGGTGATAAATGCCGCGACAACGACGATGAAAAAGGTCGCTGTCGCGTCGGTCGTCACGGCGGCGTGCGCGCCGACCCGTGCGTACGTCGCCGGGTCGAAGGGATTGAACGGCGTGAAGAGCGTCGAGACGAAGGCGGAAAGCAGATGCGCGGGAATGACGGTGAACGCAGCGGCAGTAGTGAAGAGGCCGATATCACGCCGCACCACCCGCACGCCCTCGTCCACCAGCGCGGGCACGATGCGCGGCACGAGGCGCGGCGGCGGCACGGCGGGCAGGAGCACCGGCACCGGCATGGCTGGATGCCAACCTCCTGGCATCGGCCCCGGCTGATACGGGAACGGCACGAATTGTCCGGTCGGCGGCTGCATTCCGCTCCTTCGCCAGTGGCACGGGCCGGAAAGCCCGCGCTCGGCCTATCCGGTCGTATTCTATGCGATTTCCCGACGACGTACCGCGCCGCGGTTGGCTGCCCGCGCTTTGCCCGTCGGTGCGTGGCTAGGTTAATCCGCCCGTCGGAATCAATGACCAGTTTCGCGCCGAGCGCTATCTCGTTGTCCGAGGGCCGGACATGAGACCAGAGCGGCGATACCTGTATCGGGTGATCCAGACAGGCCGATCGTGCGAATGCCAAAACGTGTATACTGCGCCCGGCGGTGAAGGAGGAGGAACGGCGTGCGGAAACGGGGTCTGTATCAGCGCTGGCGGCTCGTCGTCATCCTTGGCTTGCTCGGCAGCTCATTGACGCTCTCAACCGGTGTTCGCGCCGAACCGGACTTCCTCGATTTCGCGTTCCGGTCAGTCTGGGAGCGCACCGATCTCCCCGCCGAAAGCGGGGCGGCGACGCGGACCTTCGTCTGGGGGCCGGCCTTGTTCGTCGCGCCGGACGGCCCGAAACTCCCCCGCACCGAGCCGTACCGCGATCTCGACGGTGGCCTCCGCACTATCCAATACTTCGAGAAAGCGCGGATGGAACTGACGACGCCCGATAAAGGACGCGTGACGGCCGGGCTGCTCGTGCGGGAGATGGTCAGCGGCATGCTCCAACTCGGCGACACACAAATGGAGCCGTACGCCCCGGCGGGCGTCCCGGTCGCCGGAGATCCGACAAACAATCCCTGCCCGACATACGCGACGCTCGCGAAAGTCGCCTCGATCACACCGGGCGTCAATATCGCGCCGGACCGCACGGGCACGCCGATAGATGGCGCGCTCAAGACCGATGGTACGGTCATCCCCGTCGCCGGGATCGCGGATCCGACGACCTATGGCTACTTCGTGCCCGAAACCAAGCACAACGTCGCCACGCCCTTCTGGGCATTCCTCACGCAGGAAGGGCCGGTGATCGGCAGCAACGGCAACCTGACGACGGGGAAACTCTTCGATCCGCCCTTCTTCGCCATCGGCCTGCCGATCACCGAGCCGTTCTGGACGAAGGCCATCGTTGGCGGCAAATCGCGCGATGTGCTCGTGCAGGCATTCGAGCGGCGGCTTCTCACCTACACACCGGCGAACCCGGACGGTTTCAAAGTGGAGATGGGCAATGTCGGTGCGGCATACACCCGCTGGCGGTATGGGCCTGTGCCCCCACCGCCGCCGGTGACGACCGTCGAGCCGAACAATGGCCCGACCGGGTCGCTCCTGCTCTTCTCCGCGCCTGGCTTCACGCCGGATGAAACGGTCGTGCTGCGCCTCACCTTCGCCGATGGCCATACGATCGAGAAACCGGGTGGCACGGCGGGCAGTACGGGCATCGCGCGCGCCTTCCTCGAGACGAATGCGAAGGAGTACCCGGCCGGGCCGTACAAGGTGAACCTCGTCGGTACGAAGAGCAACCAGACGCGCCCCGGCGACTTCACTCTCGCCGCCCCCCCCGCGAACGGGCTGATCGTCCAGGTGCTCCCCGGCACCGGCGATACGCTGACACCCTACACGCTTTATGCCTCCGGGCTTAATCCCGGCGACAATGTCAATGTCTGGGTCAGTGGTCCCACGGGCGTGGCGTATAACCTGAATGACTCGCGCACGCAGACCGTCAGCGATCACGGCACGATCCAGCAGACGCTGATCCCGAAATCGCTGAATACGAGCGCGCTCGTCGGCCCGTGGGCCTTCGTCTTGCAGGAGAGTGGTACGAACGCCCGACAAGGCTCGGCAACGTTCATCGTCAACCCGCCACCGAAGGCGACCCTATAACGGGCAATGAGCAGTGAGCAATGAGCAACGAGCAAGGCCAGAGAGCGCCCGCAAGCACGCAAAGACGCGCCCTTGTTTTGCTCGTGCTGCTCTTGGTGGTTGAGACATCGGCTCGTAGCCGCACCCGTGCCTTTCCTGCTCGCGAGCGACTGCCGCGGCATCTACTCGTTACTCATTGCTCATTACTCATTGCTCACTGCTGAATTCGTTTATACTGCCGCGAGTGTGCGTTGTGTCTGCGATGGAGGAGATGCGACATGGGTTTCAGGGAACGACCGCTTGCCTTGGCTGTGCTGGGATTGATGGGGATCGGTCTGATTGGCGTGATCGCGCTCCAAACCGTGCCCCCGCCGGCGGTACCGACGAAAGTTCCACAGGCCGCGGCCACGACAGCGCCGGTACTCTCATCCCCTACCGCCGCGCCGGCCGCGAGTAGCGGCGGCGGAGCCAGCACGACGATCAACACGACAGAGAAGGACTTCGCCATCGCGCTCGACAATTCGTCGGTGTCAGCCGGCTCCGTGACCTTCAAAATCAACAATCAAGGCCCCTCACCGCATAACATCACGATCAAGGAACTGAAAAAGATGAGCGATACCTTCGATGCCGGAAAGACCGGACAGTTCACGGTGGATTTGCCCGCAGGCACGTACACCGTCATCTGCGACATCCCCGGCCACGAGCAACTTGGGATGCATGTCATGCTGACGGTGAAGTAACGCGTCGCGAGTAACGAGTAACGAGTAACGAGGACCGGCAGTCGCGGGTTTCCCCGCCCACAAGGAGGCGGCGCGCGTGTCGCTGGAGATAGAGCATATTACCAAGACGTTCGGGGAGTTCACGGCGGTGCGGGATGTCTCGTTCACCGCCGAGGCGGGGCAGATTTTCGGCTTCCTCGGCACCAACGGCGCGGGCAAAACGACGACGATGCGCATCATCCTCGACATCCTTCGCCCGGACACCGGCAGCGTGACGTGGAATGGCGCCCCGAACACGGACGTGCCACGCCGCCTCTGGGGGTATCTGCCGGAGGAGCGCGGCCTTTACCCGAAGATGGTCGTGGAGGAGCAACTGCTCTTCCTCGCCCAACTGTACGGCGCATCCGCGCGCGATGCCCAACGCGATTTGAATGAGTGGCTGGAGCGATTCAACATCGTTGAGAACCGACGCAAGCGTGTCGAGCAACTCTCAAAGGGCAATCAGCAGAAGATCCAGTTCCTCGCTGCCGTACTGCACGACCCGGAAATTCTCGTCATGGACGAGCCCTTCAGCGGCCTCGATCCCGTCAACGCCGCGCAGATGATCGAGGCGTTCGGCGAGATGCGGCGACGCGGCAAGACGATCATCTTCTCCACACACCAGATGGAGCAGGCGGAAGAACTCTGCCAGGCAATCGCGATCATCCATCGAGGGCGGTTGGTCGTGCATGGCGATGTGCGCTCCGTGAAGCGGAGTACGGGGCGACAGGTTGTCCGCCTCTCCCTCACGGATGACGCGGATATTCCCTGGCTGGACCGGCTACCAGGCGTGACCGTCACGAAGCGACGGCCCGATTTTGTCGAGATGGACGTGCAGCGCGGCAGCGACCCTGAGACGATCCTGCGCGCTGCGCTCGAACATGGTAGCCGCATCACCCGCTTCGAGATCGGCGAGCCGTCCCTGAATGACATCTTCCTCGCCAGTGTCGGCGGACAGGTCGCGACTGACGAAGGCGAAGCGACCGCGCCGCGCGATACGGTCGCGGTACCGTAACGGAGAAGATGATGCAACGATCCTGGGAGAAAGTGTGGCTGATCGTTCGGCGCGAGTACCGGGCGCGCGTTCGGCAGCGGAGTTTCATCATCATCACGACGCTGATGGCGGTCGTCGCTGTCCTGCTCGCCTGCGCGCCGACGATCGTACAGGCGATCCGCAATGGTCGAACCGACACAACGACGATTGCGGTTGTGGATACCGCGAATCCCGCCGCGACACAGGGCGAGATTTCCCGCCTCGATCAGCAACTGCGTGCGGACGGCACGAGCGACCGCGCCATCGCCCTGACGGCGGTGAGCGGCCCGGTTGAGATGCTACGCGATCAAGTGAACGCGGGAACGTACCACGGACTGCTCGTCCTCAACCACGATCCGGCGGGCGATCTGACATTCATGTACGACACGGAATCCGGCACGCGGGACACGACCGCCGCGCGCATCCAGCAAGCAGCAACATTCCTCAGCGTCCAGGACCGCCTGACACGCGCCGGGGTGGACCCGTCTCGCCAGGCGCAAATCTTCGCACCGCCTGTATTCTCGACGAACGCAACGAAGACCACGACGAACGCGGATAGGCAATCGGAGGCGGAGAAGATTACTAATCGTGGCCTCGCCTACATCCTCGACATCCTCCTCTATACGACAATCATCGTTTACGGCATGTGGATCGCGGGCGGTGTGGTCGAGGAGAAGAGCAACCGGATCATGGAAATCATGATCAACGCCGCGACGCCGACGCAACTGATGGCGGGCAAAATCCTCGGCATTGGCGCGGCGGCGCTGACACAATACCTCTGTATCACGATTCCCGGCGCGGTCGCCCTCGCCTCGCAGGGGCGGATCGCGCAGGCCTTCCTCGGCCAGCGCACCGGGGCGGCGGCGCTCGATCTGACCGGCCTCTCTGTCACCGCCGTCATCGCCTTCCTCGGCTTTTTCGTCCTCGGTTTCGCCCTCTATGCCGCGCTCTACGCGGGCGCGGGGTCGCTCGTCAGCCGCCAGGAGGATGTGCAGCAGATCGCCGCGCCGATGCAAATGGCGATGATTGGCAGTTTCTTCGCCTCCCTCTTCGCCCTCAGCAACCCGGATGCGACGCTGACGCGCGTCCTCGCGTTCGTCCCGCTTTGCAGCCCACTCGTCATGCTGACGCGCGTCCTCGTCGGCCATCCCGCGCCGTGGGAGGTCGCGCTCTCGGTGGCAATCCTGATCGCCGGTGTTGCCTTCTTCGTCGCGCTGGCGGCACGTATCTATCGCATCGGCGTCCTTCTCTATGGCGCGCGCCCGAACCTCCGCACCGTCTTCAAAGTCAATCACGCCCGCGTTGCACGATAGGTTGAAGCCGCTTTCCTTCCTTTTCGGGAAGGGATCGAGGGTTAGGTACTACCCTTTGCGGGTCTTGACAGGACAGGTCGGCGGGTGTACATCAGAAACAGGAACTGTGATCAGCAGGAGGGATGGTAGATGAGCCCGCCGAAGGATCAGACGCCCATCTAGGGCGTGGAGAACAGACGAACACTGTTTCGGTTCCAAAGGAGAGTGCGGACGCGATGAGTGGCGTCCGCACTTCGATTTAAGGGGGATTAGGCAGAAAGCGCCGCCTCAATCTCCGACCGTACACCTTCATTCGACTCCGTTGCGCGGCAACGATCAAGTGCGTCGCGGGCCGCTTCGCCGCCCAGTTGGCCGAGCGCCCAAGCCGCGTGACCGCGAATGAGCGCGGCATCGTGGCCTGCCAGGGCGTCCGCGAGGGCGGGGATAGCGGCGCGGTCGCCGCTGTTACCGAGCGCGACGGCGGCGTTGCGGGCGAGGCCTTCGCGCTTGGCACGCTTGATCGCCCGGCCCCGGAAGCGGTCGCGATACTGCGCAACGGTCATCGTCAGAAGCGGGAGGAGCGCGGGGTAGGCATCGTCCACATCGCGGGGCTGAAGCGCGGGCGGCGCGAGGGGCAGGATGTGCCGGTTCGGTGGGCAGACCTCCTGGCAGATGTCGCAGCCGAAGACCCAATTGCCCATCTGTGGCCGGAGTTCGGTCGGCAATGCGCCCCGATGCTCAATGGTGAGGTACGAGATACAGCGCGGTGTATCGAGGATGTAGGCTGCCGGGATCGCGTGCGTCGGGCAAGCGGTCATGCAGGCCGTGCAACGACCGCACGACTTCCGCAACGGCGTGTCCGGTTCCAGATCGAGATCGAGCGGCATCTCGGCGAGGAAGAGGTAGGAGCCGGTGTCGCGCGTCGCGATGATGCAGGTGTTCTTACCATACCATCCCAGACCCGCCCGCGCCGCCGCCGCCCGATCCACGATTCGCGCCGTATCCACGAGCGTCCCGGCCATCAGCGGCCGCCCGCTCAGCCGTTCGATATCGGCAATCAGGCTGCGCATCATCGCTTTGAGTAGATCGTGATAATCCATGCCCCACGCATAGCGGGCAACGCGGCCACGGAGCATGCCGTCATCTGGCGCCGGCGGCGCTTCGGCGTAATAGGAGACGCCGAGCACGAGCAGCGACCGTGCCCACGGTACCAACCGTTGCGGCGCGCTGGCGACGTGGGCGCGCTCCGGCGTGAACCAATCCAATCCACCGAGATGGCCCGCCGCGATCCGCTCATTGAGCATCGGTTCCAGCCCCGCGAACGGTTCCGCCGTCGTCACACGGGCGAGATGGAAGCCGTGCGATAGCGCGAGGGACTTGATGTCGGTGGCGTTCAACCTAACCCCCTAGCCCCCTTCCCGACGCGGGAAGGGGGAGCCGGAGCGCGTTTATTACCCGCTCCGCATGCCATAGGATACAATGAGTGCGCCACCTGGTGTGGGAAGGAGACGCCACAATGACGATGATCCGGGGCCTCGCGGAAATTGTCCTCTCGGTACACGACCTTGATGCGTCGTTGCGCTTCTATCGGGATACGCTCGGCCTGACGCTTGTTTCGGAGCCGGGGTTTCGCCCGGTCTTCCTGCGCGCGGGCGATCCCGCCGTGACGGTACCGCAACTCGTCGTGCTCGTGCCTCTCCCGGCCGGGACGCCGCCCTTCCCCGCCGCCAAGCCGGGCCGCACGCTTCATCACCTCGCCTTCGAACTCGCCCCGGCGGATTTCGATGCGATGCACGATCACCTCGCCGCACAAGGCTTCTCCATTCGTACCGGCCAGCACCCCGTTATCCCCTCCCGCACCATCTACGTGGACGATCCGGACGGGAACGAGGTCGAATTCATCGTTGGGACACCATAAGTCACTAATGGGGGGGTATTGATCCGTGCTGAAGCATCTCGCACTCGATGAGGGCGCATACGACTTGAAGATGAATGTCCGGCAACTGGCGCCGGATTGCATCATTGATGTTGATTCTGCTGAGTACGCGAAGGAACTCACGCTCAAGGACGAGATTCTCGCGGAAGATTATGCCTACTACTACCAGGCGCTCCTCGGCACCGAGGCGATGCAGTGGGAGACCATCGAAATCCTCCTGCCGAACATGGCGCGGTTTTACCCGGAGCACTTCACGCTGACGACCGACGGCGACCGCTGGCGCTGGACGAACCGGCTTCTCGGCGCCGAGACGGCGTTCGCGCTCGGCGACCCGGCGACATTGCCGCTCCCGCCGCTCGATTGGGTCGGGCGACAGGTGCAGGAAGACCTCTGCGTGATGGACGGCAACGATGCGGGCAGCCCGCTCGTCGCGGGGCATCTCTGCTTCGCCTCCGGTTGGTGTCTGGACGACAAGATGGGCCGGTCGTTCCTCGCCATCCACGGCCCGGTGCCGCTCTTTGTCGAGAAGATCGGCCGCCCGGCGGATCTGATGATGCAGCGCGTCAAGGTTGGCCGCCCGACCGCCCGCGTCAACTGGACGATCCACCCATCGGACCGCCTCAACTGCGCGCCAGTGATGAAGAAGCGGTACGCCCACGAGCACGAGGGCATTACGCCGGAGAACGCGGGCGGGCGGTACTTCCTGCGCTCCGAGTGGCAGACCTTCATCCGCTACCCACGCACGAACGCCGTTCTCTTCACGATCCGCACCCGCGTCACGCCCCTGGCGGACACGCTCACCGATCCCGACGATGCCCGCCGCCTCGCCACCTTACTCCGCACCATGCCGCCCGCCATGCTGGCCTACAAGAGCCTAACGCGCCATGCGGAGACGCTGCTCGCCTATCTGGATTCGCGGGCGGCATCCAACACCGAAATGCTCGTCGCGACGGAACGCGGCTAGCGTCAGACGGCGGCCCGAAGCAGATCGAAGTGATGATCGTCTGTCCTAACGGGTGCGGCGCACTGCCGATGTGTAGTCGTCCGGCGTTGGAAGTATCAACGAGGCAACGTATCAGCCCTCACACCGTATCGGCCTCCCAGCGGCAGGAGAAACGCTCAATGCCGGGATGCTTCTCGCCGAGAGACGTGACGTGGAAACCGTAGGCGCGGTAGAAGCCAACCGATTCCTGATCGGTCTCCGAGTAGAGCGCTTTCAGCCCCTCCTGCGCGATGACGCCGCTCACCATCTCCCTGGCGATCCCCCGATGGCGGTGCCGTTCGTCCACCGCGATGTGCAGGAGCAATGCGGCATCTCGCCCCACCCGCTCCACGCCGAGGATGCCGATCGGCTGGCTCTCCTCTTCCCAGACGTAGAGTCTCCGCTGCGGGATGGCGTAGACGGTCGTCAGCAGATAATCGAGCCGCACCACACTCGGGTTAAAGACGCTCGGCGCGATCAATTCCTTGAGCCGCGTCGCGTCGCTCAAATCCGTTACTTTTCGCAGCACCGTGCCTGCCTCCTTCGCGCGAGTCGCGTCATCCGTTTTCACCCGCATGGTAGCACGGCGCGGCCTTGAACCGCCAAAGCGCCAGGGGCGCACATATTGCTCCCTGCGCCCCGCTGCGCCCTCCATGCCGACATAGGTGATTGGGAATCACCAGGTTTCGGTGACTTTCTGCAAGCCACGGGGTTGATCGGGGTCGCCGCCGCGCTGGCGGGCGAGATACCACGCGAACTGCTGCATCGGCAGGATGGTCAGGAGCGGCGTAAGCATTTCCGGCCCCGCGTCCGGCAAGGCGAGGCCGACGGTACCGAGGCGCGCTGCGTCCGGGTCGCCGACGATCAGGGTGTCCGCCTCCCGCTCACGCAGCCGTTCGAGTACCGGGCGCAAAGCCGCGCCGCCCGGCCCCGCCGGGACAATTGCGATCACCGGGAAGCCGCGCTCGATCATCGCCATCGGGCCGTGCAGGAGATCCGCGCCGGAGAACGCGTGCGCGACGAGATAACTCGTCTCCATCAGTTTCAGGGCGACCTCGCGCGCTGTCGGGTAGTTGTAACCCCGTGCCGTCACGACGATCTGTTCCGCGAAACGGTAGCGCACCGCGAGCGCCGCGACTTCCTCTTCGCGCGCCAGCACCGCCGCCGCCCGCTCCGGCAAGGCCTGTGCCGCCGCGCCATCACCGCCCGCCAGCGCCTCGATGAAGAGGTAGAGTGTCAGTAACTCCGCCGTGTAGGACTTCGTCGCCGCCACCGCACGTTCCGACCCGGCGCGCACATCGAGATGATATTCCGCCGCCTGCGCGAGCGGCGACTCCGGCGCATTCGTGATCGCCACCGTGATCGCGCCTGCCGCCCGCGCCCGCGCGACAGGATCAAGGAGATCGGGCGAGGAGCCGGACTGGCTGATCGCCAGCACGAGAACATCGCGCAGATCAGGCCGCGCATCGTAGATCGTCATTGTGGAGGGTGAAGCGAGTCCGGCGGGCAGACCGAGTTGGGTTTCTACCAGATACTTCGCGTAGAGCGCCGCGTGATCCGACGTGCCCCGCGCGACGAACATGACGAAGCGTGGCTTCCGGGCCATAACCGCGCGTGCGATTGTGCGAATATACGGCTGCCCATCACGCAGGATACGGGCGAAGACCTCCGGCTGCTCTTTGATCTCCGCCGCCATGAGTGCCCCGTTCATGCCGCCCCCCGCTTGTAGACGATTTCACCCCTGATGATTGTCGCTTGCACCTCAAGGTCTTTGTCCAGCAAAACGAGATCGGCATCCATTCCCTCACGAAGCGCGCCGAGATGTGTCAGACCGAGTAACCGCGCCGGAGTCTCACTCGCCATCCGTAAAATATCCGCGCGGTTGATACTCACCCATTGCAGCATGTTTCGCACCGCCTGATCCATTGTCAGGAGCGACCCTGCGAGCGTGCCATCCGCGAGCCGCGCCGATGTGCCATCCACCGTCACCTGCTGTCCGCCGAGCGCATACATACCGGGAGGCATCCCGGCGGCAGCCATCATATCAGTGACGAGCGCGATCCGTGCCTTCCGCTTCATAGAGAAGGCGAGCGCGAGACTCGCAGGATGACTATGCACGCCGTCCGCGATCAACCCGACCGTGATACGGTCATCGAGCAACGCCGCGCCGACCGCGCCCGGCGCTCGATGCTCGAACGGTGACATCGCGTTGTAAAGATGTGTCGCCATCCGCGCCCCCGCGTCCACGCCCGCCTCGAACTGCTCGTATGTCGCGTCCGTATGTCCGAGGCTCACAAGGATTCCGCGCTCTTCGAGTCTGCTGATATGTTCGAGTGCGCCCGGCTGTTCCGGCGCCAGCGTGACAAGGTAGATCGCATCGCTTTCGAGGAGTAGATCGAGCAAGCGCGGATCGGCGTGCTCGATGAGATTGCGCCGGTGCGCGCCATGCCGCACTGGCGAAAGAAACGGACCCTCAAGGTGGAGGCCGAGCGGGCGGGCGCCTCGCGTATCGCGCGCCGCCTCGAACGCCGCAATCGCCTTCGGATAGAACTCCGGCGGCGACGTAATAACCGTTGGCAAGAAAGCAGTGACGCCCGTTTCCGGTAGCCGCGCGGCCAGCGTGCGGATTGCGTCCGGGTCTTCCCCGACCTCGACGCCGAAGCCACCGTTGACTTGCAAATCAATGAATCCGGGTGCGATGTAGGCGGCTTCATCGTGCGAATCGCCGTGTACTCCGCCGGTTGGCACACGTTCGATCCCGGCGATCCGGCCCGCCTCGATACGTAGTTCCCCCCGTATGAAACGTCTTCCGACCAGCATATCGCCGCGAACGATCATTGTGCTCACGGCTCGGCCCCCGTCAACTGAGTCGCGGCTCGTGCCGCGCTCAATGCCGGCTCCGCAACGAGCGCGACTTGCCCGATCGGCCTGCGGCGACGGAGGCGGCGGAGCAGCATCCCCCGGAAATCCGCCTCGTGGATCAGCATGCCACCGGCGAGCGCGATAGGTAGTTTGCTGTCCGGGAAATCGAGCATCGCGCCGACTGCGAGCGCCGCCAGCGCGAGTTCCGTCGCCGCATCGCGCACGATCCGGCGTGCCACGACATCCCCATCGCGCGCCGCCGCGAAGACGAGCGCGGAGAGCCGGGCGATTTCGCCCTTATCGCCATCCGGGTAGACGCGGTCAATCATCGCGTCCGGCCGCGACAACCGCCATTCCGCCATGATCGCGGAGAGGAGTGTCGTTTGCGAACCACGCCCATCCGACGCGCGTGCCGCCGCCTTCAGCGCCCGCCGCCCCAGTTCGTACCCGCTCCCCTCATCGCCGATGATATGGCCCCATCCACCGGAGCGCGCCGTTCTGCCCGTCACATCCCGACCGAGGGCAATTGAACCCGTCCCGGCGATCACCGCGACGCCGACCGCGTCATCCAGCCCGGTCAGCGCCAGTTCCGCGTCGTTCGTCAGCCGCACCACATCCGCCAGCGCGTTGAGATGCGGCAGGAGGCGGTCGCGGTCGCCAGGGCGGTCCACCCCCGCGAGACCCATCCATGCGGCACGGAACACTCCGTCGCACCCCGCCTGCCGGGCCGCTATCGCGACCGCGTCTTGAATACTTGCGACTGCCCGATCCAGCCCGACCGCCGCCTGGTTGCCACTCCCTGCCACACCACGCCCGCGCTCTCGCCCATCCGCGTCCACAATCACCGCGAGCGTCTTTGTCGCGCCGCCGTCCACGCCGAGAAAATAGCGTTCCGTCATCGCCCGCCCTCAAGCGCGATCCGTACCACACCGTCCGCCGCTCCGAGCCGTGCCCGCGCCGTTGCCGGATCAACACCCGCCAGCGCCGCGACGATGGCGGTTTTCACCTCGTCGTTTGATGCGTGCAACAGCGCTTCCGCCGCCGGTTCGGGCAAGCCGGTCGCCTCCCGGACGATGCCGATCGCACGCCGTCGCAGTTTGACATTCGTCGGCTGCACATCCACCATCAGATTGCCGTACGTCTTGCCCAGGAGGATCATCGTGCCCGTACTGAGCATGTTGAGGACCATCTTCTGCGCCGTTCCCGCCTTTAGCCGCGTCGAGCCGCTGATTACTTCCGGGCCAACGACCGGCGCGATCATGATGTCGGTTGCCTGGCCGAGTGGTGTCCCGGCGTTGCACGCCAGCCCGACCGTCAGCGCACCCCACTCCTTCGCATAGGCGACCGCTCCGAGCACGTAGGGCGTCCGGCCGCTGGCGGCGATGCCGACGAGCGTGTCCTTCGTGGTGATGCCAAGACGCGCGGCATCCACCCGGCCCGCCTCCGAGTCGTCCTCCATACCCTCAATCGAGCGGGTAAGCGCGTCCGGCCCACCCGCAATCCAGCCGACGACCAGTTCTGGCGGCGTGCCGAAGGTCGGCGGGCACTCAGACGCATCGAGGACGCCCAACCGGCCAGATGTCCCCGCGCCGATGTAGAAAAGCCGCCCGCCTCGCTTGAGCCGCGCGGTGATTCCCTCGATGGCGCGCGCGATGCTTGGCAGTTCCCGTTGCACGGCAGCCGCGACCGTCGCGTCCTCCGCGTTCATCACCCGCGCGATTTCCACTGCACGCATCCGGTCAATCGCGATCGTCGCGAGATTTCGCTTCTCTGTCTCCAGCGCGCTGAGATCGTCAACGGGATCGGTCGTCATCTGCTCCTGCTCTATTCCTTCCATCGCACGACGGGTCGCCGTTTCCAGTGTACTCGGAGCGGTATGTTCCTGTCGTATTGGGGTGCGGATCACGCTATGATTGAAAGCGTGTCGAGATGCCGTATTGCCGTAAGGACTCGGTATGAAACTCGGTCTGGAAGTGTTGCTCGATGATCCACGGGCGATCCTTGGCGATGCGCGGGTGGGGCTGATCTGCCATCCCGCCTCGGTGGATCATCGCTACCGGCACGCCGCTGACCTCCTCCACGCGCACCCGGCGATTAACCTGACGACGCTCTTCGGGCCGCAGCACGGCATCGGGGGCCAGACGCAGGACGATATGATCGAGTGGGAGGGATTCACCGACGCGCGCATCGGCCTGCCCGTCTATTCCCTCTACGGCGAACATCGCAAGCCGACGCCGGAAATGCTGACAGACTGCGACGTGCTTGTCGTGGATTTGCAGGATGTCGGCACGCGCATCTACACCTTCATCTACACGATGGCCCTCGCCATGGAAACAGCGAAGGAAACCGGGAAGCGCGTCGTCGTGCTCGACCGCCCGAACCCGATCAACGGCGCGCAGATGGCTGGCAACCTGCTCGAACCGGGGCATGAGTCGTTCGTTGGCCTGTACCCCTTACCGACGCGTCACGGCATGACGATCGGCGAACTGGCAGGGATGTTCAATGAGGAGTTCGGCATCGGCTGCGACCTTACCGTTGTGCCGATGGCGGGGTGGCGGCGTGCGATGTGGCACGATGATGCCGGCGCGCCGTGGGTCCTCCCCTCGCCGAATATGCCGACACTCGATACGGCGACCGTTTTCCCCGGCACGGTGCATATCGAGGGAACAACGATCTCCGAGGGGCGCGGCACGACCCGCCCGTTCGAGTTGATCGGCGCGCCGCATCTTGACCCGCACGCCCTCGCCGCCGCGCTGGAACGGGAGAGATTGCCTGGTGTCATCTTCCGCGCCTGCTCCTTCGAGCCGACGTTCCAGAAGCATGCGCACGCCGTCTGCGGTGGCGTGCAATTGCATGTGACGAACCGCGACCGCTTCCCCGCTGTCCTCGCTGGGATCGCCGTCCTTCGGGCGATCATCCAACAAGACCCATCAACGCCCATCTGGAAGGAACCGCCATACGAATACGTCCACGATCGCTTCCCCTTCGATGTGATTGCCGGGACGCAAACGCTCCGCGAGCAACTGACCGAGCACGCCCCGCTCGCCGACATCGCGGCAGACTGGGAACCCGGTCTGGCTGCCTTCGCGGAGCAACGACGCCCGTACTTGCGGTATGAGTGAAGGATTCCCCTCCCGCTACGCCGCTTCCTGGAAACGGAAGAAGCGAATCGCCAGCAGGAAGCAGACCGCGCCGTATGCGAAAAGTGCGAGCAGGCTTGGCAGCACGGCGGCAAAGCCCTTGCCGAAGATCATCAGGTTGTTGAACCCCTGCATCGCCCAACTGGTGAGCGTCACCTTCGAGACCTGCTGCACCCATGTCGGCATCAGGAAGAGCGGGAACCACGAGCCGCCGAGTGCCGAGAAGGTCAGCACCGTCAGCGTCGTGATAGGTTGCAACTGGTCGCGCGTCTTGACGACGGAGACGAGCAGCATGCCGAGGGCGGTCGTCGCGAAGGCGGTCACGACGATGAGCAGGATGATCGCGGGCACGGAGCCGAGATCAATATGGAAGAAGAGCTTGCCGACGAGGAAGAGGAGGCCGATCTGCACGAGCGCCCGCACGAACTGCGCACCCAGTTTGCCGCCCAGGAGCGCCCAGCGGGAGATCGGCGCGACGAGCAGCCGCTTCCAGGTGCCCGCCTCCTTCTCATCGAGGATCGTCCCCGCCCCGGCCCCGACAGCGAAGAGCGCGAACATCAGCGCGTATCCCGGCACGACCTGGTCATAGTTGTTGTCGCTCTGGTTCTGCTTCGCCACCTGCGTTTGCAGGCTGAGCGGCGGATTCTGGCTCAGTTGGACGGCCTGCTGGCTCGCCTGCCGCGCGACGGCGTTCGGATCGGCATTTCCGCCGTTGTTTTTCACGGCGTCCACTGCGACCTGTCCAGCGATCTGGCCCGTTGCGAAGGTCTGAACGATGTTACCCATCACCCCACGCACGGCGAGGGCGCGGTAATCGCGGTTACTCGGCGTCGTCAGGACGGTGATGTCCGCCTGCCTGCCCTGCGCCACCGCGTCGCTCACCCCGGCAGGGATAATCACCGCCGCCGAGCGGTCGCCGTCCTCGACGAGTTTACGGGCGTCCGCCGCGCTCGTCTTCATCTCCACCTTGAGCGTCGGCGTCTGCTGCATTACCGCGAGGATTTGCTGACCGATCGGCCCCTGATCCTCAACATAGACCGGGACATTGACTGTCGTCGTGCCGCTCCCGCCCGTATCGGTCTTGAAGATCGCCCCAACGAGGAGCATGAGGAAAAAGGGGATAAAGAGGCTGAGCATCAGCGCGCGGCGATCCCGCACGATCCGCATCAGTTCCTTCCGCATAATGACGAGTGCTGTACGCATGAAATTATCCCGCCATAATCCACGTCAGAACAAATGTGACTTCTCTTATCTCCCCCTCGGGAATGCCCTGCCCGCGATGGCGATGACTGCGAAGAGCAGCGCGCCAACGACGGCGACCGTACTGTTTCGCGTGATGACGAGCGCGATGACATACAGAACCCCGGCCAATGGCATGGCGATCGAATAAAACTTCCCTTGATTCATATGTCCTCCTCATGCTGCTCACTTAATCCCGGTACTGCTTGCCGGTCAGTTGCAGGAAGACTTCGGCGAGGCCGTGCGGGCGTTCCGCGCGCACGGGTTCGACCGTTCGGAGTGCCAGCAGGTCCTCCAGCGTCCCCTGCGCGACAATCTGCCCTTCATCCATGATCGCGATGCGATCGCAGAGCCGCTCGGCTTCCTCCATATAGTGCGTCGTGTAGAGGATCGCCATACCGTCGTCACGCAGTTTCTCGGTCAGTTCAAAGAGCGCCTCGCGCGATTGCGGGTCCACGCCGACCGTTGGCTCATCGAGCATCAGGAAGCGTGGCTGGTGGATGACACTGACGGCGAGATTGAGCCGCCGTTTCATGCCGCCGGAGTATTCCGAAACCTTGTCGTCTCGCCGGTCGTTGAGGCCGACGAGTGTCAGCAGAGCGGTAATCCGTTCCGCCAGCGTGCTCCCGGCGATTCCGTAGATCTCGCCGAAGAAGCGCATGTTCTCCGCCGCGGTCATGTCATCGTAGAGCGCGATCTCCTGTGGCACGACGCCGATGATCCGCTTGACACGCGCCCCGGCCGTCACGGCCATCCCCGCGACCGTCGCGCTGCCACTCGTCGGCACGAGGTAGGTGGCGAGCATGTTAATCGTTGTGCTCTTGCCCGCGCCGTTCGGCCCCAGGAGGCCGTAGATTTCACCACCGCGAATCGTCAGGCTGACGCCGCGCACCGCCTCGCGGTCGCCGAACTTCTTGTGCAGATCGTGCGCCTCGACGACGGTTTCGGTTGCTACCGGCGCCTCTGTGGTCATCACTATCGCGCTCCTTTCGTGCCGGTGGTGTAGGCTTCAGCCTGCGCGCAAGACCGCAGGCTGAAGCCTACACCACCCCCAATTCCTATGAATGTCGCCGCGCGTGCCGGAGCGTATTCTTGCTCGGCAGCGCATCGAACTGCCAATCGAGGAGCGCGAGCGCCCGTGCCCCAACATTAACCGCACGCCCAAGGAAATTCCCGACCATCATGCCGATGAAGGCATCGTTCAGGACCGATGCGCTCGTACCGACCTCCCACTGCCGCGTCACGACCCGCATCGCGATTCGCACAAGGAGCAGGCTGAGAAAGACCACCACATATGGCCAGCCGCCAAATTGGTAGACAATGCCGCTTTCCTGGTCCCGCCATACCCGGATCACCTGCCCGCAGAGCAAGCCCGTGCCGATGCCGAGGAGCGTGCCGGTGAGCAGAATCGCGGCGTCCTGCATTTGCAGACTCGACCCGCCGAGGTAGCGGGTGCCGAGATAAAGTGCGCCGATCCCCGGCAGCAGGAGATCGCGCGGCGTCACTGGCCGCCGGACAGATTGCCGGTAGAGCATATAGCAGAAAAGCGCCACGCCAAGAAGTGCTGTCTGCAAGCCGTTCATCTGACCTTCCCTCCAAACTTCCGCCGAGCGTCCCTCGCTCTGGGTTCAGTATGCGGTGGGTACGATGCCCGCGCGTCGCTCAAAGGGCCAGTTCGCGTACTTCCCTTTTGGACGATCCCGCAAACGTCCATTGGGCGGTCAAGGGTGACCGGATATCGGGGTGAAAATATCCAAGTACATTGGATTCTCCAATGTCGGGGCATTTGACGTGGACCGCGAAGGAAGGCAATACTACGTACAGTAGGAAGCAACATCGTCACCAGCGACCGGAATGCGCGTATGGCGCTGCCTACGGTCGGTGAAGATACGGCCCGGAGCCTGACGTCATGACCGTGCGGGTGCATCGAAGCGGAGCGGGATCGCGTATACAGCGGTGTATTGCCGTCGTCGTCTGCGCATTGCCCTTGCTCGCCGCCTGTGGCGCTACGCCCGGCACGAGCAACGACACCCCCGCCGTTACGGCGGTCCCGGCTCTCTCCCTCGTTCCGACCGTCACCGCGACGGCCGCGTTGCCGGATCAGTTGAATCTCCGCCCGGTCACGCCGAACGCGCTCACCCTCTTCGTCCAGCCGGACGACGGGCGCGCCCCCGTGCTCGATGCCTTCAATAACGCCCGGACGAGCATTGACTTGATGATCTACCTCCTCTCCGACCGTGATGTGATCACGGCGCTAAAAAATGCCGCGCTCCGCGGCGTCGTGGTGCGCGTCCTGCTGGAGCAGCACCCCTGCTGTTCCGACAACAACACGATGCAGCGCACGCTCTTCGGCGAGTTGCAGCAGGCACGCATCCAGATGCAATGGACGAACCCCGCCTTCCACCTGACGCACGCGAAGATGGCCGTCCTGGACGGCACGACCGCCCTCGTCATGTCCCAGAACCTGACGAAATCCTCCTTCACATTCAATCGCGAAGCGAACATCGTGGACCACGATCCGGTGGATGTCGCGGCACTCGAAGCGCTCTTCACCGCCGATTGGGGCCGTTCGCCGTACATCCCGTCAGACCCGAACCTCGTGATCGCGAACAGCAACGCGCGACAGAAATTCCTCACGCTGATCGGTGGCGCGACAAAATCGCTTGCGGTCGAGAGCGAGGAGATGCAGGACCCGGCAATTATTGACGCCCTGATCGCAGCACAGAAGCGGGGCGTCGCCGTTCGCTATGTCGGCGCGACGCCCATGGCCGCGACGACCGCGCCGCGGCAGGACAGCAACGCTGCCGGGCGCAAGCGACTGACCCGGGGCGGCGCGAGCGTCCGCCTGCTCACCGCTCCGTATGTCCATACGAAGACAGTCGTCGCGGATGGGAGCATCGCGTTCGTCGGCAGCGAGAACTTCTCCGCCTCCTCGCTCGACACGAACCGCGAAATTGGTATCCTGACAACGGACACCGCGATCATTAGCCGCCTGACGAACGTCTTCACAAAAGATTGGGCGGCGGGGAAGCCGGAGACCTGAGAGAACCTACCCCTCGTCCTCCTTTCTTTTCGGGAAGGGGGAGTAAAGGAGAATCAGCATGGCGGATAGTTGGGACGACCTGCGCGAGCGTTTTGCTATCGTGTCCGCAGACTTCCTGGCGCTGGCGAGCCAGGTCCACACGGATCGTGCTGAGGAGGCGGGCGTTTGCGGCGACTGGTCGGTGAAGGAAATTGTCGCGCATATGGCGGCGTGGGATTGGGAGGGCGAGCGCCATTTCCGCGAGATGCACGCCGACAGTGCGGAAGTCCGGCCCTACGACGTGGAGGCATTCAACGCGGCGGCGGTAGACGAGCGGCGCGGGCAGACGTGGGAAGAGACGCTCGATGAACTGCGGCGGGCCAACATGACGTTCGCCGCCTCCCTCGCGAATGTCTCGACCGCGGACCGCGAGGCGAACCCGCGTTATGCATCGTGGCTCGGCGCGATCGTCGGCCATTACGAAGAACACACCGCGCAAATCCGCGCCTGGCTCACCGCATAAAGAGCAACGTGAGACAGGTCTGTACGGGATTGTCGTTTACAGAAACGTCACAGGCTGCCCTCTTGACAGAGACGAACGTATGTTCTATTCTCTAGTCGTACCGTTCTACTCCTGCATCCCGTCGGACGATCGTTTTTCTGTCTCAAGGAGGGTGTTTCATGTCCAGTCATGTCATCTGCCACGTTGACATTTCCGCCAACAACCAGGAGGAAGCGGGAAAGTTCTATGAGAGCCTGTTCGGTTGGAAGATCCGGCCGGTGCCGCAGATGAACTACACGATGTTCGAGCCGGAGGGCGGCCCCGGCGGCGGCTTCATGCAGATTGGCGATGGAATGGCCCCTGCCGGTCAGGTCCTCGTCTACATTTCCACGGATGACATTGATGCGTCGCTCGCGAAGGTCGAAGCGCTCGGCGGCAAGACTGTTGTCCCGAAGACGGAGATCCCGACGGTCGGCTGGTTTGGTGTCTTTACGGATCCGGCGGGCAACCAGCTCGCGCTCTTCACCGAGAAGTAATCGCCGGATTCGCCGTAGGGGCACCCCTTGTGGGTGCCCTTTTGCCGAGAAAGGTCCTGCCCGCGAAAGGGTGCGGAAGGAGATCCCGCTATCGCCACCCGTGCTCTTCCCGTGCCAGGTCCGCGAGCGCCGTGTGCTGCCGAGTCATCGAGCGCGATACATCGCCTTCCAGCGCGGGAAATCCATCAACCGGCATACGGGCGGATTCGCTCTCGGTGCGACCTCCACGAGATCGAGCCCGGCCTGTCGCGCCCGTTCGAGGGCATCCGCCGCAGGCATGATGCCGTGTTGATTGCCCTGGTCATCAATCACACGCACCATCGGGGCCGTGATTTGATCGTTGTACCGCAGCATCGGGGAATCGGTCATCATCGCTCCTCTACGTACGAACTCATTCATCGCTCGATCACCCTACAACGTCACAATACTGTTGGTCCCACCTTCAGATCGCAATCGTGCCGACAAGGCGCGTCTCGGCATCACAGTACCAGAGCAGACCATCGTGATAGGTCAGGCCATGCGGGTTCGCGCCCTCAACGGGGCCGGGTTCCATGGCGAGAACGCGCCGGACTTCGCCGTTCAGCGTATAGCCGGTGATCGTGCGGTGCGTCGTCTCGGCGACCCAGAGCAGCCTACCATCCCACGCCAGCCCGTGCGGCCTGTTGCCCGGCGCGGGGAACTGCCGCAGGATCGCGCCGCTCGCCGGATCGAGTTGATAGGTCATCGCGGCGGGCGGCACCGTGACCCACAGTTTTCCGTCAATCCATTCGAGGCCGTGCGCGCCGCTCTTCCCCGCGCCCGGTGTCGGCAGTCGCCCGAGTTCGGTACCATCGAGCGCGTAACGGAAGAGTTCGATTGGCGTGAAGGTCGAGGCGACCCAGAGCGCCTCGCCATCGAAGGTGATGCCGCTCGAATGATGCGTCTCGGTCGGGAACTGCCGGAGCACATGCCCGTCGTGCCAGTCGAGGAGATAGACATCGAGATTATCCTGGTCAATCACCCAGAGGCCGGTTTCAGTCGCCTGTAATCCGTTCGGCTGCGGGCCGGGCGTCTGCCAACGCGGTTCGCCGCGCACCTGTTCCACTTCTGGCGTCATCGTCTTCCTCCCGTCGCGCATGTGTTCGACCGTCATTCCCAACCTTGGCGTGTGCGGCCGCTCGTCATCTCGAATGGCCCGACCGGCCAGCGGAAGCAATCCTTGACCAGTGTATCAACCTCTTCCGGCGTCGCGATACCCTCCGCGACGATCTGCCGCGCCTCCCGGACGACGACCATCAGGATGCGATTCGCCACGAACCCCCAGTGGCGCGTATCGTCATTGATGACCGTCGGGTTCTTGCCGCAACGCGCCGCGATCGCGAGGACCGCGTCCCGCGTCGCCTCGCTCGTCTCTTTGTGGATGGCAATCTCCGCCAACTTCATCACCGGCACGGGGGAGGCCCAATGCCAGCCGATCACCTGCGCGGGCCGGTCGGTCGCGTAAGCGAGGCCGGTGATCGGGAAGCCGGAGGTGTTCGAGGCGAGAATCGCGTGTTTCGGCGCGAGCATATCGAGTCCTCGGAAGAGACGCACCTTCAGGCCGAGGTCTTCCGGTACCGCCTCGATGACGAGATCAACGCCCGCGCAAGCAGCAGCGAGATCGGTAAAGGTGGCGATGCGTTCGAGCGCCGCCGTCATCTGCTCCGGCGTCACTTTGCCGAGTTCGATACCGCGCCGCAGGCCATATTTGCCATGCTCGATCCGCTCCAACGCCTTCGTCAGCGCCTCCATGCGGACATCGTAGAGACGCACGTCGTAGCCACCCGCCGCGAGCACCTGTGCGATCCCTGTCCCCATCACGCCCGCGCCGATCATCGCCACGCTCCGAATTTCCATCATTCTCCGCTCCCTTTCACCATCATCGGGTTCCTATGTTTTGTGGTACATGGACGCCAAGGGAGAGTATAGCGGGAGGAACCGCGGGGAATCGAAAAATCCTTGCAGTAGTAGAGATACCATTGCAAATCTATCGCGATCGCTGGCATGATGGGCGATACAGTACTGCCGTCGTTCGCGACGGATGCATGTGGGGGCGTGGGCACACGCGGTAGAGGAGGGATCGGGATGAAGATTGTCATTGGTGCGGAGCGGCCGAACCAGATGTTTGATCCGCTCGTGGCGGAGTTCCCGGAGGTCGAGTTCGTCACCCCGAAGAGCAAGGAGGAAGAGCGGGCGGCAATGCGCGATGCCGACGCCTATCTCGGCCGGATCGGTGCGGAGAGTTTCGAGGCGGCGGGGCCGTCGCTGCGGTGGGTGCATTCCAGCGGTGCGGGGATCGAGACGATGGCGGCGATCCGCGATCTCGTGGACAGCGATGTCACCGTCACCAACATGCGCGGCGCGCATGGCCGCTGCATCGCCGAGCACGCCTTCGCAATGCTCCTCAGCCTGACGCGCCAACTTGTGCCGCTGATGGAGAACCAACGGCAACACAAATGGGACGCGAGTCGCGGCACGATGCGTGAATTGACCGGCAACACGATGGTTGTGCTCGGCATGGGCACGATCGGCAGCACAATCGCCCGGCGCGGCGCCGCCTTCGAGATGCGCGTAATCGGCGTGGACATGCAACCCGTCGAGCCGCCGCCTGGTGTCGAGGCGGTCTGGCCGCTCGACCGGCTCGATGAGGCGCTCGGCATCGCGGATGTCGTCGTCGTCGCCACGCCACAGACGCACCTGACGCGCGGGCTGATGGACGCACGCCGCATCAACCTCATCAAGCGAGACGCCTTTTTGATCGTCATCTCGCGCGGCAAGATCATTGACGAGGCGGCGCTGATCGCCTCGCTGAAGGAGGGCAGGCTCGCGGGCGCAGGGCTGGACGTCACCTATACCGAACCGCTGCCGCCGGATGACCCGCTCTGGGACGCGCCGAACATCATCATTACGCCGCACTGCTCCGCCTCCTCCGAGCAGACGCGCCTCCGGACTCTTGCAATCGCACGCGAGAACCTGCGCCGCTTCGTTGCGGGCGAATCGCTCACCAATGTTTGCGACAAGCGCGCGGGATTCTGAATCGGTAACGAGGAGCGAGGAGCGAGTAACGAGGAATGCCATCTCGTTACTCGCTCCTCGTTGTTCTTGAGATATTATCCTATTGCCGGTAGCCCTATCATCGCAATCGAGAATCTTCCCCCTCGCCGCAGGGCAGGAGCGAAAGGTATCATAGGCCTTGCGTGTCGTACCAACGGCGTGTTCGGGAACGACGAGAAAGAAGATTACCTTGGATATCTCACACTTCGACAGGCGCAACTACCCGACCCGCTCCGTGCAGCAAGGCTACGGAGAGTGGGCGCCCACCTATGAGGATATCGTGCTGGACGTAATGGACTTGCGTTTACTAGAGAGAGTCCACTCTATCGCCTGGGATCACCTTCGAGTGGTGGCAGATTTGGCATGTGGCACCGGTCGCATCGGGGTCTGGCTCAAACAGCGCGGCGTCGCCGCACTCGACGGCATTGATATGACCCCCGCCATGTTGGAAGGGGCGCGAGCCAAAGGGGTCTATCGGCAGATTGTGCTTGGCGATATGCGTCAGATACCGTTCCACGGAGAGGCGTATGACTTGGTAACCGCTGTCCTGGCAGACGAACATCTTCCCGATGTGCGGCCGCTGTATCAGGAGGGAGCGCGGATTACACGCCCGCGGGGATTTTTCGTCCTTGTCGGATATCACCCTTTCTTTCTCATGAGTGGCATCCCGACGCATTTCAAGAGCACATCGGGGGAACCTGTTACGATCCAATGCTATATCCATCTCCTGAGCGATCACGTCCGAGCAGCGTTGGCAGCAGGCTGGTCCTTGCGCGAAATGCACGAAGGGTTGATTGATGATGAATGGCTGGCAAAGAAGCCGAAGTGGAGTCAGTATAGGAACCACCCCGTCAGCTTCGCCATGGTATGGCAGAAGCAACGCTAAGTAGGTAGACAATCATCGTTAGACAGAGATACGCTGATGGCCTCAAAGG
>CALBSO010000083.1 GCA_937968015.1 uncultured Thermomicrobia bacterium
CTCCGCCAACGCCTATTGCGGGGTGCTTGATAATCACCGCGATTGCGGAAGACCCATGAGTGACCCGGTATCCTTGCACTGACCGTGGCAAACCAGCTCTCCTGTCGCGCAGCTTGATGGCCTGCCGGGCGACCACGATCACCCACACGCAATACACCACCAGGAGCCGGTCCGCCCACCCCACCAGCCCGATCACGCCCGGCGGGAGGACCGTCGGCGCGTGCGCCGGCAGACCACCGGCGACCCGACTGAACGTGGCGATGAGCAGGACGAACGTCGCGGCCAGCAGCGCCACACTCACCCAGGTCAGGTTCGCCGTCCACAGGAGCGTCCGCTTGGCCGCAGACCACGGGGCGGTGCGACCGAGGTTCACGCTGATCAGCAGCGCGGCGATGGGCAGCCCGAGCATCCCCAACGCTCCGGCCAGCGTGTGGAGCGCGTCGTGGTTGATGTCGAACGGGGCGGCCATCGCCTCGCCCGCGCCGGCCAGGGTGAGCAGGACCAGGCCGATCTTGACGGGCCGCGTCCGTGCCTCCGCCCGGAGCGCGAAGGCCAGGGCCCACGAGCTCACGCCCCAGGCGGCGAACATCAGCGAAAGCACCCAGCCATAGTGGCCATTGGCGTATTCGCTCACCATGCGCCACGACGGGTCGAACTCCGGGCTCAACACGCGCAGGCTTGCGAGCAGCAGGACGGTCGTGGCCGCCGCAGCGATGGCCAGCCGTGCGGCCGGCAGCGAGATGCTCGCGGCATCGTTCTTCGCGATGCCGCTATTCATTTCGTTCCTCCCTTATCCACGCCACTGGTGTGGGTCACGGTCAACGCGTCCGCCCCCGGCGGTCATGATCCGTTCGATCATTTCTCTCTGTCCAGTCGCTGTTTGATATGGAGTACGACCAGGCGTTCGATGAGGTCGTACGGAATGGGCTTGCTGAGCGGGAACCTCACCGTACTCTTGCCCACCCGGTACGGCGCGAGTTCTTGCGCGAAGGCGTCATCCACTGCCGGTATGGGGTAGAGGCCGATGTGGTGCTTCCACGCCGCGAAGGAGACCAGATCGCGGCCGTTGAGCGTGATCGTCGGCATTGCGTAGCTGATGGCCTCGGCGGCGGCGGGTGCGGCGTTCCGGGCTGTCCATCGCACCTGCGCGAGGATGCGCTGAACGTCCTCGGGGAATGCGCTGATGTACTCGTCGATGGTCACGCACTGTCTCATCACTGTCCGTCTCCTTCCGCCTTGCTTGGCAGGCACCTCTGCGGTACCCCTCACGAGAGACGTCGGGGCCGGTGGCCCATTCCGGACATTCCATGCCTTGACCGCTGCGACGAACTCACGGGTCGTCGATGAGGCGGGCGGCGCGGGCGTGGAGGTAGCGCTGTTGCGCGAGGTTGGTCGCGCACCGGGCTGCGGCCTGGTAGGCGTCGCGCGCCCCGGCGCGATCGCCGGTCATCTCCAGCAGGTGCGCGCGCACGGCAGGGAGCCGGTGGTCGTCGGCGAGGCGGTCGTCGGCCTGGAGCGTGTCGAGGAGGGCGAGTCCTGCCTGTGCGCCGCGGGCCATGGCGACCGCGACGGCGTGGTTCAGCGCCACCACGGGGTTGTCGGCGATGCGCAGCAGCAGCGCGTACAGCGTCACGATCTGTGGCCAGTCGGTCGTCTCGGCGCTGGGCGCTTCGTCGTGGAGCGCCGCGATCGCCGCCTGGAGCTGGTACGGGCCGGTTGCGCCCTTGGGCAGCGCATCGGTAATCAGGGCCACGCCCTCGGCGATGGAGGCGGCGTTCCACAGACTGCGATCCTGCTCGGCCAGCGGGATCAACTCGCCCTGTGGCCCGGCCCGCGCCGGTCGGCGCGCGTCGGTGAGCAGCATGAGCGCGAGCAGCCCCGTCACCTCGCCATCCTCAGGCAGCAGGCGGTGGACCATGCGGGCCAGCCGGATTGCCTCGGCGGCCAGTTCCGTGCGGTACAGGCTCGGCCCTGCGGTGCTGGCGTAGCCCTCGGTGAAGATCAGGTAGAGCACATGGAGCACCGCGCCGAGTCGGTGTGCACGCTCCCCGTCCGGGGGCATGCGGAAGGGAATCCCGCTCTCCTTGATGCGCTGCTTCGCCCGGCTGATGCGCCGGGTCATGGTCTCTTCGGGCACGAGAAACGCACGAGCGACCTCGGCGGTGGTGAGCCCGCCGACCGCGCGCAAGGTCAGCGCGATCTGCGAGGCCGGCGACAGCGACGGGTGGCAACACATGAACAGCAGGATGAGGGTGTCATCAGCCTCCGCTACCAGCCGGTCGGCGGCGGGCGCCAGCCGTTGGTCGGGCAGGGTCCACTGGGCGACGGTCTCCTCACGGCGTTGACGCGCTTGCTCGCGGCGCAGCAGGTCGATCAGTCGGCGGGAGGCGACCGTGATCAGCCAGGCGCGGGGATTGTCGGGGATGCCGTCCTGCGGCCACTGCAGGGCTGCGGCGATCAGGGCCTCTTGGGTCGCGTCCTCGGCGGTATCGAAATGCCCGTACCGCCGGACGATCGCGCCGAGGACCTGCGGCGCCAGGCCGCGCAGCAGGTCCTCGATCTCGGTAATCGACATGGTCAGAGGTCCAGCTCGGCCCGGGACTCGGCGATCGGCCGGACGTCCGCCACGGCCGCCTGTGCGACGCCCAGCGGAGCGGGGCAGCTCGCCAGCCGGGCGGCGATCTCGGTCGCCCGATCGAAGCTGTCACACTCCACGATCCAGTAGCCAGCGAGGACCTCGGAGGTTTCGGCGTACGGCCCATCTGTCACGACCGGCACACCCTGTTGCAGCTGGATGCGCCTCGTGTGGACCGGGGCGGTCAGGCCGCGCGTCTCCACGAGCTCGCCGGACTCGGCCAAGTCCTTGTTAAACGATTCCATGAATGCGCCCATCGCCGCAAAGTCCTCCGCAGACCAGTCCGGCGTGGCGGTGGCCGTCCCCGCCATGTTGTCGTAGTCCTGCTGCGAGGCGTAGGTCAAGATCATGTACTTCATACGGTCTCCTCTCTCGGGGCACCCCTGTGGCGCCTCTCACGAGAGACGTCGCCGCCAGCGGCCCATCCCGGACATCCACACGCCGACTCAGCGGCAGCACATCGACGGGGCGGAGGAACTGCCGGAATCCCCGGTATCCCCGAGCGGGATCGTGGCGAGACAGAATCCCCTCGTACACCTCGGCATCGGTGATGATGCTGATCGCCATTCCCCGGTGCGAGTAGGGGACGCAGCCCCATAGTATGTCGCGTTAGGCGAGAGGATAGCAGGCTTGCCAGCGTCAGTGCAAGGATACCGGGGTGACTCATACGGCGAAGTCCACGCTCAAGCGGTGCCGCCGCCGGTTGAGACGGGTACGATGCGGTTGGTGCGGGAAGAGGTCGCGGTGTTCATTCCACCGGCTGACCGCTTCCGTTTCCTCGTCCCAGCCCATACATTCCTCCACCAGGATCATCGTCAGCAGTTCACTGTTACTGCACTTGGACTGCTGCCCGTGCGGCTTGACCCACGCGGGTAGGCTATCCCACAAATCGTCCATCAGCACATAGGTCATCAGGCAGAAGTCAGCGAAATCGGCTACGATCATTGTGTCCTCCGGTTGGATCAGGATGAGTCTTCGCAACCCCATCCCTATCCGACCGTAGGACGTTCGTCAACTAGCACAAGACCCTAGTAGCAAAAGCAAGGGACCCTGATGAGCCACGCATCCATGCCCTATGCCGATCATATGCACCTGACGGAGCAATGCATCCGCCAATTGCCAGGCGTGCCTCATCGCCGCTGTGCATCACCTACGGAGCTTCGCGCGTTGCCGCGAGGATGCGCCCGAGCGCGTCCGTCAATGACGCCGCGTCCGCGTCGCTCAAATAACGCGCGAAGAATTCAGTGATACCACGGGCATAGACGGGCCACGCCGCGCGCATCGCGGTGATGCCTGCATCGGTCAGGACGGCATAGGCGCCGCGCCGGTCAGTCGTGGCAGTTTCACGACGGAGCAGTCCCGCCGCTTCGAGCCGGTCTATTAGCCGGGTCAGGCCACTGCGGCTGAGTACGACTGCATCCGCCAGTTCGTGCAGGCGTAACCGGCGCTCCGGCGCTTCATAAAGTTCGATCAGTACGTCATACCACGTCAGCGGGATTACCCCCGCCACCGCCATCTCACGCTCGATTCGCCCGATCACGGCAGCATGCGCAGTAATGAATGTGCGCCACGCGGCGAGACGCGGTTCACCCAGTTCATTCCTCATGCAACCAGTATACGCAGAGATAGTTGACAACGCAACTACTTGGTCATAAACTGCAATGTAGTTGCATACGCAACTACTATTCGCGCCGCCTCGTGCGGTGCATGGTGATACAGAAAGAGGAGATGGCATGAAAGTACCCCTGTGCGACGTGAACGAAATTCCCGATCAGGGCACAAAGACCGTGGTATTCTTTGGGCGGGAGGTGCTGGTGTATAAGGTTGACGGAACACCCAAAGCGGTCATGAATACCTGCATGCATCTCGGCGGCCCGCTCAACTGCGAGGGGGACAGATTCGTCTGCGCCTGGCATGGTGCGGAGTTCGCCAGTAGCGATGGGCGGCGTGTCAAAGGCCCGGCGCGTGCGGAAGCGCGGCTGATGTTCCTGCCCACGCGCATCGAGGGCGGAATATTGACGTACGTGTACGGCGAGTAACGCATTCCTGCATCGTGCATTTCGGACGCCGCAAGGGTACACCCTTGCGGCGTCATTGTTGCCCGACACTGGTTGCGCGATAACATCATGCCCATTTGCCACTCATCGTGCCCTGTTTGACGGTGACGTATGCATCTCCTACGCTCGTCGCACAGAAGAGTCATACCGCGCATGAGAAAGGAAGAAGGATGCACACCCAACTCTGGTTCCGACGCATGACACGCTCGCGGCGACGGATGGCAAGTTTTGTGATGCTCTTTGCCCTCATTACCGGCAGTGCGACGAGCGGCGCGGCGCTTTTGATCGGCAAGCAGGCGGAGGGGTGGTTCCTCATCCCGACGAATCAATCCGTGCGCTCCGCCGGGCAGGTGACACTCCTCGATCAGCGCCCGGTAGACATGGCCCTCCGGCCCGACGGCAGACAACTCGCCGTGATGACGACGAATCTCACCTACCTCCTCGATCCCGCGACGGGCGAGATTACCCAGCAGTTCGATAAGCAGGACCGCAATGTCGCGGGCCTCGCCTACAGCCCGGATGGCACGCATCTCTACTACGCGAAGGGGAAGGATCACAAGATCGGCGTCGGCGTGATTGACGCGTCCGGCAAAGCGACCTTTGATAGCAACATTGACACCGGTGCGAAGAGCTGGCCGGCCGGCCTCTCCGTCAGCCCAGATGGGGCGACGCTCTATGTCGCGCTCTTCGGCACGAACAGCATGGGCATCATCAACCTTTCCGACCGGAAACTGACGAAGACCGTCCCGGTCGGCAGTTCGCCCTTCGGCGCGTACGTCTCGCCGGATGGTAAGGCGGTCTACACGAGCAACTGGGGCGGCCCGCTCCCGCAACCCGGCGACCCTGTTGATCCGCTTTTCCCCGTCCGGGTGGATCCGAAAACGGGTGCGTCTGCCGCCGGGTCGCTCTCCGTTTACGATGTCGCGACGGAGACGATGCGCCCGGAGATTGCCGTCGGGTTACATCCGACAGCGATGGTCTTCAGCAAGGAGTCCACGCGGCTCTACGTTGCGAACTCGAACGAGGATACGATCTCCGTTCTCGATCTGACGGCGGACCACGGTGTACATCCAGAGATCGAGCGCATCTCCGTCCGCCCAAGTGGGCTGCCCTTCGGCTCAATGCCGAACGGCCTCGCTCTCAGCCCGGACCTGACGACACTCTACGTCGCCAATGGCGGCAACAATGCCGTCGCCGTGATCCGTCTCGGCAATCATGCCCGCCCGCCGGGGACCTATGCCGGCCCGAATGCCGACGCCCCCGCGACGAGCGCCGTCATCGGCTTCATCCCCACCGAGTGGTATCCAGTTGCCGTGGCCGTCTCCACCGATGGGACGAAACTTGCCGTCGCGAATAACAAGGGCGAAGGCTCGGTCGGCACACCGCAACGCACTCTCCCGAACGGCGGCAAGAGTGTCTTCAGCCTGACGGGCAGCGTCACGTTCGTGGATGTCCCGGATGCCGAGCAACTCGCCGCCGACACCGCGCGGTTCAATGAGAATAATCAGTACGCCACCGCGCTCGCCGATTCGCTCCTGCCGCCGCGCCCGAACGCCGCGCCCATACCCGTGCCCGCCCGTATCGGCGAGCCGTCCGTCTTCAAGCACGTCCTCTACATCATCAAGGAAAACCGGACGTACGATCAGGTCTTCGGGGATATGGGCAAAGGGAACAGCGAGCCGAAACTGGCGCAGTTCCCCCGCAAGATCAGCCCAAACCATCACGCCCTCGCGGACCGCTTCGGCCTCCTGGACAATTACTACGCCAGTTCCGTCAATAGCGCGGATGGCCACCAATGGACGGACGAAGCAGTGGCGAACGTCTTCGCCGAGCGCGTCTACGGCTTCTTCCCTTCCAATAACCCAATGGGCATCACATCCTACGGCAACAGTTCGCTCGACCTGCCGCCCGATTCACTCTGGAGCAACGCGCTCAATCACGGTGTCTCACTTCGTAATTACGGCGAGGACGGCGCGAACACCGTGACGCGGGACGGTCAGGAAGTGCAGCAACTCGACTGGGGCGCGCTGTATCACGACTGGCGCGACAAGACCGGCCTCTTCACCTATCGTGCGAGCGCGATCACGCCGCCGCTGCTCAGCACGGAGGATCATGCCTATTCCGCCTTCGAGACGGCGATCACGGACCAGATCCGTGCAGACGAGTGGCAGCGGGAATTCAACGGCTATGTCGAGATCGGCGATCTCCCGCAACTGAGCGTCATCTGGCTGCCGGACGACCATACCTCCGGCCGGAAATCCACCGCGCCAACGCCGGAAGCGCAGGTCGCGGACAATGATCTCGCGCTTGGCCGGATCGTTGATAGGCTCAGCCACTCGCCCTACTGGCAGGACACGGCAGTTTTCGTCACCGAGGATGATGCGCAGGACGGCGTGGATCATGTGGACGGCCACCGGACGGTTGGCATGGTGATCAGCGCGTACGGCACGCAGGGCGTTGTGGACAGCACGCTCTACAACCAGACGAGCATGGTGCGCACGATCGAGCAAATCCTCGGCCTCCCGCCGATGAACCAGTTCGACCTCACCGCCCCCCTGATGACGACGCTGTTCACCGACGCGCCCGACCTGACGCCGTATACGGTGATCCCGAACCAGATCCCGCTCGACACGTTGAACAGTCAGGCGAGCGCGCTCACCGGCCAAGCGCGCGAGGATGCGCTCGTCTCGGACACGCTCGACTTCAGCGTGCCGGATGCCACGGACCCCGCGATCCTCAACCCGATCATCTGGCGCGCGACGATGGGCAACCGCCCGTACCCGCGTTTCGCGTGGGAAAGGAACGGCCCGCGCAACCGCGACGATGAGAGCGGCGTAATGAATGAGTCTCTACCCCCGGTGGTGGCGGGCCTCAGCCTGCCACAGTACGGAATGGCAGGCTGAAGCCCGCCACCACTACTCCATCGGCTCAAGAGCGCTGAAATCCGCTGAGGCGTGCGCGACCATTGCGGGCACTAATCCTGCCTACGTGATGTGTGTCCAATAATCCCTTGCTACAGCGGCGCGTGTCGCTTCAAGTCGAGGTAGGTATCAACGAGGGCGGCGCTGAGACGGTCGGCGGGGACATCCACGGTTTCGATGCCGCGACCGGCGATGGTAGCGAGGAGGAGGGCGCGCTCGCGTCCGAGCCGTTCCGCCGCGATGCGCTCGTAGATCGCACCGGGGTCGGACGGCGATTGGTGGGCAAGGGCATCCAGTTCGGGATCACGCAGCGTGACGACGACGACGCGATGATGCAATGCGGCGGACGAAAGGGTCGGGACGAGGGCGCGCGGCGTGTAGGAATCCGTGATGTCGGTGAGCAGAATCAGCAACGAGCGTTGCGGGCGGTGAGCGGCAAGGGTGGTGAAGGCTTCCCGGTAATCGGTCGCCGTCGGTTGAGCGCGGACGGCGTACAGCGATTCGAGCAGCACGCCCTCCTGTCGTGGCCCGGACGCGGGCGGCACGTACGCCTCCACACGATCCGCGAACGCCAGCAGGCCGATACGATCCCCCTGCCGCGCGCCGATATGCGCGACGAGCAGCGCGGCATTGACGGCGACATCGAGTTTCGTCAGGTCACCGACCGGCGCGCCCATCAACCGACCCGCGTCGAGGAGCAGGATGACATTCCACGCCCGTTCCGCCTCGAAGGTGCGGGCAATCGGCTTGCCCCGGCGGGCGGTCGCCTTCCAATCTATACGGCGATACTCGTCGTCCGGCGTGTACTCGCGCAGCCGCTCGAACTCACTCCCCTCGCCGGGGCGGCGGGTGCGACGCAGCCCACTCGTCGTACGGAGAAAACGACGCGTAGCGAGGTCGTGCGCGCGGATGGCGCGGATATTTGGATAGACGCGGATCGGATCGTCCAGCGGCACGGCGCGCTGCCGCACGACGAGATCGCGGACGCCGGGGATGCGGAGCGTAATGGGCCCGAAGGCATACTGCCCGCGCTGACCGGGCCGGAGCATGTAGGCGATTTCGTCTGGCTCGCCACCGGGCGGCAGGATCGCCGTGAAGAATGGCCCAGGCATGATCGCGCAGTTCGGCGGCGGCTCCTCGCGCACCCGCACGACGAGCGGCGCTGGCCGATCGTGCGCGATGCCGATCTTGAGCGTCACCGGGTTCTCCGTGCCGACGGAAAGGCGCGGCTCGTGCTCCCGCGCCACGATCACGGCATCGGCGGGCGGCACACTCCGGCTATCCCGCACGATCAGGACGACGATGCCGACGAAGAGCGCTGCCGCCACCCAGACGAGCAGGCTCATCCAGATCGCCAGGAAAAGCGGCGCGGCCACCACCGCCAGCAGCCCAATTCCCCGCCGCGTCAACACTATTTGCCATTGCCAAAGCGGCGTTGCCAGCGTTGTATGCGGACGCGGAGCAGGCCCTTGAGGTCTTCGGCGGCGGTTTTCACGACACGAACGCGGCTGTCCAGGTCTTCCACCCAGACAACGGGGACCTCGTAAATCCGGTATCCGCGCTCCTCGGCGAGCAGGAGGAGTTCCGAGTCGAAGAACCAGCCCTGATTCTCGACCATTGGCAGCAGTTCCCGCGCGACACTGCGGCGAATCGCCTTGAAGCCGCATTGGGCGTCGGAGAAGCGGTTGCGGAACAGCAGTTTGATTGTCAGGTTGAGGCAGCGCGAGATGATCTCCCGCTTCCATTGCCGCGTCACCATCGCGCCGCGCAGAAGTCGGGAGCCGATGGCGAGATCGCTGTGCCCGGTAATGATCGGCGCGACGAGCGGCAGGAAGGATTCGAGGTTCGTCGAGAGGTCTACATCCATATACGAAACGACATCCGCGTCGCTGGCAAGCCACGCCGTCCGCAGGGCGCGGCCCCGGCCTTTCTGGTCGAGGTGCAGCGCGTGGACGCGGTCACACTCCGACGCGAGTTGCTCCGCGAGTTGCCACGTCCCATCGGTGGACGCATTGTCCGCGACGGTAATCTGCCACTGATAGGGAAAATAGCGAAGGAGATAGGAACGGAGCGTTTCAACGCTCTGGCGAAGGACATGTTCCTCATTGTAGACGGGAATAACGATCTCCACACATACCTGTGACGCGTCGCGCACGTCCGCTGCCATCCATCCCTCATTTCAATCCTCACCCGGTTGCAAGGCCGGGTGCGATCGGTACGGATAGAGATCGTCATTCCCGTCTACAAACGCGAACGCTCCCGATGCCGGTATGCGTTTCCTCGCACGATGCCTGCGGAGAATACCATACACGCCGCGAGAACGCAGCAATGAGCAATGAGCAATGAGGAGTGAATACTCAGCACTCAGCGCTGCCCTCTTGCGGTAGACTATGTGGCATGGGGACGGATGAACCGACGACAACACAGAAACTTGCGCGTTTCGCTTTCCATATCGGCAAGCGGGACCGGGCGCTCGGCGCGTTGGTCGTCGTGCTCTCGGTATTGGCGATCTTCGGGCGGGCGACTGGGCTGCCGGACGTGTTCATCTTCGTGATCAGCGGCGCCGCGCTCGCCATCCTCGCCTATGGCATCGGCGTCGCGACGGACGAACTCGGCTCGACGGCCGGGCCGCGAATTTCCGGCGTCCTGAATGCCACCTTTGGGAACATCGCGGAACTGGTGATCGCGGGCTTCGCGCTCAAAGCGGGGCTGCTGGAGATCGTGCGCGCCTCCATCGCGGGCAGTGTGCTCGGCAATACGCTCCTCGTTCTCGGCCTTTGTATGTTCGTCGGCGGCTGGCGGCACGGCGTGCAAACCTTCTCGCGCGTCGCCGCCTCGATGAATGGCACGCTCCTCCTGCTCGCCGCGACGGGCCTGATCGCCCCCGCGCTTCTGCTGACAACGGGCGTACAGATTAATGACAACAAGGAACAGCACCTGTCTCTTATACACATCTGACGCTGCCGACGATCTTACGCGTG
>CALBSO010000084.1 GCA_937968015.1 uncultured Thermomicrobia bacterium
CCGCAACCCGATCCGCGCGCAGCAGCGGCGGTACTACGACGATCCGTCGCTCGCGCGATCGGTGCCCGGTCCGCGCGCCCCGGATCCGCTCGCGTCCCTTCATCGTGCGGTCGCCTTGCCGGTCCCGCTGGTGGAATCGCCGTTGCCCGACGGCGAAGAAGACCGGACGGCGTCATCCCCGGCCGTCGGACTGGCTTCTCAATTAGCGACGCTGGTACCCACGCATGGCAGTGCCCAATCCGCGCCGACGCCCTCCCCAGCCCTATCCGATCACGATGGCAGCACCACCCCGGTGCCGATATGGGCTGCCCCCGCGCCGGGGGTGATATTCCCGCCCGGGATAACGCCGACACGGCCGCCTGCTCCCGCCACACCGGCGGACCTCACCGGGGCGGAGATTGCCGTGCTGCGTGCAATGGCGGCGGCGCCGGGGGCGAGCAGCGGCGAACTGGCCACGCGCCTCGGGATCGCCGCCTCGACGGTGCGCAAGCGGCAGGGTGCGGTCCGCGCGAAGCTCGGTGGGGGGGCGGGCGACCTCCTCCGGCTCGCGCGCGAGCGGGGGGTGCAAGCGGAGGGTGTGCTGGCCGAAGGCGCGGCAGGCCCGTCGGTGGAGGACGCATGATGCCAGGGGCCTGGGGCGATGACCGGGGTGGACGCGACGCCGATGTCTCCCGCCAGCCGATGCAGGCGACGGAGGAGCAACGGGAAGCATGGCGAGCGCTGGGCCGCGAGAAGTTCCGCGACTCCGACCATCAGCGCTATGCGCAGAGCCATCGTTCGACCGAGAGTCTGCGCGAAGCGGGTCGGCACGGCTATCAGGCGACGGCCGAGCGGTACGGCCGCGACTATGCCGCCGATCTGCTCGCCCGCCATCGGCGCGAACAACCGACCCGCCCGGAACGGGAGATGCAGGGGCTGCTCGCGGAACTCGGGGCGCAGGAGGGGCGGGACTACCAACGGGAGCACAAGGTGGCACCGGGGGTCTACGCCGATTTCGCCTGGCCGGAGCGGAAGGTGGCGGTCGAGGTCCACGGTGGGGCGCATCAGGCGACCTTTTTCCTTGAACGGGGAATGCCCGAACGAGAGGAGCGGCGGACGGCCGTCTATGAACGCGAGGGGTGGACGGTCCATGTCGTCACCGATCGAGACTTGCGCGAGGGACGCGAAGGGACGCGCGCCCGGATGCGCGAGACGCTCGCGGTAGCCACCGGAGGCGGACGATGAAGGGGGAGATCATGATCAGTGCGACGGAAATGACGGTGCAACTCCTCGACGGGGATACCTGGGAACGCGGCGAGATCGTCATCGTCGGACGACCGGTGATCCTCCAGGAATGGTTCCGCAAGCTCGTTGAGTGGGAGATGCATCTCGCGGTGATGCCGCTCTCGCGGATCACCGGGGGGCCATACGATGGCGGGCATGTCCTCATGGCAGTCGGGGACGCCCGACTCTACTTCGCGGTGCCTGCGGCGGCGATTCCCGCGCTGCGTCCTTGGCTCTCCGATCGCGACTACGCGGAACTCCTCCGGCGCACGACCCGGTGAAAGCGTGCCGGCCACCGCACAGCCATGACACGCCGATCGGCGGACGCGGGGCCTTTTGCTGATGGCGGCATTCTCGCCGTCAACCCCCGCCGCAGGGATGAGGGTCGCATGGCCCTCAAGGCACGCTTCGCTTCGCTCGCTCTGCGGCCTTGACCGCCCTGCACCCGAAGCCGTAGCGGCGCGGGACGCCGGGAAATGCACCGGGCAGAAAGGAGAGCGCGATGGACGAGCGCGACCGGACGATGAATGATGACGATCGGCAATGGCGCGAGCAGGAGGATTTGCGCCACGCCTATTACCGCACCCGCGTGGAGATGATCCAGCACTGGAAGCGGGAACGGGCGACGGGCAAGACGCCGATCTACTTCCTCGAAGCCGAGGATGATTGGACACCGGTGCCGATGGATCGAGTCTTCTGGCAGATGGTCATGGGTGGTCTCAACGGGTTACGGCGACACCTCTGCCATGCTGGTGTCCTGCGCGATAACGACTGACGATCAGACCGGGGAGCGAGATCAGCGCGGGGTGGGGTCGTCTTTCTTGCGCCGCCCCCCGCCCCCGCGCTTGCCGTGCAGCGGATGATCCGGCGAAGAGACTCCCACTTTCCCCTGATGGGTGTGGCGGTAGCGTTCTACTTCGGCGGCGGAGATCACCCACACCGACCCGAGCCGCTTGGCGTGGAGGATGCCGCGCGTGATCTGGCGCAGCAGCGTGGTGCGGTGGAGCCCCAGCCGTTCCGCCGCCTGCGTGACCGTGAGCATGTCGGTTTCCTCATTTCCCATAACGATAGGATAATCGTTCAGCGAATGATGGACAATGGGATTGACAACATGCATCAAATGATGTATGATGAATGGGTCAGATGGAGCGACCACTGACAGACGAGATGCCCCAGCCGGTGTGCAACCACCGCCGGGGCCGACCAGAGGGAGCGACCCCAATGGCGAGCACAGCGTACGTCACCTTCACCGTCCCGACAACCGTCCAGATTCCCCGCGTCATCACCGCCGAGACCGATCCCCAGACCGCCGAGTATGCGGTACGCGCCTTTTACGGCGTCACCTACTCATGGCACAACCATCAGGACGGCGACGGCGTGCTCGCGACCCGCGACACCATCCACGCGCTCGTGACCGCCCTGATGGAGAGCGGCGCGGTGACGGTGCTCTACGAGGACGCGAAGCATGAACTGACAGCGCGCACCCTCTACCCCAGCACCGTCATGCTGACCGAAGAGCACTACGTCGCGTGCAAGGCGTACTGCACGTTCCGGCAGCGGACGCAGACCTTCCGCCTTGACCGGATGCGCTGCGTCCACCCCGTTACCTTCCCCGGCGAGGTCGCGGCGGCGTAACGCCGACCGGGGGCGGTGCATCGCCGTCCCCGTCTCATCTCATCAAATGCCACGAAGGAACGAGGGGCGCGCCATGCCCTACACCCAGGCCGCGCTCGCATTCGATAGCGCGGCAGCATCCGAAACCGCACACCTGTCCTTGACCACGCTTCCGGCGCGGCGAGAGGGATGGACGGCAACGCTGCGGCACACGCTGGTTCCGTCCGGCGGGCGACTGCCCGGCGATCTCTGGGATGAATACCGCTTCGAGTGCGCGACGCGCGACCGCTTGCACCTGCCGGAAGTGAGCCTCACTGAGTTCCGCGATATGCGCGATTGGACTGATTGCATTGAGGAGCAAGAAGATGACGACCACTGGATCACCGAACCCAACACGGACGCGCCGCCCGACGGCTGCATCGGGAAGGGAGAGTCGCGTGGGCGGGCATGACGACAAGATGGATGCGGTGCTCGCCACCCTCGAACGGGGCATCGCCACCATCCTCGACGGCGAGGAGTTCGCCCGCTACCTCGCCACCCTCGCCCGTTTCCACATGTACAGCCCGAAGAACGTCGCCCTGATCCATGCCCAGAATGGCGATGCCACGCGCGTCGCCGGGTACCGCGCCTGGCAGACGCTGGGGCGACAGGTGCGGAAGGGGGAGCGAGGTATCCGCATCGTCGTCCCCTATCGCGCCCGTATCGCCCAAGAAGAGGAGACCGACGGGCCGGGGCGGGAGATCGTCACCGGTTGGGGTGTTGGGTATGTCTGGGACGTTGTCCAGACTGAGGGGGAACCGCTCGCCCTACCACCCATCCACGGCGCGCTCAGCGGCGATGCGACGGTCGCGGAAGTGGTACGGGAAGAACTGACACAATGGCTGCACGGGCAGGGCGTGACACTTGTGCGGAAGGAGACGGGGCGGGCGAACGGCTACTACCTGCCCCGCGCCCGCGAGATCGCCATCCACCGCGACCTGACCGGATTGCCGGCACTGAAGACGCTCGTCCATGAGGCGGCGCACTTTGCCGCCGACCACTGCGCCGGGGTGCAATGGGAGGACGCGGAGACGGTGGCGGAGGGGGCGGCGTACACGGTGCTGGCCCATTTCGGACTGGATACGAGCGGCTACAGTTTCGGGTACGCGGCGCACTGGGCGCGCGATATGGCGGTGGTGCGGCGCAATCTCGCGGCGATCCACACGGTCGCGCACCGGCTGATCCTCGCTATCGAAGAAGGAGAGGGATGAGCGGCGAAATGGATGGGCGGACGTGGGGTGGGATGCCCGCCCCACGCGAGGCTGATATGAAAGGAGACGATTCCGATGGCGATGTACGCGATGACGGTGACGGGCGAGTGGAGCGTCAATGATAGACAACTGCTCTTCGAGCGGGTGGCGTGCGAATTCGCGGCGGAGAATAGCGTGGCGGCGATGGCGCAGGCGCACGACCTGCTCGTCACCCTCTTCGCGCCGCCGGATGAGCAGCCGCCATCGCTCTGGCTGAGCGGACCGCGACCGGAGGCGATGCTGGCAGGTGTGCTGGCCGTCTACGTCCGCTACCTCGAACCGGAGGATCGCGCGTCGCTCGGCTTCCGCTGCCTGCTCGACTAAGCGTGACGACGGAGAGGAGGCAGACCTGCGACCCTACGCACTGGTCGGGGAACTGCTGCTCGTCGACGGCACGATGTATACAAGACTGGCAACCTACGATGCGCCGGACATGGAGGCGGCGCTGCGCCGGGCAGCGGCGGTTGTGCGACGGTGGTGCAGAGAGTGGATCGCCGCTCGCCCCCATGCGGTGATGCGAGACATCATCGAGGTGCAGGTCAGCGAGGATTATGCTGCACCATTGCGCCGGTCAGACGGTACGCAGGATCAGCAGAAAGGCGAGCAGCACCAGGAGGAGCCACCACGATTCCCGCACCAGCAGGGCGGCGCGCTCCGCGTCGGTGGGGTCGTGTTCGGGGAAGGGATCGTCTGGATTGTCATTCATCAGTATTGCCCTCACGAATAGATGCTAATAATCCGTGTTCTTATAAACCGTAGACGATCCGACCGCAAGCCCGCACCGTGGGGGCATGGAAGAGGAGATGATCGTCAGCTTGGGCAAACGTATCCGGCAGTTGCGGCTCCTGACGGGACTGTCGCAGGAGAAGTTCGCAGCGCGGGCGGGGCTGGACCGGACCTATTACGCAGGGATCGAGCGCGGGGAGCGCAATCCGTCAATCAAGCAACTCGCCAAGATTGCCCGGGCGCTTAATGTGTCGCTCACCGTACTTTTCATCGAAGGATCAGCCACGGAATAACCCGTGGGAGACATATCCCTCAGGCGACGCGGCGAGAGTGTATGTCCGTGCATGAGAACACATGTACTTGACAAGTGCGCGATTATCTTGTACTTTTGAGTACAAAAGTTGGGACGGGGGTCACGGAATGGTCGCACTGCCGCAGTTGTATACATCGCATGATGCCCGGCGACTCGTCGGTATCACCCAGCGACAGTTGACATATTGGGACCAGTCCGCGCTCGTGCGGCCCCATGCTCGCGCCGCCGCCGGTCGTGGCAGCAGGCGGCTCTATACCGTGCTCGACGTCGTGCATCTGAAGGTGATCCGCCGCCTGCGCGAGGCCGGGATGTCCCTACAGAAGATCCGCCGCGCCTTTGCCTTCATCGCCGCGCTCCCCGATGAGCCGGCTCCCCTCGCGGAGCTCGCGGTGCTCACGGACGGGCAGCGTATCTTCGTCCGGCGCTCCGATGAGGTCGTGGTGGATGCGCTCTCCGGACAGTTCGTGCTCTGGCTCCCCCTCGCCGACGTCCTCGCGGAGGTGCTGAGCGCCATGGTTCCCTCACCCTACGAGCGGGATGTGGGGCGATCCCCGGCGGTGTTGATCGGAGGGCAGCGACCATGATGATCCCGGCGGTCCACGCCGTCCTGGATGCCCTGGACTACGCGGGCACCGACGGCCTCCTCGTGCGCGGGGGGGGCGACGTCGCGCCCGATCGCGCGTACCTCTGGGACGAGGTCCAGGAGAAATTCAGCATCGACGCCGCCTACTTCCACGGCAATATCCCCGTCCTCTATTTCCGCGGTTTCGACGCGGCAAGCGACGACGAGCTCGCCCGCCTGCATCGCGACCTATGGAACCACAACCGCGTGCCGCTGTTCGTGGCGGTGCTACCGGCGGAGGTGCGGATCTACAACTGTTTCGCCACGCCAACGAGCCCGCAGCAGGCGGAGACCGACATGAGCCTCCTCGCCGCCGTCCGGCTGGCGACCAACGCGCTGGAGACCCAGGAGCAACTGCTGCCATACCGGCGGGACGCGGTCGAATCCGGGCAATTAGCGCGGGAGACAGGACGCTTCCAGCGGGAAGAGCGCGTCGACCGGCGGCTACTCAATAACCTCGGCCTGATCCGTGCGGCACTCCTTGGGGCCGGGCTGCGCGAGGCCGTCGTGAACAGCCTGATCGGTCGGTCGATCTTTGTCCGTTATTTGGAGGATCGGGGCGTCCTCACTCCCGCGTTCATGCAGCAGTTCGGGGGGGGCATCTCGTATGCGGGGCTGCTGGAGCGTTCGCGGGTGGGGACGTATCGCCTCTTCGCCTTCCTCGCGGAGAAGTTCAACGGTGACATGTTCCCAGTGAGCGCTGTCGAGGAGTCCTCGGTCATGGGAGAGCATCTCCAACTGCTCGGTCGCTTCCTCTCCGGCGCCGACATTGCGACGGGGCAGACCTATTTCTGGGCGTACAACTTCCGATACATCCCGATTGAGCTCATCAGTAGTATCTACGAAGAATTTCTTCACGCCGAGCGGGAGGCGAGCGGCGCGTACTACACGCCGCCGGAGATTGTCGACTTCGTCCTCAATGAGGTGCTCCCGTGGGGGGAAGCCGGGGCACGGAGCGTCCTGGACCCGGCGTGTGGGTCGGGGATCTTTCTCGTTGAGGCATATCGGCGCCTCGTCGAGCGCGAGCGGCGCGCACGCGCACGCCGACAACTCGACGTGGATGTGCTGCGCGATATCCTGGTCGCGTCCATCCATGGCGTCGACATCAACGAGGAGGCGGTACGCGTGGCCGCCTTCAGCTGCTACCTCGCGCTGCTCGATCTCATGGAGCCGAAGAGCATCTGGGGCGAATTGCGTTTCCCGACACTGATCGGCGCGAACCTCTTTGTCTCGGATTTCTTCGATACCGAAGCGCCGTTCAACGACCAGCGATTCGATGTGATCGTCGGGAATCCTCCCTGGCAGAGCGTATTGAGCGATCCGGCGAGGCACTACCTCCGCCACAGCGAGCGCGTGGTGGGGGATCAGCAGAGCGCGCAAGCATTCCTCTGGCGCGCGCCCGATTTGCTTGCCCCGGGCGGCAGGATTGGCCTGCTGGCGCCGAGCAAAGGCATTCTCTTCAACAGGAGCGAGCGCAATCTCGCATTCCGCAGGCAGTTCTTCTCCGCCTACGCGGTGTCGGTCGTCGTCGATTTCTCGCTCTTCCGCCGCGTGCTCTTCCAGCGCGCGCGCGCGCCGATGGCGGCTATCTTCTACCGAGTCGGCGCCGACGCCGACGTACGGGATGACATCCGGTACTACACGCCGCACCCCTCGCCGCTCGGCGAAAGCCTCAACGGCATCGTCATCGCGGGCGACGAGGTGAAGAATCTCTCTCGACGGGAGGTGATCGCACACCCGGACTTGTGGAAGGTCGCGCTCCTCGGCACGGCACGCGATTTCGCGTTGATCGAAGATCTCCGGCAGCGATTCCCGCCGCTGCGGGCCATTGTGGGCGAGCGGGGATGGGTGACCGGGCAAGGGGCACAGGTGCGGGGCGGTGACCGGAACGTGCGACCGGAGATGGCCGCGCTCCGCTTCGTGCCAACGGAATCGCTTCACCCATTTCGCGTGACAGCCGCACCCGACGCACGGATCGGCACGGAGGTATTTCATCGCCCACGGGATACGCGCCTGTACAAGGCACCCCATGTGCTCATCCGCACCGGTCTGCTCAGCGGTGGCATTATCGCGTCCGCCTTTGTGCCATACGACGCCGTTTTCCTGAACGGTGCCTACGGGGTGGCGGGTCCTGCGGGCGACGCGGATCTGCTCAAAGTTCTCTGCGCCTACCTGAACTCTTCGCTCGCACGCTATTATCACTTCCTCACCGGCAGTTCGTGGGGGATCGAGCGCGACAAGATCGAGCTCCATGAACACCTGGCGTTTCCGTTCGCGCTGCCGCCCGATGAGAGTTCCATCGGCCGACTCGCGGCGTTCGTCGATGCGGTGCAGCGCTCACTGGTCGGGAGTGACTGGCAGGGGGATCTCGATGCGCTCGTCTTCGCGGTATACGGCCTCACTGCGGCCGAGCGGGATCTGGTCCTCGATACCGTCCGGATGTCCATCGGGATGTTTTATGGCGGGGTCGGGTCGAGCGCATTCCGCGCGCCATCTGTGGACGAACTTATGGCGTATGCCCAGGCATTCGCGGGGGTGGTGAATAACGCATTGGCGGCATCACCGGACACATTTGCGGCAACGGTGTATCGCGGCGATGCTCCCTACCGCGTGGTGTCATTCCATTTGGCGCAACCCGAGGACCCCGCACTCGGTTCGCCTGTCCAATCGTACGAAGGGCTCGATCAGGCCCTGACGGGGCTCGACCGCGCCGCGCTCAAGCGGTCTGCAGAACGGCTCTATCTGCGTCGGAACGTGAAGGTGTTCGGTACCGATGCGGTCCATGTGATGAAGCCGAGCGAACGTCGCTATTGGACCCGGACCGCCGCCTACAACGACGCGGACGACACGATCGCGCACCTCATGCGTACGGCGCAACTCGTCTAATGGCCGGCGCGTCCGATGACATGATCGGCGACCCGCATCAGCTCGCACAGCGCCTGTTTTCCGGTTTCGAGCGCGCGATCCTGGGGCTCGCTGTGGAGGGGTTGGAGCGATGGCGTGCGGAGGGATTCAAGCGGTTCAATGACACGGAGAATGCGTTCACGGCGGTCGTTGTGGGGCGTATTCAGAATATCGTCCGGGAGCGTGGGCTCGCGTTCCTGGTTTCTCGCGAGCAGGTCGAGGACTCGCAGGCAGTGCTCGACGGTGCGGCCGATCCGGCACGCTCCCCGCGCATCGACATCGCGATCAGGCACAGCGATTTCTCCACCGAGACCTATTTCATCGTCGAATGCAAGCGACTCATGCCTGGCCCGCTCGCCCGCGCCTATGTCGCCGAGGGGATGTTCCGCTTCAAGAGCGGCCGGTACGCCGGCGGCATGGCAGCGGCCGCGATGATCGGCTACGTGATGCGCGAGGATCCGCAGGCACTGTTCGAGCGCGTGAACGTGGAGGTCATGCAGCATAACGAATTTGATCAGGCGGATCGTCTCGTCTCAACCGAACCGATCCGCACGCTGATAACGGTATATGAGTCCCGGCATGTGCGGAGCGGGACGCAGGGCGCGATCCGCATCACGCACCTCTTCTTCGACGTGCAGGCGAGGCCTGCCTTGGGATCAGCAGTCAAGCGCTCAGAAGATCGGCCCTGAGCGAGTCGGAGATTGGCACTGTCCATTCCCGTCGCCGCAGACGAGCCAGAGAGTCGTGATGCGTGCATCTGGACGCGTGTCTTGCAAGTAGGCGAGCCACTGGCCGAATCGGTGCGCGAGTGCTGCGGGCAGGGGAACCCAGGATTGAGGCTTTCTCACAGCGGTCCCCTCTACGAATCCGTGCCATACGCCGATGCTACCACGACCATAATCAGTGCGCGCCTCGTGCCGTACCGTACGATCTCGACTCCCCGCGTCTCAAGGGACATGAAAGCGGCCGGTGGTGGCGAGGGAATCGTGGCCGAGGCATGCCTGGATCTTCGAGACCTTGGCGCTGGCAATCCTCTGTCGGCGGTTGCGCGGTCCGGAGCAGCAATCGGCGCGGCGCGGCCGCCGACTTGATGCGCGCGTTTACCCCTGTACGAACGCTCCATACTCCGGTAGGCTAGAGCAAATGCGCAAGTGCGATGACGCATTGATGCGATAGTGCGGTGCAGTGATCGCGTAAAAAAGGAGCGGCGATGGCGCATGTGCTGGCGGTGGCGATGCAGAAGGGTGGGGTGGGCAAGACGACGACGGTACTCAACCTGGGCGTGGCACTCGCCGGGCGGGGCAAACGGGTCCTGCTGATCGACGCGGATCCGCAGGCGAACCTCACCCAGGGGCTCGGCGTCGACCCCGAGGCGAGCGCCTACAGCATCTACGAAGTGCTCCTCAACCCCGAGCAGGGCGTCGCCTTCGCGACGGTGCCGACCGCCGCCGGCGTGGACCTCGTCCCCTCGACCCTCGCCCTCGCTGGCGCGGAGCTCGAACTCGCCGGCAAGGTGGGTCGGGAACTCCTCTTGCGCAAAGCGCTGCGCGCTGTCGCGGGTATGTACGACTACGTCTTGATTGACGCGCCACCGTCGTTGGGGCTCTTCACGCTCAACGCCCTCGCGGTGGCGCAGTCAGTGCTCGTGCCGCTGCAGGTGCATGCCTATGCCCTCAAGGCGATGCCGCAGCTGGAAGTGACGATTGATCTCGTGCGCGAACTGAACCCCGCACTGGCGCTGGGCGGGATTGTCTGCACGTTCGTGGACCGGCGCACGAGCTTGAGTCAAGGGGTTGAGGCGGAGATTCGGCGGCGATACGGCGGGCTCGTCTTCGCCACGGTGATCCCGGTCAACACGAAACTGGCGGAGTCCCCGGCGGCGGGGGAGTCGATCGGCCGGTACGCGCCGACGAGCACGGGGGCGCGGGCCTACGACGTGCTAGCGCGGGAAGTGGAGGGGCGATATGGCCGGTAAGAAAGACCTCTCAATATTGCTGAGTGCGGAGAGCGCGAAACCGGCATTACGCCGAGGGCAGGGCATGCGCCTCTCGACCGACGCAGCGGGCAGCGAAGAGGAACCAAAGAACGCACAAACGCAGGAAGGCGAATTCGCACAATCGCACGAACGCACAAACGCGAAAGATGAGCCACTCCGGGTGAATCGTGGTTACAAGCTGCGGGAGGACCTGATCAAGGCGTGCAAGCGGATCGCGCTGGAGGAGGATCGTCATCTCTACGAGGTGATGGAGCAGGCGCTCGAAGAGTATTTAGCGCAGCACGCGGCGATAGATGACCGAGCATCGCGCGGATAGGCGCGAGAACATATATAGTTCGGAAGGAAGCGATAGATCCCCGTTTGATAATATCGCACTATCGCATCATCGCATTTGTGCGACGCCGATCGGATGAGGTGAGGCCCTCGCCCTTCTCGCGACCCCGCCTGCTCATAGCCCGTTTAAGTATCAAGCCCGAAGAGGGTAACGAGGCGCTCGGCGTGGGGGTTATCGGCACGGTGGAGGGCGGCGAGGTAGCGGCCGGTGGTGGCGAGGGAGTCGTGGCCGAGGCGAGCCTGGATCTCGGAGACCTTGGCGCCGGCGTCCTCCATGGCGCGGGCGAAGGTGTGCCTGAGGGCGTGGACCTTGCTCGTGCCGAGCCGTTTCGCGCAGATGTCAGCGACGGACTGGATGCCAAGTGCCTGCCCCTTGCTCCCATTGCGTGCGCAGCTCACCCAGACCGGTGCGTCGGGCGGCACCCCTTCCTTTAATAGTGCAGTACCGTACCGAGCATGGAGATACTCCCCCACCGCTCGCGTGACCGCCGGGGGAAGGGTGTCGGACATCGTCTTGCCGCCCTTACAGCGACGCCAGATCACCGTCAGACGCTCACCGGAGAGCGTCATATCCCCATAGCGCAGCGCCGCCAACTCGCTCAACCGACGCCCGGTCTGGAGCCCGACGACGAGCAACGCATAATCCCGCTGACCGACGAGGGTGGTGCGGTCAATCGCGGCGAGGCGCGCCTTGACCTCGAGGTAGGGGAGGGGCATCGCGCCGGCGTAGCCCTGCACCGGCCGACGCTCCACGCGACCGATCGGATTGCTTCCTTTTAATAGGTCGCGTTTGAGGGCGTACGAATAAAAGCTGGAGAGGATGGCAAGTTTCTGGTTGAAGGTGGCGGGCGCGGGATCGCTGTGTCCCGCCCATCCCTGAGCGACGAGGGCGACGAGCGCTGGAGCGCCGTCGAGGTCGAGGCCATGATCCCGCAGCGTCGCACGGAAGGCGGCGAGCGTGGTGGCGTAGGCAGTCGCGGTTTTCACGCTGCCGGTGCGCTTTGCTTTCGCATCGAGCCAAGCGGCGATCGCCAGTTCGATCGGCTGGCATGCCGCCGCGAAGGCGAGGGGCCCGCCCGGAGACGACTCGTCCTCATCACGTATCGGATGCGACGCGGTCATCGTGCCCTCCCGTCGTTTGCCGCCGCGAACTGTCTCGTCACGCTCCCCCTTCGCATCACCTCGCATCGGTCGATGGTCACTGAGCGCGACGATTACCAGCGACAAACTCCATGTTTCTGGATCGCGCGGACAGATGTGCGATGGAGCGAACGAAAACGATGAGAGAAGTCGAAGAGATCGAAGTATGTCGAATCGAAAAGCGTGCTCGTCTCCCCTTCCTTCCGCAATTACTCCGACCAAATGACGGCAAGCGCGCAGACTACAACCAATCACCCTTAGTCGTAGTATCATCCCGTACGTACACTCCTGTCAAGCGGCCGCTCGCCGTTATTAGGTCGACGCGTACATTTGTTGGCCGTGAATCCGTTTGCTACACGAGCGTTGCGCCCCAGATGCGTTCGCGTGGTTGAAGGGCCCGAGCAATGGGACGCCTGTCCGTCGTATCCGGGAACAGGTCGAAGCCGATCGGGCGGGTGTGCTGATCTTCCTTGGGGCCGGGCTCTCTTACGGCGCCCTCGATCGCTCGTCCACTCCCGTGGGAGATAGAGGGCACGGTCAATAAACCCCGCACCCTTGTCGGAAGCGTAGGCGAGGAAGACGCCCACTTGCGCGTTGACGGTGTCGCCCGCGGTGCCGGTGTACTGCCGCCCGACGCCGCAGGACTTGTCGCCCTTCTTGAGGAAGCCCGTCTCGTCCACGATCAGCACACCGCTCGCCTCGTCTCCAAGATGTGCGAGCAGATCGTCGCGCACCCGTCGGCATCCCAGCGAGCAACCCGCACGAGACGCTGCACGCCCTGTGGATCCGCGTCGCCGATTGCCTCGGCGAGTTGCCAGCCATTCTTGCGTTCGACCCGACCGAGCAGACCGAGCACGTAGCGCCGGAGCCGCTCGCGCACTTCCGTGCGGGCAAAGTGGTGGGTGATGCGGCCATAGAGATCGGTGAAGACGTCGGACCATTGGTCGAGGGTAACTGTCGCGTCAATTGTGGAGTGAACCCCTCGTACCAGACCAGTGAGTAAGTCAACCTTTCCCCGTCATGGCCCATGCCGCTTCAAACTCGACCGGCGGTCGATAGTCGAGGCTCGAATGCAGCCGCTTCGTGTTGTAGACATCCTCGATGAACGGCTCCAAGTTCATCAGCGCCTCTTCGAAGGTTCGATACTCCTTCAGATAGACCTCCTCATACTTCAACGTCTTGAAGAAACTCTCCGCTTGGGCATTCTCGTAAGGATTGCCCCGCGCCGCCATACTGATCCGCGCTCCCGCCCCTTCCAAGCGCGCGATGTACTCCCCGCTCGCGTACTGCACCCCCTGATCGGAATGATGGATCAATCCCGGCGCGGGCTGTCGCATCGCCAACGCCATCGTGAGCGCCGCGAGTGTCAAGTCGGGATCGATCCAGCGCGAGAGCGCCCAACCAATGCAGCGGCGCGAATAGGCATCGAGGATCGCCGCCAGATAGATGAACGCCGTTGGCAAGCGAATATACGTGAGGTCCGCCACCCAGGTTTGATCCGGCGCGTCGAGGATGACCGTCTTGAAGAGATTCGGGTAGATGTGCCGAGCGTGCAGCGAGTCCGTCGTCGGTACGAAGCGTCGTTTCAGTTGACACAGCAAGGATTCTCCCCGCATCACCCGCAATACTCGCTTGTGATTGACCGACCATCCCTCGCGGGTCAGGGCGTGCGTCACCCGCCGATAGCCATAGCCGGGAAAGGCGAGCACGATCCGCTCGATCGCGTCCCGCAAGCAGATACCTTCGGTCTCACCGTCTTCCCTCCTGACGATCGGGCGCGCGTAATACCAGGCCCGATTCACGTCCAGGAGATCACATAGGTGACGCACCGACAAGGGCGACTGGACCGCAATCGCTTCGGCAATCACGGCGTGACGCTCTGCGACGTGGTTCGTGCCAAGGCTTTTTTTAGCACCGCATTCTCCAATGCCAGTTGCCCGCAGAAGCGCTCCAACTCCGCGACGTGCTGTGCTAATGCCTCCGGTTCGCTTGCCTGATGCGGCCCAAAGGCCGATTCACCGCGCTCACGATACTCCTTGCGCCAGCGCAAGAGCAGACTCTCCGCGAGACCGTGCTCGCGACAGACCTGCGCCGGGCGGCGTTCGCCGCTCGCAATTTGCCGACAGACGCTCAACTTGAAGTCGCGCGAATGGGTTCGTCCCAGCATTTCCTCCTCCTCTCCGTGCGGTTAGTCTATCGCGATTTCGGGAGAAGTTGACTTGACCGGTGGTCTGGTCGCAGGGGTGCAGTCCAATTGCGCACCCTGCCATACTCCCTCCTCTGCTTGGCAGAGAAGAGTAACGCGAGAACCAACGAAGTGACGCTGTAGGGAACCTTATGCGACACATATCTCTTGGCCATACGATGATTATTTCGCCTCTTCCCATACCCCACCCAGCGGTTCCCAGCGGGCGCGATCCGACATGCTCCCGGCAAGGATCGGATCGAGGAACGCTGCGGCGAGTGCGAAACCCGCGCGGACATCGGGATCGAGACCGACCTCGCGCGCCAGCCGGCGGTACGCGGGCCCCCAATCGGCGGGAGGACTCGGGAACACGGTGGGGAGCGGGTGGGTGTCGAGACCAAGACAAAACGGGGGCTACGCGGCCTGCGTAACAGCGCGGTCCTCTGACGCCATCGCCGGGTACCACCGGCGAAACACCCCACGCAGCGCGCCATCCAGCACCCGCGTCCGCACCTGCAACAGCCGATGGGCTCCGCGTCGCGTCCACCGCATCTGTTGCTTCTTCGCCATCCGCTTGCTCATCACCTGATTGACCGTTGACTCCACGAACGCCGTCGAGATCGTCTCCCCATACCGGTACCGCTCGCCATAGTTCGGGATGAACGCCCGATTGACTCCGACGTAGGTGCCGAACTCATGCACCACCTCGCAGAGATTGCGCGCCTCGCCACTGCCCTCCAGACCCTCAAGATCCCACACGAGGTCATCGATCACTTGCAATGCCCGGAAGACGTTGCCATGCCAGAGGTACCATTTGAGCCGTTCGAGCGTCGCCTGCAGATCGGTCGTCAGTGCCGGGTCATCACGCGACCGTACGCCCTTGGCCATCTGTCCCATCACGGTCAGACGCATCGTGACATGAAACCAGTCGAGGATGTGTTCGGCCTGCGGGTTCAGGTACAAGGGCAAGTCCCGCACATTGTCACCCCCGTCGGAGAGGAAGGTGATCTGCTGATTCATCTGCATTCCTTGTGCCTGCAGGACGGCGACCAAGCGTTGACGCGGTTGCGCGTCGTCGCTCTGGACAAAGCCGAAACAGGTCGCCGCTCCCGCCGCGGTGACACTCTTGCCGATGATCGCTTCGAACGCGGTGGCTTGCCGACACTCGCCGCGCCGCGCGGGCACATAGCCGCCGTCCAAGCCGACCGTCAGCGGCCCGTCGGGGTCCGGCAACCGCTCCCAGTCGGCTGGACAGCCCGCGATCGTCGGCTCGACGTCGCCCAGTTCGCCGTCAAGGCGTTCCGCGACGGCCGTCACATGCCGACGCAGAGCGGTGGTGCTGAGTTGGCCCCCGAGCGGCAACACCTCCTCCAACCAGCCCACGGCGCGTCCATAGGATGCGAGCGCAGCCGCCTTCACCGCGAGATAGCGCAACTCCGGCGTGGTCCGCTCCGGCAGGAGGGCCGCCACCGGGCTGACACTTGCCATCGCCCGCGGCTGGCATGGACAGGCGTAGAAGCGCGGGCTCGGCACCTGCAGCCGTCCGAAGAGCGAGCGGATGACGATCGCGTGCTGGCCTTTGGTGGCACGGGCACGTCCACAGTCGGGACAGTAGCGCTGGTGCGCGACGTACTCCGCGACTTGCTGGGGGACCAGGACCTGCTGAACATCCGCCAGCAACCCCTTCGCCTCCGCCAGCGTCAGCCCGAGCGTCTCCGCTTGCAGCGTACTGCGTTCAAGGCAGGCGACCTCCACGACCCTCTCTTGCGTACCGTCCTCGGCTTCAATGACGACCTGGACGCGCAGCTTCATCTCATCCCTCCTCTTCGTCGCATTCCTCCCACCATGCACCGCCGTTGGTGTACAACCGCAGGCGGCGATTGATCGCCCGCCGATCGATGCGCTCGCTGCGCAGCCAGTAGCCCAACTCCGCGAGTTCCGCGCGCGCATCGTCGCGCTCATCCTCCGTGCAGTCTTCGTGCAGTGCGACCAGCCGCCCGAGGATCGCACGCGGCGTGTATTGCTGCCGCAAAGCCATGAACGCCCACGCCCCGCCACACTCCTCGAGCGGACCGGCCCGCGCTCCGCCGCCGCACCGTGGATACATCTGCCGCGCGTCGAGCGGCAGGCGCTGTTCGAGGCGGATATCGAGCACCCAGCCATCGTTGAAGTCATACTCGTAGGTGACGCGCTCGCGCAGGCGTAGATGGAGGTCAGCCAGTTGGACGTGGCGCGCGTTCGCGGTGTAGCTGATGCCACCGATTTGGGGGATGCCGTAGGTGCGCTCATGGCGGGTGAAGCGATGCAAATGCACGTCGCTCCACCCCAGGGCGATTTGCAGCGTGTAGTGGAGATCCGCGAGCGTGTTGTCGTCTCGGAGCAACAGGCGGCGCCAGATCAGCGGACTGATCTCCCGCAGCGTCACCCGCAGTTGATAGACCACTGGCTCGGCCAGGCGCTCGTCCCCATTCACGCTGTCATGCTCCCTGCTGGTGCCGTCGTGCCGCAACCAGTTCGCGCTTGACCGATGCGAGATCGAGATCAGCGTAGCGCAGCGTCGTCTGCAGGTTCTGATGGCCCAGCAGCTTGCGCACCGCGGCGAGGCTGACACCGGCGCGCAGCCGCTCGGTGGCGTAGGTGTGGCGCAGCCGATGGATCGTCACCGGATCGGGATCGGCGGCGAAGGCCTCGGGCTGCCGTTGGCGCGCGAGCGCCAGATAGCGTGCGAAATGGTAGCAGACGGTGCTGTAATCGAGGGGGGCGCTGTACGAGCCGCCCTTGGCAGCTTCGCCGTGAAAGAGGGGACCAAGTGCGTGCCGCTTGCCGAGGAAGGCGCGCAGCAGACGGACGCTGCGAGGCGCGTCGATCAGCGGCACGATCCGCTCACGCGCGCCCTTGCCCATCACCCGCAGGTAGCCCCCGTCGATGTCGTTGAGGCGGACGTCACTGCCATGCAACGCCAAGGCCTCGCCAACGCGCATCCCCGTCTCAGACAGCAGGGTGAAGAGCAGACGATTGCGCGGATGCCCGGTCGGGATGGCGGCGAGGAGTGCTTCCACTTGATCGGTGCTTAGGGGGCGCGGGATGCGCTGCGGGAGCGTGATCGCGTCGAGCAATCCGGTGGGGTCCGTTGGGAGGAGGCCGGTGCGATGCGCCCACGCGAAGCAGGAACGGAGCGCAGAACGGCGCCGGGCAAGGGTGGCCGGGGCACGGTCGGCAGCAGTGGCGAGGAAAGCACGGAGCTGATCGGCGGTCACCGCAGTCGCATCGAGAGCGGGGAACTGGCGCACAAGCAGCCATAAATCGGCGCGATAGGCACGCCGCGTGTTGCCGAGCAAGGTCTGCTGTGTGGCCGCGAGAAAAGCTTCGACCAGCTCGTCGAGGCGCATCGCAACCTCTCTGTCCCCGATAATCGCGGCAAACCGTGAGGGTCGTGCCACCCTGTTTCCCTGTGGTGTCAGCGCGCTGTCGTTGCTTTCTCCATGATAACAAATCTTATCAGGGAGAGAACGGTAGAGGTGTGGGGACATGTCGCGTGGTCAAGCGCACGAGCCGACCGACGTGGTCAGTGCCTCGCGTCGCCCCCGTTTTGTTCTGGTCTCGGGCGCGAGGCGGCGATGACGAACGACCCAAAAGATCGGCACGTCGCGGCTGCGGCTGCACAGGCCGGGGCGGACATCATCACCTACAATCTGCGACATTTTCGGCGCTTGGACCTCGCCCCGATCGGTATCCGCGCGATCCATCCCGATGTCTATCTGGCGGCGCTCTACCCGAAGCATCCGAACACCCTCGCGGATATCGCAAGGCAGCAGGCGCGGCAGCGGCAGGGACGCCTCCCGCTCAATGACTACTTGAACCGGCTCGGGCGTTCCCTCCCCCGCTTCGTCGCGACCGTCCGTATCCATCTTCGCGAGGATGAGCACTCATAGCAGGTAGAGGGTCTTACGGGATATGTTTTATAACCGCTCTCCCCTCACATAAGTATCCGGTGATAACGGAAGTCAGACGCCCGAAACATGGCTGATACGCTCAACCGTAGCGAGCGGTCTGTCCTCGTTTTCCTGAGATAACGATCATTATCTCAGGATTCCGCCGTGTCCTTCCTGCAGACTTAGCCAACACTTACCCCGCATCCGTTTGCACTTGGCGTGGCAAACGAAT
>CALBSO010000085.1 GCA_937968015.1 uncultured Thermomicrobia bacterium
TCTACACGCGTAAGATCGTCGGCAGCGTCAGATGTGTATAAGAGACAGTTGTACGGCGCCGCGCTCCTTGGTCTGACGGGATCGTGGCGGACGGTCTTCTGGATCAATGTGCCCATTGCGATCGTCACGGTCCTCATGTTGCTCTTTACCTGGCGCGGCGTCCGGCAGCAAAGCACGCGCGAGCGACTCGATCTGGCGGGCGCATTGCTCCTCTCGGCCAGTCTCGTGTGCCTCAATCTCGCCCTCTCGTCCGGTTCCGAGGCGGGCAGTGGGAGCGGTCAACTCGGTGGCTCCGCAAGCCCGCTCGCGGCGTATCGGTGGCCGCTCCTCGGTGGCGCGCTCGTCGCGATGATCGCGTTCATCGTCTGGGAGCGGCGGGCGAGATCGCCGCTTGTGCCGCTGGCGCTCTTCCGGTTGCCCGTTTTTTCCGCCGCGACGATTGCCAATCTGCTGATCGGCGCGTCATTGATCGTCGTGATGGTGGACGTGCCGCTCTTTGCCTCGCTCGTTGTGGACAACCAGCAGCGTGCGAGCCTCGTTGGTGCGGCATTACTGACGCCGTTCACCCTGATGATGGCCCTTGGCTCCGTCATTGGTGGAATACTGACCGGACGTTACAGCGCGCGGCCGGTCGCGGTCGTCGGCGTCGTGCTCGCCGCGTCCGGGTTAGCCCTGATGCGGTTCTGGACGGATAGCATTCGTGTCGTGCCGATGAGCGCGACGTTGCTCCTCGCGGGCCTCGGTTTTGGCGCCGTAATTGCTCCGGTTGCATCGGTCGCGATCAACGTCGTACGGCGGACGCACTATGGCGTCGCGTCCGGCCTCGTCGTTGTCACACGATTGATCGGCATGACGGTCGGGTTGTCGGTCCTCAGTGGTTGGGGCGTTGGCCGGTTAAGCGCGCTTCTCCAGCGCAATGCACCGACGCGAATGACCAATGAGTCCGACCTGGACTTTCAGACGCGGACGTTTGCCTACATCGGCGAGCAGACGGTACATTATTCGTTGGTCGTCTTGCGCGAGACATTCGTTGTCGCGGCAATCGTTTGCGCAGTCGCATTGATCCCCGCACTGATGTTCGTGAAACAGCGCGCGGGTCGCAGCGGCGCGCTGCACGATCATCCCGCACCGGCGCCGGGCGACTAACGCATCGCTGCTCTCAGCGCGTTCAGGTTCGCCGCGACGGTTCCGTGCGTGTTGAATACGGCGGTTCCCGCCACCATCAGATCACATCCCGCCTCCGCCGCGGCACGAATCGTCGTTGCATTGACGCCACCATCCACTTCGATGATGAAGTCCAGGCCGCGCTCCGCGCGTATCTCGGCGAGGCGCGCGATACGCGCGGTGCTCGCGGGCAAGTATGTCTGACCACCGAATCCGGGGTTAATGCTCATCACGAGTATGAGGCCGACGAGCGGAAGCACTTCCTCGATCATCACGAGCGGTGTCGCCGGATTGAGGGTGACACCGGGCACGGCCCCCGACTCGCGAATCGCGGCCAGGACACGATTCAGGTGTGCCGTCGCCTCGGTGTGGACGGTGACAATGTCCGCGCCCGCATGCGCGAAGGCTTCGGCGTACCGTTCCGGTTCGACGATCATCAGGTGCGCCTCGATCGGCAATCCGGTCGTGCGCCGGACGGCTTCGAGCACGGGCAGGCCGATGGAGATGTTCGGCACGAATCGCCCATCCATTACGTCGAAATGGATACTCGCCGCACCCGCCGCGGCGGCCTGTGCGATGGCATCGCCGAGATGCGCGAAATCCGCCGCGAGGATCGAGGGAGCGATTGCCGCTCCACCGCGCACACGCGCTCGCAAATCATCGTATCGCCCCATGCGCTCCTCCTCGCCGCTCGTCGCCACGACCGAACACCGTCGCATTCTACCCCGAACACGGGCGTCGTTACGCGCCCATTGATCTTGACGCGGCGCGGTTGGACACGGACAATGCGCCGGTATCGCGGCGGGTGTGACGGAGCGCGTCGGACTGACGTGGGATGGGATGGAGAGCCTCGTGAGTACGGAGACGGCGAAGCGGACGCCGCTGTACGCGGAGCATCAACGGCTCGGCGCGCGGATGATCCCGTTCGGTGGCTGGGACATGCCGGTGCAGTACACGGGTATCATCGAGGAGCATCGCGCGGTGCGGAATGCCGCCGGTATTTTCGATCTCGGCCATATGGGCCAGGCCCGCGTCAGTGGCCCGGACGCGGAGCGCTTCGTCCAGTCTGTCGCGACAAACGATCTCAACCGCATCCCGGACGGGTTGTCCCAATACAGTATCCTCTGCCGTCCATCGGGAGGTACGGTGGATGATATTTTCGTCTATCGTCTGCCCGATAGCCTCTTCATCTGCCTCAATGCCTCGAATACGCGGAAGGATGTAGACTGGCTGCACGCGCAGCATCGGGTAAGTGGCATGGATTGCACGGTGGAGAACCTCTCCGACCGCGTCGGGATGCTCGCCGTGCAAGGGCCAAGGGCGCTCGGCGTCGTCCAGCAGTTGACCGATGTTGATCTCAGCGCGCTGCCTCGTTTCGGTGTCGTCGAGGCGCCCGTCAATGGCGTGCCAACGATCGTCGGACGCACCGGCTACACCGGTGAGGATGGTGTCGAACTTTATCCGCCGATTGACGACGTGGTTGACCTCTGGCGGCAGTTGTTGGTAGTCGGCAAAGCGGATGGGCTGATGCCGATCGGCCTGGGCGCGCGGGACACGCTCCGCTTGGAAGCGAAGATGGCCCTGTACGGCCACGAACTGACGGAAGAGATCACCCCCTTGGAGGCGGCGCTCTCGTGGGCGGTCGCGTTCGATAAGGACGACTTTGTCGGGCGGGATGCCCTGCTTGCCGTCAAGGAAGCGGGTGGCCCGGCCCGCCGGCTCGTCGGCTTCACGATGGTCGGTCGGGGCATTCCGCGTGCGGATTACCCCGTCGCTGTCGGTGGCGAGATGGTTGGCTATGTGACGAGCGGCGGGTACGCGCCGACGCTCGACGCCAACATCGGGCTTGCCCTCGTGCGGCGCGATGTCGCGGGCATCGGCAAGCCGCTCGATATTATGATCCGCAACCAGCCCGTGGCGGCGGAGCAGGTCCGCACGCCGTTTTACCGCCGACCTGAAGCGACGGAGAAGGGAAACGCCTGAGATGGAGACCCCCGCCGAACTGCGCTACTCCGAAGAGCACGAATGGGTGCGCATGGACGACGATATCGCGACGATCGGCATTACCGCCTACGCGCAGGATTCACTCGGTGACATTGTCTTCGTTGAATTGCCGACGGTCGGGCGGTCGCTCGCGGCTGGTGAGGGCTTTGGGGTCGTCGAGTCCGTTAAGGCGGTTTCCGATGTCTACAGCCCCGTTCCCGGCGAAATTATCGAAGTCAACTCGGCGCTCGAAACCGCGCCGGAGCACGTCAACAACGCGCCGTACCGCGATGGCTGGATGATCAAAGTCCGCGTTAGCGACGCGTCCGCGCTCGATAAACTGATGGATGCCGATGCCTATGCGGGATTCACCGCACACTAACACGCAACGAGCAACGAGCAACGAGCGATGCGTATTGCTCAGTTCTGCGTCTGAGGAGATAAGCGATGTCCTATGTGCCGACGACTGACCCTGAGCGCCGCGCGATGCTTGACGCGATTGGTGTCGAGCAGTTCGACGCGCTCGTGCAGGCGGTACCCGCCGACCTCCGGTTTCCGCATCTCCGGCTGCCGGGGGCGCTGTCGGAAATCGAAGCGTTGCGTACTCTCGGCGCACTGGCGGAGCGGAACGCGGACGCGATGCGGTACCCGACCTTTCTCGGCGCGGGCGCGTACAACCATTTCACGCCTGCCGCCGTCCATCACACCGCCTTTCGGGGTGAGTTTTACACCGCGTACACACCCTATCAGCCGGAAGTCTCGCAGGGCACCCTGCAGGTGATCTACGAGTTCCAGACGCTGATGACGCAGTTGTACGGGATGGAAGTCTCCAATGCTTCGATGTACGACGGTGCGACCGCGCTCGCGGAAGCCGCACTGATGGCGATCAACAGCACCAAGAGGCGGCGCATTGTCGTCGCCGATTCGGTCCATCCCGCGTACCGAAAAGTGATGGCGACCTACACAAGCGGGCTGGATGTGGAACTCGCGACGGTCGCGTGTGTGAACAGCGGCACGCTGACGACGACCGCCGCCGATCTTCGCGCCGCGCTCAATGAGCAGACCGCGTGCCTCGTCGTGCAGTATCCGTCGTTCGTCGGCACGATTGACGATCTCGCGGCCCTCGGTGAGGCGGCGCATGCGGTCGGCGCGCTGCTGGTCGTCAGTAGTTACCCGGTGGCGCTCGGCATGCTCAAACCGCCGGGCGCTTTCGGCGCGGACGTCGCGGTTGGCGAGGCGCAATGCTTCGGCACGGGATTGTCGTTCGGCGGCCCGTACCTCGGCGTACTCACCTGCAAGCAGTCGCTTGTGCGGCTCATGCCGGGGCGCGTCGTCGGCCAGACCACAGATACGATGGGCCGACCCGGGTACGTCCTGACACTCCAGACACGCGAGCAACACATCCGGCGCGAGCGGGCGACCTCGAACATCTGCACGAACGAGGGACTGAACGCCTTGATGGCAACAATCCAAATGGCAATGCTCGGCGACGGCGGCGTGCGGGAACTGGCGCGGCAGTGCTACCACAAGGCGCATTACCTTGCCGGGGCGGTCGGCGCGCTGCCCGATTACACCGTGGTGAACGCGGGCGGCACGACACGGAACGGCGCAGGCCCAGTGACGGCCTTCTTCAATGAGTTCGTCGTGCGGACGCCGATCGCCCCGGCGGAATTGAATGCACGCTTGCTCGAAGCAGGCATGATTGGCGGCTATGACCTCGGCACGGACTATCCCGCGCTCGCCGGTCACATGCTCGTCTGCGTGACCGAAATGCTGGACCGCGCCATGCTGGACCGGTTCGTCGCGGTGTTCGCGTCCGTCAGATAATCACGCACCCGTGACCTCTGATATACTGCATGAAATCCGCAATGCACGCGGCTGTTTTGTCATGCGTGGTCTGAACGCCCGGGAGGAATTTTGGCGAAGCCGATTGTCGCCGTCGTTGGTCGCCCCAATGTCGGTAAATCCACCCTCTTTAATCGCCTGATCGGCGAGCGCCGCGCCATCGTCCAGGACGAGCCGGGTACGACGCGTGACCGCGTCTACGGGGATGTCGAGTGGAACGGTGTCTCATTCGCCCTCATTGATACCGGCGGCATCATTGTAGATGAACGGGGCACGGAACTCGATCTCAGCACAATCCCGGCGGAAACGCTGAAGCAGGCGCAACATGCCATCGAAGAGGCGGATGTGATCGTCATGGTCGTGGACGCCAATATTGGCACGACCACGGCGGATCACGCGGTTGCGGACATGGTGCGCCGCACGCGGAAGCCAGTCGTCCTCGCCGCGAACAAGGCGGAGAGCAACACGCGCGCGGCAAATGCGGTAGATTTCTACGAACTCGGCCTGACCGATCCGATCGTCGTCTCGTCGCTGCATGGGCGTGGCACCGGCGACTTGCTCGATGCGATTGTCGAAGCCCTGCCGGAGCGTGACGAGGAAGCGGAGGCGACCGGCCCACGCATCGCGATTGTCGGTCGCCCGAATGTCGGCAAGTCCCGGCTCCTCAATGCCTTCCTCGGGCAGGAGCGCGCCATCGTCAGCGACGAGCCGGGCACGACGCGTGACTCCCTCGATACCGAACTGGAGTGGGAAGGCCAGACGATTACCCTGGTGGACACGGCGGGGATTCGCCGACGCGGCAAGATCGAGCCAGGTATCGAAAAGTACAGCGTCCTCCGCTCGATGCGCGCGATTACGCGCGCGGATGTCGTGCTGCTTGTCGTGGACGCGACGGAAGGATTCACCTCGCAAGACCTCCATATCGCCGGGTACGTCGCCGATGAGTCACGCGGGATGGTGCTCGTCGTCAACAAGTGGGACCTGGTCGAGAAGGACGGTCAGACAATGGAGCAGTACCGGGAGGCGGCGGCAGAAGCGCTCGACTTCATGCCGTATGTCCCGGCGGTCTTCATTTCCGCCAAGTTCAATCAGCGTGTGCCGCAGGTGATGGAACGCGCGCTGCTCGTCATGGAAGAACGCCAGAAGCGGGTACCGACCGCCGCATTGAACAAAATGCTTCGGACTGCCGTGGAGAAGCACGCGCCGCCGTCCAAGCCGGGGAAGTGGGTGAAGTTCTTTTACGCCACGCAGGTAGATGTCTCGCCGCCGTCGTTCGTCTTCTTCTGCAACCACGCAGAGGATGTCCACTTCTCATACCGACGCTACCTGGAGAATCAATTGCGTGAGGAGTTCGGGTTTATCGGCAATCCGATCCGCATGCGGTTTCGGAATCGTCAGGAGCCTGCGCTATGACCGATGCGCTGCGGGTCGCCCTCGTCCTCATCGCGAGTTATTGCATCGGCGGTATCCCGTGGGGGCTTGTGCTCGTGTGGGCAATCAAGCACGTTGATGTACGCGATTTCGGCAGCGGCAAGACCGGCGCGACGAATGTCCTGCGGTTGCTCGGCTGGCAGGGATTCGTCGTCGCCCTCATCCTCGACGCGATGAAGGGTATCGGCGCGGTGCTTCTCGCGCGCTACGTGACGGGTAGTTCCTGGGTTGAGGCGGTGGCGGGTATCCTCGCGATCAGCGGGCATTGTTGGTCGCCATATCTCGGCTTCCGGGGTGGTGGCCGCGGCATGGTGACGGCGATGGGCGCGGCATTCACGATGGCGCCGGGACTCATCCTCCTCATTCCGGTCTTCCTGATCCCGGTCCTGCTCACGCGGTACATGTCGCTTGGTAATGTGACCGCTTCACTGAGCGCCCCGGTCGTGCTCCTGATCGGTGCGCTGCTCGGCTGGTCGCCGTGGGCGTACTTCTTCTTCGGCACGGCGGGCTGCGCGCTCATCCTCATCAATCATTCGGATAATATCCAGCGGTTGCTCGCGGGGACCGAACGGAAGATCGGCGACAAAGTGACGCCGCACAACCCCGAACCGGGCGCACAGGCACACTGAGTCGCTCGCCGCCACCAACGTGATTATTTCTCGTAGCCGTTCGGATGTGCTTGTCGCCATGCCCAGGCGCTGGCGATCATGTCATCAAGTGTCCGTGAAGCGCGCCAACCGAGTAATTCCGCCGCGCGGGACGGATCGGCATAGACGACCGCCGCGTCCGCGCCACCCGGACGCCGTGGCCCTTCCTCGGTCGGCACGGGTCTGTCGGTGGCGCCCCGCACGGCGTCCACGATCTGGCGGACGGAAACACCCTTCCCCGTGCCAAGATTCAGTGTCAATGTCGGATGCCGGTCGAGCGCTTCGAGCGCGCGGACGTGCGCCTCGGCGAGGTCAACGACGTGAATGTAGTCGCGGATGCAGGTGCCATCGGGCGTCGGATAATCGGTGCCGAGGATCGTCAGGTGGGGTCGTTTCCCCTCGGCGACCGCCAATGCGAGCGGTACGAGGTGGGTCTCATGCTGGCGGTCCTCGCCGAACCGCGCGGACGCTCCCGCCGGGTTGAAGTAGCGCAGGATCGCGGCACGCAGCCCGCGCAGTTGTACGTGCCACTCGGTCATCTCCTCGATCATCACTTTCGTCAGGCCATAGGGATTCAGGGCATTGCGCGGCAATAATTCCGTCACCGGCATCGTCTCCGGTTGCCCGTAGACCGTGCAGGACGACGAGAAGACGAAGCGCGGGCAGTCGTGCGCGAACATAGCGTCGAAGAGATTGCACGCGCCGACGAGGTTATTGGAGAAATATGCCTCGGGGCGCTCCATGCTCTCGCCAACAAGCGCGTACGCGGCGAAGTGGAGAACGGCATCGGGGCGGTGATCCGCGAACACTCGCATCACGGCGTCGCGATCGCGCAGATCCGCGCGCACAAAGATCGCGTCTTCGTGGACGGCGTCGCGGTGGCCGAGTTCGAGGCTGTCGAGCGCGATCACGGTATGCCCGGCGTTCAGCAAAACTTCGGTCGTGACGCTACCGATATATCCGGCGGCGCCGGTGACGAGCGTCTTCACACGCACTCCTTTTTCTCCGCCTACTCGTCGGCAGCGGCAATCTCCGGGCCGGCATAATCAGGGAACCGGAATGCCATCCCCTTGTTGAGCAACCCGCCGTGCCCGAGCGCCGCCAGGGTGCGCGCCGTCACGCGCTCGCCCGCGAAGAAGCGCGGCAAAATTAAGTCCATCACCGTTGCCCGCGAGAACATCCCGCAGGATGCCATACCGAGAATGGGCGTCCCGCCGAGATAGGCGAGCCAGTAGGTGCTGCCTGGATGCGCGGGAACCCCCCGCTTTTCCCATCGCACGCCAAGTTCGTCCAGCGCCTGCACGGTAACATCGAGCGGATCGGTGGAGGTGACACCCGCGCACATGATGAGGCCCACGCCGGAAGCCGTTAGTTCTCGCAGCGCGGCGAGGACACCGGCGGCGTTATTCGGCGGATGGACGAGTGCGACAATCTGTGACCCGAACCACTCGACTTTGCGGGTGATCGCCTCGCGAAAGCGCTCGCCGGCCGCTGGGAGAAGTTCTTCACGCACGATCACGCCGACGTTGCGATGAACAAACGGTTGAACCCGGAGGATGCTCGTTCCGCTCCGCGCGATCCGCTCCGCCTCGATGAGCGACAGATCACGTGTGACGAGCGGCGTTACTTTGACACCGGCGACGGCCTGCTGCTCGCGCACGATTTGCGCGTCGAATAATGTCCACACCGACATATCGGGGATGGAATTGATCGTAAGTAATCGCTCTACATCTACCGCAAGCAAACCGCGTTCCTGGGCGCGGAGCGTAATCATGCTCTCATGCGGATCACCGATATGAATGCCAGCGCCCGCCACCGCGCGCGCGAGGCGCCGCGCCGCGTCGTCTTCATGCACATCGCCCGGATCGAGCGCGATCACATGCAGCACCCGATCTGCCGCGCGCAAGGGTGGAACATCATCTTCGGTCAGCACGGCGCCTTTCCGTAGCCGCACTCGGTTGCCATCAACGGTCGCCTCAACGTCATGGGCAAGGATACGACCGACAATCGCCGCAGCCGAGATGTCCGATGTGTGCAGGATTTCCGGCTTCATCGGGGTAACACTTCCCGGCCGTCGCCGATGAATGCTTGCCAGTCAGCGATGATACATGCGTCGTGGTCGAAAGCGAGCGGCGGCAGATCGCCGGGTGAGAAATACCCGATGGCGGCGATTTCCTCTTCCTGGACGACGGGTGGAGACGAGTCCGGTATGGCGCCGATATAGACGATCAACACCACCGGATTCCTCGGTTCGGAGTACACACCGAGGAGGTGGGTCAATGTGACGGGTACCCCCAATTCCTCGGCCACCTCGCGCTCAGCGGCGCGCTCGACTTGTTCGCCGCGATCGACATAACCCGAAGGAAATGTCCAGCGATTTTTACGCGGCTCCATCGCGCGCTGTTGCAGGAGAATGCCGCGCGCATCGGCAATGATGACCGCGACCGCGACCTTCGGATCGCGATAGACGGGCGCGATCGGCGTGCTCATCGCGCGCCCTCCATCCGTGCGCGGATGCGGGCGTAATCGTCTGGTGTGTCAATGTCATCGAGAAGGGAGCCGGGAACGGGGACTTCGAGCACCATGTCCATATGCTTGCGGAGGATCGGCCGCGCGCCGGTGTCGCCCTTCAGGGTGTCGAGCAGCGGCCAGGTTGCGCGCGCGAGGAGCACCGGATTCCCCCATTCACCGTCATAGACCGGTACGATGAAGGGGCCGCCAGTCTCTTCGTACGCGTGAATGATCGCGTTTACAACAGTCGGCGCGAGCAACGGTTGATCGCCGACGACCATCAGAGCGGCGGCCACATCGTCCCCCAATGATTTGACGCCCGCGAGGACGCTTGTGCTCTGGCCCTCGGCATACGCATCGTTCTGAACGACCGTGATGTCCGTGAGGTCGAGGGCTTCGGCGATTTCGTCTGCCGCGTATCCGAGCACCACAACGATTCGATCCACGCGCGACGCCCGCAACGCGTCGAGCGGATAGGAGAGTGCCGGGCGACCGGCAATCGGCGCGAGTTGCTTCGGCTGCCCCAGTCGAGTCGAGGCGCCAGCAGCCAGGACAACGGCGGAAATGAGCCTACCCGGACTCACGCGCGCGCCTCTGATTTCTCCCGTTGCTGCTGCATGAACCCGCCCGGCCGACCGGAGCGCACGGCGAACATCTCCGCGAGGATACTCAGCGCAATCTCCTCGGGCGACACCGCGCCGATATCCAGCCCAATCGGCGCGTGAATGCGCGCGAGGTCGTCCTCACTCACGCCCTCGGCACGGAGGGTGGCGAGCCGATCCGCGTGCGTCTTCCGGCTGCCAATCGCGCCGATGTACCGGAGGGGATACGGTAGTGCGGCCTTGAGCGCTGGTCGCTCAAACTTCGGGTCGTGCGAGAGGATGACGAGATAGGTCTCGGCGTCGAGCGTGACTTGTGCCAAGCCCTTGTCCGGCCAGGCGAGAATGCGTCGCGGCACATGTGGGAACCGCTCCTCGGTCAGGAACCACTCGCGCGCGTCAATCAGCGTCACATCGAACCCGAGGTCTTGCGCGAATTTCGTCAGCGGGATCGCGATATGCGCCGCGCCGATGACGACGAGGCTTGGCGCGGGCGGATAGGACTCGATGAAGATGCGCGCCTCGCCGAACTCCGCCGACAAACGCCGCTCCTCAGTCCGTCGCGCCTGCAGCGATTCCGCCGCCATCGCCGCGAGTTGCCGATCAACCACGTCCTCGCCGCTCGCTCCGTACAGGATGCCGGCGTCCTCACCGACGAGCAGTTCCGCGCCGATATGAGGGCCGTCGAGGATCGTCACCGTGGCGACGGGCCGCCGTGCGGCAACAGAAGATTCCAGCGTGCGGAGGAGGATAAGGTCCATTAGTTCGCCTTGATCGGCTCGACGAAGACGTCTATCTCGCCGCCGCAGGAGAGGCCAACGGTGAAGGCCAATTCGTCCGCGACACCGTACGAGACGAGTTGTGGTTGGCCCGTTCGCATCACGTCCTGCGCGACATCCACGACGGCGGCTTCGACGCACCCGCCACTGACGGAGCCGACGATACCGCCAGACGCCGAAATCGCCATTTTTGCGCCGCGCGGGCGAGGCGCGGACCCCCAGACCTTGACGACGGTCGCGAGGGCGACGGCTTGGCCCTGCGCGAGCCATTCATCCACTTGTGGCTGCACATCGTTCAGTGTTGTCATTCTCGTGTCCCTTCTAGCGCGCGGCGACGATCGCCTTCGCGGCGGTGTCCCGCCCTTGCCGACGGCTTGGCCGCCGCCCCTGCACCTCGACGAGCAGCTTCGCCAGCGCCTGGAGGCTCGCGAGATTGTTGGCGGGGAGGAAGTCGTCACAATACGGCAATGCCGCTTGCATGCCCCGCGTCAGCGGCTGATACCCGCTGGTGCCGAGCAGTGGATTGAGCCAGATCAGCCGGAAGCAGTTGCGCTGCAAGTGCGCCATCGCGTCGCGCAGCAATTCCGGTTCGCCCCGATCCCAGCCATCAGAAATGACGATGACGATCGCGCCCTGATTGAGGACGCGGCGCGACCATTCGTAGTTGAACGCATGGAGCGATTCGCCGATCCGTGTGCCACCGCCCCAGTCCTGGACGACCTTCGAGACATCGTCGAGCGCGTCGTCAATGTCCTTGCGACGAAGCAGCCGCGTGATCCGCGTCAGCCGCGTGCCGAAGACGAACGCCTCCACCTTATCGAGGCTGTTTTCCAGCGTATGGACGAACTGCAACAAAAGTCGTGTGTACCGTTCCATTGAGCCACTGATGTCGCAGATAAGGACGAGCGGCCGCTTCTTCGTCTTCGGCTCGCGGAAGGTCAACTCGATCATTTCGCCGCCATAGCGCATGTTGTTGCGAATGAGCCGACGCATGTCTATCTGGGCGCCATTGCGTGACGGCTTGCGCCGGCGCGTTTCGCGCTGGCCAATCTGCAAGCGCATCAGTTGCATGACGCGGCGCGCTTCCGCCAGTTCGTCCACCGTAAAGGTCTCAAAGTCCTTCGCCTGGAGCAATTCGGACGAAGAATACGTCCGCACGACATCCATCTCCGTCTGCGCCTGATCGCTCTCCGTCGAACTGGACGCCTCTTTGCGGCTTGGATCGCGGTCCTTGTTGCCGCGACGATCCTCGCCCTCGCGCTGCTTCGCCTCCTCGTCGCGATGCTGCGCGTCCATCAAGCGGCGGCGCGGTTGCTGCTGCTTGAGTTGCTCGTCGTCCGCCATGACAAGCCCTTCATGGCCCTCGGAGTGATCTGTCGCGCGCCAGAACGCGTCGAACGCTTCGTCGTACAGGGGGATGTCTTCATGCCGACTGATAAGCGTCGTCCGGCCGGATGCCTTGACGTCATCGCGGCGTTCCCAGCCCACGAACTCGAGCGAGTTGAGGAAATCGAGCATATGGCCGGGCGAGACCTTGATCCCCATGTACCGGAGCAGCCGTGCGAACCGCACGACCTGCACGAGCATGACCGGCCCGGCTTCTTCGGTGAGGCCGGCAGGCGCGCTCTCAGCGGCCATCGCCACCGCCGCCTGCCACGACACCCGCATTTGCCGCCGCGAGGAGCGAGTGCGCGCGTGGCCCGCGGATCGTCTCAACGTCTTCCTGGTACTTCAGGAAGCAGCCAAGTGTCGCTTCCACCGTCGCGTCGTCCAGATGCTCAGAGCCCAACTGGACGAGCGCACGCGCCCAGTCGAGTGTTTCGGCGACACCGGGCAGTTTGTAGAGTTCAATCGTCCGCAGTTCCTGAATGAAGCCGCAGACTTGGCGCGCCAGTGTCGTGTGCGCCTCCGGCACCTTCGTCGTGACGATCTGGAACTCTTTGGCGAACGACGGATAATCAATCCATTGATACAAACAGCGCCGCTTGAGCGCGTCGTGGATCTCGCGCGTTCGGTTGCTCGTAATCACCACCACCGGCGGCGAATCCGTCGTGATCGTCCCGATTTCAGGCACCGTCACCTGAAAGTCGGAGAGCAGTTCGAGGAGGAAGGCCTCGAACTCGTCGTCCGCACGGTCAATCTCATCAATCAGCAGGACGGGCGCGTTATCGAAGCCGTGATCAATTGCCTGCAAAAGCGGCCGACGGATGAGGAACTCGGGGCCAAAGAGGTCCTTCAGCGTCTCCTCGCGGTCGCCGCCCGTCGCCTCAACGAGACGGATTTCCAGCATTTGCCGCGCGTAGTTCCATTCATAGAGGGCGTTGGAGACATCAATGCCCTCATAGCACTGGAGACGGATCAGGCGCGTGCCCAGCAGATCAGCGAGTACCTTTGCGATTTCCGTCTTGCCGACACCGGCCTCGCCCTCAAGCAGGATCGGCTTATGCAGACGCAACGCGAGGTAGAGCGTTGTCGCCAGCGAGCGATCCGCGACATAGCGGTGCTCCTGCAAGATATGCTGAATGCCATCAATCGAATCAATCGTTGTCGCCACCGTCTCTCCTGCTCTGTTCCCCGGTCTGCCGCGCCGCAGGGCCGGGCCGCGAATCTGCTCCCCCTATAACGCACGGAGAAGCCCGGCCATTCCATCCCATGGCCGGGCTTCCCAGTGTACCACGTCGCGCGGCGAGGCGTTACGCGTTCCGCGCCCGCTCCACGGCCTTCGTGAGCGCTCGCTTCGCGTAGACCTTTGTCATCGCCAGTCGGTACTCGTCCGATGCGTGAATATCGGAGAGTGCGTAGTCAATGCCCTCCGCCGCATGGCTCGCCGCGGACGCGATGTTTTCCGCCGTTGGCTGTTTGCCCTTCAGCGCGTTCTCAACCGCCGTGGCGCGCACCGGCCGCGAACTGACACCGGAGAAGGCGAGCGCGCAATCCTGCACGTTGCCGTCCCCGCCGAGTGTGACGATTGCCGCCGCGCCGACGACCGAATAGTGCGACGCTTTGTTCGCCAATTTCTCGTACGCACTGCCGGATTTTCCTTGCGGCGCCTGAAAGCGGATTTCGGTCAGTAGTTCATCCTCACCGAGCGATGTCGTCATCAGGTCCTCGAAAAAGTCCGCCGCCTTGATCGTGCGCTCGCCCTTCGGCCCCTTCGCCACGAACTCCGCGTTCAGCGCGACGAGGACTGAGGGCAGGTCGGACGCCGGGTCCGCGTGCGCGACGCTGCCGCCGACGGTACCGCGATTGCGCACCTGCACGTCGCCGATATGCGCCGCCGCTTCCGGGATAAGTTGCACTGACTTCGCGAGGTCCGCGTTGGCTTCCAACTGGTAGTGCGTCGTGAGCGCGCCGATCGAGACGGTGCCGTTGCCGCGACGCACATACGCCATGTTCGGGAGGCGGCCGATGTCAATCAGGTGCGCCGGTTCGGCCAGTCGCAACTTCATCAGCGGCAACAGACTATGACCACCGGCGATGAATTTCCCATCTCCTCCAAATTGCTGAATGAGTTTGATCGCCTCGTCCACACTGCCTGCACGGTGATACTCGAATTCGCCTGGAAGCATTGTTTCCTCCTCTAATCAGTCGTCAGAGCCGAATTTGCGAACGGCGTCCACGTCTTCGTCGTAGCGTCGTCGGTTACCGACGACTGCTGACTACTTGTTCATGATTCGCCACAGTTTCTCGCCGCGCATCGGCATGTCAATATGCGTGACGCCAAATGGCTTAAGCGCGTCCACGACCGCGTTGACAATCGCCGGCGTGCTGCCGATTGTGCCTGCCTCACCGACGCCTTTGACACCGAGCGGATTCACCGGCGACGGTGTCGTCGTGTGGTCGGTCTCGAATGAGACGAGGCCACGGGCGGTGGGCAGCGCATAATCCATCAGCGATCCGGTGACGAGTTGCCCCTGATCGTCGTAGATGACTTCCTCAAACAGTGCCTGCGCGATCCCCTGTGCGAGGCCGCCATGCACCTGGCCATCCACGATCATCGGGTTGATCACCCGGCCGCAGTCGTCCACCGCGACGTACCGCTTCAGTGTGACTTCGCCGGTATCGCCGTCCACCTCGACGAAGGCGATATGCGTGCCGAAAGGATAGGTGAAGTTCGGCGGCTCGAAGAACGAGGTCGCCTCGAGACCCGGTTCGATGGACGCGGGAATCGTGTCCGCCGTGTAGGCGATCCAGGCGATCTCACCGAGCGATTTTGCCCGATCAGGTGCGCCCTTGACGCCAAACTTGCCATTCTCGAAGGTGATGTCGTCCACCGATGCTTCGAGCATGTGCGCGGCGATCCGCTTCGCCTTCTCCTGCACCTTCTGGATCGCGAGCATCATTGCCGCGCCGCCAACCGCCGTCCCGCGCGACCCGAAGGTGCCGACGCCATAGGGCGACCCGGCCGTGTCGCCGTGGTTGATGATGACATCGTCCACACCGACACCGAGTTCATCGGCAGCAATCTGCGCGAAGGTCGTCTCTTGTCCCTGGCCGTGTGGAGAGGCGCCGGTCGTCACCGTCACCTTGCCGGTCGGATCAACGCGGACAGTGCTGCTTTCCCAGCCAAACCCGGCGGGCATCGCGGCGGAGGGGCCCATCCCACAGACCTCGACGTATGTGCTGAAGCCGATGCCAAGATACTTCCCGTTCTTCCGCGCCGCCGCCTGCTCCGCACGAAATTCGTCGTACTTGATGTGGCTGAGCGCCTTATCGAGCGCCAGGGGATAGTTGCCACTATCGTAAGCGAGACCGGCTGCGGTCGTGTACGGGAACTTGTCCGAGCCGATAAAGTTCCGCCGCCGCACCTCGACCGGATCAACGCCCGTCGCATCGGCAACCAGATCGCACACGCGCTCGATCAGATACGTCGCTTCCGGTCTCCCCGCGCCGCGGTAGGCATCGGTCGGCACCTTGTTCGTAAAGAGGCCATGCACCGTACATTGGAGATTTGGGATCGTGTACGGCCCGGTGAGCATCAGTCCGGTCAACGTCGGGATGACCGGTGTGAGTAACTGATGATACGCGCCGAGATCGGCGAGGATATGGACATGCAAATGCGTGATCTTGCCATCCTTTGTCGCGCCGACATCCACGTAGTCCGTCTGGCCGCGCCCGTGGATGCTGCTCGCCATGCTCTCGGCGCGCGATTCGATCCACTTAATCGGTCGGCCGAGTTGGATCGAGAGGGCGGAGGCGATCCCTTCCTCGGCATAGACATTCAGTTTCTGCCCGAACCCCCCGCCGACTTCCGGCGCGACGACGCGCACATGGTGTTCCGGCATACCGATGAGGAGGCTGAGGAATGTCCGCAAGAGATGGGGAATCTGCGTCGAAGTCCAGAGCGTGAGCGACTTCTTGCCCTTATCATAGTCGGCGACGACACCCCGCGTCTCCATCGGCACCGGCGCGAGGCGCTGATTCTCGATACGTTGCGACAATTTGACGTCGGCTTCACCAATCGAAGCGCCGGATTCGTTAAATAACTTCCACTCGAACGCGATATTCGTGCCGAACTCTTCGTGGACGTACGGCGCGCCCGCGTACGCGGCGTCGAGATCAACGACTGCCGGCAGCGGTTCGTACTCGACCTGCACGAGGTCCACCGCGTCCCGCGCGACGTACCGATCGGTCGCGACGACCGCCGCGACCGCTTCACCGGCGAAATGCACTTCACCGACAGCGAGAGGATAGCGGGGCGGTACTTTCAGCCCTTCACCGAAGCGGTGCGCGACCGGGAGCATGCCGATGCCGCCCGCCTTCAGATCTTCGCCGGTAACGACCGCGAAAACACCGGGATGCTGACGTGCGGCTTCGGTATCAATGCTCTTGATTCTGGCATGGGCATAGACTGACCGCACGATACCGCAGTAGAGCGTGCCGTGCAGTTTGATGTCGTCAACGTAGGTGCTTGTTCCTTCGACTAAACGCGGGTCCTCGCGTCGCTTGATGGGGGAGCCCACCAGTTTCGGGAGTACCATCGGTCATTCCTTTCTCCAGCGATGAGGCGTGGAGCGAAGTGCGAGAAGTCATGAAGGGTTCCGTTAGTCTGCCGCCGCGCCTTCTTTCATGTGTTCCGCCGCGTGCTGGACCGACTTGATGATGTTGTGATAGCCCGTGCAGCGGCAGAGATTGCCCTGTAGCCCTTCACGGATCTCCGCTTCCGATGGGTGCGGGTTGCGCTGCAGGAGTTGTAGCGTGGACATAATCATGCCCGGTGTGCAATAGCCGCACTGCAGGCCATGCTCCTCCCAGAAGCCTTCCTGGATCGCGTGCATTTTGCCGTCCTTCTGGAGGCCCTCGATCGTCAGCACGTCCGCGCCATCTGCCTGGACGGCGAGCATCGTGCAAGACTTGACCGAATCGCCGTTGACGAGCACCGTGCATGCGCCGCACTGCGTCGTCTCGCAGCCGATATGCGCGCCGGTGAGGCCGAGCACTTCGCGGAGATAATGAACGAGGAGAAGCCGAGGCTCCACATCGTTCGAATTCTGGTCGCCATTGACGGTCATCGAGACTTTCACTGCGCTGCCCCCTCCTTCGATTCCTGCGATAGACTGGCAGTTTGACAAATGTCCGCCCGGTCACTCGACCGGACGGTACGACTACTGGGAGGACCCCGACAATTGGCCGGACATACATTCGAAGAACTTGCCGATGATCGTGCGCGAGGCCGGGGCGAGCATCCGCTGCCCGATACCCGCGAGCGGGCCCATAATGTCGGCGTCACCATCGTACGTCAACTCGGTACTATCATCAGCATCCGCGAGCGAGAAGCGGCCAACACCTTTGACGTTCCCCGTTTTTGCCTGACCCTCGATCGTCAGCGTCCATGTTTCGAGTGGCACTTTTTCCGTCGTCCTAATCGTGCAGGTATACGTGCCCTTGATGCCCGCGATGCCGATTTTTAGCGTCGCGCGGTACGCGTCTTCGCCGATCTCTTCCAGATTCTCGCAGCCAGGCAAGCAGTGCGCGAGCGCGTCCTTCGACATCATCAAGTCATAAACCGCTTGCTTGTCCGCTTTGAATGTGTACGAGCCATTGACGTGCAAATGCCTGCTCCCTCCGGAGACGATGCGAAACGGAAGCGTGGTTTCCGCTCGCCGCGAAACTCCTGATGCGCCCGTACCGTCATGCCGTACGGGGATTGTAGCAAGATACCCTGCCGTGGCAAGGTGCATCAACTTGATATAGTCTAACGCTACATGGATGGGGGTGGCTAGATGCCGAGATAGGCGGTGCGGATTGCGTCGCTCGCGAGGAGGTCCGCCGATGCGCCTCCATGCGTGATGTGGCCTGTATCGAGGACATAGCCGCGACTCGCTTGTTCGAGCGCGGCTTGGATATCCTGCTCCACGATCAGCATTGTCCGTCCCTGTGCTTGCACGGTCTTGATGACATCAAAGATCGTATCCACCATGATCGGCGAGAGGCCAAGCGACAGTTCATCAATCATTAGCAGGTGCGGTCGGGCCATCAGACCGCGACCGATCGCGACCATCTGCTGCTCGCCGCCGGAGAGTTTGCCCGCGAGTTGATTGAGGCGTTCCTCGACGCGCGGGAAGAGCGCGAGCACCTGTGCGAAATCCTGCCGGATCGCCGCCGCGCCATCGGTGCGGCTGAACGCACCCATCATCAGGTTTTCTCGCACCGTCATGCCAACGAAGAGCCGCCGGCCCTGCGGCACATGGCAGATGCCCGCGTGCACGAATCGCCTGGATGGCTGGTGCGTGAGATCGGCGCCATTGACGCGGATGCTGCCGGACAGTGGGTTCATCAGTCCGGAAAGCGCATTCAGCAGCGTGCTCTTGCCTGCGCCGTTCGAGCCGACGAGCGCGACCGTTTCGCCGGGATAGATGACGAGATCAACGTCCCAGAGCACCTGGACATCACCATACGCGACGTTCAGTCCGCGCACTTCCAGGAGCGGCGGGGCATCACGCCGGGTGTCGGTGGTCGTAGGGGTCGGTGGCGAAGCCATCACGCATGTATCTCCGGTTCAATGCCGACGATTGCCGCCGGATCAATCCCCTCGTCGAGCACCTTCTGGGCATATCGTTTGCCGAGATACGCCTCGATGACCAGCGGATTGTTGATGACCTCCGCCGGTTTGCCCTCCGCGATATTCGCGCCCGCGTCCATCACGAAGACGCGATCCGAGACGCCCATGATCGCCTTCATGACATGCTCGATGATCATCACGCTCACGCCACTCTCGCGCACGCGCCGCACGAGGTCCATTGCCCCCTCAATCTCCACGAGATTGAGGCCGGCCATCACTTCGTCCAGGAGCAAAACTTCCGGTTCCATTGCGAGCGCCTTCGCCAGTTCGAGCCGCTTGCGGTCGGCGATCGTCAACGCATCGGCGGCGTGATCCCCCACGCGCGATAGGCCGACGAACTCCAGCACCTCATCGGCCTTGGCGGCTGCCGCGCTCACACTGCCGCGATTGCCCGTACCAAAGAGCGCCCCAACCGTGACATTTTCACGCACCGACATGTTCTGGAATGGCTTGACGACTTGCCAGGTGCGCGCGATCCCCATCTGGCCGATCCGATAGGCGCGCGTCTTCGTTAGCACGGACGACACACCGCGCATCAGGCCGCGCGACTCGCCGCTCCCGCCTCCATACAGGTCTTTACCATGGAAGAGGATGCGCCCCGTTGTCGGTGGATCAACGCCAGTAATCGTGTTGATGAGCGTCGTCTTCCCCGCGCCGTTCGGGCCGATCAGCCCAAGGATTTCGCCCCGGCGCAACTCGAACGACGCATCCCGCAACGCGGTGACGCCGCCGAAGACCTTGCTCACATGTTCCGCCGCCAGCACTACCTCCGTCACTCAGGCTCCTCTTCCCTTCTTCATACACGGTACTGGCGCAGGTTGCGGACGAAGATGCGCCACGCGAACTTCTGCCGGACGAGATAGACGATGCCGCGCGGCATGAGCAGCACGACGACGACAATCGCCGCACCGAACAGCACGGCATGGAGGTTGGTGAAGTTTTTCCAGAGCGTCTCCTGAATGAAGGTGAGCAGGGCCGCGCCAATGACGGGGCCAAGCGGCGTGCCGATGCCGCCAAGCACCGCCATGATGATGAGGCGGACATTCGTCGTCAGATCGAAGACCGTCGGCGGGTCAATCGTCGAGTGCCAGTATGCATACAGGCCACCCGCGAGGCCGCACAATAGCGCGTTCAGCGCGAAGGCGACCACTTTGTACATCGTCGTGTTGATGCCCATGACGAGCGCGGCGTCCTCGTTTTCGCGGATCGCGACGAGGCCAAAGCCAAGTTTCGAGCGCGCGATCAGGTATGTCACAATAATCGAGACGACGAGCAGGCCGAGAGCGACGTAGTAAAAGAGGTTAGGATCGTTCTTCAGTGGCAGATTGATGGGCTGGCTTGCCCCGAAAATCGCAAGGTTGTTGGTCAGTTCCCGCGTCATGATCGCCACGCCGAGCGTGGCGATGGCGAAGTAATGGCCGCGCAGCCGCAACACCGGCAGACCGACGATGGCGCCATAGAGAAGCATTGCAAGGCCCCCGGCAAGCATTGCGGGGATGAAACTCCACGCGCCCCGCGTCATGAGTTCCGCCGTTACGTACGCGCCGCCGCCGAAGAAGGCGACATTGCCGAACGCGGCGTAGCCAGTGTAGCCGCCGATAATATTCCACGCAGTCGCCAGGATGCTGAGGATGAAGAGTTCCGTGAGCAGATTCATCCAGTATCCGGTCGCGTGGAGCGGCACAAGCACCATTATTGGCAACGAGACGAGCGCGCAAATGAGCAGGACGCGATCGACGATCGTCGCCGTCGTACGACGCTTCTTCGCGCCCGGTCCTGCGGGTGATTCCTGCTCGCTGGAGCGGCGGACGAGAGGTTCGGCAGTATCAGCCATTAGCGGTAATATTCCTTCCCCATCAGCCCGTTCGGACGGAAGACGAGCAGAAGGACGAGGACGAGAAAGGTGATCGCGTCCTTATAGCCCGCGCCGAGGACAACGGATCCGATCGTCTCGATCAACCCAAAGAGCAGGCCACCGACGAGCACCGCCGGGATGCTGCCCAGCCCGCCGAGGACGCAGATCACGAACGCGCGGATCGTGTATGACGAGCCGATGGACGGGTCAAACGGCTGTGTGGCGCTGATCAGCGTGCCCGCGGCGGCGGCGAGCGCCGCGCCAAGCCCGAACGTGAGCGCATAGGTACGTGGGATGTTGACACCCATCAGTCGCGCGGCGGTCAGGTCCATCCCCATCGCGCGGATGGACGCACCGATCTTGGTCCGCGTCATAAACAGCGCGAGCAACCCGGTGATGGCACACGCGAGACCTAATGCGCCGAGTTTCGTGATCGGGATGATCGTGCTGCCGAGTTCAATGCTCTGCCCCGCGTAGGAGGGAGAAACGGAGCGAATGTCCGCCTTCCATTTATAGAGCGCGAGGTTGGTGACGAAGATCTCGATCCCGAATGTCAACAAAAGCGTGACGAGGAGCGGCGCACGGACGACGAAATTGATGATGCCGGCCTGCGTTGCATAGCCGATGACGAAAAGAATCGCCGCAGCGATTGGCAGGACGAGGAATGGGTCGAGGTTCGTTGCGTCCCAAATAAAGAAGGTGATGAAGGCGCCGAGCATGATAAAAGCGCCGTGGGCGAGATTGACGATATTCAGGATGCCCCAGACGATCGAGAAACCGAGCGCGACGAGCACGTAGACGCCGCCGATCAGGAGGCCATTGACGATTTGCTGCGGCCAGAAGGACGGATGAAGGAGGAAATCCATGTGCGGTGGTCCTTCCCGGTACGGAAGCGGCCCCGGACGATGCCGGAGCCACCTATGGACCGTTCGATCTGCGTTAGCGCTTGTCCCACGGGGGCGTCGGGTACTTGATCGCGCCGCTCGCCGCTTCCTTCGGCCAGACGGTGACCTTCTTGCCGCCCTGGATCTGCTCCGCCGCCATCGGCTTGTTCGCGTTGATGCCGCGGCTGTCGAACTTGACGTCCGCATAGAAGGACGTGAACTGGAGCGTCGCCAGCGCATCCCGCACCTTTTCGGTATCGAGACTTCCGGCCTTCGTGATCGCCCGCTGGAAGCACTGGCCGGCGCAGGTGGATTCGGCGTTCTGATAGGCAGGGTCGTAACCCGCGAACGCCTTGAACTTCGTCGCGTAATCTTGCGCGGTGCCGAACTGTTCGTCTTTAAACTTCAGGGATGGCGTCCACTGCGTGCCACCGAAGACGTATTCGGCGGCGTCTTTGAGCGAGGCGGTGAACTGCGGCAGCGCGGGGCCGACGCTGAAGCCGAACGCCTTCGGGTTGAACTTCAGTTCCTTCGATTGTTTCATTACGAGCGCGGCGGAGGCGTAATGGCCGGAGGAGAGAAAGATGTCCGGGTTCTTCGGCTTGATTTGCGTCAGTTGCGCGGAGACGTCCTTCGTGTCCGCCGGTACCTTGTCGTAGTAGACAATGTTGAGACTCCTTCGCGTAGGCCTGCGAGCCGTCCGCAACCTCGACCGAGAAGGTGTCGTTGTCCGCCAAAATCGCGAGAGTCTTGATCGTCGGATCCTTGTCAAGGCAGGCGTCAATGATGCCGCGCAAGTAGTACTTGGCGGGCGTGATCGGACAGAAGACGTACTTGAAACCGCGGTTGAAGATCGCCTCGGCCGCGCCGTTCGCCTCGACCATTGGCATCTTGTACTTCTCGGTGATTGCGCTGGCGGAGAGCGTTGGGCTGGTACCGTACGGGCCGAGGACGAAGTTCACTTTGTCCTCGGTAATCAGTTTTTCCGTCAGTTTCGCGCTGGTGTCCGGGCTGGATTCGTCGTCGTAGAACTTGACATCTACCATGTATCGCTGGCTGCCGACCGCGATGCCGCCCGCGTCGTTGACGGTCTTTTTCCAAAAGTTGTAGCCGTCTCGCGTCAGTCCACCTTCGTTGGCGCTCGCGCCGGTGAGCGAGACTGCCGCGCCGAAGCGAATCGTCCCGGCGACCGGGCCACTCGGCGCGGCGGCGCTCCCAGCCGCCGTTGTCGCGCTCGTCGCCACCGAAGCGGCCGGTGCGGTGGTCGCGGCGCCGCCCGTCGTTGCGGCGGGTGCGGCGGTACCGTTTGTCGCCGCGGCTGTCGCGGGCGTACTTGCCGCGCCCGCCTTCGTCGCGGCGGCGGTGGCTGCCGGCGTCGCGGTGCTGCTGCCACCACAGGCCGCGAGAATGGCGGCAGCCGCGCTGCCCGCGATACCACTCAGGAAGACGCGCCGTGTCACACGATACCGCGAATCTGTCATTGTCAAGCCTCTTTGCTTTCCGCGATCTTGAGTGTCGCATGCGGGCGGGCGCGCTCCATTGCGCCCCCAAGCGTTTTCCATGTCGCCTGACCACTAGTGTAGCACAATGGAGTACACGGTGCGTCCACGGCGCCCAGAATCGCCACCATCGCCCATGCACGACCGGATGCGGGTGGTACGGACGGCACAATTCGGCTACACTAGGGCATGGGAAGCGTGTTATTCACGTTTCTTACCATGTATGAGATTGTGCGGATTGCACACGAGCGAGGCGATAGCAATGTTTAAGTTTCTCGGCAAGATATTCGACAACAATGAGAAGGCGATCCGCGCCTATATGCCGCATGTCGCGCGCATCAACGACCTCGAACCGGCGATGAAGGCGAAGAGCGATGACGAACTCCGCGCCATGACGGACGCACTGATCGCGCGGCTCGAAGAGGGTGAGACGCTTGAGGACATCTTGCCGGAGGCGTTCGCCGCCGTCCGCGAGGCGTCCCGGCGTGTGAACGACATGCGCCATTTCGACGTGCAATTGATCGGTGGGATCGTCCTGCATGAGGGCAAAATCGCCGAAATGAAGACTGGCGAAGGGAAAACGCTGGTCGCCACCCTGCCGCTCTACCTCAATGCGCTCACGGGTGAGGGGTGTCATCTTGTGACGGTGAACGACTACCTCGCGAAGCGCGACGCGCGCTGGATGGGAGCGATTTACCACTTCCTCGGTCTCTCAGTCGGCGTCATTCAGCACGAGAGTGCGTTCCTCTACGATCCGAACTATGAAATCGAGGACGAGAGTTACAACCAGTTGCGCCCCGTGGCACGGGTCGAGGCGTACGCAGCGGACATCACGTATGGCACCAATAACGAGTTCGGCTTCGATTACCTGCGGGATAATATGGTCTTCACGCCGGACCAGATGGTCCAGCGTCCGCTCGTCTATGCGATCGTTGATGAGGTGGACAACATCCTCATTGACGAGGCGCGTACGCCGCTGATCATCTCTGGCGATGCGCAGGAGGCGACCGACCATTACGATCAGTTCGCCCGAATTGCCCGCTCACTGAAGCGGGAGCGCGATTTCACCATTGACGAGAAGACGCGCTCCGCGAGCCTGACGGACGAGGGTATTGATCGCGTTGAGGAACAGGCGGGTATCCCGGAGGGGTCGAGCATCTACGACGAGCGGTATGCCGACCTGACGCATTACATGGAGAATGCGCTCAAGGCGCAGGCCGTCTACCAGCGTGACAAGGACTACATCGTCCGCGACGGCGAGGTCATCATCGTGGATGAGTTCACTGGCCGGTTGATGGATGGCCGCCGGTACAGCGAGGGGCTGCATCAGGCGATTGAGGCGAAAGAGGGCGTGCATGTCAAGCGCGAGAACCGCACGCTCGCCACGATCACCTTCCAGAACTACTTCCGCATGTACGAGAAACTGGCCGGTATGACGGGCACGGCGGCAACCGAGGCGGAAGAGTTCTACAAGATTTACAAACTCGAAGTCGTCACGATCCCAACGAATCAGCACATGATCCGTGACGACATGGGGGATTTCGTCTTCAAAACCGAGGTGGCGAAGTTCAAGGCGGTTGCCGAGGAGATCACAGAGCGGCAGAAGAAAGGGCAGCCTGTCCTGGTTGGTACGGTCTCCGTTGAGAAGAGCGAGTATCTGAGCGAGTTGCTCACGCGTACGGGCGTCCCACACAACGTGCTCAACGCCAAATATCACGAGCGTGAGGCGGAGATCGTTGTCAACGCGGGCGACCGGGGTACGGTGACGATCGCGACGAACATGGCGGGTCGTGGTACGGACATCAAACTCGGTGAGGGCGTGCGCGAACTCGGCGGTCTCCATATCATCGGCACGGAACGGCACGAAGCCCGCCGGATTGATAACCAATTGCGTGGTCGTGCCGGTCGTCAGGGCGATCCGGGCTCGTCCCGCTTCTATGTCTCCCTCGAAGACGATCTGATGCGGCGGTTCGGCTCGGAGCGGATCGCCGGCATGATGGACAAACTCGGCGTGGACGACGACACGCCGATCGAGTCGGGCTTGATCTCCCGCTCAATCGAGAGCGCGCAGACGAAAGTTGAGGGATACAACTTCGACCTCCGCAAGCACGTCGTGGAATACGACGATGTCGTCAACAAGCAGCGTGAAAAGATTTACGAAGACCGCTCGAAGATCGTTCGCGGCGAGAACATGAAAGATGCCGTCCTCGATGCGCTGCAAAGCGAAATTGAGCACGCGGTGGAGACGCATAGTGGCGGGAATGAGCAGGATTACGATGTCGAGGGTCTCTTGAAGGCGCTCTCCACCGTCATCCCGCTGCCGCCCGATTTCGAGCCAGACCTTCGTGACCTCGACGGCCTGAAGGAAGACTTGATCGCGATGATGGAGGAGGCGTACGAGGCGAAGGAGGCGGAACTCGGCGAAGAGAACATGCGCCAACTCGAACGGCTCGTCATGCTACGCGTCATTGACACGCTCTGGGTCGAGTATCTGACCTCCATCGAGGACCTACGCATCGGTATCGGCTTGCAGGCCTACGGCCAGCGTGACCCGCTGGTTTCGTTCAAGACCGAAGGCTACCGGATGTTCCAGCAATTGCAGCGCAATATCCTGCACGACATCGCGCACACAATCTTTCACGTCACGCTCATTCAGCAAGTGCCTGAGACGAACGTCTTCGCCAACGCCACGACGAACCGAGAAGACGATGATGGCGGCGGGAAGGCAAAGCGGGCGAAAGCAGGCGCGAGTGGGAACGGCAAGATAGGGCGCAATGCACCCTGCCCGATGGGTACCGGGCGAAAGGTCAAACAATGCTGCGGTGCATGCGGCCTTGCGAATGGCTGCGATGGACGGGGCGTGGCAAAGTTCGGTGCGCGGGCGACCGAGAAGGCGCTGACATAGAGCCGGAATACCAGGCACGCGGCGCTAAAATTCCGGGTCATATCCTCGGAAATCGCGCACGATGTCCGCGACTTGTTCGGCGAATGTGCCCAATGCCTTGCGCCGTGACGCCGTGAGATAGCCGAAGAGGATGACCACCACGAGGAGCACGCCCCAAATCCCGACGCCCCGGCGCTTCTCGGCATCCATCGCTCTGGCTCCGCCTTCATCGCCGTCCGTCGGCTCGTGCGTGATGACGTCGAGGAGTTCAGGGTTGTTCATGGCATCACTCCTGTGCAGCCATCGGCGCATCGTTGGTCAATTGCGCGGCGACGGCTTTGCGTTGATCGCTCGTCATCGAGACGATGAGATCGGCGACGATACGGTTGGCGAGGTCGGTTCGCTCCTCCGGCGTCATCAACTCAATCGCCTGCGCCGCGACCTCGCGGATCGCTTGCACCCGCTCCTCCGGTGTCATATTACCGATGACCGTATCAACAACGCTCCGCAATAATCCCATGCGACTGTGGCTCCTTATCCAGCGGCGCGATGCGCGCCACAAGGCGGACGGAAGTATACCATAGCCCGGAAGCGCGCTTGTTCATTCGGTATCAGGCGTGCGAGACTACGGGCATGACGCGAACACTCGTACTCACCGACATCCACGCAAATAAGGATGCACTCGATGCGGTCATCGCTGATGCGGGGAACGCGGACCGTATCTGGTGCCTCGGCGATCTCGTCGGCTATGGCCCGGAACCCGCCGCCTGCATTGCGTGGGCACGGGAGCACTGCGACATCGTCTTGTCCGGCAATCACGACTATGCCGTCTTCGAGCCGTCGGTCGTCCAGGATTTCAACCCGAACGCGGCGCTTGCGGCGGAATGGACGCGCGCGCAACTGAGTGAGGACGAGATCGCTTATCTCCGGTCGTTGCCCTCGCTGATCGAGGTGGACGGCGTGACGCTCGCCCACGCCAGCCCGGCCGATCCAATCTGGACGTATATTCTCACGGTCGTCGAGGCGCGCGAAGCATTCACCGCATTCAGTGGCGCGCTCTGCTTCGTCGGGCACACGCATGTCGCGGCGTGCTACGCGGAGACGGAGGTGATGATGGCACACGTGCCGGTCGTCAACGACGAGCCATTCTCCCTTGTGAATGGCCGATTCATCATCAATCCGGGCAGTGTCGGGCAACCACGAGATCGCGATCCGCGCGCGGCATATCTCTGGTATGACGCGGACGCGCACACCGTGACGTGGAAGCGCGTCGAGTACGACATCGCGGCGGTACAAGCGAAGATTCTTCAAGCGGGCTTACCGGAACGTCTCGCCTCTCGCCTCGCCATCGGGCACTGAGTTTGCGGCCCGATTCGGGCGGGACTATACTCTCGCATGGTCTTGGCGGTCTGATTGTGAGCGAGAGGGATCCAGCGCGTGCCACAGCAATCTCAGATCCGGCTGCACCGGCAACTCGTCGTCGCGATCAATGGTGGCGCGGTTGATCCGATCATTCTCGATCTCGCCGCGACGATCAGCAAGCGAGACCGCACGCAGGTCGCGGTCGTCTATGTCGTTGAAGTCAGCCAGCAATTGCCGGTGGATGCGGACTTGCCGAATGAATTGGATCGTGGCGAGCGCGTGCTGATCGCCGCCGAGCGGACCGCGCGCGACCGGGGGCTGCGCGCGACCTATGATGTCCTCCAGGCGCGTTCGGTCGGGGCGGCGATTGTGGACGAAGCGGTGCAGCGTGGCGCGGATTTGATCGTCCTCGGCGCGGAACTGCGCGAGAAGTACGGCGAGCCGACCTATGGCTCGACCGTGCCATATGTCTTAATGCACGCGATGTGTGAGGTCTGGATCTGTCGCGTGCCGCTTACTGTGCCACCGATGGCCCGGTAACGCGTCCGGGCATCAGGGAAGGGAACAGGTGACCGCTCATGCAGGAGATACGGCCGAGAAACAACCGCCAGACCGATGTCGTCATTCTCGGCTGCGGGCGCGTTGGATCCCGACTGGCGACAATGATGGACGGCGATGGGTTCGATGTTACCGTCATTGATACGGACAGTTACGCCTTTCGCCGCTTGCCGGAAACGTTCCGCGGGCGGACGATTCTCGGCACCGGCATTGATGAAGATGTCCTCCGGCGCGCCGGCATCGAGGGCGCGCGGACGTTCATCGCGGTCACGAACGACGACAATCCCAATATCATGGCCGCACAGATCGCGCAGACGGTTTTCCGCGTGCCGGAGGTTCTCGCGCGGGTCTACGATGTTGAACGAGCGAACGTCTACGCGCAACTCGGCCTGAAAACCATTTGCCCAACGGCGACCATCGCACAGTTGTTCCACGAGCAGGTCACACAACGCCCCCATGCCCCGGGTGCTTCGAGCGGATCATAAGGGAGCAGACGCGTGTATATCGTGGTCGTCGGTGGCGGCAAGGTCGGCTATTATCTGACGAAGACCCTCGTGACCGAGGGGTACGAGGTGTTGCTGATCGAGAAAGATGCCGCGAAGGTCCAGACATGGAGCGAGCGGTTCGGCGCTGTCGTGTTGCACGGGGACGGGTGCGAGGTGGCCGTCCTTGAGAAGGCGGGCGTTGCCCGTGCGGATGTCTTGATCGCGACGACGGGCCACGACGAGGACAACCTCGTGGTCGCGCAATTGGGACAGAATCTGTTTAAGGTGCCGAAGGTGATCGCGCGGATCAACAACCCAAAAAACGAGGACATCTTCCGCCGCCTCGGCGTGATGTTTACGGTCAGTCAGACCAACATCATCCTGAACCGGATCGAGGAGGAAATCCCCCACCGTCCGCTGATTCACCTCAGCACCCTCCGGCACGCCGATCTGGCGATTGTCGAGGTGGATATTGAAGACGACGCGCCGGTCGTCGGGCAGGAGATCCGCGCGGTACGCTTTCCGCCGGACACGATTGTTGCCGCTGTCGTGCGGGAGAATACCCTGGTCATGCCGCGGGGCGAGACGCGGTTCGCGTCCGGTGACCGCGTGATCGCCCTGACGCGCCGCGCTCATGAAGAGAAATTGCGTGATGCACTGGTCGGGGACGCGGCTCCGTAGCCGTGCCTCCTCCGCTGCCTGTAGCCGATCCGTTTCCTGTGTCCTTCCTCAGCGCCTCTCCGTCAGACGATTCGGGCGCCGCGCGTGTGGTCTCGCGGTCGAGAGGCGCGTCGCCCCAGGTATGCACGAATGTCCGCGTTGACGCGTTGACGCGCCAACGCGTTGTCCGCGGTAGTGTACAATGCGGCGAACGCGCGACCGCTGATGCGGGCGTACGTTCAATTGCGTGAAGGTACCGTGGGGATGGGATGCAACAGGCAACGACAGACGTGACGTATGACGCGACGAAGGGGGCCGCGGCGTTCCTGCCAGCGGGAACAACGCTCTCGATCGTCATTCCGGCATACAACGAAGCCGTCGGCATTCGCGCCGTCCTGAGCCGCATCTGCGGCGATTATCCGGACGCGGAAGTGATCGTCGTTGATGACGGCAGCACGGACGGCACGGGTGACCAACTACAAGGGCTCCCGGTGCGCGTGCTGCGCAGCCCGTACAATAAGGGCAACGGAGCCTCGGTCAAGGCGGGGATTCGCGCGGCGCGCGGAGACTACGTTCTTCTCCTCGATGCAGATGGGCAACAGGAACCAGCGGACATCCGGAAACTGCTCATCCATACGGGCGTGTATGATCTGATTGTCGGCGCGCGGACGAAATCGTCGCAACAAAACCGGGTCCGCGCGCTCGGCAACGGGGCGTTGGAGCGGATGGCATCGTACCTCGCCGGGACGCGGATTCCTGACCTGACGAGCGGCTTCCGCGTCTTTCGGCGCGCGGTGATCCTCGAATTTATCCATCTCCTCCCGAACCGCTATTCATACCCGACGACGAGCACGCTCGCCTTTCTCAAGGCGGGGTATAACGTCACATTCGTGCCAATTGCCGCAAATAAGCGGCAAGGCGGAAAGAGCGGTCAGCGGTTGGTGCAGAATGGTGCGCGATTCATGCTCATAATCCTGCGGATGATCACCCTTTTCAGCCCGATGAAGATTTTCGCGCCAATTGCGTTCGTCATGTTCGTGCTTGGCGCTGCGTATGGTGCGTACACGACGGTCACGCAGGTTCATATCACGAATTCGACGGTACTGCTCTGTTTGATGAGCATCATCATCTTCCTGATGGGGCTGATTTCGGAACAGATCGCCGCGTTGCGTTTCGAACGGGTCGAGCGCGGGAGCGATGATGACGCCTTGGGTCGCCCGCGGTCACCGGAGTAATGCCTGTGCTCACGCGATCCACCTCCGTACAACTTCTCAGGCGATGGCTACCGCGTCTGCTCGGGGTCTCGTTATCGGTCGTTGCGGTCGCGGTCGTCGGGCCGCGTAATGTGATTGCCGGGCTGAGCGCGGCGAACCCGTGGCTCGTCGCGATCGCGGCGGTCGCGGTCTTCCCGCTGCTCGCGCCGAAAGCGCGGCGCTGGCAAATCGTTCTCACCGACTTCGGGATCGCATTGCCGTGGCGCGACGCGTTTCGCTTTTACGCCATCGGCCTTTGGGCGGCCATCGTCACGCCCGGTCAGTTAGGCGACGGCCTGAAGGCATGGTATGTCCAGAGCCGGGGCGGCAATCTCGCGCCCGCGCTCGCGAGCGTGATCGTGGACCGCCTATTTGATGTCTTGATGCTGCTCTGCGCGGCTTCCGTCGGTCTGGCAATCTACGGCGCGGCGTTTGGGGCACAGTTTCTGCTCGTCGGTGTACTCACGATCGTTACGTTGGCAGGTATCGGAGCCGCCGCACGCCCCTCGGTACGGCGACGGGCCGCAACGCTCCTTCCCTCCGCATTCCGCCAGCGGATCGGGCGACTCCGGTGGGTTGCCGCCGTGCAGGGCGCGCATCTTTCCGGCGCCAGCCTGTTGCGCGCGCTCGGCTGGTCGGTCGTGTCGTTCGCGGCGACGCTGGCGCGTATCTATCTCTGCTTCCGCGCGGTTGATGTCCGCTTGCCGCTCGGGACCTTTATCGCCGTCGTCGGCCTCTCATCGCTTGCCGGGCTGCTCTCCGTCAGTGGTATCGGCACGCGGGACTGGGCGCTGATCGCCCTGCTTGGCCGGGAGGGGTTCGGCCACGACACGGCCCTCGCCGCGTCGTTCCTCATCCTTTTCCTCAATCTGACCAACATCGTCCCCGGTTTGATTGCGTGGTATCGCGATCCGGTGCCCATGCGGAAGCGAATGGAGGCGGAGCCGCGCGACATGCTCGCGACGCCGGGGGCGACGCCATGACCGAGAAATCCTTCGCGCGCACCACGTTTTGCCGACTGATCGTGTGGGGTTCCTTTGTCACGCTCGGCCTGGTCGGCGTCGCGCGGACGGGGTTGACGGCCGGGCCGGTGGGCGGCGCCTTCGCAACGGCACAGAGTATCGCCGAACAAGGGACGATCGCGGTGGATGGGAACACGGCGATGATCGGCAGCCTCGATGCACCGTCATCGGGCCTTGCGTATGCCGCCAGCCACTTCGTGGCTTCGGCGGATCCCGGCGCGGCGCTGCTCGCGGTCCCCGCCGCTTGGATCGGTATCCCGTTGGCGGATGGACTGCACCACCCGGATGCGGCCGTGCTGTTGGTTGGTGTGATGGCGGTGCTGTTGCTGCTGCTGACGGCGGCGGCGATCGCGTGGGCAGGCGTGCGGCTTGGATTATCGCCGCTCCTTGCCCTGCTTGGCGGCACATGCGGCGTTGGCACACTGCTCTTTCCGGTTGGCGTGCTGTCGAATGCGGTAGTGCTGTTCGCGCTTGCGGCCTTGCTCCTTGTGCTGGTCTTCACGGACGGCGCGGACAGCCGCGTCGAAGAAGGCTGGACGCCGCACGGTCGGCTGACGCTCGCCGGTCTCTTGCTCGGTTGTTTGCCGTTCGCCGCGTGGTATGGGTGGATCGCGGCTGGTTGCGTCGGTCTCGCGCTCGTGGTGCAGGGTGGGCGGCAATGGTGGCGTCGCGTGCCGTGGCTGGCGCTTGGCGGCGGGTTTCCTGCGTCGCTGTTTCTCGTCTACAACACTGTCTGGTTCGGCCGCCCGTGGCGCGGCGCGTGGCTGTATGCGATCGGCGATCCGTGGCAAAGGACGGTGCGCGGGCGGTTCTTCGCGACGCCGATCACGAGTCTGCGGGCATCGCTCGGGTCGCTCGGTGAACTCGCGGTACGGCACCCGTTGCTCGTCGTCGGGTTGATGGGCCTCGCGCTTGGGCTGTACTTTGTACCGTGGCGGGCGCGGGCGACGACCGTGATGCTGTTTGTAACGCTCGCCATACCCGCGCTCCTCGATCGGCAACCGGCCGGTGTCGTCGCGGAAGAGCAGCCGACGCTCATCCTCGGCGCGTTTGCCGCGATTGGCTATCTGCTGCTCGTCGCGGTAGTCGCGCGCGAGCGGCCGCGGTTCGTGCCGGTGGTACTCGTTACGGCGGTCGCGGCGGTCGCTGCCGGTATCATAGTGAGCGTCGTGACCAAGGGTGCGGACCGGCCAGCCATCATCCCCATCGGCACGGATGCGAGCACGTACGTTGCCCCCGTCGCGCTGTGTATTGGCGCGGTCGCCCTCCTTCTTGCGTCTGGTTTGCGTGTCCCACACATCCGCCGCGAGCGGATCGTGCCGATGAGCGGCGTGGCAGTCTTGCTCATATTGTCGCTGACCGGCTGCGGCGCCGCGAGTGGCACGAGCGCTGACACCGTGAGCGCGGTGCCGAATTTGTTGCCCCCCGTCGCGACGCGGCTCGCCGCCGGTACGATCACCCCTCTCTGGATGCTCGACGCGAATGCCCGCATCGCGCCCGATGGCACGACCCTGACGGCGGTGAATGCGGCTGGCGTGGCGACCTCCCCGCATATGCCGGTGCAGCAAGGTGATGCGTACCGCCTCTCCGCGCACATCGTACTCGCACATGGCGGGGCGGGTGCGATCTCCGTCCGCGTGCGATGGTCGGATCAGATGTTGCGTCCGCTTGCGGAGAGCGACATGTCGCTCGCGGTCGGTGTGCCAAGCCAGGTGAGCGCCGCGCCAGCCGGTGCGGCCTATGCCAGCGTCGCCCTTGCCCTACCACCGGGCGCGCTCGTTGACATGGTCCATTTCCAACCACTCGACGGTGGGCGTCTCGATGCGCTGCCGAATTACGCCAAAGCCGCGCTGGCGTTCTCGTTCGATTTTGAAACGGCGATGGGTGGGCTGATTCACACGCGCGGCGGGCTGACCGACCACGATGTGGTGGATGCGGAGGCGCGCGGGATGGCGATGCGCGATGGCGCGAACTTCCTGCGGCAACTGTTCGCGGCGTACGACACGCGTGCAACATTCTACGTCAACGGATATAACTTCCTCACCGGCAATACCCTGCGCCGCCAGTTTGTCGGTAATCCGATCTACACCCGGTACAACGCAATCACGGCAGGCTTCGCGTCCGACTATTGGGCGACGCATCCGTGGTACGGCGATGACCCGTTCGGGACGGAGCAGACGAATCCCGCGTGGTACTTCGGCTCCTTGACAAAGCAGTTGGCCGAGGACGGGCACGATATTGAGTCGCATACCTTTGGGCACCTCTTTCTTCACGCGGGCATTACCCCGCAACAACTCGATGATGACCTTACCGCGTGGGACGTCGTCGCGAGGGAGAACGGCTTTGCACCCGCGCACTCATTCGCCTTTCCGTGGCGTGCCTCGAACAGTTTGACGGCGGAATACTATGCGGTGCTCGCGAAGCACGGCCTCACCAATGTGACACGGTACTATGATCTGAAGCCGGGGACGTACGAGTTCCAATCCGTGCCTGCGTACCCCCGGATGCGCGTCATGCCCGATCAGGAACTCCTTGACCGACAAGGGGATGAAGCATCGGCGCAACGCGGGATAGATATGACGCTCGCGACGGGCGGCGTCTTCTCCTTGTGGGCGCACCCGGAGAATATCGCGACACCGGGGGCGCAAGCGATCTGGGGCCGCGTCGTCGCGTACGCCGCCGACCGCCGGTCACTCGGTCTCTGGGTCGCGCCAGTCACGACGATTACCGACTTCGTGGACGCGCGCGCGCAGTTGCGTGTGTCGAGCATGCGCATCGGCTCCACGACGATACTCACGGTGCGCGATGATGGGCAGACCGGCTGCAATGATGCGACGGTGACGTTGCCCGGCGTGCCGAAACAAGTCGCGTGGACGGGCGGATCGGGCGCGCGGGACATCAATGGCGCGCAGATCCGCGTCGGTAACATCCGGCCCGGCGAGGCGATCACCATTGAAGTGCGCTACTCGTGAGCGGGGTGGCGATGCGTCCACGTCTTCCAACCATGCCACATGCGCGAGCGTTCTGGGCGACATGGTGGCGGCAGTGGCGCGGTGTCGTTCGTCAGTCTGCGATCGCTATCGCGGTCGCGATTATCGCGTATCTCTCCTGTTTCCCCATCGCGCGGCCTGTGACGCTCGATGTCGGGCGCTTTCCTGACCGTCTGGTGATTGCTGGGTTCAACGGTGACGAGCGCGACAACGGCGTGACCTATCGCTGGACGCGCACGACGGCGACGATCGCAATTCCCGGCTATGGCGGCGTGCGGGAGGCGCATATTGAGGTCGTGGCCCGCAATGGCCGCGGCGCGCGCATTGAGACGCCCTTCACCGTTGATGTCGGTGGCGACCCGGCGACGGTCGGTGCGATCGAGCAATTCACCTCTGTTCTCGCGGACCTGCACGCTTCCGGCATTTCATCGAATCTCACGGTGCGATTGCACGCGAATCGGTATGTACCAAATAACGGCGATCCGCGCGTGCTCGGTGTCCAGGTGGATCAACTACGAGTGGAACCGGTGAGAACGTCGTGGTGGGCAGGCGCCCTCGGCGGCTGGCCGTGGGCGCTCCGGCTCGCGTTGTTTGCGCTCGTGATCGCGCTGGTCGTTCCGATGCCGTGGAGTGGGGCGCTGGGTGGTGGGTGCGCGGCGATCGTTGCGCTCGCCGCCGTAGCGGCGCCGGAGAGCCGGTTTATCCTGCCGCCACTCCTTTTGCCGGGCGCGGTGGCGATTGTCACGCTCGGTGCGGCGTGTCGGTGGCGTGCGACGGCGTCATGCATCGGTGCGGCTTGGAACGCCCTCGATCAGCGAGCGGTTGCGCGGGCGGTCATCGGAACGCTCGTCGTCGCGTATGCGGTCGTTACGCTCGCGGTCATCCGACACGTTGATTTCATTGGCCACGCCGACTATGCGGACAACGCGGTGCGAGCACGGAACATCGTGCGCGGCAACGGTGACGTGATTGATTATGTCCCACAGTTTTATCAGCAATTTCCCGCGATCGTGCATCATGCCGAGACCTGGCCACCGCTGCAAGTCTGGATGATCGCGGTGGTCTTCCGCGTACTCGGCGTCTCGACGGTGATTGCCAAACTGCCGAATGTCACTGTGATGGCGCTGCTCCTTTGGTTCATCGCCGTGGCCGGGGCGTGGCGCTGGAGCCGACGTGTCGGCATATTTGCCGCGCTCTTCCTTGCCACCACGCCGCTCTTCTTCGAGGATACGCTCTTTCCGGTCAACGATCTCGTCTTCACACTGCTGTTTACCGTCTTCGTCGTCGCGCTGTACCGCGCATGGTGCAAGCCGCACGCCGCGATACTCGCGTCCGCCGATACGAGACGATGGCGCGCGTCGCTGCCTGATCTCATCGTCGGCGCGAGTGCGGGGTTCTTGCTCCTCGCGAAGCCAAGCGGCTTTGTCCTGATCGTCGGGGCAACGATCGCCACGTTGCTGGTGGCGCGCCGCGCAGACGGGCGGATGCGATGGCGTGGCGCGGGCATTGCCGCCGCGACCGCGCTCGTCGTCTATGCGCCGTGGGCGATCCGCAACCTCGTCACCTTCGGGTCGCCATTCCATTCGACGGAATCCCTGGATGCCTGGGTGCTGAAGTATGATCCGAGGCAGCCGGTTGAGGGCATCTATAGCGTCTTCTGGGGTCGCGACCTGCCGCATCCGCGCCTGCTCGTCGGATACGGCTACGATCACTTTCTCACGGTGCAAGGGCAACAATTCACCCACCTCTGGACGGACCTCACCACTGGCGTGTTGTTTCCGCACATGTTGATCCCCTTCATACTGCTCGGGCTAATCGTCGGGGCATCGCGGCGGTCGGGTTTCGGACTGATCCTCGCGGGCGCGTTCGCGCCGTATCTGCTGTTTGTCCTCCTCTATTGGCATTACGAGAGCCGCTACTTTCTCGTCATCGTGCCGTGGCTGCTGCTCTATGCCGCGTCCGGGATCGAGTGGACATACGATGCGCTCGTCACCTGGTTCGCGGGGATGTGGCAGCGCGCGCTGGCGCCGATCCTCGCGGTCCTCTTGCTGCTCGTGGTTTTGATCCCGGCCGGCCGCGACATCGCGGTGCGGGCGGGGGCGCAGACGAGCGGCAATCAAATCGTCGCGGTATCTGACTGGTTGAAGGCGAACACGCCGCCGGAGGCGGTGATTATGACGCGCAACCCGTGGGAAGTATCGTGGCATAGCGAGCGCCGGACCGTCATGCTTCCGCTCGGCAGCCTCGATGATGTCTATGCGGTGATGCGGCAGTACCATGTGACCTACCTGGAACTGGATCACCTCAACGATACGAGCATGTTGCGCGAGAGCCTGCAGCCACTCTATTCATTTAAGCCGATGCCGGGGATCACGCCACTCTACGATCCGGGCAATGACGCGTACCTCATCTTCGCGGTCGTGCCACCCGCATGAGAGGAAGCAGCGTGCCTGAGGGACGGCTACGCGTCGTCATGCTCACGTCATCGTACCCGCTCTTCGCGGGGGACATGACCGCGCCCTTCATCGAGGAGATTGCCGCTGGCATCGCGGCGCGCGGGCACGAGGTCCATGTCGTGTTGCCGAATCATCCGCGCCTCAACCGGCCAGAGACGGAGAGGGGCGTTCATCTGCATCCCTTCGCCGTGGCCCCGCTGCGGTCGTGGGGCGCGGCGTGGGGTTTTGCGGGATCGCTCGCGGGTGATGTTGCGCTGACCAAAGGGGCGGTTGCCATTGCACCGCTTGCCCTCACGAGTGCGGCCGTTGCGCTCTATCGCATCGTGCGGCAGGTGCGCGCGGACATCGTGCATGCGCATTGGGTAATTCCGAACGGGCCGCCCGCCGCGCTCGTCGCGAAGTACACGCGGGCGCCGCTCGTTGTCAGCCTGCATGGGTCGGACGTTTTTGTCGCCGAACAGGTGCGGCCCGCGCGTCTCGCTGCCGGGTGGGCATTCGGCATGGCAGAGGCGATGACGGCGTGTTCGAGTGATCTCGCCGACCGTGCGGCACGATTGGGCGCGGGCGCTGATCGGACGACGATCGTGCCCTACGGTGTCAATGCCGCCCAATTCAAGCCCGTGGACGATGAGACGCGGGCAGCAGTACGGGCGTGGTATGGGTTGCCGCCGGAGACGCCGCTCTTGCTCTGTGCCGGGCGACTCGTCTATAAGAAAGGGTTCGCGGTGGCGGTGGACGCCCTCGCGCGCATCGCTGCGGTGCAGCCCACCGCGCGTTTGGTGATCGCCGGTGACGGGCCGCTCGACGCGGAGTTGCGCGCACAGGCGGCGCGGTTGGGCATCAGCGAGCGCGTGGTATTCGCGGGCCGCGTGGACCGGACACGGCATCCCTTGCTCGTCGGGGCGTGCGATCTCTACCTTCTCCCGTCGGTGCATGACCATCGCGGGAATGTGGACGGATTGCCGAACGCTCTCCTCGATGCGTTGGCGGCGGGGTGCGCGGTGATCGCGTCCGATGTGGCGGGTGTGCGCCTCGCTCTCCGCGATGGCGAGACGGGCCTACTGGTGCCGGAGCGGCAACCGGAGGCCCTGGCGGATGCGATGCTCGCACTCCTGCAGGACCCGGCACGCCGCATGCTGCTCGGCGCGGCGGCGCGGGCGGACGTCATGAGCCGCCTGACGTGGGGTCAGACGGCTACGGCATTCGAGCAGGTCTATTTCGAGGCACGCCACCATGTGCCGAGATGTGGGAAGGACGTTCGGGATTGAAGAACGAAGGAACGGCGCCGACGGTCGGCATCATCGGACTCGGGTATGTCGGGCTTTCTTACGCGGTTGCGTTCGCCACGTCGGGATGCACGGTCGTGGGCTGTGATGTCCTCGCGGCGCGCACGGCGACGATCAATCGCGGCGAAAGCCCGTTGCCCGACATCCTGCCGGACGAGGCGGTCGCGGCCCAGGTCGCCGCAGGTCGTTTGATCGCGACGACGGAGGACGCGCTGCTCGCCGGGTGCGATGCGCTGATTATCGCCGTGCCGACACCAGTCAACGCGACGTACGACCCCGATCTCTCGATGGTGCGCGACGCCACCGACCGTGTCAGCAGAATATTGCGGAAAGGCCAACTGATCGTCCTCGAATGCACGACCTATCCGGGCACGACCGAGGAGATCATCGTGCCGATGGTGGAGCGCAAGGGATTCACGATCGGTACGGACGTATTCGTTGCCTATTCACCGGAGCGGATTGACCCCGGCAACACGAACAGCCGGGGGTGGACGCTCGCGAACACACCGAAGGTCGTCGGCGGCTGCACGCAGGAATGCACCGCTCGCGCCGTCGCGCTCTATGAGCGCATGAGCGAAACGGTCATCCCCGTCTCGTCGCCAAAAGTCGCGGAGATGGAGAAGTTGGTCGAGAATGTTTTCCGGGTCGTCAATATCGCCCTCGTGGACGAACTCGCGCTCCTGTGCGACCGGATGGACCTCGACATTTGGGAAGTGCTCGACGCGGCGGCGACGAAACCGTACGGTTTCATGCGCTTTTCTCCGGGGCCCGGCCTCGGTGGGCATTGCATCCCGGTGGACCCGCTCTATCTGACGTGGAAGGCGAAGGCGTACGATTTCCCAACGCGCTTCATCGAACTCGCTGTCGAGATTGACCGCCGCATGCCATATCACGTTCGCGATCTCGTTGTTCGCGCACTCAATGGGCAGCGGAAAAGCGTCAATGGCAGCCGCATCCTCCTGATTGGCGTCGCGTACAAGCCCGATGTCGCGGACACGCGAGAGACGCCCGCCGCTATGCTCTGGCGGTTGCTCAATGATGACGGCGCGGTCGTCTGCTACCATGATCCGTATGTGCCGACCTTCCGTGCGCCGGACGGCGAAATCCATGCCTCGACGACGCTGACCGACGAACTGTTGCGCGCGGTGGATTGCGTTGTGATCGTCACGAACCATTCCGACGTGGATTATGCGCGCATCGTCGCGCGGACCGCGGCGATCGTGGATACACGGAATCAGACCCGCGACATCGAGGCGAGCGAGGGCAGCGCCGCGATCACGCGGCTGTAGTGGCATGGTCATGACGCCCGGGACACGCGGAGGGTTTCCCGTCTCCCGTCCCGCGTGGCCGGCTCTGATGATCGTCGGCGCACTCATCCTCGCGTGCCTGCTGCTGACCCCAAAACTCATCGCGACCGCGCGATATGACGTCGCGATTCTCCGCTTTCCCTTCCAGGTGGATGATGCCGAGGGGGTTGTGATTGCCGAAGCGGGCCTGATCGTGCACGGCACGGATCCCTACGCGCACCAGCCATCTCCGGCCCATTATTTTTACGCGGGCCCCTATACGCCCGTCTATACGCTGCTCAACAGCGTCGCGATCGCCATCGTGGGGCCGACATTCAAGTTTGGCCGGACAGTCCAGTTGCTCGCCACCCTCTGCGTCGCGGGGTGGCTGGCGTGGATGGTGCGGCGGGCCGCCAACGATTGGCGCGGCTGGATTGTCGGGGGGTGGGCGGCGGCACTCTTCCTCACGGCACATCTCGTCACGGTCTGGAGTGTCCGCGTCCGACCGGACATGACGGCGCTCGCGTTCAATGCGTTGGGAATTGTCCTGCTCCGCATGTGGCTCGACGCGGACATGCGCGAGCGATGGGGCACGAGCGCGTGGCCGCGTGGAGCGGCGTTGACGCGTTTGGCGTTCGGGGCAATGTGTTTCGCCCTTGGCTGGTGGACCAAGCAGACATTTGTCGCGCTGCCGCTGGCATGCATGATTGTGATGACTCTCCAGCAGCCGAAGATTGGCGTGACGCTTCTTTCGCTCTCCACGGGGATGATCGCCCTTCCGTTTGCCGTACTGACATTGCTGACGGGCGGCGGCTTCGCGCAGAAGACGGTTGGCTATCAGGGGTCATGGGAGTGGGTCGCGTTCCGACGGCTCGCGCAACTATTCATAGAACGGTACGCATACCTGATCGTCGTCGCGGCGCTGTTCGCGGCCCTCCTCGTTGCGCGCGCCAAACGTCCGACCTTCTCCGTCTGCTGGTTCGGGCTGAGCGCCGTTGTCGCCCTCGGCGCGGGGACGAGTGGCGGAAATCACAATCACTTCGTCGAGTTTGTCGCCGCCGCTTCGCTCCTTATTGGTCAAGGGGTAGCGACACTTGTCACAGTGGAAGGGCGCCCGCGCCGCATTGCTTGGGTATCGCCCGCGCTCGGCGCACTCCTTATACTCGCGATCACGGTCGCGGCGATCAATGAGCATGAGGGCGTCGCGGGTTGGTTGGCGCGCGAATATCGTGCGCCAACGGCGTCGGAGCGCATGGGGCTGGCGGAGGTGGCGTCGTTTATCGCGAATAGTCCCGGCCCGGTGTACAGTAACAACGTCGGTATCCTCGTCGTGACCGGACAGACGATCCGTGTCACCGACCCGTTCACGATGGCGGCGGAAGTGCGGCTCGGCCGATGGGATGATGCATTACTGGTTGCCGATGTGGAGGCGGGGACGTATCCGGTGATCGCGCTCAGTTACAATGACGTGGCGACGCTGGACCCGGACCTGCCGCCGACTGATGCGACGCCGGGCCTGATCCGGGCGATCCAGATGCGCTACCGGCTGATCGAACGTAATGTCCTGTGGCTCTACGTACCGAAATAAGTGGAGGAGCGGAAGATGAGTGACGAACAACGCGGCGCGACGACCGAGGGCCCGGCCATTAGCCAGGAACTGCTGAACATCCTGGCCTGCCCGTGTAGCCATCATGCGCCACTCCGCCTGGAGGGGCAGCGGCTGATCTGCACGGACGGCGCGTGCAGTCGCGTCTTCCGCATCGAGGACGGCATTCCGATCATGCTGCTCGATGAGGCCGAGGGTGACGGGCCGCCCGCATAGGCAGGATTGAGGCACGAGGACCGAGGACTGAGGACTGAGAGGCGTGTCCTGCATTTCGCGTTCCTGTATCCGCAGATTAAGAAGTTGACGGGGGCGCAACGGCTCATCCTGCAGTTGGCTCGATACACGATTGCGGCCGGACATTGCGTGACGCTCGTTACGCACCGGCTCGGCAACGAGGCGCGCGCTGTCATGCCCCTCGGTCTTGACGTGATCGAGACCGGTCGGCGCGTGGATTGGTTCTCGCACCATTATGCGGACGCCGCGCTGGAATACGCGTTCGGCCCACTCCTCATTCGACATATCCCGGAAGACGTGGACGCGCTGGTCTGTTTTGGGCCGCCGTCGTTGCCCGCGCTCTGGTGGGCGCGGCGGTGCGGCTGGGGTGCGCCACGGCGTCCGCTCCTCGCGTTTCTCTACGAGCCACCACGGTTCGTTGACCGAGATCGCGGAGACGTTGTCGCCGGCCTCGGGAAGATTGGCCGCATTGTTCAGCCGCTATTCAGCGCATATGGCATGGTTGATCGCCGGTTCGCGCACGCGGCTGATGCGCTTCTGGCGAATGGATCGTACGGCGCGGCGCGACTGGCGGCAGGGTATCGTCGCGATGCGGTCGTTCTGCCACATGGCGTGGACTTTCCCGACGCGGACGAGTCATCGGTTGCGGCGATACGGGCGCGCTATCACCTTCCGGCGGATGCGCCGGTCATCCTCACGGTCAATCAACTGCATCCGCGAAAACGGATTGATCTCTTTATTCGTGCAGTGGCCGCGCTGCGTCAGGCGCACCCAACGATCATCGGATGCGTCGTCGGTCGTGGTGGAGACGAGACGCGTTTACGTGGCGAAGCCGCGCGGTGCGGTGTAGCGGATGCGATTCGGTTTGCCGGGTTCGTCGCGGACGACGACCTGCCCACGATCTACCGAAGCGCGACAGCGTATCTGCATACGGGGCGCGATGAGACCTTCGGCTTATCCGTCCTCGAAGCGGCATGGAGCGGTCTCCCTGTTGTCACGGTGGACGAGGGAGGACCGCCCGGCATCGTCGGGGAAAACGGCTGGATCGTTCCCACCGATGTGGCCCGGATCGTGGCCGCGCTGGATGCTGTTCTGGCGAATCCATCCGCCGCAAAGGAGCGCGCCGCCCGTGCGCAGGCGGACGTGCGTGCGCGGTTCCGCTGGGAAGCGGGAGCGCATGCCCTCATTGAGACGGTGGAAGGATTACGCGGCGGCTCTTGACGCCCAATGGCCCCTTTGGTAGTATCAACACGGTGAGGGAACGCCAGCCGGGGGAGTGTCGGAACTGGCAGACGAGCATGACTTAGGATCATGTGCCGCAAGGCGTGAGAGTTCGAGTCTCTCCTTCCCCACCAGTCAGTCTGATTTGCGTAGTGAGCGGAAGTGGCTCAGTGGTAGAGCATCTCCTTGCCAAGGAGAAGGTCGCGAGTTCGAATCTCGTCTTCCGCTCCATTTTTATGCCCGAAAACGGTGCGGATACCATTCCCGAGGGAGTCGGTGTGTGGAACCACAACAATCGCCCGTGCCGCCTCGCGCACGCTCCCTGTGGCGCAACCACGATTACGCCATCCTTTGGAGCGGTCAAACTGTCTCATCCATCGGCACCGGCGTCTCCAATCTCGCCTTCCCACTCCTCGTCCTCGCCCTCACCCATTCGCCAACGCAAGCGGGCATCACCGCAGCCGTCCGCGCGCTCCCGTACATCTTCTTCAGCCTGCCCGCTGGCGCGCTCGTCGACCGCTGGAACCGCAAATGGACGATGATTCTCTGCGACATGGGGCGCGCCATCGCGCTTGGCAGCATCCCAATCGCCTACGCCGTCGGCGTTCTGACCATCACACAACTCTATGCCGTCTCCTTTCTCGAGGGGACGCTCTTCGTCTTCTTCAGTCTTGCGGAAACCGCCGCCCTTCCCCAGATCGTGCCGAAAATCCAACTTCCCGACGCGACGGCGGCCAATAACGCCGCATACGGCGTGACCGCCCTTGTTGGCCCCTCACTGGGCGGGACGCTCTATGCCGCCGGGCGGATTGTTCCCTTCATCGCGGATGCGGTCTCCTATGCCTGTTCGGTCGTCTCGCTCTTCTTTATCCATGTGCGCTTCCAGGAGGAGCGACCGGCTGCCCGTCGCGGGCTGCGGCGCGAGATCACAGAGGGGTTGCATTGGCTCTGGCGCAACCCGCTCGTGCGGTACATGGCTTTCCTGACTGCAGGGCTGCGCGTCGGCAGCGGCATCCCGCTCATCGCCATCATCCTGGCACAACATGATGGGGCGTCGTCGGCCGCGATTGGCCTCATCTTTGGCGTGAGTGGCGTGGGCGCCATTCTCGGCGCGGTACTCTCGCCATTCGTGCAGCGGCGGTTTACCTTCAGTAAGGCAATCTCCGGTATCTGCTGGTCATTTGCCGCGACGTTCCTGCTCTTCTTGGCAGCGCACGGCCTCGTCGCGCTGACCGTCGTGCTGTTCCTCATTGAGCTCGTCTCACCCGCGTACGATACTGTCCAGTTCAGCTATCGCCTTGCCCTCATCCCCGATATCCTCCAGGGGAGGGTGAACAGCGTCTTCCGCATGATTGCCACGAGCATCCAGCCGTTGGCGCTCGCGCTCACCGGTTGGCTCCTGGAGCATACCGGAAGCATGGCGACGATCCTCACCCTGGGTGGCTGGTTCGTGCTGCTCTCCATTATCACGACGCTCAATCCCGATATCCGTTCGGCGCGTCCCCTTGCCGAAATGCAACCCGCGAGATGAGCAAGAGACTGAGCAAGCGGCGGATATGGGGGCCGTCATTTCACGTGGAATGACGGCCCGTGTTGTGCTGTTATATCTTGCGTAACACGTTCCGTTCCGCGACCCGTTGGGGCGCGTCTTTCGATAAGGAGCATCCATGGCAGAACGACCACCGATGAGCCGTGAGGATTTCATGGCTTTTATCCTCGATCACCGCGAGAAGCCGCGCAACAACCACCCGATGGACGACCCGACCGTGGAAGCGACGGGCGGGAATCCCGGCTGCGGCGACATCGTGACCGTCTACCTCAAGGTTGGCGACGACGAGCGGATCGAGGACATTTCCTTCGTCGGCGAGGGTTGCACGATCAGCCAGGCAGGCGCGTCCTTCATGACCAGCCGCCTGAAGGGGAAGGCGCTCTCCGAGGTCGAGGAAATGGGCTACGACATCATCATGGATACCTTCGGCCGCGACGTGATGGCGACCCGGCCCCGTTGCGCCACACTCGGGCTGGGGACAATCAAGTCTGCCGTGAAGAAATATCGCGATGAGGCGACAAAACGGTCGCTCAGGACCGCCATGGATGGTGACGAAACGCGTGACGACGCGGCGCATTTATCTTGACGTTGACGTGATTCGGTATTATGCTACGTTTTGGTTGCAAAAGTGGCAACCGGGTTGACGAAGCAGAAGAGATGACGTATCCTCTCGGTTGTTGAGTTTATTGCGTAATTTCGTCAACTTTCCGCGAATGACGTAAGGAGACGGTAGATGGTAGCCACGACTCCCGCGACGGACGTCCTCGTTTCGACAGATTGGGTAGCGAACCACCTCAATGACCCGAGCATCCGCCTCGTTGAGAGTGACGAGGATATTCTCCTCTATGAGATCGGGCATATCCCCGGTGCGGTGAAGATTGACTGGACGGCGGACCTCCAGGACGCGCTCGTGCGGGACTTCATTGGCCCGGAGCAGTTCGCGCAGTTGATGAGCCGTAACGGGATCGCGAATGACACGACCGTTGTCTTTTACGGCGACAAAAACAACTGGTGGGCAGCGTACGCGTACTGGTTCTTCAAGCTGAACGGCCACGCGAACCTGAAGATCATGGATGGCGGCCGCGCGAAGTGGGAAGCCGAAGGGCGCGAATACACGCGTGACACGCCGAACTACCCCGCGACGCGGTACACACCGGGCACGTATCACCAGGAATACCGCGCCTTGCGCGATGAGGTGCTCGCGTTCATCGGCTATGCCAATGGTGGGCACGGCCAGCATCCTCATGGGCCGCTCGTGGATGTGCGCTCGCCGCAGGAGTTTTCCGGTGAGTTGACGCACATGCCGGCCTATCCGCAGGAGGGTGCGCTACGCGGCGGGCACATCCCCGGTGCGAAGAACATCCCGTGGGCGAAGGCGGTCGCGGAGGATGGCACCTTCAAGCCGCTCCCCGAACTGCGAGCATTGTATGAAGGGCAGGGGATCACGCCGGACAAGGACGTCATTGCCTACTGCCGCATCGGCGAGCGGTCGAGTCATACCTGGTTCGTGCTCCATGAACTGCTCGGGTATAAGAACGTCCGCAACTATGACGGCTCGTGGACGGAATGGGGCAATGTTGTCCGCGTCCCGATCGAGAAGTAAGCCCGGTCCAATGCAATGAGCCAGTCGAACGGCGCGGGCGGCGATGCCCCGCCGTTCGTGTGTCCCGGGGGTGACTTGCGATCAGCCATCACGCCGCGCTATCATCGGCGGCGCGGTGGCATGAGACCACTGAATGTTTGTTGATGCCACCGTTCAGCCGAGAGAAGGGAACGATTGTGAAAGTCACTGCCGAGCGGCTCCCGGAAAGCCAGGTCCGGCTCGAAATTATCTCCGATGAGGAGGAGTTCGCTACCGCGATAGATCGGGCAACGAAGCGCCTCGCGCAGCGCGTCACCGTGCCCGGTTTCCGCCGTGGTAAAGCGCCGCGCACCCTCGTCGTACGGCATGTTGGCCATGCGATGATTGTGGACGAGGCGAACAATACGCTGATGGACGACCTCTACCGGCAGGCGCTCGAACAGGAAGACCTCACGCCCGTCACGCGCCCGTCCGTTGAGGTGCTCGCGGAGGAACCACTCTCGTTCCGTGTCGAAGTGGAGATCGCACCGACCGCCGATGTCACCGGATACGAGAGTGTCCGCGTCGAACCGGAGCACATCTCCGTTACCGATGAGGAGGTGGATGAGTACATCGAGCGCCTGCGGGAAGACAATAGCCCGTGGGTTGACCCGCCGACGCCGCGCCCGGTGGAGGAAGGCGATGAAGTCGTCGTGGACATCGCGGCCTTCGAAGGCGACGAGCCGTTCGATGAGCCGACGACGGGCGCGACCTTCGTGCTTGGCCGGGACAACCTCTTGCCGCAGATCCGCGAGGTGATCGTCGGCGCGACCGTCGGCGAGCCGGTCGAAAAGATGGTGACATTCCCGGAGGCCAATGCCGAGGGGGACGAGCGACCGATCCCGGAGACGCTGCTGGGCAAATCGCTCACCTATCGGATGACGGTGCAGAGCGCGAAGGAGCGTGAACTCCTGCCGCTCGATGATGAACTGGCCGCCTCGCTCGGTGGGCGCGCAATGACGCTGGCGGAATTGCGCGCCGAGGTCCGTAGCAATCTGCTGCGGCAGAAAGAGATGCAGGCGCGTAATCTCCTCGTCACAAGCATCATGGAGAAACTGCGGGACGACGTCGCGAAGGTGGAAGTCGGGCCTGCCCTGATTGACCAGCATACCCGCGAGGACGCGATGCAGCAGTTGCAGCAGATCGGTGGGATGGGCATAGATATCAACGAACTGTTCGGCAAGAATACCGACGCCGTGAACAACTTCCTCGATCGCATTCGCCCCGAGTCCGAACGCCGCTTACTGAATACGCTCATCCTGCGAGAGATTGCCAAGCACGAGAACCTCGATGTGTCGTCGGAAGAGGTGCATGAAGAGGTCCACCGCCTCGGCATGGCGCACAGCGTCCTCGATGACGAGCGCACCGTCGAATTGATTCAAGAAGACCTGCGGGAGCGCAAGTTGCTCGACCGCGTGATCGCGATTGCGACCGAGGGCAAGGGGATCATTGATGATTCCCCGGAGAGCGCGTACATCCTTCCCGCGAGTGAGGATGCTGACACGGAAGTCGGCGCGCGCGTGGCGGAGCCGGCCGCAACGGTCGCCGCGGCAGTCTCCGGAGCCGCCGACGCGGAAATCGCGCCCGGTGACGATGCCACAGAGGCGGAGAATGCTGATACAATGGTCGGGGATGGGCAACCACCCGTGACCGACGCGCCAGCCAACGCCAGTGAAACGCTGAAACCCGCGTAACATTGGCTGTGCCCGTCCCGTTATACCGATTGGAAGGAACCGGAGATGCAATCAGGACTTGAGGTGAACAACATTATCCCGGCCGTCGTCGAGAGTACGAATCGCGGCGAGCGCTCGTGGGATATTTATTCCCGCCTGCTGCGCGACCGTATCGTTTTCGTTGGCACGCCGATTGACGCGCAAGTGGCGAACGTTTTTATCGCGCAGTTGCTCTTTCTCGAATATGAAGACCCTGAGCGCGAAATTAAGGTATACATCAATAGCCCTGGTGGCGAAGTCTACGCCGGCCTCGCGATGTATGACACAATGCAGATGATTCGCTCCGATGTCTCGACGACCTGTATGGGCATGGCGGCGAGCATGGGTGCGGTGCTTCTCTGTGCCGGTCAGCAGGGGAAGCGGTACGCATTGCCGAACTCCCGTGTCCTCATCCATCAGGGATCGGGCGGATTTCGGGGCAATGTGCCGGACATTGACATCGCCGCGCGGGAGACGATCAATGTCGTTACCCGCCTTGTCGAAATTATGGCGAACCATAGCAGCCAGCCATTCGACAAGGTGAAGCGCGATACTGAACGCGATTACTACATGGGCGCTGAAGAGGCGAAAGATTACGGACTGATAGATGAAATCCTCATGCCGCAGCCGAAGAAGGTCGCGGGGGCGTTAGTCGCGTAGCGCGCCCGATGGGTGCGTCCAGTACCGTGGCGCGGTGGCGCATGCGGGCGGAATGAGGAGTTTTGGGGGATGGCAGGTACGCGAACAAGCAGTAGTGGGGGCGGAAGCCGGATGCAGTATCGCTGCTCCTTTTGCGGCAAAGGGCAAGACGAAGTCAAGCGTTTAATTGCGGGGCCGGGCGCCGTCTACATCTGCGACGAATGCGTCGAACTCTGCCGCGAGATCATCGAGGAAGAGGATGTCCCTGCCCCGAAGGTGCAGCCCTCCTTCGCCGGCATCCCGACACCGAAACGCATTCACGAGCAACTCTCGCAGTACGTCGTCGGGCAAGAGATGGCGAAGAAGAACCTCGCCGTCGCGGTCTACAATCACTACAAGCGCATCACCGCCGGCGCGGAGCCGAACAACGATGTCGAATTGCAAAAGAGCAACATCCTGCTCGTCGGCCCGACCGGCTGCGGGAAGACGTATCTCGCGCAGACGCTCGCCAAGATTCTCGATGTGCCCTTCTCGATTGCCGACGCGACGGCGCTCACCGAGGCCGGGTATGTCGGTGAGGATGTTGAAAATATCCTCCTCCGGTTGATCCAGAACGCCGGCGATGTCGCGCGCGCCGAGACGGGCATTATTTACATTGATGAGATTGACAAGATCGCGCGCAAGTCGGATAACCCCTCGATCACGCGCGATGTCTCCGGCGAGGGCGTGCAGCAGGCCCTGCTCAAGATCATCGAGGGCACGACCGCAAACGTGCCGCCGCAGAGTGGCCGAAAGCACCCGCACCAGGAATACATCCAGATAGACACGCGCAATATCCTCTTCATTTGCGGCGGCGCCTTCGAGGGCCTGGAGGACATCATTGCGCGACGGATGGACTCGAAGCACGCGATGGGCTTCGTCCGTGACGGCTCAAACAAGACGAAGGCCGGGGACGAGAACCTCCTGCGGTTCGTGACCCATGATGATCTCCTGAAATACGGCCTCATTCCTGAATTCGTTGGCCGGTTGCCGATCACGGTGAGCCTGGACCAACTCTCACGCGACGAACTGATCCGCATCCTCACGGAGCCGAAGAACGCCGTCATCAAGCAGTATCAACGCCTCTTTGGTCACGATAACGTCGAGTTGTCGTTCACCGAGGATGCGCTCGAAGAGATCGCGACACAGGCAGAAAAGCGCAAGACCGGCGCGCGCGGACTGAAGACGGCGATCGAATCGCTCCTGCTCGACGTAATGTATGAGATTCCGTCGCTTGACAATGTGCGCAAATGCATCGTCAACGGTGAGACGGTACGAAGCGGCAAGCAGCCTATCCTGATGACGCTCGGTGGGCGTGAACTGGAACTCGAAGATACCGTCGCATAACCCCATCGCACAGAAAAAGAGACCGACCGGGCGGTAGGCCCGGTCGGTCTCTGTCAGAGGTGCAGTTGGTGATGGCGCGGCCCCTCATCTATTTCCCGGCATGTGGAACGGGGAGAACTTCGTGATGCTCGTCCTCATCCGTGCCGCCCTCGCCGTCGTTTCCCGTATGCTCTTCGTCGTCGGAGTGCGGACTGAACGAACCCGCGCCGCTTTGATAACCACGCACACTTGCGCCGTACGGCCGAGGCGGATAGCCACCCGTCGGAGGTGTACGTGCGGCCGGCACGACGCCTTCGGGGCGTGCATACGTTTGCCGGGGTGGCAAGTCAGCACGCGCGAACTGCGCGACGCTCGCTTCGAGGTCAATGAACTGGTCGGCGATGTCCATCAGGTCCGTCGCGGCTTGGCGCGGTGTCGCCGCCACCTCGATGCGCAGCCCGGCATTCTGTGCCGCATCCACGAGATTGACGAAATCACCGTCACCACTGACGATGATCGCGACATCAATGTGCGGCGCCTGCGTTAAGAGATCAATCGCCAGTTCCATGTCAAGGTTTGCCTTGGTGCTGCCGTCTTCAAAGCGGCGAAGGGCCTTCGTTTTGACGCGGAAACCATTGCGCTTCAGCCAGGTGATGAAACTGTGGCTGCTCTCATCTTCCGGGTTGTATCCCAGGTAGGCATATGCGCGGTGCAGCCTGCGACCGGAGGTCAGAAAGTCGAGCAAACGTGCATAGTCAATGCGTATGCCCATATCCCGCGCGGCAAAATAGAGGTTCGACATATCGAAGAAAATAGCGATCCGATCCGCCTCATCATGCCGTCTGGATGCACGCATGGAGAAACCCCTTTCAACCAGCCGGTGTACAAAGCGACAGTACGAGGGACTATCCGATGGTCAATTAAATCAGAGATACACGATCCAGTTTCAGCCCGGCGCATCGTGGTGACAGTGTAGCACGCATTCATCCAATGAAACAAACGGCGCCTCACGCACTTTCCGCCGGGATAAGGGCGCGCCAGACCTCATTGATGCCGTCGTCGCTGACAGCGTAGAAATAGCGAATATCCCCATCGTCGCGATACGCGAAATTGTGTCGCCGCACACCATCCCGGTTGCCGCTGCTCCAATAGCCCAACCGTCCGTCCCATGTGATTGTGGCGGGATCAGGAAGACCTTTTTCGCGTTCGAGGATCGCTTGCCGCCACAGTCGGCGCGCCGATTTTCTCGTCAGATTGTCCGCGACACGGCCGCTACGGAGGTCCCGCATTGTGTAATATCGCTCGCCGTCGCGCTCCTCGACGGTGAGAATTTCCACGCCGGTCTTTGGCAGCACGGCGGGCGCGCTGCCATTGGGGCCGATTACGGGTGTGGAAGCGTCAGTCGGCGAGGCGGGTGATGCAGGAATCTCCGCCTGTTGCGATACGACGGTCTCTTTGTCTGTTGTCGGCGGAGTTGCCGTTTTGCGCGTTCGTCTCCGTGGCCGTGGCGTCGGCATCTCCGCTTCCGGTGTCGCTGCGGCTGATACCGCCGACGGCTGGTCCGTGGCCGGTTCAACGACGGCCGCGACGACCGGACGCTCGGGCTCCATGACTGCTTCGGGTACCGCGTGAATGATCGCAGAGGTCGCGTCAGGCTCGGTTTCCGCCTCGGCCGACAGTGATACTTGTGCATTTGGATGATCCGCTGAAGGCCGACGTCGTGACCGGCGACGACGTGGCGCACGCCGCTCCTCGGGCAGCACGACCTCAGCCCCCGGCTCTTCGTGCAGCCGTTGGGTGGACACGTCATCCGTCGGGACGTCGTCGAGTTCGTCCTCTTCATCCACCGGCTGGCGCGGCGCTGTCCATGTTCTCTCGTGCGCCAGAGCGGCAGACGACGTCTCGACGCCGACGGCTTCGCGCACGAGTTGGACGATTTCATCGCGGAGCGCGACGACCGTCTGGTGCTCCTGGCGGACGAAGACTTGCCCGGCGTCGGTCGCGTACGGGGTATTGAGGCCCTTCGGTACGGTAACGATCAAAACCGGCTTGCCCGCGCTGCTCGCGACCTCCACCGTGACATCAAGTTTCGGCACGACGCTGCGGGCGATAGCATCGCTCAGGCCGCGCGCCGCCTCTTCGGCATTCGGCACGCCTGCCACCGGTTGCGTTGGAGTCGCGGAGATGCCGACGTAGATTGTGCCGCCATTCGTATTGGCGAAGGCGACGACGTCCTTCGTGATCGGTCGGTATCGGCTGCGGCGGCTACGCACCTGCTCGTGGAATGACTGCACGATCGTCGGCCCATGCTCGCGCGCCGCCTGGACAACATCGGACGGCGTGGCGGCCATGGGACGATACGGACGGATGCGGGTAAATTCATCGGAGGTCAGGAGAGTCTTGAGCGCCGGGAATGTCCGTTCAGGCAGCATCACTTCGGTCGCCCGGTCGCCGATGCCGAGATCGGTGTCGCGGCGCGCCCCCTCGTGGGAGAGCCGGTGCGCGTCCGATCCCTGGATGCAATGCATGCGGCGCGGGTACTCGGGTTTGGAGCCGTTGAAGAAACTCGCCGTCGCCCGGCGCGTCATGTCATCGAGATCGGTGACTTCAAGCGCATGGAGATACTCGGACTGCGTGTAGGCGATTTTCGTCTGCCCGCCGAAACGAAACCCCTGCATCGCCACACCGTGCGCAGCGTTGACATGCGCCGGGATGACAAGGCCACCGCCGTCGTGGATTACTTCGTAGGATGTCAACACATCGGCGGTCGCGCCGACCTGCCCGCTGCCCATCTCCATCTGCTCTTCCGGGACGTTGAGCGTCATCAGCAGGTGTTCGAGCCGCCGGACTGTCGTCTCCGGTGGGAAGATGCCGAGAATGTGAAAACCGTAGGCGGCGGTGAACTCGAAGCCCGGCAGGACAAGAATCTTGCTCAGCAGCCGACGGTATTCCTCGAGGATGCTCTGTTCGGCGGGCGTGAGCCGCTCGAGTTCCTCCAACAGTTCGAGGTCCTCAATCTCCCGCCGCATCGCCGCGACCCCGCTGACGCTGTTGTGGTCCGTGAACGCGACCATGTCGAGGCCGCGCTCCTCCGCCTTCTGGAGGATTTCGAGATACGTCGCCGACAGGTCCTGATAATCGGCGGATGCCGGAGTATGCAGATGGAGGTCCATCCGGTACCAGGTCATATCCTGCGTGTCGTGTGTCTGCTGGTTGCGTCCGCCCCGCCCGCGTCGTGTCCGTGACATTGGAAGATCAATCACTCCTGATACGGGCGAGCGTGGGCGCCCCCCAAAGAGCATACGATAACGCTGCCGATTGTCGCATAGGCCCCGTGGATGGGCAAACCGCGTCCCATTTCGATACGAGACACGATAGGCGCACGTACGGTACAGTACGCGCGGGAGAGGTCGGATCCTGTCGGCAATTGAGGTGAGAATGAGCGACGGTTCGATTGATATGCACATCTTTCTCGACCGCTTGGCGTCGAACGCGCCGACGCCGGGCGGCGGCGCGGCGTCGGCGTATGTCGGCGCGCTGGGCGCGGCGTCGGTTGCGAAGGTCGCGGCGGTTAGTGTCGGGAAGCCGAAATTCGCCGCCCACGACGCGGATTTGCGGGCGCGGCTCGATCATCTCAGCGTGCTCCGCGATCGGTTTCTCGCGCTCGCGGCGGAGGATGCAGCGGCGTTCGCGACGTTTATGCGGGCATATCGGCTGCCGAAAGTGACTGACGATGAGCGCGCGGTGCGGGCGGCCGCGTTACAGGAGGGGATGCGACAGGCGGCAGCGGTGCCGCTGCGGATCATGGCGACGGCGCGCGAAGTGCTGGACGCCGCGGAGGCAATCGCGGTCATCGGCAACCCGAACGCGATCGGCGATTGCGGCGCGGGCGCGGCAATGGCGGTGGCCGCAATGCGAGTCTCCCTGCTCAATGTCACCGCGAATATCGCCGGGCTTGTGGACGGCGCGGAAGTGGCGGGCTATCGCGCGCAACTGCACGACCTGATGGACGGCGTCACCGAACGCGAGCAGGCGCTACTGGACGCGATTCGGCGTCGCCTCGCGGGTGAATCCCCATGACCTCAACCCGGGCATCGGCGCGTGAAGTGGCCGAATCGGGCACGACGATGCTTCTCGGGAAGCCTGTCGCGGCGGCAATTACCGAGGAAGTCCGCACGGGCGTTGCGGTCTTTGTCGAGCGTTACGGCTATGTTCCGACGTTGGCCGTTGTGACCGTCGGCCCGACGCCGGCCGCCGAACGGTATACGGAGACCCTGCGAAAGCAATCGGCGGCGGTCGGGTTGGCGTTCGAGCGTGTCGCGCTCGATCCCGATGCCGACGAAGCGGCGGTGCGCGCGCGGATTGTCGAACTCAATCATCGGCCACAGATCGCCGGTGTCCTCGTGCAGATGCCATTGCCCGCCCATTTGCCCCAAACGATCGTCGGCGAAACGCTCGACCCATATAAGGATGTGGACGGTATCACGCCGGCGAATGCGGGCAATCTCTCGCTCGGCCTGCCCGGCCTCTTTCCCAGCACGCCGCTCGGTGGCATCGCGCTCCTCAAGCATTATGCGATCCCGCTCGCGGGGAAGCATGCGGTGGTCGTTGGCAGATCAAACGTGGTGGGCAGACCACTCGCGCAGTTGCTCCTCCGAGAGGACGCGACGGTGACGATTACCCATTCCCGCACTCATGACCTTGCGGGTGTGACCCGTCGGGCGGACATTCTCGCGGTCGCAGTCGGGCGCGTTGGGTTTATTACCCCGGAAATGGTGAAACCCGGCGCGGTCATCGTGGATTTCGGTACGACTTTCACGCCAGACGGTCTGCGGGGCGATGTCGCTCCGGAGGTTGCTGTGGTCGCGTCCGCTATTACGCCGGTGCCGGGGGGAACAGGCCCGGTCACGAACGCGATCTTGCTCCGCAACACCTTGCGCGCCGCGCGGGAGACGATGGCGGTGCGCAGCCATCTCGATTTACACGACTGAACCGATTCAGTCCGAAGCCGAGGGAACCGCGAAGACGCAAGGAACGCGGAACCGACAGGGTTCGTGACGCGTATCACTATGCAATGAGGGTACCGGCCAGTGCGCATGCGCACGCTGGTGCGCGTCCTGCTGCGCTGCGCTGCAGGGGTGATGTCGCCCGGTCACCGCCGATTGCAGCGCATTATGTTATGCTCGTACCGATCAGTGGCGGTTTTTCCGTCATCTGCTGCGCGCCCAATGCGCGATCAAAGGATGGTGTCTCATGTCGCATGACGACCTGCGTGGTCGCCCCCATCTGCTCACTCCAAAGAATACGAACGATCGCAATCCGCTGGATGACCCGAACAAACGCGTTCCCCGTATCCCTCGGAAGACGGAAGACCCCAACGACCCGAACAAGTCGCGGTTCCGTATCCCGCGATGGGCGGGATGGGTCCTGCTGGCGGGATTGCTGATCTGGAATATCCTCGCGCTCGCGAACCCTTTTTCGACGGGCAGCATCGCCGTTAATTACAGTGACTTCCTGGGCCAGGTGCAGGCGGGCAATGTCAGCGAGGTGACGTTGCAGGATCGCAACGCCACCGGGATATTCAAGAATGCCGTCAAGGTGCAGAATGGCGATGTGATCAGCGGCCCGGGCGTTGTTGTGAGCACGCCAGCCGCGTCTCCAACCGCGACATCCGGTGGTACGTCCACCGCCGCGAAGACGGTGACGAACTTCAAGACGAGCCTGCCTATCGTGGAGAATCCCACGCTCTTGCCGCTCCTTCAGCAACAGAATGTCAAAGTGAGCGTCAAGGGCACCGATTCCGGCGGATTCCTCTCGATCCTCCTCAATCTCCTCATCAGTTTGCTGCCGCTTGCGCTCTTTATCGGCCTCGCCGTCTTCCTCGGTCGGCAGGTCACGCGCGGTCAGCAAGGCATCATGGGATTTGGCAAGACGCAGGCGCGCGTCCATGATGCCGAGCGCCCGCAGGTGACATTTAGCGATGTTGCCGGCGAGGACGAGGCGAAGCAGGAACTGACGGAAGTCGTGGACTTCCTGAAAAACCCCGGCAAGTATCACCTGCTCGGCGCGCGGCTGCCGCGCGGCGTGCTGCTTGTCGGCCCGCCGGGCACCGGCAAAACACTCCTCGCGAAAGCCGTCGCCGGTGAGTCCGGCGTGCCATTCTTCAGCGTGTCGGCGTCCGAGTTCGTGGAGATGTTCGTCGGTGTCGGCGCGTCGCGCGTCCGCGATCTCTTCAACAAGGCGAAGGCGGCAGCGCCAGCGATCGTCTATGTGGATGAGATTGATGCGGTCGGTCGCCAGCGTTTCGCCGGCCTCGGTGGTGGCAACGACGAACGTGAGCAAACCCTCAATCAACTCCTCGTGGAAATGGATGGTTTCGATCCGAAACAGGAGGTCGTCGTCCTCGCCTCCACGAACCGGCCGGATGTGCTCGACCCCGCGCTCCTGCGACCGGGCCGGTTCGACCGACAGGTGACGGTCGGGTTGCCGGATCGCAAGGGGCGTGAGGCGATTCTGAAGATTCACTCGCGCGGGTTGCCGCTCGCGACGGACGTGGACCTCAATCGTGTCGCGCAATCCACGCCCGGTTTCGCGGGCGCGGACCTGGCGAACCTCGTCAATGAGGCGGCGCTGCACGCCGCCCGCGCGAACCGGCAGCAGATCTTCGCGCGCGACTTTTCCGAGGCCCTCGACAAAATCATCCTCGGCACGGCGCGTGGGTTGATCCTCACGGAACTCGACAAGAAAGTCGTGGCCTATCATGAGGCGGGGCACGCGGTGGCGGCGTACTACTCACCGAGCACGGACCCGCTGACGAAAGTCTCAATTGTTCCCCGCGGACGTGCGCTCGGCGTGACGATTCAAAGCCCGGAGGAAGACCGATTCAATTATCCAAAGGCATACCTCCTCAGCCGCCTCGTCGTGATGTTCGGTGGCCGCGCCGCCGAGGAGATCGTGATCGGCGAGATCACGACCGGCGCGGAAAGCGATCTCAAGGAAGCGACCTCACTGGCGCGGCGCATGGTCGGCCTCTGGGGGATGAGCGAGGAAGTCGGCGCGCTGTACCTCGGTACCGGCGAGCAAGATGTCTTCCTCGGTCGGGAACTGACGCGTGACCGTGATTACAGTGAGGACACGATTTCCGCCGCCGACCGCGCGGTACGCGAGTTGCTGGAGCGTTCTCATCACCGGGCCAATCAACTGCTTACCGAGCATCGTGTTGCGCTCGACGCCCTCGCCCATCGGCTGCTCGACGATGAGACGCTCGATCAGGAACAGGTCTTCCAGATCTTTGAGAGAGCGGATGGTGGCATGCCGCGTCACGGTCTCTCAGACGCGCCCGGCGAGCGCCCCGCGCCAGTGCCGGAGCCTGCGTTATCCGGCGCTCTCCGGACCGAGAGCGACGGCGCGACGACCTCGGAGACGCCATTGACGACGAACTGAACGCGCAGCCTGCCTATACCGGAGGCGGCAAACATGCCGCCTCGGCGAATGTACGTACAATTTGCATCGAACGGTTGACGTGCGGTTGTGCGCGGCGTATGATGAATCCATTAGGAGTGGAAATGGCGACAAGCGGTGGTGATTGATGATGGATGTGTTCTACCCAGTTCGCGACGCATCATTGATCCGCGAGCCGCTGGACGACGCGAACAAACCACCGCAGGGAGTGTAAAGCCCTGCGGTGGTTTGGTTTTTGGGGTCGGGGCAGGTTGCCCCATTGATATTCGGGAAGCGGCTTGGGAGCGAGCCGCGACATGGCAGGAGGCGGTCAGATGCATTCCAGCATGATCGGAAAACTCGAAAAGGCCCGGCGCTACGCGGACGAGCCGTGGCGCGTGTCGCTCCGAAATCTGTCGGTTGAGTTCAAAGGTGATAATGATGTCCATACGGTCAATGTGGACAATGGTGAATGGCATTGCACATGCGATTTCCATGCGAAAAATGGCACCTGCGCACATGTGATGGCCGTGCAGCACTTGATGGATCGCACATTCAGCGGTGCGACGGTGGATCACACGGCGCATTTGCTTCGCTCGCGGTAACACGGGGTACGAACCGGATCAATGGGACGGGCGGCTCCAGAAGGAGCCGCCCGTTGTCTATATGCGATCCGCGTCAGTTCAGGCTGAATGCGCTCCTGTTCGCTGTGAGAGTAGTCACGGCAACGCGCTCATCCGGCAATAACTCGCCCCGATCGAATCGGCCACGTCGAGACATACCGGGCCGGATACGGACAATCGGTGGCCGGTCCACCAGCGCTGCCTCGTGCGTTCCGCTTACAATGGCAAGGTTGATGCAGGCGGCGGTCAGATATGAGAGGAGGCGCTGTCGCATCGTGTGTCCGTCGCGAGCGCTCAAAGGCGTTCGAAGCGCACGATCTTCAGTGCGAACACGACCGCACCGCCGACCGGCACCTCCATCACATCCGATGGATACCACGCGTGGATATCGAGCATATCGGGCGGGACGACCTCCATCCGCTCGCGGCAGTGCTCCATAATCATCCGCTTGACGCGGGAGACCTGCCAGTCTTCGACGCCGATCAAGAGCGTGGTACTCCCCATGCGGAGGAATCCGCCGGTGCTGCCGACACGGGTCAAACGGAAGTGGGCCTGCGTCAGCGCCTCCGTAATCGCGTTCGCGTCATAATCCTGCACGACCGCCACAATCAGGCGAGTCGGCACATTGTGTGCCGTAGTGGGCGGTGTGTACGTGTTCACGGGCGGTACGGTCACGAGCGCTGTCCTTCCCCACGTCGGTCATTCCGTATGGGGCTTTATACCACGTTGTTGCCACATGGTACACTCAACGACCTCACATGCGAGGGATGCAAGGATGTCAACAGCGCGACCATCGAAGAATCAAGGGCCGCGAGACATGCTGGTGCTCGTCGTCGCCCGCGCCGATGCCGCGCGCATCGAAGTTGCCGGTGTGGACATGGCAACCCGCGCCTGGATTCGCGCTGCGGATACGACGGGGGAGCGATCGTATACGCCTGAGCAACTCGCGCTCTCCGACGGCTCAAATCTCCAGAGCCTGGACACGTTACGCGTCGCTGGCGTCATCCCAGCGCCACAGTTGCCGTTCGTTGAGGCCGCACTGGTTGATTTCGGGACAAGCCCGACCCGTATCGGCCACATCGAGGAGCGCGCCCTCAGCCGGACACTCGCGGAACTTGCCGCTCCGCACCTCGATATGCTCTTACCGGCCGGCAAGCGTGTCCTGATCGCAAAGGATTTTCAGCCGGGCGGTCGGCAGCGCTCCATCGCCATGATCCGCCCGGATCATCTGCAACACGTTCACTTTTCGTATGAGGGTGAGGACATTCGTGTCGGTGTCTCATTCCGGCATCGCGGCCAGGCATATGGCGGACCTACCGGCCTGCCCTGCCCGGACATCAAACTCCGCGCCTTCGCGCGGGATGCCTTGCGGAAGGCAGGGGCGCTCACGATCACGCTGGACGGGCGGGCGTGTTACAACCGTTTTGTCTCTCCGCGTATTTACCTAACGATTGGGTTGGTCGCGGGGGATGAAGGGACGTTCTGGCCGCAGGTGCTCGGCTTCCACCCGATCCGCGAATACCGCGCGACAGTACATTACGACCGTCTATAGTGCTCCGGCACGAAGGCAGTCAGTGATCCATCGAAGGGAAAGATGCGCGCGGCGTGCGCGGCGATCAGTGCGACGAGTTCGGCACGGGCACGCTCGACAATCTCCGCCGGGTAGTCGTACTCGCGCTGGTGCGAAAGGAATTCATCTTCGTCATCAACGCGGTACGTGCCATCTTCATAGGCGATCAGATCGAGGTCGAGGTCCACGTACGAGAGGACATCCTCCACGAGCGTACAGGGCATGGAAACATCGCAGTACCAGAATTTGAATGTTCCCTTGGACTCATAGACGGCGGCGATATTGTTCCATCGCTCGGTGCTGCACCAGGTAACTGACTGCGTTGGCAGATAGAATCCGCCACCGCGCAGGTGATCGGTGATCGCGAGGCCGGGCGGATTGTAGAGAATCAACTCGTCGCCTTGTTCGCGGAGCAGCCGCTTCTGGTATGAGTAGTAACGCACGTTCGGATACTTCATCTTTTCGATGCGGATCCGGCGGTGATTCATCAAGGGTGACAGCATGCGTGTCTCGCTCTCTCATCTGGCTCGTTCCGCATAGCGTACACGAAATCCGCGTGACGGTCGCCTCCATCCGCATTGGAAAGGACTGAGGACCGAGGACCGAGGACTGAGCGAGAGATGCGGCGCAGGGCGGTAGGGTAGGCAAAAGCCTGCGCCCCACTCGCAGGCTGATGAACATTCGCAACGTACCTGGGATGGCTTCGGTGGCACGGGGTTTCGGGCGCGGGCGCGGGCGCCCTCCGGGCAGCATGGGCAGCATGGGCAGTGGGAGGGCGGTCAAATCGAGAAGAGGTCGGACACGTCGCGGAGGATGTCGTCGAGTTCCTTGTGGTCGTATTCGTCGAGGCCCGAATCCCGGCGGGAGCGCAAGGTTGTGGTCGCGATTATGCCGCGCCGCTTCAAGACTTCCTTATAGACGATCGGCCCGAACGCCGCCTCCATGTTGAGGAGGGGGAGGAGACGATAGAAGGTGCGGCGAGCCTTGTCGAGATTGCCGGCTTCGAGCGCATTCCAGATGCTCACATGGATGTCCGTCGTCTGGCAGGCGGGCATCGTGCCGCACGCGCCGCGCCGGAACTCGTCCATCAAATAGCGCCCGCCGATGCCGCCCATGATTCCCTGGCAGGCATCGCCCGCTGTCGCGAGCATCGTCGTCATCAAGTGGCCGGCGTTCGCCGTCTCCTCTTTGAGGTACGAGACGTTGTCAATCTCGGTCATCAGTCGCGTCAGTTGGTGCGCGGACATCTGCGTGCCTGCCGGGCCACTCCAGTTCTGGATGAAGACGGGCAGGCCGTCCGCCGCGTCCGCCACCGCCTGATAAAAAGCGAAAACGGACTCCGGGTCGGCGAGACGAACGCCGTACGGTGGCATCGCGATCACCGCGTCCGCGCTCACTTGACGGGCATATTTGGTATACATCACAGACGCCTGCGTGCTGACCCCTGAAACCCCGATGACAACCGGGACGCGCTTCGCGGTCGTCTCTACGATGAGCCGTGAGACGCGCTTGCGCTCGTCATCGAGGAGCGTCGGCGATTCGCTCGCGTTGACGGGCGCGACGACACCATGTGCGCCTGCCCGCACGCACCAATCCACTTCGTTTTTCAGCGAATCTTCGTCAATGTTCCCGTGCCGGTCGAACGGTGTAACGGGGATCGTGAAGACGCCGCGAAATCCTTGTGCCATACACTCGCTCCTTCGTCGCGACAGGACAGAGGACTTCGCGCCCTTTGGCGGGATGAGGACTGAGCGGATTCGCTTCCCTTGGTCTTCATCCTGCCAACATGGCGCGCATGGTATCAGTTTGGGGCAGTGTATCACGGCGCCTGGTGCGATAATCTCATCGCGGGCACAAGAGACGCGTAAGGCGGAATCGCGATGCAACAGGTGTCGGATATGGAACCACTTGACCCTCGTCTTCAGCGGTTGTTCATCGCGCTCGAAACGAATGACGTGATGCAACAAACGATCACCGCAGTGCAGCAGAGACTCGTGCGGCGTGGCGAACTGCCTGTACGCTGGGTCCTGCCGACGCAGGTGCATCTGACGTTACAGTTTCTTGGCAATGTCGTTTCGGCGCATATTCCATCGTTGGTTGCTGCCGTTTCCCCCGCGGTTGCGCGCCACGATACGCTGCAATTGCGGGCGGAGGGGGTCGGTGCATCCCCATCGGTGGAAGCGCCGCGCGTTCTCTGGCTCGGACTTCGCGGTGATGAGCGGCTGATGGCATTGCAGCGCTCCGTCGCGCAAGCGGTGCAGATGGTCGAGGGCATCAGCGCCGATCATAAGCCCTTTCGACCGCATCTGACGCTCGGGCGAGTGGCGCGGCTCCATCGCGACACACCGGGGCTTGCCGCCGTGAGCGCGGCGCTCCGTCGGCCCATCGCGGTTCCCGCCACTGCATGGACAGTGAACAGTGTCGTGTTGATCCGCAGCGTACTCAGTGCAGGTGGATCGCGGTATACTGTGCGGGAGCGGTTTCCGCTCCGCAAGGGAGAATGGGTACGATGAAGGTGATTCGCAAGGTCCAGCACAGTTGGTGTGACATCCCCGCGCACGGGTAGCGACCGGGGAAGAGGGCCGTACGCCCAACTGTTGAATTCCACTGGAGGACTGAATCACCATGCAGATGTTTGATACTCTCGCCGACATCGAGCGGCGCTATCTCGCGATCGAAGACGAAATGGGGCAGCCGGAGGTCGTCACCGACCATCTCCAGTTGTCGGCGCTCGGCCGCGCGCGGGCGGAACTCGAAGATGCCGTGATCGCCTATCGGCGGCTGCGCGAATTGAATGATGAAATCGCCGTGACCGCAACGATGGCAGGTGAGGAGCAAGACCCGGAAATCGCCGCGCTTGCGCGAGAAGAACTCGAAACACTAACCGAACAGCGTGACGCACAGATCGAGGCGATCCGCCTGATGCTCGTCCCGCGCGATCCGAACGATGAGCGGGATGTGATCGTCGAAATTCGCGCTGGCACCGGCGGAGAAGAGGCCGCGCTCTTCGCCGCCGAACTCTTTCGGATGTATACGAAGTACGCGGAGCGGCAGCGGTGGACGGTCGAGTTGATTGACCTCAATGAGACCGGCATCGGCGGCATGAAGGAAGTCGTCTTCGAGGTGCATGGCAAGAGCGCGTTCGCGCATCTTCGCTGGGAGAGCGGCGTCCACCGCGTCCAGCGCGTCCCGGCGACCGAGTCCGGCGGCCGAATCCATACTTCGACGGCGACGGTGATCGTCATGCCGGAAGTCGAGGACGTGGATGTGCAGATCAACGACGCGGATTTGAAGATTGATGTCTATCGTTCGTCCGGCCACGGCGGACAGAGCGTCAATACGACTGACAGCGCCGTGCGCATTACGCACCTGCCGACAGGTCTTGTCGTCACCTGCCAGGACGAAAAGAGCCAGTTGAAGAACCGGAATAAGGCGCTTGCGGTGCTCCGTGCCCGACTGTATGACATGGAACTTCAGAAGCAACAGCAGGCGCTGTCCGCCGAGCGGAAATCGCAGATCGGCACCGGCGACCGCAGCGAGAAGATCCGCACGTACAACTTCCCGCAGGACCGCGTGACTGACCACCGGATTGGCATGAACCGTTCGAACCTGCCCGGCGTACTGAACGGGGACATCGAACCGCTCATCGCCGAGTTGCGGGCGGCGGATCACGCAGACCGGCTCGCGGCGGCGGGCTTGGCGGCCGGCTAACGTGACCACGCCGTGCCTTCGCGATCTGATGGCACGCGGCTCCGCCATGTTGCGGCACGGTGGGATCGAGACGCCGGAACTCGATGCCGCGCTCTTGCTCGGTTATCTCCTCGGGCTCGACCGGGCGGCGCTGTACGCGCACATCCTCGATGCCGCGCCGCCGGGCATATCCGCAGCCTTCGATGGCCTGATCGCGCGGCGCCTGGGTCGCGCGCCAGTGGCATACCTCACGGGCACGAAGGAGTTTATGGGCTTGCAGTTCGCCGTCAATCCGGCGGTCCTCGTGCCGCGCCCGGAGACCGAACTGCTCGTCGAATGGGCGGTGCGCTGGCTTCAGGAACGGAGTGATCGCACGCGGGTCGTAGACGTTGGCACGGGGAGCGGCGCCATCGCGGTTGCCCTCACATCCATGACCCCGTATGCGCGCGTCCTCGCTTCAGACATATCGCGTAGCGCGCTGGCTGTCGCGCGATACAACGCGCGTCAGCATGGTGTCGCCGGGCGGGTCACTCTTATCTGCGGCGATCGCTTGTCGTGGCTCGGCCAAGCGGCGGACCTTATCCTCGCCAATCTACCGTATCTTACCGACGTTCAGGCGGATAAGACGGAACTCGACGCGGAGCCGCGTATCGCGCTCGCCGGTGGGGGAGGAGACGGCTTTGAATTATACCGGACGCTGATTCCGCAGGTTCCGGCGCGTCTCGCCAACAGCGGCGCGTTTGCCTTCGAGATTGATCCTTCCCAAGCGAAAATTGCCGGTGCACTCTGCTCCGAGTCGTTTGCGTTCGCCTCCGTCACGATGCATCATGACTTGGCCGGATTGACCCGCTTCATCACGGTCGAAGCAACTCCCGGGTAATCTCAGAGCGAGGTCGCGGCATTCGGTGCGACACCCTTTCCGTTCGCGAACGCCCGGAATCGCGTGCTATGCTATGCGCGGTTTTCACGGGATCGGTTATACGAGGGAGGAACGGATGGGGCGGACATTCAAGCGGTTACTCGTGACGGGTGGCGCGGGCTTTATCGGCAGCAACTTCGTGCGGCGCACGCTCGCGCGGCGACCGTATGAGGTCGTTGTCCTCGATAGACTGACTTACGCCGGGAACCTCGCGAATCTCGCCCCCGTGGAGTCCGACCCACGCTATACCTTCGTCCATGGCGATATTGCGAATCCAGCAGTCGTCCGCGAGGCGATGCGCGGGTGCGATGGTGTGCTGAACTTCGCCGCCGAGTCGCACGTGGACCGCTCGATCATGGATGGCAGTAACTTCGCAAAGACGCAGGTGGTTGGTACCTTGACGCTCCTCGAAGCGGCGCGGCAGGAAGGTGTCAGTTGCTATCTCCAGGTCAGCACCGATGAAGTCTATGGTCATGTCGAAGATGGCGTCTCGCGGGAGGATGACGCGCCCGCGCCCCGTTCGCCGTACAGCGCGACGAAGGCAGGCGCTGACTTGATCGTGAACTCGTACCATATCACTCATGGCCTGACGACCGTGATTACGCGCGGTGCGAATACCTACGGTTCCCATCAATATCCCGAAAAATTACTCCCGGTGGCGATTACCAATGCGCTTGACGGCCGACCGATTCCCGTCTATGGCGACGGTATGCAAGTGCGCGATTGGCTCCATGTAGACGATCACTGTGACGGTATTGACCGCGTCTTGCATGAAGGCGTGCCCGGGGAGGCGTACAATATTGGCGCGGAGCATGAGGGGTTAGGGCATGGACGCACGAACCTCGAAGTCCTCCATGCGCTCCTTGATGTGCTTGGGAAGCCGCATGACATGCTCCAGTTCGTCGGCGACCGACCGGGCCACGACCGGCGCTACGCCCTCGATTGCGAGAAACTGCGCGCGCTCGGCTGGCAGACGGAGATGCCGTTCGCGGTCGGCCTCGAGCGAACAGTGCGTTGGTACGCGGAACATCGTGATTGGTGGGAGCCACTCAAGCAGGATGCCGGATACGTCGCCTACTACAACCGAAACTACGGAGACCGGGATAATCTCGTCGCCGCCCGCTAGCGCGGAGGCGAATTTCCTCCGGGCAGATCTCGCCGCCGCGAAGACGAGCCACTATGCCGCACGCGAGAGCGGTGACACGGTCGAACTCGTCGAGCGGCCCGATGGCGGCTTCACCCTCGTCTTAGTTGACGGGCAAGGGCATGGATACCCGGCAAAACTGCTCTCACTGCAATTGACCTCCAAGGCGGTTGCACTCATCAAGGAGGGCGTGCGGGATGGCGCGGTGGCGCGCGCCGTCCATGATTACTTGCATGCCTATCGCGGGGGGCGCGTCTCCGCGACGCTCGATCTTCTCACCCTCGATCTCGGGGCAAACAGCGTCCTCGTCTCGCGGAACGCGGATGTGCCGGGCGTGGTCTGCCACGACGGTCAGTGGGCACTCTTGCCGACAGTATCGGGGCCAATCGGCATTCGCCGCCATGCGCGCCCGGCGATTGACCACTTCGATCTCGCACTGGGATTGCAGGTCGCACTCTTCACGGACGGTATCACCCATGCCGGCGAGCGGTACGGCACATCCTTTGATGTGCTGGCGGTACTGTCGCCACGTTCGCCAAACCCGGTGAGCGCGCAAGTGCTGGCGGATACGCTGCTCGCCGCCGCGATTGCCGCGGATCGCGGGCTTCCGAATGACGACATGACCGTGATCGCGCTGACGATCACGGCGCGCGAGGAACACGCGGTAACGCGCCATCTGAATGCCAATGTCCCGCTCATCCGACGACGCCGTGATGGATGAAGACGGCGGGCAGACGGACGTGCGACCGCTTCGGATCGCGGTGGTCGGTCATTGCGCCTCGGGAAAGTCCACGCTCGTTGGCGCGCTCCGGCGCAACGGATACGACGCGCACGCCGTCGCGCAGGAACACTCAGGGGTTACCTGGCTGTGGCGGCATTCCGAACCGGACGTACTGATCTATCTCGATGTACCACTTGCCGCAGTGCGCGCGCGACGCGGGGAGGAATGGCCCAAGGCTATCTACGATGCACAAGAAGCACGCCTCACGGACGCGCGGGCTCACGCGGATTTAGTGCTCGACACGAATACGGAGTCCATCGCCAAGATGACCGCGCATGCGATCACCTTCTTATCTGAATACACGCCCAAGGCTGAGCGGCGTTAAAGCGGTTTCCGTAATGAATGAGCCTCTGTTCCCCTGGTGGTGGCGGGCTTCAGCCTGTCACAGGAAGGAGTGACAGGCTGAAGCCCGCCACCACCAACACTCCATCGGCTCAATCGCACTGAAATCCGCGTTCGTACCAAGTCCGTATCAATACTGCCGCATTCCTGGCGCCACCGATCCTTTACGCCGTTCGTTGACCGGATTTGGTCACGCGTTCTTGATATACCTGTCGAAGAAGACGAGGTTGGATTGCACGTATTCCTGGAAGCCCGCGCCCTGAAATGAGTGGGGCTGCCCCTGATACGTGTGATACTCAATCGTCTTCCCTTTTCCCGCGAAGGCATCGCGCAATTTCTCCGCCCACTCGATCGGGCAGGTGGTGTCCGCAAATGAGTGGTGGATGGCGACCGGGCAGTCCACGCGATCCAGATAATTGATCGGGGACATGCGGCGGTATGCTTCTGCAATCTTGTCCGGTGGCCCAAACTGGTCAGTGACCTTGTCTCCCTCACCCGTGCCGCTACCCGGTATCGCCCAGCGCGTGTGACGCGCGATGTAGTTATCCACCTCATCACCGGACACCGAGCCGTAGAGCGTCGCGGCCTTGATCTGCCCCTGCGTCGTCACGAGCACTTGCTGCGTGATCCCGCCGCCCATGCTGTGGCCCATCATGCCGATGCGATTTGCATCAACGGGCGCGACAAACCGGATGGCGTCGAGGAGATTGCGCACATCGTAGGTGTAGCCGGCTTCGAGTTGGTACTCGCCCTTGTCCGAGCCTGCATAGTTGCGGTAATCGCTGGCGATGGTGACGTACCCGTTCGAGGCGAAGAAAATATCCTCTCGCAAGGTGTCGTAGCCGGTGTCATAGGCATTGAAGGCGAAGTGCCCGTGATTGATGAGCAGCACCGGCCACGGCCCGTCGCCTTGCCCGACCGGCACGCACATCAGCCCCGTGATCGTCAGATCATACGAGCGATACGAGACGACGAACGCCTCGACGCTGTCGCCCTGTAGACCCCGGCTGTTCCTGATCGTGAAGTCGCCGCCATCCTGCGGGCGCTGCCAGATCGAATCCATATATCGCGCGACCGGGCCGGGCGGGAGATCCTCGGCGACCGTCGAGATGACCGGCGCGAGTGCTGCCGCGAGACCGATGCCCGCGGCGCCTTGCAAGAGCGTCCGGCGACGGAGTGGATGATCGCGCGACATCGGTTACACCTCCTTTGCGTGTGTTCGTGTTTCTCCACGTTGTACGGAATCATGTCCGCCATCCGATGGAATCAACTCGAATAGACTGGCCCGACGACGCCCGTCGCGGCCATCGCCGCGCGGCTAATTTCCCCGATCACTTGCTCGCCGACATGGGGGTCGGGGAAATTTTCGCAGTAGACGGCAATAATCAGCCGACCGTTCGGCGCGAGGATGAAGCCGGCGTCGTTTGTCACCCCCGGCACCGAGCCGGTCTTCGATCCCCAACGGATCGCACTGCCCTGTGGCAGGTAGCGGGCGATCCGGCGGCCGTTCTGCTGCTTTTCCAGCATGCCGATCATCGCGTCGCACGATGCCCGTGACGCTGCCTCGCCATCGAGAATCGCCCGGATCGCCACAGCATAGTCGTTCGGCGCGGCGAGATTCTCCTGCTCGCCCGCGTTCGCCGGTCGCCCCTTCATCTCGCGACCGAGCACCGAATTCTTCATGCCGAGATCGCGCATTGTCCGGTTCACTGCGTCCATGCCCGCCATGCGGATGAGAATATTGGTCGCCATATTGTCGCTGATCGAGATCATCAGATAGAGAAGGTCATTGAGCGTCACTTCAAGGCCCTGGTGCATGTTGAGGAGCACGCCGCTACCCGGTGTCATATCTGCCTCAGACGTAACGTGGCGATCATCGAGGGACCGCCTGCCCGCGTCAATCTGCCGGAAAATCTCCACCATGATCGGAATTTTGACGGTGCTGGCCGCGCCGAACTTCCGGTCGCCGTGATGTGACCAGTGCGTGCCGTTTGGCCCGAACAGCGAAACGCCGACCGTGCCGCTCTCGCTCGCCTGCGCCACGATCTCCTCAACCATGCTCCAGTTCGTTGTCGTCTGCGCCATGTCGCCACTCCTCCGCTCGATGCTGCCGCGCTCATTGTCCTATATTCGCACATAATCCGGTGGGAAGAGGAGCATACGCCGGGTCATCACGCGCGCGACCTGATAGACGACGAAGATTTCCAGTGCGAACGGCAGGTAACCGCCGTAGCCGAGAACCGGCATTTCGAACACTTTCCCGAATCCGACATAGGGGACGGTGTAGTACCACTTCGGCAGCGACCAGTAGTTCCACATCTCCCAGAAGAAGCCGCAGATCAACCCGGCGATCATCAACCGCGCGATGCGCCTGTATGCCCGCGCGCGACAAAGCCCGATAACGCTCGCTTCGCCGCAGTGGTCATTGATCGGGTCGAGGATGAGCACAAGCGAAAGCCAGAGGAGCGGGTAGCACTGGCGCGGGAAGATCAGGGAGAGAGCGAGCGTCGCGACGCCGATTCCGGCCATCGTAACCGTGATCCGCGCGGGTAATCGAGACAACGGCGCCACCGGTTTGGCTTTGCCGCTGAATGTGCCGAGCAGTTCCGTCACGCTCAGGACGGCAGGGATGACTGTGCTGAAGGCCAGCGAGGCCCAGAAGATGTACGCGGCCGCGTCATACTGACGATCAGTACGGTAATGCCAATTGCCGACATACCGGTTCAATCGCTCGAAATACCACCAGAAGGGCGCGGAGATGGCAAAGAGCGTGATGAACGCGCGATGGTTCCGACGCCAGAGTGAGTCGCCGCTTCGTGCCTCTGTCAGTGCATCCACAATGAGGATGAAGCCGAGCCAAAGGGGAAAAAACGAATAATGCGCGAGTGGCCCGACGCGCGTCCAGGCGCTGATCCAGGCGGCAGCGTTCAGAGCCGCACCGAGAGTCAGTCGAGGCAGCCATTCCATTGGCACGACCGGGCGAGCCAGCGACAGAGGAGAGCGGTTCGGTACTGTTTGCATCCGTCGTGTCAACATTCCTCGAACGTCTGACGAGAACGATCGGTCGTTGCCGCAGGCAGGAGAGACGAGGCAGCGCACAACGGATGCGGTGTGCCGCCCCGCCGGAGCGCTACTTGTGCCGCTCGAACCAGCCGATGATCCGTTGCAGCCGGTCCACGCGGTGGAGTGGGCCGCCATCGCGGCTCATGCCGTGCGGCTCTTTCGGGTAGCGGATCAGTTCGGTTTCGACGCCGAGTTTATGCAGCGCGTTATACACTTGCTCCGCTTGATCCATCGGGCAGCGGTGATCTTCCTCCTCGTGCTCGATGAAGAGCGGCGTCTTGCAGTGCGCGATGTGGGTAATCGGTGAGTTCCGCGCGTAGACTTCCGGTTCGTCCCACGGCATGCCACCGAAATAGTCGCCCAACCACAATGTGCCGGTGTCGTCCGCGAGCGCCAGCGTTCGGAGGTCGGCGACGCATCGCTGCGTCGCGGCGGCGCGGAAGCGATCGGTATGCGTGACAAGCCAATCGGTCATGTAGCCGCCGTACGAACCGCCCGTGACGTAGAGGCGTTCCGTATCTATGTATCCCCGCGCGATAACGTGATCCACGGCCGCCATGACATCCATTGTCGGCTTCGTGCCCCAGTCCTGATAAATGCTCGTGCAGAACGCTTCCCCGTACCCCTGCGAACCGCGCGGATTGCAATAGACGACGACATACCCCTGCGCCGCGAAGAACTGAAACTCGTGGAACCAGCCGACGCCATACGTCCCGGCGGGGCCGCCATGAATTTCGAGCAGGAGCGGATATTTCGTGTCCGGATCGAAACCCGGCGGCTTGACAATCCAGCCCTGGATTTGCTCTCCGGTGCCGTCTCCGGCGGGCAGCCAGAACTCTTCACGCCCGCTTGGCTCACGCTCCGCAAGCGCTTCCCCATTCAACTCGGTGCGCTGCGTGGCGTCACCGCCGCGCAGCGACAGCGTGTGGATTTCGCCCGGATTCGTCGCCGTTGACGCGCCATACGCGAGGATCGTGCCATCGCGCGAAATATCCCAGCCCGCGATCGCGTGCGCGCCCTGCGTCACTTGGGTTACGGAACCACCACCAGCGGGGGCGCGCCACACTTGCGCGGTACCATTGATGGCGGCGAGAAAATAGAGGTCGTCGCCGATCCATGCGGGCTGACGACGGTCATTCGCGCCCGTATCGGACATGACGCCGGAGCCGATGGAGCGGTCGAAATCGGTGACTTGGGTGAGCGCGCCGCCGGTGGCCGGTACCGTCCAGAGGCGGTCATTCGCCCCTCCCTTTGCCGGGTACGGGTGGCCGACGACCGCGAGGGCCTGCCCGTCCGGCGACCATGTGGGGCTGCCGTACGCGCCATCGTGCGGCGTAACCTGCGTCAAGGCGCCTGATGAGACGTCAATCGTCCAGACATCAAGCCGCCGGTCGTGATCTTCATTTTCGCCGCGATTCGAGGCGAAAGCGATCTTTGTCCCCTCTGGCGACCACGCAATTTGACCGACGCCCATCGTGCCGCTCGTCAACTGCCGGGCCTCGCCCCCACCAGACGGCATCATGAACAGTTGCTTGCGTGTGTGGTCGAAAAAACCCTCGCCGTCGTACTTATACTTGGCGCGGGTGATGATCTTCGGCTTGTCGGTGTCGTCCTTGTACTCAACATTGTGGACAGGCTCCGGCAGCGACGGTACCTTGCAGAGAAAGGCGATCCATGTGCCGTCCGGCGACCAGACCGGTTCGGACGCTGCGTGATCGTCGTCCGTTGTCAGCCGTCGTGCCTCGCCCCCATTTGCGACATCGAGGACGAAGACTTGTCCCTTCTTGCCGCGATCCGAGACGAAGGCGATCCGGGTTCCGTCCGGCGACCAGGCAGGGTTCGTGTCCTTCTTTTCTCCGCTCGTCACCTGGCGAGCATCGCCGCCGGCTGCGGGAACGACCCAGATGCTCGCGCGGTTGCGGTTCACCTCGCCGTCCGCTTGGGTGACAGTGAAGGCGATTCGCGATCCGTCCGGGGAGAGTGTCACATCGCCCACAAAGCGCAAGCGAAAGAGATCCGTTGCCGAGATTCCGCGGGTGCGTGCCGGTGCGGCAGAAGACATGCAATCATCCTTTCCGTTGGCGTAGAATGCGCCAACAACATCAGTACACCATGCACGGTACTATACCAAAGCGTCCAAGTGCGATTTCGTGAGGTGATCGGTGCATCCAAATCATGAAGGATCGCTATCGCCTGCCGACGTCGGCGGCTGGTGGCGGATACGTGGGTACGTCAGGCTGATCCATCCGTTTCCCGTCGCGATGAACGCCATCGCCGCTGTTGCGTTCGCTATGCTCGCCGTCCACGGCTGGCCGGGCGCGCGCGTGATCCTCTTGATTGCTGCCGCCATCATCGGCTCGCAAGCGACTGTCGGTATCGTCAATGATCTTCGGGATCGCGACCTCGACGCGGTCGCGAAGCCGGAAAAGCCGCTGATCGCCGGGCGTGTCACTGTTCGTGGTGCAGCCTGCCTCGGCAGTATGACACTGACAATGGCGCTCGTCGCCGGGCTGGCGATCGGGCGGCTCTCCTTGCTCTTTGTCTTCGCGGGGACGGCAGCAGGGTTGGTCTACGACCTCTGGCTGAAGCGCACCGCCCTCTCCTTTCTTCTGTACATCCTGGGATTGCCGATCCTGCCAATCTGGGCATGGACGTGCGTCCGAGACGCGCCGCCACGCCTCTGGCTCACCTATCCGCTTGGCGTCCTCGTCGGTTTCGGTCTTCATCTGGCCAATGCCTTGCCGGATGCCGATCTCGACAGTGCGGGCGGTGTCCGGGGCATCGTGCAGGTCGTCGGGAGTCGGGTGGCGCTCGTCCTCTGTCTGGGATCATTCGCCCTGACGCTGCTCGTCGTCACGGCGCTGACGGCAGCACGGCGGGACGCGGCGGTGGTTGTCCTGATTGGCGGCGCGGCGGTGTTGCTGCTTGGGGCAGCAGCGCCCGCCGTCGTTCGACCGACGACAGAGACGCTGCAACGGAATTGGGGATTGCTGATCGGGTGCGCGATCGCGATCGCCGCCGCCTGGCTCCGCGCACTCTCATAGGAGGCGTATGACGCGGGTGACCGTTTCGGAACGCTGGCAGGTGTGGAATGGACTCCGCTATCGTGTCTGGGAGCGCCCTGTGTCTGGGAGCACAGCGCCGCCACTCGTACTCATTCATGGCTATGCCGCATGTGTCGAGCAGTGGGGCCGCTTCATTCGAGACATTGGGCCGGATGTGCCCGTGTACGCGGTAGATCTTATCGGCTTCGGTGAGGCGAGCAAACCGCGCCATGTGGAGTACGGTCGCGCGTTCTATCTCGCGCAACTGGAGCACCTGCGCCACACCTATGAGCTGGCGCGCGTCGTCGCGGTCGGTCATTCCCTTGGCGGAATGCTGGCAATCGAGTGGGCAGCCGAGCAACCGGATGCCGTCGCGTCCGTGATCGCGCTTGCGCCGGGCGGGCTTCTCTCTGGCGAGGAGTTCAGTCCACGGCAGCAAGCGATGATGAGGCGACTGGCGACCCCGGTACTGACGCGCGTACTTTTCGGCGTGGTGACGCATCTCCCCTATCGGGTCCTGTCCGCGCCCGCATACGCCGATCGTCGCGCGATGGAGCCGTTTACTCAGGCAGCGATCATGCGGGCCTTGCGGTCACCGGGCGCCGTCTGGTCATACTCCGCGGCGATCCGCAATCATGCCGCCTTTGATGCCGTCGCCCACAGCGCGACCGTTACATGCCCGTTGCATGTGATTTGGGGTACGCGCGATGTGCAGGTGTCGCGGAGGGAGATAGAGAGGCTCACCCTCCGTTTTCCGCGGATCACACGCACCGAACTCAAAGGCGGCGGTCACTGCGTCCACGAAGAGCGCTCCCGCGAGGTCGCCGCCGAGGTGCGCACGTTACTCGTCGCTGACGGCCTTCTCGCACCCGCGCCGGCTCCGCTGATGGCGACGGAGTAGCGGCCCTGCACCTGTGTTACGATGCGGCGTGGCCGCATCATAGACATAAAGCGAGGAACCGATGGACGTCACGCTGCTTGGTACCGGATCGCCAATGGCGCCCGAGCGGAACGCGACCGGGTTGCTCGTCACTGCGCCGGGGTGCGAACCGCTCCTGATTGATACCTGCGGCGGCTTCGAACTACCCCGCCAACTCGCGCGTGTCGGGCAACCGATCAACCAATTATGCAGCGTCATTGTCACGCACCGGCATATGGATCACGCCGGTGGCATGCCCGCGCTCTTCATCGCCTCAATACCGCTCCGCATCTACGCGCTTCCGGACACCCACGCCGGAATCAGCGAACTCATGAACGCCTGCTTCCCGGAATGGCCGATTCACCCCGATGTGGAGCGCATTCACATCGCTGCTGATGAGAAACGCGAGATCAGCGGTTTCACCGTCGAGTTCTTTGCGACCGAACACCGCGTGCCCACCGTCGCGGTGCGCGTGCAGCATGGTGGGCGGACGCTCGCCTTCAGTGCCGATGGCATCCCGAACGACGGGATGATCCGCTGCGCCCGCGACGCCGATCTCTTCCTTTGCGATGCGCTCTGCGCCGCGCGCGATGGCGCGGAGTGGGCGACGCGCGCGCGGCGTCTGATGCATCCAGTCGCCCGCGAGGCCGCCGAGATTGCCGTCGCCGCCAAGGCGCGATCGCTCGCGCTCATCCATCTCGCCCGCTATGCGAACCCCGACAACCTCCTCGCGGAAGCGCGCGAAGTTTTCCGTGGCCCGGTCATCGTGCCCGATGACGGTATGCGTCTCTCTGTGTAGCGGGAGTAGTGCCGCTACCGGACAGAGGCAAGGAAATACGTGCGAATGTCACCGCTCGCGAAAATGCGGGAGCACGTATCGGCCGAGTTGCTCGACCGCCGCAAGCAGATTCGGGCCAAGCGGCGGGCCAAAACTGAGGTGGCACGCGCCCATCGCGACCAGCGTTTCGAGCCGGGTGATGAGGTCTTGAGCGGTGCCGACGACGCCAATGCGGAGCATGTTGTCCGTGACGAGGGCGCGGGCCTTCTCGGGGTCGCGCTCGGTCATTATCGCGTGCTCAACCGGGCCGAAATCGGCTTTCGTCACGCCTAGTCGGGCGAGGATAAGCGGGCTGAGGCCAGCGCCATAATAGGCGATCTTGTCTCGCAGGGCGGCCTCGGCGGCCTGATGGTCGCCCGAGATTGAGACCCAGAGGCATGCTGCCAGATCAATGCTGTGGATCGAGCGCCCTGCCGCCGCTGCCCCCGCTTCGACGAGCGGCCGCACCGTGGCGAAATGCTCCGGCGGGAAGAGGAGGGGCAGCACGCCGTCCGCCACTTCGCCTGCCATCCGCAGCATCTTCGGCCCCATCGCGCCGAGATAGATCGGCACGCGCCGCCGGGGCGTGAACCGGAGATACGCTTCCGGGGTCCATCCTTCGGCGGTATCGCCGGACAGAATCGCGTTGATCTGGGCAATCGCGCGCCGAGTCGCGACGAGGGGCCGCCCCTGCGCGATGTTGACCCACTTCAGCAGTTCCGAGCCACCGGCGGCGATGCCGAGGTTGAACCGGCTGCCGCTGATCTCGTCAAGCGTCGCCGCGATCATTGCAATTTCGGCGGGATGGATGGTGTACGGGTTGACGACGCACGTCCCGATTTCGATGCGCGTCGTTGCCTGCGCGACGGCGGTGAGAATGACTGGCACGGAACGCAAAAAAAGGTCATTGCTGACCCAGAACTGGTCGAAGCCCACTCTTTCGGCCGCTTGGGCAAGGGCAACGTAATCTGAGACGGGTAGGTCGTTGTTCAGGCGCAGCGAGAATTTCATTCCGCGTCCGTCATGAGAGCGTCGGCTTCTATCTCTACGAGATATCCGGAGCCGACGAGCCTGCTCACTTCAACGAGCGTGTTGGCCGGACGCACCGCAGCGAAGACATGCGCGTGTGCCCGGCCAACCGCTTCCCAATCATCCGCATTCGTGACATAGATGCGCGTCCGCACGACATCCCCGATCGTCGCTCCCGCCTCATGCAGTGCCCGTTCAATCTTCTCAAGAATCGCGACAGCCTGGGCATAGGGATCGCCCGCGCCGATCAGATTCCCGGCCGCGTCTGTCGCGGTCGTCCCTGACACGAGGACCCAGTTCCCAACGCGAAGCGCCCGTGAGAATCCCACACGTTCTTCCCATACACTCCCGGACGAGATGTGCTGTCGTACCGCTGACCGCTCCTTATCACTCATTGCTTCTTGCTTCACCCGTGCCATTCCTCGTGATAGACGCGCACGTTATGGTTCAGCCACGGGTCCGGGGCGCTCGGCCCGACGTCCGGTTCGACGAGGAGCCGTCGGTATTTGCCGGCGAAGTAGACGAGGGGATGTGCGCCGACATCGCCACGAATCAGTTCCTTGACATTGCCGATCACGATGGCATGATCGCCGCCGTCCAGCACTTGTCGAACGTCGCAACGCAGTGAGGCGAGGCAACCGAGGATGATCGGCGCGCCGCCGTCCGTCGAGAAGTGCAGGATGTCCGAGAGACCCTGCTGCGGTTGCCCGGCGAAGTTGCGCGAGATCGCCTCCTGCCCCTCGTGGAGGACGTTGACGGCGAACGTCCCCGCTTCCTGAATTAAGGGGTGCAAACGCGCGCGTCGGTCCACGCAAATGAGAATGAGGAGCGGATCGAGGGATAGGCTGGTGAAGGCGTTCGCCGTCATGCCATGCACGTTCTCGCCGACGCGGGTTGTGACCACCGTGACGCCCGTCGCGAACAGCCCGACGATGTTCCGAAACTCGCGCCGGTCAATCGCCTCACTCACCAGCGGCCACCGTCGTTTTCGCGCTGAATGCCGTTGAAGCCGTCGCATCGTCCTGGTGCAGGAACGATCGGATGCGCTCCTTCAGTGGCTCTTTGTCGTAGCCGAAGTAGAGGGCGCTCATCATGCGGATCGGATCGCCGAAGAAGTACCGCTCGTAGAGTTCCTGTCGCCCGCCGAAGCCGGAGCAGGCAACATCCCAGGCGAGGCGATAGAGCCGCACGCGCTCCTTGCCGTCCGCGCTCGCCGCCTGCAGATATTTCGACACGTCGGCGGCCATCGGCCCCGCGAAGTCAGCCTCGGTCGCGGTCGCCATCAGCCCACTTGCGCCGAGCAATTGGATGATCTCGACGATGCGTGGGTACATCTTCGGGAACATATTGCGGGCGATGTCCAGCGGCATGCGTGCGGGTGTCATGACGCCCCATGAGTCGAGGTGTGCATCTGCTTCCGCCGCCCGCAGGCACGCCTTCATCGTTTCGAGGTAGGTCATCACCTCAGCGGCCTTCTCCTGCACATGCTGGAACGGCTCGATGGCGACAGTCTCGATCATCATGAGGATGATGCCAAGGAGGAATTCGGCCTTGGCGATATTCTTGATTGCCACTTGATGCATCATGTGGACGACGGCATCGGTCGCGCCGTAGCAGCCGTTGCACCGCTCCATATCCCCCAAGAGGAAGATCCGCTCCCACGGCACGGTCACGTCGTCGAAGATCACAATGGCGTCCATCTCCTCGAAGCGCGAGCCGAGTGGGTGATCGAAGTGCGACTTACCCTGATCGAGCGATTCGCGGCAGACGAATTTCATGCCCGGCGTATCGGTGGAGATCGAGAAGGCGAAGGCATACTTGTCCGCGTTTTCGTTCTTGACGACGGTGGAGGGGAAGACCATGATCTCGTCCGCGAGTGGTGCGCTCGTTGCCAGCATCCGGCAGCCCCGGATCACGACACCGTTGCTATTCGTCGTCACGATCCCGGCGGGCAAATATGGATCTGCCTGTTCGTTGACCCCCTTCGAGCGGTTCGCCTGTGGGTTGATCAGCGTGTGCGTCAGGCAGAGATCGTGCTCGCGGATGTATTCGTAGTAGTTGCGGACATTCGCGCCAAAACGCGAATCGTTCGCGGCGAAATACTCCGATGCGCTGGCGAATGCCATGAAACTGCTGTTGCAGTAATCGGGTGTCCTGCCCATCATACCGCCGGAATAGTTCGCCCACTGCTTCATCATCTCGCGGCGCAGCGCGACATCCGTCGGCGTGCGCGGTGTGAGGAACGACCTACCCACACGGTCGCCCGTCGTCGGCGACGGATACGTCATCACATCACGGAGCGCGGGGTCGTGCTGCATGTCGTAGAGGTGCGCGTAGGATTCCACGCCACGTCGGGTCGCCGGATGCGTTGTCACATCATCAACGCGCTCACCACCGATCCAGATCTCGCGCTTCATCTTTTTCAGGTCCGCGATGTATTGCGCTCCGGTTCGTGCGGGCATGAATTGCTCCCTTCGGTCGCGAGAGGACTGAGGGCTGAGGACTGAGGACTGAGAGGGTTCGCCCCCTTCAGTTCTTGATGCATGCCGCGACAAATGGATACGGCTCGCCACGCGAATACTCAGTCCTCAGTCCTAATGAACATATGTCGGCGTGCCGCTCATCTGCGGCTCGTGCGTCGGGACGAATGCGCCGTCGGTGATGGACTGCACCCGCATCGCCTCCTCGAACCAGCAGCGGGGGACGTAATGGCCCCAGAGTGTTTGCCGACGCGGATCGTTCAAGGTCCAGCGGATTGGCTCGAAATCGGGATCCACGGTCAGGTAGTCGCTCGCGTACAGTTCGATCCGATTCCCGTCCGGATCGCGCACGTAAAGGAACAACGCATTGGCGATGCCGTGCCGCCCCGGCCCGCGCTCGATCGCCGCGCTCATATCCGCACCCGCCAGCACATCGCAGCAACGAAGGACGGCCATCGCATCAGGGAGCGACCACGCGCCGTGATGGACCCGCGGCCCAACGCCATTCATGACCGCAACATCATGCACCGAGCCTTTGCGATGCAGCCACGCCGCCCAAAGCCGTTCCGGGTTATCCTCCGTCCCGGTGTATTCCGAGCAGCGGAAACCAAGCGTGCGCATGTACCAATCCGTCAGCGCCTGACAATCCGGCACCTGGATGTTGAAGTGATCTATCCGCATGATGTGCGCGCCCCGGTAGAGATCGAACCGTTGCAACATCCGTTCGGCGGGGGCCATTTCGGCGTAGAACTCAGTCGGGATACCGCCAGGGTCTTGAATGCGCAGCGCACGGCCCTGCCCTGCCTCCTCAGCCGGTTCAATCCAGCGGTGGAGCAACCCTAGTCTCTCCGCCATCGCCGCCAGCGAATCAAGATCTTCGCTGGTCGCGACGCGATAGGCGAGGTGTGCGACGCCGGGTGCGTCGGCTTTCGTCAGGACAAGCGAGTGATGGGATCGTTCTTCGAGGCCACGGAGATAGAGATGCCCGCTGTCGGATGCAGTTTCCACGAAGCCGAGCAGATCAACGTAGAATGCCCGCGCTCGCGCAAGGTCCGTGACGAGGAACTCGATATGCCCGGCGCGCACGACATTACCCACGGCCTGTTCCGTGCGCGCTCGCATGTCGAGCCGGGATGCCGCATCAATCGTCACCACGCCGCCCTCCTGGTAAGCCGGACAAACCGATTGAACCGCCAAGACGCAGAGGACGCAACGATCGCAAAGACATGGGGAGGTACCGCTTCCTCACCGATTCCGCCGTTTCTTCGCGCATGTGAAACCTCTTCACCTCCTCAGTGCGTCGCGCCGAATTTGGGGATATGATGGTTGCCGAGCGCGATGGCGATGTTTTTCATATCGCAGTAGAACTCCCACGAGTAGTGCCCGCCCTCGCGCCCAATGCCGCTCTCTTTCGCACCCCCGAATGGCGTGCGGAGATCGCGGACATTCTGCGAGTTCACCCAGACCATGCCGCACTGAATGCCCTGCGCGACGCGGTTCGCTCTCGCGACATCGCGCGTCCAAACATATCCCGCGAGGCCATACTTGACGTCGCTGGCAATCCGCACTGCTTCTTCCTCGCCATCAAAGGGGATGACGACGAGGACGGGGCCGAAGACCTCTTCCTGCGCGATCCGCATCCGGTTATCCACATCGGCGAAGAGCGTCGGCTGCATGTAGTTGCCCTGCTCCATGCCCGGCACACGCCCTCCGCCCGTGACCAGATTCGCTCCCTCACGCTTGCCGATCTCGACATAGTCCAGCACGCTTGCCAGGTGATTCGGGTGGATCAGGGAGCCGATTTCGGTCTGCGTGTCCATCGGATCACCGACACGGATGTTCTTGACACGCGCCGCGAGGTCCGCGACGAAGCGGTCGTAGATCGGCCGCTCGACGATGCAGCGCGAACTCGCGGTGCATCGCTCCCCGTTGAGCGAATAGACACCGAAGACGGCCGCATCAAGAGCGCGATCGTAGTCAGCGTCCGCGAAGACGACGATCGGCGATTTACCGCCGAGTTCCATCGAGTACCGCTTCATCGTCGCCGCACCCTCACGCATGATCGCCTTGCCCGTTACCGTCTCACCCGTGAAGGAGATCAGTTGCACATCCGGGCTTTTGACCATACCCATGCCGATCGTCTCGCCCGCGCCGTAGACGAGGTTGAAAACGCCGTCCGGCACGCCCGCGTCGCGGATGCATTCCGCCAGTTTCTCGTTCGACAAGGGCGTCCACGACGCGGGTTTGACGACACAGGTGCAGCCGCTCGCGAGACAGGGCGCGACCTTCCATGATGTGAGCATGAAGGGCAGATTCCATGGCGTGATCAGCCCCGCGACACCAGCGGGACGCTGAATCGAGTAGTTGAGGTAGTCGGCGGAGTGATATGCCGCGCCGTCCATGTGGTTCGCCATTTCGGCGAAGAAGGAAAAGTTATCCGCCGCACGCGGGATCTGCGCGCCGCCCGTCTGCGCGATCGGCAGGCCGGTGTCCGTCGTCTCGATCCGCGCGATCTCCGGCGCACGCTCCGTGATCAGATCGCCAACGTTACGGAGAATCCTCGCGCGTTCGGCGGGCTTCATCCGCGGCCACGGCCCCTCGTCGAACGCCGTGCGCGCGGCGCGGATTGCCCGGTCGAGGTCGGCCTGCGTGCCCTTCGTGATCCGGGCAATGACGGTGTTATCCGCCGGATTCAGCGTCTCGAATGTCTCATCCGCATCAGGAACGAACTGCCCGTCAATAAAATGCCCGACCGTGCGGATGCCCAATCCCTGCTGCGGTGCGACCGTCGTCGCCATGGACAGACCTCCTTTTGTCAAATCAATTGAACCGCGCCTCACCTATCTTTCCTCGTTCCCCTTTGCGTCCTTTGCGCCTTTGCGGTTCATTAGTTTTCCGTATCTTCCGCCACGACCGGGTTTTCGAGCGCGCCGATGCCGTCTATCTCGACGCGGAGATGGTCACCGGGATGAATGGCGGAGATGCCTTTCGGCGTGCCGGTGAGTAGCACGTCATTCTCTTCGAGCGTCATGAATTCCGAGACGTATTCGATGATCGCCGGGATGGAATGGATGAAGAAGCGCGTATTGCCTTCTTGCCGTAACTCGCCATTGACGAAGGTGCGCACAGAGGTGTTCGATGGGTCGCCGAATTCATCCGCCGTAACTATCCATGGGCCGAGCGGCCCAAAGGTATCGAAGCCTTTCGCCTTCACGGGCGGGCGATAGAAATTGTTGACGAAATCGCGCACCGTCACGTCATTCGCGATGGTGTAACCCTTCACATAATCCATCGCGTCGCCCTGCCGAATTTTCCGACCGCTGCGGCCGAGGACGACAGCCAGTTCGCCCTCGTAATGCATGTATTGCGCGCCGTTCGGATAGACAATCGGCGCGCCGTTGCCGGTCAGCGAGGTGAGCGGCTTGAAGAAGAGCGCGGGCACGGCGGGTTTGGCGAGTTCGTCCGGCAAATCAACCTTGTTCAGTTCTGCCGCGTGGTCGGCGTAGTTGAGGGCGAGGCCGACGACTTTTGGTGGCACGACCGGGGGCAGCCACGTCACCGCGTCCGGGGCGTGGACGCGTCCCTGTGTATCCACAGGGCGGCCATTGTCCGTGACCGTGCCGACGTGGATGCGACCCTCCACGACGAAGCGTGCAATTTTCACGCGCGCACCGCCTTCGCGACGGGCGCGTTCGTGACGTCGCACTGCGCGAGCGCGGCGCGGATGCGCTCCTGATTCGCGGGCGACGGCTCGCAGAGGGGCAGGCGATAGTTTGGGGCGATCCAACCGAGTTCACCCATCGCCCATTTGAGCGGCCCGGGGTTGGTTTCGAGGAAAAGCGCCTCATTGATCGGCAGGAGACGGTAATGGAGGTCCATCGCCTCCTGCCATCGCCCCGCGACGACGAGATCGTAGAGCGCGGCAACTTCGCGCGGCAGAATATTCGCGGTCGCGCTGACGTGCCCCACGCCGCCGATCGCCAGCATCGGGTAGCAGAGCAGTTCGATGCCGCTGTAGACGAGGAAATCGCGCCCGCAGGTGTGGAGCACCTTGCTCGTATGCTCGAAGTCCTTATTGGATTCCTTGACGCCGATGATGTTTGGGCAGGCTTCGCGCAAACGCGCCATTGTCTCCGGGGCCATATTCGTTGCGGTGCGGCCGGGAATGTTGTAGATGATGATCGGCAGGTCTACCGACTGCGCCACGGCACGGAAATAGCGGAACAGCCCTTCCTGCGACGGTCGGTTGTAGTAGGGTACGATCACCAGCGCGGCATGCACACCGAGGCGCGCGGCATACTTCGTCAGGTCAATCGTTTCGTCAATATTGTTCGTGCCGGTGGCGGGGACGAACGGCACCCGGCCGTCCACGGCGCTCTTGCCGAGGTCGAGCATGCGGCGGCGCTCGTCCAGTGAGAGCGCGCTCGGTTCGCCTGTTGTCCCGGTCACGGAGATGCCGTGGCTACCACTGGCGATCTGCCAATCAATCAGCCGTTCCAACATATCTTCGTCAATTCGCCCGTCGTTATCGAATGGCGTGATAATCGGGACGATTGAACCGCGGAGCCGGGAAACGTCCATTGTATGCCTCCTGTGAGAACCGGCGCGGAAGATGCCGTTAGGCTATCATAGCGGTATCCCTATGTACAGATGATGATACGCGCATCGTTCCGTTGACACGGATGTGACAGAGATTGCTGGCAAAGCCCGTGCGGTATATTCGGGTCGTCCTTGATAGGATGAGAGTGGCGCTGGCCATTCGGAAGTATCGGGAGCAATGTGGACGATGGGAATGAAGACGGAACGCCGAGAGACAGAGCCGCTCTCGGTAGCGACAAAGGCGATGCTCGGCCTGCTTCTGCTCGTTCCAGTCAGCATCGTACTCGCAATTGTGCATGCGGACGCGCAGGTAGTTTTCGTTGTCAGCGCGCTCTCGCTCATCCCGCTTGCGGGATTCCTCGGCCGTGCCACGGAAGAGACCGCGCTCTACACCGGGCCGCGTTTGGGTGGATTGCTGAATGCGACATTCGGGAACGCGGCGGAATTGATTATCACAATTGTCGCGTTGCGCGCTGGACTAACGACGACCGTCAAGGCGACGCTCGCCGGGAGTATCCTCGGCAATATGCTGTTTGTCCTCGGCGCGAGCATATTGCTTGGTGGTCTGAAGTTCGGCACGCAAACCTTCGACCGCACCGACGCGAGCGCGGCCTGCACGATGCTCGCGCTCGCCGTCATTAGCCTGCTGATCCCCAGTTTCTTCCATCGTGGTACGGCGCCGCTGACAACAAGCCGACTGGAAGGGTTGAGCCTCGCCGTCGCGATCGTGCTTTTTGTGATCTATATCCTCTACCTGATTTTCAGTTTCCGGCGCGGACCGGGCGGTGCGGGCGAGAGCCTTGAGGAAGACACGCCAAATTGGAGCCGAACGTTTGCCCTCGCCGTCCTGTTCGGCACGACGCTGGCGGTCGTCGTGATGAGCGAATTGCTCGTCCACGCCATCGAGCCGACGGTCCATGCCTGGGGTGTGAGCGAGTTCTTTGTTGGCATCATCATCATCCCGATTGTCGGCAATATCGCGGAGCATATCGTCGCGGTGCAGGTAGCGACGGAAAACAAGATGGACCTGTCGCTGAGTATTTCGCTCGGCTCCAGTCTCCAGATCGCACTCTTCGTCGCGCCCGTGCTGGTCTTCGTCGCGGCGGCGATGGGCCAACCACTGACGCTGGAGTTCAACGTCTACGAACTCTTCGCGCTCGGCGGCGCGGTGGTGATCGCCGTACTCGTCACCATGGATGGCGAGAGCCACTGGCTGGAAGGCGCGCAACTCCTTGCCTTGTATCTGATGCTCTGCGTGGCATTCTTCTTCCTATAGCGCTCCGAAGGCATTGTTTGGCATCAAGAAAAAGAGATGAACGCCATGACGAACCCCCTGGTTATCATCGTCACCGGACGACCGGGCGCCGGCAAGACCTCCCTCGGCCGCCTTGAGTGCCGCGATATCCGCCATCGGTTACTCCCTTGCGTCGCCACGGCGCGGCTTGCGCGCCACAATCCAGAGAAATGTCGCCGGTCTGCCAAACTCCAGATCGGTCTCCGCGCGGGCACGCTCAATTATCAGCCCCGCCTCGCGCACCATCCGTCCGTTCGTCTCCGCATCATAGCCGCTAAAGTACATCGGCGCACCGAGCCAGTCACCTTCGACCTCGCCTCCTGTGCCGCCGCTGCTGAACGACGCGACGAAGAGACCGCCCGGCCGGAGCCACGCCGCGATTTTCGCCAGCAATCCTGCGTGCTCATCCCGCGGGACATGCGTGATCGCGTAGAACGCGCACACGGCGTCGAAGGTCTCCAATGGCAACGAAAGCTCCGTCATATCCCCGGTAATGAAGGTCGCGTTCGGCACATGCTCTCGCGCCAACGCGACCTGACGCGGGGAGAGATCAATACCCGTCACGGCGAACCGGGCGGCGAGACGTTGTGTCGTTGGGATACCCGCACCGCAGCCCAGTTCGAGGATGGCCGCGCCAGCGGGCAGCGTATCGAGCAGCAGTTTCGTGTATCGCTCGCGTTCTTCAACGCGAACCGTCGCCGACCAGTCGAGGTATCGTTCGGCAATCACGTCATAGCCGCGCGCGACAATTGCCTTCGGATCGTCGGTATTCGAGGTCACACGCGCTCCCAGCGTTCAAGCCGCGCGATCGCCTCGCGGAGGATGACAGGCACCGGCCGCTTCGCTCTTTGCGCGGGATCGAAGTTGACATAGATACCTGTCGCGCGGAAATAGGCATCGTGTTCGCCCTCTTTCCACATCTCGAAGACGAAGGTCAGGCTCGTCGTGCCAATCGCGGTGCAACGAACACCGATCTCCACCAGATCGTCGAGTTGAAATGGCCGCAGATAATCGAGTTCAAGATGCACCGTCGCGACATCGAAGACATTTGCGTCCGCGAGGTCGTAGAGGTGCAGCCCGAGGCCCGTACGGAAATACTCGGTCTGGGCGATGTCCATGTACGAGAGGTAGCGCCCGTTATAGACGATCCGTTGGCCGTCAATCTCATCGTACCGAACGCGGAGCGTATGAATGAAGTGGAAGTCCTCATGTGCCATTCTTGCCCTTTCTCGCGCGATGTGCCGATCTTCGAGCGACCAATGTACCAGAAGGCGGTACAATAGCAGGAAACCGTTCGGCTACGGAGGAACGAGATGGAATCGGCAGTGATCGTCGCGGCGAAGCGAACCGCGATTGGCGCATTCGGCAAGGCGTTCAAAGAGATTCCGACGGCGACGCTCGGCGCGACGCCGGTACGCGCCGCGCTCGCGGCGTGCGGGATCGCCCCCGGTGATGTAGACGACGTCGTGATTGGCTGCGTCGGCCAGATCGGGCAGGACGCATATATCGCGCGGGCGGTCAGCCTCGGCGCGGGGCTGCCGATTGAGATCCCGGCGTATACCGTTAACCGACTCTGCGGCTCCGGCGCGCAAGCAATCGGCAGCGCGGCACAGGCGATCCTCGCGGGGGACGCGCGGATCGTCGTCGCGGGCGGCGTTGAGAAAATGAGCGGCTACCCGCTGCTTGCCGATGTCCGCTGGGGCACCCGGCTCGGTGATACGGCGCTCAAAGATGCCCTGACTCTCGCCCTGTCGGACCCGTTTTCGTGCCGCCACATGGGCACGACGGCGGAGAATATCGCCCGACGCGATGGGGTGAGCCGCGAAGATCAGGACGCGTTCAGCGTGCTCAGCCAGCACCGGGCGGCAGCCGCTGTCGAGGCCGGCCGCTTCGACGAGCAGATTGTCCCCGTCACCGTTCCCGGCCCGAAACGAACGACGGTGGAAGTGACGCGCGATGAGCATCCCCGCCCGGAAACGACCGCCGAAACGCTGGCGAAACTCTCGCCCGTCTTCGAGAAGGAGGGCAGTGTCACCGCCGGGAACGCCGCAGGCATCAACGATGCGGGGAGCGCGACCGTGATGATGGCCGCCTCGGAGGCGGATGCGCGCGGGATCACGCCGCTTGCCCGTATCGTCGGCTGGGCGGTGGTCGGCGTCGAGCCGGAGTATATGGGTATTGGCCCGGTGCCCGCTGTGCGTAAAGTGCTTGCGAAGACAGACCTGACGCTGGAGGAGATCGCGCTCTTTGAACTGAATGAGGCATTCGCGGCGCAGTCGCTTGCCTGCATCCGCGAACTCGGGCTGGACATGGACAAGGTCAATGTCAATGGCGGCGCAATCGCCCTCGGCCACCCGATCGGCGCAACGGGGAACATCCTCGCCGTCAAACTGATCTACGAACTGCGGCGGCGTGGCGAGCGATACGGGATCGTCACCGCATGCATCGGTGGCGGGCAAGGAATCGCGGTCATCCTGGAGAATCTTGCCGCATAGGCGGCAATGATTGGTTGGCAACGCGGCGTTCGTGGGGCGTCGCGATGAAAGGACGCACAATCGTGGGCATCGAGTATCACAAGCACATTTTTGACAACGGATTGCGCGTCTACATCACGCCAATGGACTCCGCAACTTCCGTGACGGTCGTGATCGGCGTCGGTGTCGGCGCGCGATGGGAAGCGCCGGAAGTGAATGGGATCGCGCACTTCGCGGAGCACATGTTCTTCAAGGGCACCGAGCGCCGCCCGACGACGCGCGACATTTCCAGCCTGATTGACGGCCTCGGCGGCCAATTTAATGCCTTCACTTCCGAAGAAATGACTGCCTACTACACCCGCCTCGCGCCGGAGCATTATAAGGTTGGCCTCGATGTGTTGACCGATATGCTCTTCCACTCGAAGTTCGACCCGGAGGAGATCGAGCGGGAGAAGGGGACGATCATCCAGGAAATTCGGATGTATGAGGATCAGCCGATGGCTCTCGCTCCCCGGACATTCCAGGAGATGATGTATCCGAATCATCCGCTCGGTCGGCCGGTCCTCGGCACGGACGCGACGATTCAGGCGGTGACTCGGAAAACCTTCACCGATTATACCGAGATGGCCTACCACACCGGCAGTATGGTCGTTGCCATCGCCGGCAAGGTGAACGAGGAGGACGCGCTCGACGCCGTGCAGCAATGGATGGCGCAGTTCCCCGGCGGGACCGCGCCGCAGCCGATACCCGCAGCCGGTATTCAGCCCCATGCGCGCGTCACGTTGTATACGAAGGATACCGGCCAGGCGCATCTCTGCCTCGGCGTGCCGAGTTTGCCAATCGGCCACCCGGACGAGGCCGCGCTGAATGTTCTGAACACCGTGCTTGGTGGCACGATGTCATCCCGGCTCTTCATTGAGGTGCGGGAGAAGCAGGGCTTGTGCTATTACGTTGGCTCGTCGCCGGACCCGTATACGGACACGGGGCTATTCGTCGCACGCGGTGGTATGGACCTGAACCGTCTCGACCAGGCGCTCGTTTCGATCCGCAAAGAGATGCTCGGCATGGCCGAGACACCGATCTCTGATGAAGAACTCAGTATGGGCAAGGAAGGATTGAAGGGGCGCATCCTGCTCGCGATGGAAGGCTCAGCGGGCGTGGCGATGGACGTGATCCGGCAGGAACTCTTGCGCGGCCGGGTGCGAACGCCGGACGAACGCCGCGCCGAGGTGGACGCGGTCACGAAGGAAGATGTCTTCCGCGTCGCGAATGATCTCTTCACGCCGGAGCGCCTGCATCTCGCGATGTGCGGCCCCTTCGATGATCCAACGCACTTCGAGTCGCTGGTGCTCGAAGGTTCCCCGGCGGTTGCCGGAGGTTAGGCAATCAACGGTTCAAGGTATCGTTGCGCGAGGATCAGGCCGCGTTGTGCTTTCTCTTCCGAGCCTTCGTAAATCGGGTCTTCGTGCTCGATGGAGATCGCGCCATCATAGCCGTGCTCACTGAGTGCGGCGAGGACCTGCCTCCAGTTGACGACCCCATAGCCGGGGAGCCGGTACCGCCACCAGCCGGAACTGCGCCGCCGTTCGGTAAAGATACGCCCAAGTACGCCGTATTCGTACAGGCCGTCGGCGATGATCTCGGTATCTTTCGCGTGGACATGATAGATGCGCGGCGCGAACTCGCGCAGGACGCGCATGTGGTCAATCCCCATCCAGACAAAATGCGAGGGATCGAAGCAGAGACCGAGCGCGGTCGAGTCGAAAGCGGCGAAGACGCGTTGGAACATCTCCGGTGAATAGCAGAGGTTGCTTCCCCAGCCAAACCAGGGCTCCAGCGCGACGCGGATGCCGAACCGATCGGCTGCTGCGACAACCGGGACCCAGGTCATGACAAAGCGGTCGAAGTTCTGTGCCAGCGTGATCGTCGGGTCAACATTGTTCAGCATGCCGAGGCAGACGGTGATGCCCTGCCGCGATGCCTGCTCGAAGTATTCGATGAGGGTGTGGACTGCGCCATCGCGGACTTTGCGATCCGCTGAGAATATCTCGTTGGCGGTCGGCGCGGTCACGGTCGGCACGCCGGGCCGGAGCCCGGCGGCGGCCGCGACATGCCCGCCGTCCGGCAGCACTTTGTGCGTGTCCACGAAGGCGAAGCCGTGCCCCTTCGCCCAGGCGCACAGTTCGGGATAGGAGACCTCGCGCAAATCGCGCGGGACGATGAAGCCGAGATACATGCGGTCTCCTTTTGCGAAAATGCCCGGCCCCCCTCTCCATCGCCACCATGTTCTTGCAGCGTCGAAGCCGATTGGCAACGGAGAGGGGTCGGGGGTTGAGGCTTGGAGACGGCATCACAGGCTGAAGCCGACGCCACCAAACCTCGTTACTGTCGCGCCGCTTCGAGCGCCGCCGCGATTCCGTTGAGCCGCTGGTCGCGCTCCGCGACGAACCGCTGGATGCCTTTCAGGAGAAAGTCGGGCGAGAGATGCGCCTCCTCATACACTTCAGCGGGGCTGCCGCCCGTGCGCCAGCGGTTGTCGTAATCCGAAGACATCGCGTATTCGTCGGCCAGCCGGTGGGTCACCCAATCTCGCATCAGGCGGCGCGCGCTATTGGTGATGTAGGTCATGTCCAACTGATCGGCAGGTGAGATGATTCTCTCCTGATACTCCTTCGGCTGCCGCTTGAACAACTCAGGACTGACCACCGCGACGAGTTTGACATTCAAACCCAGTTCATCGAGTTTCGGGAGCAGCGTGACCGTATTTGCCGTGGACATCGTGCCCTGCACGAGGATCGTGCCGCCGCGTGGCTGGCCTGGTTTGTAGTCCCGGATCAGATACGCGCCGCGTGCCGCCTCGAAATGAGAGGCCATGCCGAGGGCGGCACGGTCAGGAATCTGGATGGGTGGCCGGGTCAAGTGCAAAATGACGATCGGCGTATCGGCGGCGAACGCCGCCCCGAGCAGCACCGGCACTTCGTTGTACTCCCACGGCACGAGATTGATGACGCGCCCCTCCGGGAAGAGTTGCGTCACGCCGGGTGAGAAAATGCCGAAGTGCGTCCGCGAATCTTCCGCCGTCTCGGGGCCGGAGTGGCCCGCCACCCAGAGCACTTTGCCGACCTTGATGTCTGAGTCCTGCGCGACCTGGCTGAAGAGCCGCATCAAGCCGTACTTCAGGTACGAGAAGGAGGCATAGGTCGAGTGCGCCGCGTAGAAGCCATCGAAATTCTCGTATGGTGTCCGGGAGAAGTTCACCGTGGCAATGCCGGCGCTGACGCCGGAGTTCGTGAACTCGGTGATCTCCTGCGGCAAGAGCGCGCCGTCGGGGCTGTGATGGCGTTCGTAGCGCCCCCAGCCGGGAATATCGCCGTAATCGAGCGCGAAGCCCGCGATATTCGTTGATTCCGCGAGGTCGGCGGACATCGCGAGGAAGAGCGGGCGGTCAAAGCGCTGCCGCCCCAGCGCGTTGATGTATGCCCCCCACTTGGCGAACGCCGCGCGGTTCGGGGCGTTCGCGCCTGGCTTGACAAAGAGATCGTCGGGGTAATTCTTGAAGTCCCAGAAGCGCTGATCCTCGAACGGGTTCTTCGACGTATCGAGTTTGAAGCCGGGGATCTCTTCCGGGACCGAATCGCCAAGTTCGACGAAGCGGTCCGCGAGGTAATCCACGAGGGCGTCATCGCTCGTGATCGTGTCCGCGATCACTTTCAAATTCGCCTCGAACTGCGCGCGCATTTCACTGGCATCCGACGGCGCGGCCTGACCAAAGCCATGCCATGTGACGCCGTACTTCTCGGCAAACTCCTGCCGCCCTTGCCAGAAGAGATCGGCGTTCAACTTGTGCGGTGTGCCATGCGATTTGTAGCCGGTGACGCCGTAGCCGCGCCCCTTAATCGTCTTGAACCATGTCATGTTCGGGGCGTGATCGGGGTTCGGCGTTTCTATCGTCTCGAGCAGCGCGCGTGTCACCGCGTCGTAATCGGAGCCGTGCTCCGTGCCGTGAACGCGGAAGCCGTATGGTTCGAACCATGTTTCCGGGGTGCCATGCACGACATCGCCGACAGCCACCTCGTCAATGCCGAAGTTATTCCAGTCAATCAGGCCGTAGAAATTGTCGAGACCGAGTCCCCATGCCGAATTCTTCGTCTCGTGCCATGCGCCCGGTGTCAGGCCGCCCTCACCGTCCACCGCGAAAACCTTGACGCCCTCAGCGCCCGCACGCTTCAGGGCCATCGCTTCGCCTGCTGCTGCCGGTGCGCCATGTCCGGACGGGCCGGTGTTGAATTTGAGGAAGAGGGTCTTCCCCTCCATCTCAGCATGCCCCGCAAGCCCACCGCGTCGTCGGAAGCCCAATAGATCGTGCCACATCAGTTGCCGATGTTCGGCTTCCGGCACTGCATATCGCTTGTCGCCGGTCCGGTCATACTTCGCCCGGAGTGCGGTGTTATACGCCGCAAGGGTCGCATAGACGAGCGGCACGGTGTGGCCCGCGACGAGGATATAGCGGTCGCCGAATCGCTTCTCCGGGTGGCGAATGTCCCATCGCATGAAGCCGCCGAGGGTGAGGGCGACGAACATGTGCCGCTTCGACCGCGAGCCGCCGGGGTGTCCGCTCTGGCGGTAGTTCTCGAAGACATCAATGAAGTTGTCTATGCAGTCGCCGATTTTTTCCCAATAGGGGAACTGCTTTTCCAGTTCGGCGTGCCGGACGCTCAAGTCCGGACTGACAGTTACCGCCAAGGTGCCACCTCCCATTTCGTGGTGTCCAGTGGCGAGCGGTCAGGCTCTCACTGGCGACTGACGACTGACGACTGGCTACTCGGTCAACCAGGTGAGACGCGGGCGAATCTGCGGGTTGACAGGCGTATTCGGCATCTGCCCGCGCAAGGCGCGTGCCGCCTCCTCGCCGACGCGACGATACATGATCTCGAAAGTTACATCGGCATAACTCGCGGTATGCGGGACGAGCACGACATTTTCCATCGCCATCAGCGGGCTGTTCTTTGGCAGCGGTTCGATCTCGAAGACATCGAGGCCCGCGCCCGCGATCTGCCCGCTTTGCAGCGCGGCGATCAGCGCCGGTTCGTCCACCACCGGTCCGCGCGAGGTGTTGATGAGGTACGCCGTCGGCTTCATCAGCGCGATCATCTCCGCGTTAATCATGTGCCGCGTCTCCGGGAGGAGGGGTGTGTGGATCGAAATATAGTCGCTTTGCCGCATCACGTCCTCGAGCGAGACCATCTCGACACCCATCGCGGCGGCGCGCTCCGCGGGGACGTACGGATCATATGCGATGACACGAACGTCGAGCGGGACGAGGCGGCGATTGAACTCGCGCGCGATCTGCCCGAAACCGACCAACCCCACCGTCTCGCCGTGGATTGGCCCCATCGGCGAGAGGAAGGGCGCGCGGTAACCGGAGGCCCGGTCCCCCCATGCGCCTGTCCGCATCCATTTATCTTGGCGCGTGATCTTTTTCGCGCAGTCGAGGAGCAGCGCGAGCGCGTGATTCGCCACTTCTGGCAGGCAGAAGTCCGGGATATTGACGACGACGAGATTATGGTCGCTCGCGGCGGGCACATCAATGGTGTCGTAGCCAACGCCGTACCGCACGAGCGCGCGGCAGTGTTCGAGGTGTTCGATCACCTCGCGTGTGAAATGCGCGCCGGGCACAAGCAACGCATCGGCATCGTGGCAACGCTCGATCAATTGCTCCGGCGTCGTGAGATTGCCGTAACTGACGAGACCGTTCGCAAACTCGGCCAGCCCTTCGCGCTCCTTTTCCAGTGGCGCACCGGGCGGCGCGCTCGTATGCACGATCTTGAACTTCGCCATTCTCCCTCCGGGGTGCAATGAGCAACGAGCAATAAGGCCGACAGATCCACTCATTGCTCAATACTTGATCACTTCCGACTGTTTACGCGGCGTCCAGCCCTTGACGGACTGCGCCTCGATCGTCGCTTCGTGGAGCATGAAACGCGCCTCGGAAGCGAGCGCGAGGAATTGATACCCCTCCGCGATCCGCTCGCTCACCGCTTTGTGGTCGGCGCAGTGGATACCGGCGGCAACGCCATGCTTCTTGCAGGTCTGGAGGATGTGCTGCATCCCCTCCTGGAAGACCGTCGCCTCCGACCACATCGCGGGCGGCTCGCCCATGGTGCCGAGCAGGTCGTTCGGCCCCACGAACACCCCGTCAATCCCCCCCTCCGCGAGCATCGCATCGAGGTGGTTGATCCCTTCCGGTGACTCGATCATCAGGATCACACAGATTTCGTCATTGGCTCGCGCGTTGTATTCACCGGGCTGGGCGTCCCATGAGGCGTTGTAGCGGCCCCCGCCAAACGAGCGATTGCCCACCGGGGGGTGCTTGGCGGCACGGGCGATGAGCCGGGCTTCCTCCACGGTGTTGACCATCGGTGCGACGATCCCCCACGCCCCCGCATCGAGCACCCGTTTGATGTTCTCGTGATCTCCCTGTGGGAGGCGCACCATCGGCGCGCACGGCGTCCCCCGCATGGCCATCAGCATCAGTGCGACGGTTTCGATGTCAATCGCGTTGTGCTCCCAGTCAATCGTCAGCCAATCGAAGCCGACGGTCGTCATCGCCTCGACAGCGAGCGGCGCACCGTAACTCAACCAGGTGCCGACGGATGGCCGCCCCTCGCGCAGCGCACGTTTGACGTGGTTCTCTCTCATCCTCTTCTCCTCCCGGCGCTAGCGCGCCGTTTCCAGCATACCGACCAGATGGCCGCTCTCGTCTGCGCAGAGCGGTTCCGGCTCACCCATGACTTCCAGGTCGTCGTTCGCCCGCACCTCATCAAGAAGCGCGGGCGAGACGGCGAGGGTATCGAGATGCAATGTGCTCTGAATACGCGCGATGCGTGGCGCGCGTTCGACGCCGCGTAAGGCGGAGCGGATCGCCCATGCGATGGCATCCTCGTCGTTGGCGCGAATGATCGGGATCTTCGCCGCCGCGATTGCCTCCGCAGTGATCGCATTCATCATCAGGGCATGGTGGTCAATCTGATCAAAAACGCGTCGCGTCGTGAAGTCGGCGAAGCCAATGCCCATCGCGTTTCCGTGCGTCTCCGGTGTCAGGCTGAGGATGACGATGCGCGTGAAATCGGGCACCTTCGGGCCGCCGAACCGCCGCCACATGCCGATGATGTTCGGGTCCATGCCCGTGCCGCTGATATTCTTGCCCATCGTGTCAACGATCAATACGTCTAACTGACCGAATGGGACGCGCGGCAAAAGCGTGTTCGCCAATTTGAGGAGTTCAGCGTCGGTCGCAATGATCTGATCGGGCCGGGTAACACGGATCGTATGCACCTGCTCGTACGCGTTCTCGACAATATGGATACCGGCGACGATATTTGCCTTCTCAATCGCGATCGCGGCGGCATCCGTGATGTGTGTGCCGAGACCGACGGAGTGCATCTGCTCCGCACCGTGCCGCTTGCCCATACCGACGGCAATCATCTTCGCGACGCCGCTCTCGACCTCACCCCGGAAGGCGGTGTGCGCCTTGACGCGGTTGACGACGATCACGCCATCCGCCTCGCTCGCCATGCGGTCGTAGTAGACGGTGATGCCGCGCGCGGTTTTGCCGAGTTCGACGACCTCCATTGTCGCGCGGATGGGACAGCCGAGCGCCTCCTCGGTCATGCCATACCCGGCCATCATTTCGATCTGGCCGTCGGCAGTCGCACCGCCATGCGAACCCATCGCGGGAATGAGGAAGGGCTCCGCGCCACGGGCCTTCAGTTCTGCCACGACCGTACGCAGAATCGGCACAATGTCCGCGATGCCCCGGCTGCCACCGGTCAGAGCGATCTTCGCCCCCGGCTTCATTCGGGGAACATCACCGAGCGCGGCGATCCCTGCCCGAATCGCGCCCGGCACGTCATCGAGGCACTGCGGTGAGAGTTTTTGGCGGATGCGAGCGAGCGGCGGCAGGGTCGTCACCGTGTGCGTCCGCGGTGGGGCAGCGACCGCTGATTGCACCGAATCCCTCGCCGTGCTCATCGCCACGCGCTCCCCTCCTCGCGCACCGTAACGGAAGGCTCACTACTCACGCGACGTAGCCTACCACGAACGGGCAAAAAGCGAAATGAACGACAATACAAATGATACCATCGGATTGCGGCAAGCGAAACCTTCCAGATCGGGAAACTCCTTAGACGCATCGCCCGGCGTAGCGGCATCGGGGTGGGGATGTTACGATAGGCAGCACCAGGCGATCCGCCGAACGCGAAAGGAGCGACCGCGATGATCCGTCCTCATGTTTTGCCCGGGGTCGGTGTCGGCGCAGACCTCGGGGATTATCTCGATGAAATCTCGCTGCCACCGGTCTACGCGGTGCGCGACGAGACGCCGCAGCCGATGATTGGTGATCCGCGCGTGGCCGTCCGAAAGGCGCTCGCCGAATCGGGCGCGCTGGAGCGCATCCGACCGGAGATGCGCGTGGCGGTTTGCGCGGGCAGCCGGGGGATTGACCAGATCGTGCCGACGCTGCGTGAAGCGGTCGCGATGGTCCGCGAGCGCGGCGGCGAGCCGTTCGTGATCGCCGCGATGGGCTCGCACGGTGGCGCGACCGCAGAGGGGCAGCACGAAATTCTCTCCGGCTATGGGATCACTGATGAGGCGATGGACGCGCCAATCGTGACGGGTACCGAAACGGAATGCGTCGCGACCGTCGAGGGGAATGTGCCTGTCTGGGTAAATTCCCGCGCCCTCGCAGCGGACGCGACACTCGTCGTCAACCGCGTCAAGGCGCATACGGACATCCGCAGCACGATCGAAAGCGGGCTGGCGAAGATGTGCGCGATTGGGCTTGGTGGCCCGCGTGGCGCCTCGGTCTTCCATCGCAGTGGGCCGCAAATGCTGGCGAAACTGATCCCGATCGTCGCGAAGGAGACGATTCGCGCCGCCAACATCATTGGCGGTGTCGCGCTGATTGAAAACGCCGCCGGAGCACTCGGCGAAATGCATGGCGTCCAGCCGGACGAGATCGGCGGGCCAGTGGAGATGGCGCTCCTTGAACGCGCCAAGAACCTCCACCCGCGCATCCCGATAGATCAACTTGACGTGCTGATCGTGGACGAACTCGGCAAGGATATTTCCGGGAGCGGCCTCGATTCGGTCGTCATCGGCCGCATGTATATCCACACCGTGCCGGAGTTCGAGCGCCCCGACATCAGCATTATCACCGTCCTCGATGTGACCGCCGCATCGCACGGCAACGCGGTCGGCATCGGCTTCGCGGACTGCATCCCCGCCTCGCTGGTGGCCAAGATTGATTGGCGTGCGATGTACATCAACGCGGCGACCTCCGGTCTCGGTGGCCCGCAACGCGCCAAGATGCCGATGGTCTTCCCGACGATGCGCCAGACCGTGCAGGCTGCCATCTTCATGTGCGGGCGGAGCGACTTTGCGAATGTACGGCTGGCGCGTATCCGCAATACGCATGACGTTCAGGAACTGACCGTCTCGGCGGCGGTTCGCGGTGAATTGGTTGGCAGGCCGCATCTGTGCGTCGCGGACTCCCCGGAACCGCTCACGTTCGCCGAATGAGGCGCGGGAAATCACCATCCGGCCTCGTGGGCATCGTCGCGGATGACATCACGGGCGCGTGCGATGCCGCCGCGCAGTTCCAGCGGGCAGGAGCGCGCACCGCCGTTGTCCTCGATGACGGCGACGGCGCGCTGCCAACGGGTTGGGACGTCATTTCGCTGACGACCGAGGCGCGCCGCGCACTGCCGACGATCGCGGCAGCGCGCACGCGCGAGGCCGTTGAACGCCTGCGGCGTGCGGGGGCAGAGCGGCTCTATATCAAGGTAGACAGCACCCTGCGCGGCGCGCCGGGCGGGATCGTCGAGGCGGCAGCGATCGCCTTCGGTGTCCCGTATGTGCTCATTACGCCCGCCTTCCCGGAGCAGGGAAGGACGGTGCTCAGCGGCTGGGTACGCCGCGACGATACCGCCATTGTGGACGGCATGGCCCGCCTCGCGGAGACGGCGATTGCCTCCATCGGCCATATTCCGCTCCGGGCGATCCGGTCGAGTATGACGGCAATCGCCATTTCGCCGGGCCTCCTCGTGGATAATGTCGCGCTGCTATTGGCGGATGCAGAGCGAGACGATGACCTCTGGACGCTCGCGGAGTATGCGGCGTCCACTGATCTGTCGCTGGTCGCCGGTTCGGCGGGGCTGGCACGATATATCGCGCCGTTCTGGTGCTGGGAGACGACCAACGCCGATGATGAGGAGGACGTATGGGCGGATCGCGATGGCCCCGTTCTCGTCGCCGTCGGCACGCGCAACCCAATGACACAAGCGCAACTCGTCTATCTGCGTGAGGCGGACGATGTCTGCGTCGTTGACGTGATGCAGGGTGATGTGCGTGCCGCGTTGCCTGCCATCCGGCGAGCGCTCGACCGCACACCGGTGGTTATCGCGGCATTGAACGTCCCGCGGGATGTCGCTGTCACGGATGAAGGTTTAGACGGCCTCGCGCGGATTATTGTCGAGGCGGCGGTTGAACGGGGCGACGACCTGCGCGGTCTCGTGACGACCGGAGGTGCGACGACGCTGGCGATCTGCAAGGCGGCGGGCGTCCGGCTCCTCAGTGTTGTGGACGAGGTGCTGCCCGGTATCCCCTGCTCGGTGATGATGGACGGCCAACTGGCACAGGTGCCGATCATCACCAAGTCGGGCGGGTTCGGGCAGGAAGATACGCTCGCGGTCGCCTGCGTCTGGCTCCTGAGCGATGCGGACGATGACTCGGATACGACAGCGTGGGATGACGACGAGGCAGGTGACGACGACCCGCCGCGAAGGCGGACATAGCGCAGTGTTCGTCTATCTGGCCCGGCATTAACCGAGAAGGGGAGCAGCATGCCGTTCGACACGCTTATTCCGGGTGTCGGCAAGGAAATCGTCGCCGACATTGACGCGCTCATGTCGCCTCCCGGCATCCTCGCCGTCTGGTTCATCGGGCAGGCCGGTTTTATCATCAAATTCCCATCCGGCACGGTCTGTTATCTCGATCCGTGGCTCTCTGACCTGTCGGGCGGGCCGCGCGCCTATCCGATCCCCCTCGACCCTCATCTGATTACGAACTGCGCGATCCTCCTGACATCCCACGATCACGGGGACCACATAGACATGGATGCCGATCCGATCATCCTCCGGCAGTCGCCGCAGGCGACATGGGTCGCACCGCGCGGCGCGGAGGCGCTCGTTCGCCGTCTTGGTGGCACGAAGGAGCGCACGGTCCTCCTTGACGGTGACGGCAGCGCGACCGTCCGGGGTGTGCGGATCACCGCGATTCCGAGCACGCACTACGGTTTCTTCTCGGAGGAGCGGTACACACAAGCAGAGGAAGCGTACTACGCGACCATCCCCGCGCAATTACCGCCCGAACGACGCGGCACGGAGCGTTTCATCGGCTTCGTGCTCGAATGCGACGGCTTCACGATCTACCACGCGGGCGATAACAACGGCTATCATGGTTTTCTCGAACGGCTCGCCCGCTGGCCGCAGTTTGATGTGATGCTCCTACCGATCAACGGTCGTGATTGGTTCCGCGAGCAGCAGGCGGTGATCGGGAACTTCACCTACCGCGAGGCCGCGCAGGTCGCCGATCGGGCGCGGGCGCGGCTGCTCATTCCGTACCATTACGACGGCTTTGTCGGCAACAATGAATACCCTGACGCGCTCGTCCGGTATGTCCAGAGCGACGGGCCACGCGTGCCCGTCCGCGTGTTGCATGTCGGCGAGCGCGCGTTGATTGGGCGGAGTATCACGCCTCACATCGCATAGCGAGAGAGAGGCAGTGCATGCATCCAACCTTGCGGAGCCTGCGTACACTCTTTTCAGAACCGTGGGGATCACGTATCGTTACGCCATCGTTGTAGCGAGAGATCGTCTTCATATCTGGAAAGGATCGTGCCTTCATGACGCGTTCGTGCGCCTCTCCGCTGTCACGCCGTCAATTTCTCGCTGGTGCGACGGCTGCGGTGTCTGCCGCCCTCCTTGCCGCCTGCGGTGGTAGTTCCACCGCGACCGATACGCCAAAGCCCGCGGCGACAATCGTGCCCACCGCCGTGCCTGCCGCTGCGACGACCGCTCCTGGCGCCGCCTCTACGGCGACAACAGGCACCGCTTCGAGGGGCGTTCCGGCGCTGGGTGGCGGCACGATCAACGGGACGACGTGGGATCAAATCCTCGCGAAGGCGAAAGGCGGCACCGCCAACTGGTTCCTCTATGGTGGCGGCCAGACGACGAACGATTACGTGGACAAGTTTGTCACGCCCAGAATGAAGGAGCAGTTTGGCGTCACCGTCAAGCGGGTACCAGTCACCGCGACGGTGGATGCGGTGAACAAGGTGCTCGCGGAGAAGCAGGCGGGCAAGACGAGCGACGGCAGCGTGGACATGATCTGGATCAATGGCGAGAACTTCCGCACGATGGCCGAGGCGAATGTCCTCTATACTGGGTGGTCGAAGGCGCTGCCAAACGCGATCTACATTCCCTGGGATCAACCGAGCGTTGCCAATGACTTCGGCTATCCGGTCAATGAGCGTGAGGCGCCATGGGGCAAAGCGCAGTTCGTGATGATTTACGATCGCGCGAAGGTGCCGAATCCTCCCACGTCGTTCAAGGCGTTGGAAGAATGGGTGAAGGCGAACCCAGGGAAGTTCACCTATGCCGCCCCACCAGATTTCACGGGGAGCGTCTTCGTTCGCCACGTCTTCTACGAGCAGACAGGCGGCTGGAAGCAGTTCGACGGGCCGTTCAACGAGCAGGTCTATGCGCAGAAATCCCCGGCGACGTGGGATTACCTGAACCGCATCAAAGCGTATCTCTGGCAAAAAGGCGCGACCTATCCGGAATCCCAGCCGAAACTCGATCAACTGTTCGCGGACGGCGAAGTCTCCTTCACGATGAGTTACAACACGAACGCCGCGTCGCAGGCGATCGCGAAGGGAACCTATCCGAAGAGTGTGCGCTCCTACTTGCTCGACGCGGGGACGATCGCGAACACGCACTACCAGACGATCCCATTCAATGCCGCGAACAAGGAGACCGCGCTCGTGCTCGCCAATTTCCTGGAATCACCCGCGGCGCAGATCGAGAAAGCGAAGGTCGAGGTTTGGGGTGACTCTCCGGTCGTTGACGCGAACAATCTCCCCGCCGCAGACAAGGCGGCGCTCGCGGCCTTGCCACGCGGCGAGGCCACATTGACCGATGCGGACCTTGCAGCGAAAGCGGTGCCGGAGTTGCAGGCTACCTACCTCCTCCGTATTGACAAGGACTGGATGGCGAACGTCCTGAAGAAGTAACGCGTAACGCGTGACGAGTGCAGATCTTCACTGTATGCGTTGGGCGATTGGATAGTGGGGAGAGACAACGACGTATGAGTAGGGCACTCGTTACGCGTTACGCGTTACGCGTTACTCGTCAGCGGCCGACTGCATTGCTCCTCCTTCTGCCGAGCCTCGCGGTCATCGCGCTCTTCCTGATCGGCGGGGTCGGTTTCGCGTTCGCGCAGAGTCTCGGTATGTTCGCGCTGCTCGGCGATTCGGAGGTCACGCTCCGCCATTACGGTGATGCACTGCGCGACCCCGATTTAAGGGCCGCGCTGGTCGTCTCGCTCCGCATCTCGGTCGTCAGTACCCTGATCGCGCTGATCCTTAGCATCGGCATGGCGCTGCTGCTCCGAAAGCGATTGCGCGGGGACGGCATCCTGCGCCTGCTCTTTCAATTGCCGTTACCGATTCCGCATCTTGTCGGCGCGGTGGGGATCACCTTGCTTATCGCGCAGAGCGGGCTGATCGCGCGCCTCCTGCATGCCGCCGGGTTGCTGGAGGAGCGCAGCCGATTCCCCCTGCTCGTCGGCGACCGGTTTGGCGCGGGCATTGTCATCGTCTATGTTTGGAAGGAAGTACCGTTCATCACATTCCTGCTGCTTGCCGCGCTGTCCGCAATCGGCGAGCAGTATGAGGAGGCGGCGCGGACGCTCGGTGCGTCGGCATGGCAGCGGTTCCGCCATGTGCTCGTCCCACTCCTCTTCCCGGTGATGCTCTCGGCTTCCCTGATCGTTTTCGCGTTCACTTTCGGCGCGTTTGAGGTGCCGTATGTGATGGGGAGGACCTACCCGAAGGCTCTCCCGGTCTGGGCGTACGAGGGCTTCAACAATGTTGACCTCAACCAACGGCCGGAAGCCCTCGCCGTCAGCGTGCTGATCGCGCTCCTCGCGACCGTGATTGTGCTGGCGTACGGCAGCCTGTCACGCCGGCTGCTCACGAACGGACGATAAACGATGGCAACCCGCGCGCGCGTGACGCCTGACATCTCTCGTCGCTTGCGTCGTTCACGGCGACCGATGCTTCCAAGCGCGGTTGTATCCCTCTGGGTCGCGCTGGTTATCCTGCCGGTCGTGCCGCTCGTCATCTGGTCGGCGGCGTTCTCATGGCGATGGCCGGACCTCCTGCCGACGGCGTGGAGCGGTCGTGCGTGGCGGTATGTCTTCTCGCCGACGACGCAAGTGCGTGCGGGTTTGATCGGGAGTAGTACGGTTGCGCTGCTGACAATGATGCTTGCGCTCGCGATCGGTACGCCAGCCGGTATCGCGGTGGGGCGCATGGCCTTCCGGGGGAAACGCGCAATCGAATTGCTCTTGCTCGCGCCCTTCATCGTGCCAGGTCTGATTGTGACGATGGGTATCCAGATCGTCTTCATCCACTTGCGGCTTGCGGACACGATGCAGGGTGTGGTGTTCGCTCACCTGATGCCGGCGCTGCCATACGTCATCATCTCGGTCGCGGGTGTCGCGACCAATGTTGGCGTGCAAGTGGAGGAGCAGGCGCGGTCGCTCGGGGCAACGTCATGGCAAACGTTCATCCACATCACGCTGCCGCTACTGCGGCCCGGCCTTGCCGTCGGTGGCCTTTTCGCCTTCCTCGTTTCGTGGAGCCAGTACACATCAACGCTGATTATCGGCGGCGGGAAGGTCCAGACGCTCCCGTTACTCGTGTATGCATTCACCCGCAGTGGCGATAATCCCATCGCCGCCGCGCTCGCGCTCCTCTTCGTCGCGCCTGCTGTCGTCGCCCTCGCCCTCGCGTCACGCACGTTAAGAGTGCGGCAGTCGGTTGTCGGCGGTCGGCTATGATGGCCGTCTTGACGGACAAGCGGCTCGTGCGGACGAATGCAAACGCCAGCGCGGTTGCGTTGGACTTGATCGGACTCGGCAAGGAGTACGACGGCAGATGGGCCGTCGAGAATCTCTCACTCACCGTGCCGCCCGGCGCGCTCGTCGCGCTGCTCGGCCCCTCGGGCTGCGGGAAGACGACAACGCTCCGGATGATCGCCGGGCTGATCGAGCCGGACACAGGAGACATTCGATTCGGCGGTGATTCAGTCGCGGGTGTCCAACCCGAACGGCGTGGCGCAGTGATGGTCTTCCAGCAACCGACACTCTTCTCGCACCTCGATGTCGCCGCCAATGTCGGATTTGGTCTGCGTATGCGGCGCGAACCGCGCGGCGTGATTGCCGAACGCGTACGCGCCGCGCTTGGGCAAGTCCAACTCGCGGGGATGGAGCGACGGCGAATCGGGCAACTGTCCAGCGGTCAACAGCAACGGGTTGCCCTCGCGCGGGCGCTGGTGACGGACCCGCGCGTGCTGCTCCTCGACGAACCGCTCTCGAACCTCGATCCGTCGCTCCGGGATGAGATGCGCGATCTGCTCGCCCGGCTGCACGCGGAACAAGGGATTACGACCGTCCTCGTCACGCATGATCGTCAGGAGGCAATGACCCTCGCCGAGCGGATTGCCTTTCTGTCCGATGGACGGTTGCAGCAATATGCGACTGCGCCCGAACTCTATGAGCGCCCGGTGACTGTCGCTGTCGCCCAGTTTTTCGGCATGGTCAATCTCTTTCCCGCGTCCATCGTGGAAGGCGTCGCCGAGACCGCATTCGGCCCGTTACATCTGCCGGATCCGACTCGAAATCTGTCCGAGGCGGTGATCGGTATCCGCCCTGAGCATATCGCGATCGGCTACGGCGAAAACGCGGCGACGGGTTGCGTGACAAACCGTACGTATCTCGGTCAACAGCAGCGGGTGACGCTGCGCACCAGCCATGGCCATACCGAGGTAACGGTGCTGGTGCCGGCGGATATGCCGATCCTGATTAATCAGGAAGTTACCGTGTCACTGCCCGCTGAATGGTTGCGCGTCATTGTGCCCGGCGGTGCAGCCACGTCCGATACTCCCCGCGGCTAGATCACGAAGGCGCCGTCTTTCGCGAATGTCTGGCCATCCACGGTGATCGTGCCCCCGCTACGGAGATCGCAGACGATGTCCGTATGGATAGCGGACTCGTTCTTCCCGCCCGTTTCCGGGTAGGCACGGCCAAGCGCCATGTGGATCGTGCCGCCGATCTTCTCATCGAACAACGTGTTCTTGGTGAACCGCTGAATGCCGTAGTTTGTCCCGAAGGCGAACTCACCGACGCGGCGCGCCCCGGCATCCGTGTCCAGCATCTTCTCGAGGTAGTCCTGCCCCCGCGCGGCGGTCGCGTGGGTGACAACGCCATGCTCAAACGTTAGGCGTATGTCCTCGATCTCTCGCCCGCCGAGATTGGCAGGGTAGGAGAAGTGAATGTGGCCGTTGATGCTCTCCTCAACGGGGCCGGTGAAGATTTCGCCATCGGGGAAGTTGCGCAAGCCGTCGGCGTTAATGAAAATACGGTCTTTGATCGAAAGCGTCAGATCGGTATCCGGCCCGATGATATGGACGCGGTCCTTTCCTTCAAGCCAATCAATCAAGCGCTGCTGCTCCGCACCCTGTTTCTTCCACGCGGCGACCGGGTCGGGTTCGTGAAGAAGCCCCGCTCCATAGACGAATTCCTCGTATTCCGCCAGGGACATCTCAGCATCCTGTGCGAACGCGTCCGTCGGATAGAGTGTCAGCGACCAGCGTAATGCGCCCGATGCGGCCCGTTCCATGTATGTTTTTGACAGGTCGTTCATCGCGGCGGCACGCTGCATCTGTTTCGTCGCATCTGCATTCGTCAGCGCCTTCGTGTTCGTGTCCGCGAGAATGCTGAACGTCACGTCCGCCTGCTCAATGATCAGCCGCTGGACAGGAGACACCCATTCCAGCTGCGCGGTCGTGGCATGCGTGAGGAAGAGTTCGCTGAGATGCGGGAGCGCGATAGACGTGACCGGGAACGCGCCCTTCTTGAGCGCGCGAATGTAGAGGGCCTCGACGAGTGGCGCGGCAATCGGTGGGCTATTGATGACGAAGAAATCGCCCTCGCGGATGGCGAGCGAGTAATTTATCAGGACGTCCGCCAGTTTCTCAACGCGAGGGTCGGCCATCTCATGCTCCTTGTCGAATACGCCAAGCCAATTAATTTGCACGGAGGGTAGCACGCGGATCGTATGACCGCAACGAACGAGGTCGAAGAAATTTCAAGCGGCACGTTGCAGATTCACAGTGGCACGCGTAGACTGCATCTATGGTCGCAGAAGCCCCGTTTCTGCCGCGTTTCCGAAGGACCGACCCATGACTTCACGCACGACCACACTGCCACTTTTTCCGCTCTCGCTCGTGCTCTTTCCGGGGATGACCCTGCCACTCCATATCTTTGAAGAACGGTACAAGCGAATGATCGGTCTTTGCCTCCGCGAGGGCCATGATTTCGGTGTCGTGCTGGCCAGCGCGACGACGTCCGTGCCCGGCCAGTATGCCACCTATGCGGTCGGCACGACGGCGCACATCAGCGGCGCAACGCGATTCCCGGACGGCTGCATGAACCTCGTCACGACGGGCGATCAGCGGTTCCGCGTCCTCAGTCTCGACTGGGAATTGGAGTATTGCGTTGCCCGCATCGAATGGCTGCCTGAGCCAGCGAGTGATGCCCATACGTTGCGCGATCAGGCGACGCGGCGATGGAACGCATTCCGTCGTCAGATCGCCACGATGACCAATGAAGACTTCACGGCAGCCGATGTCCCGATTAACCCGACCGACGCGTCGTATGAACTCGCGGCCCTGCTGCCAGTGAATACGATCGAGAAGCAGCGATTACTCGAAGCGACGGACACCGCCGCGCGCCTGCGGGAAACCCTCCGGCTTATCAAGCGCGAGCACGGATTGCTCCGCTATCTCAGCGAACCGCACGACGAAGCAATCCTACCGGATGACGACTCGGCGCTGTTCCGGAACTAGAGCGTGGTATGTACTTTGGGGCTTCTGCACTGTACGGTGAAGGCCGGCATACGCAGTGGCTGGCGTCTTGCGCGGACGAAGCTGGCAGGAGGTGGAGAGTGATGCTGCAAGCGGCCCTGAATGGAGACTTCACGAAGTCGGAACACCCCGCCCTGCCCATGTCGGTCCAGGAACTCGCGCGCGACGCCGTCGCCTGCGTCGCTGCGGGCGCGGGCGCGATCCATCTACATCCGCGTGATGCCGCAGGGCATGAGCGGCTGGACGCGGCGGTCATTGATGCGGTGGTGCGGGAAGTCCGCGAGGCGTGTGGTGTGCCCGTCGGGGTTTCGACGGGCGCCTGGATCGAGCCCGATCTCCCCCGCCGCCTCGCGCTCGTGCGGGCCTGGCGCGCGCCCGACTACACATCGGTCAACCTCTCCGAACCGGGCTCGCTGGAGATCATGGAGACCCTGCTTGAGATCGGCATCGGCATCGAGGCGGGCGTCTGGACCGTTGAGGACGCCGAGCACCTCGGGGCATCCGGCTTGGGCGGGCGGGTCACGCGGATCCTGGTCGAGCCCGGGGAGATGCAAGTCGGGGAGAGCGCTGCCGCCGCGCTCAGGTTGGTGGAGGACATCCACAGGACGCTGGATCGGTTCGGCCTGACGGTCCCGCGCCTGCAGCACGGCGACGGGAAGGTCACCTGGGTGCTCCTCGCGGACGCGGTCCGTCGCGGCATCGACACCCGGATCGGCCTTGAGGACACGGTGTACGAGCCGAACGGCGAACGCACCGCGGGCAACGAGGCGCTGGTGCGCGCCGCCCGCGCGTTGGGCGCTGGTACGGCGGACTAGCCCCGTGCCGCACATGCCGAAAGCCCCACCCTGCAATGGGTACGGCACCGACAAGACCTCTTGTGCATCCGCCATACGAGCAGTGTGAAAATCTTCACAATATTACGTTGCCTGCGGCGGACGCCGCATCTACAGTGGCGACTGGCAGTGATTGATCGCGTGACCGGGTGTCGGCACGATGGAGAGGAGCAGCGCGATGGATATGACCAAAGAGCATGTGCCCGCCGAGCGATATGCCGTCGCGCACTACCGCGCGATCTGCCGGGTGGCGGGAGAGGCGGCCCGCCTCAAAGCCGCTCGCCGCTCCTTCCGTCGGACGCAGTACCGGTAGGATCACCGGGGGTCTGCGGTTGTGAAAAACGTAACAAAGTGGTAAGGTCAGTGTGGGATACCACAGGGTACAGTCGTGTGCCCCACGTCGATGAGCGAAGGGGATGCAGAGCATGGTGGCAGAGGCATTGATCAAGGTGATGCAGATCGCGGAGGCGGAGGCGGATCGCCGTGCGTTCTATGGTCCGGACGCGCCGCCGGAGGTCGAGCGACCGCGCCGGAACCGGTCGCGCCTCGCGCGCTTGCTGCGCCGCCCGCTCGGCCGGTCATAGCGGCACCGGGACCGCACCGGCGATGGGTTTCGCCCCCGCTGCCGACCGTCGAGAGAAAGGGGACCGATGAGCTCACGCAGAAGGATCGTCCTCGTCGCACATGACGAGAAGAAGCGGGACTTGCTGGAATGGGCGCGCTTCAACAAGGCGCTGCTTGTCGAGCACGACCTCGCCGCGACCGGCACGACCGGCAGGCTACTGGAGGGGGAGCTCGGGGTCGCGATCGACAAGTTGCAGAGCGGGCCGCTGGGCGGCGATCAGCAGGTCGGGGCGCGGATCGCCGCCGGGGAGATCGACATGCTGATCTTCTTCTGGGATCCGCTCACCTCGCAGCCGCACGACTCGGACGTGCGTGCCCTGCTGCGGATCGCCGTGGTCTGGAACGTCCCGGTGGCGTGCAATCGCGCGACCGCCGACTTCATGATCTCGTCACCCCTGCTGGCGAGCGCGTACGAGCGGGCTTCGCCCGACTTTCAGGGGTACACCGAGCGGCTGGATGCGACGCAGGCCGAGGAGCGGCAGTCACGGCGGGTCGCGTAGCCAGCGGGGGCCCGGCTGACGTGCCTTGTGCGTTGTTATTGATCATTGAACCAGCCAAGGAGCGAGAGGATGATCAGCCAGCCGACAATACCGATACCGAAGGAGAGGAGAGCAAACGTTACCATGTGAGTGACTCCTTGAAGCTCGGGTTTGCACGCAGGCTGCTTCATTGCACGGCGTGCGGGAGAGCAACAGCGTCGAGCAACACGGTATCGCGTCTCTCCTATCGTAGGAGAACAACGGTTTTGACAACCTATTCCGGAAGTGCGATCAGTATGGCGCATAGTCTGAAAATAACGAAAGCATGCCCGAGGCAGTAGATGCGGCCGGTATATTGTCATCTCCCAACCGCACCTCACGTCACGGAGATTGACGGTCGTACCCCTGGCTCGCCTCAAACACTCGCTGAAATCGGAATGTCGCAGCGCTCTGCCACATCGCATCCGAACTGTGGATTGCATGACGCTGCGTCATCTCGGGACGCATCTGGGCAACTTGCCGAGCGACCGGTCAGTCTGTTATTGTTTTGCTCGTTGATCACCAAACCGGACCTGTAGCATCTCCGGGATCTCCCTCGTTGCCTCGCGAATCGGCCGCTCACCGTTCGGATGAGGAGGCAAGATGTCCGCACAGGCCGCACCGCTCACCGTCCGGGAACTCGAGGAGATCGAGCGGGCCAACGCGTCTGGACGTCCCCCGGTGGTTTTCGTCCATGGTCTGTGGCTGCTCGCGAGCAGCTGGGACTCGTGGCGTGAACTCTTCGAAGCCCACGGCTACACCACCCTCGCTCCCGGTTGGCCCGACGATCCCGCCACCGTCGCGGAAGACCGCGCCAAGCCCGATCTGTTTGCCGGCAAGAGTGTCGGCGCGATCACCGATCATTTCGCGGCGATCATCCAGCGCCTCGACACGAAGCCGGCGATCGTCGGGCACTCCTTCGGTGGGCTGATCATCCAGAAGCTCGCCGGCATGGGACTCGCGTTGGTCTCGGTGCCGATCGACCCGGCCCCATTCCGCGGTGTGCTGCCGCTCCCCCTGTCCGCCCTCAAAGCCGCCTTCCCGGTGATCGGCAACCCCGCAAACCGGAAGCGGGCGGTGATGCTCACCGCGGCACAGTTCCGCTTCGCCTTCACCAACGCCGTTGACGATGAGGAAGCCGCACGGCTCTACGAGACCTACCCGGTGCCGGGGTTGGGCATCCCGCTCTTCCAAGCCGCCCTCGCGAACCTCAACCCGCGCACCGAGGCGAGCGTCGACTCGAAGAACCCGGCACGCGGGCCGATGAAGTTCATCTCCGGCGAGAAAGACCACACCGTCCCGTGGGCAATCGCGAACGCGTCATTCAAACGGCAACGGCGCAATACGGCGGTCACCGAGATCGAGGAGCTACCCGGGCGCGGCCACTCCCTGGTGATTGATACAGGCTGGCAGGAAGTCGCACAGGTCGCCCTCGATTTCATCGAACGCCACCGGCCCACATAACGGCAGCCGGTGCCCTGCAGTATTCTGATGCAGTCTAATTCGGTTATTTCACCCGTTCTTCTCATAACTACCCTGCCTGGTGAAAAATGCGGTCCCCTCGGGCAGCCTGCCGACTCGCATGCGTCATCTCGCGCGATCATCGAGGGCGTATACCGAGGGATCGATTGGCGAAAGGGAGGCGCCGATCTCGCGCATTCGGCCCTGGCCAAGAGCGCGGCGCGCCTCGCGCACGTTGCCGCCCGATCGTCGCTACGTCCGGGATGCGGCCGGCACGATGTTATGGTTCAGGTGGAACAAGTTGGTTGGATCGTATGCCGCCTTGAGCGCGGCCAGTCGCGGATAGTGCGCACCGTAGGCGCTCCGCACACGCTCGCTCCCCTCATCCCCGTCCAGGGCGTTCACGTACACCCCGCCCGACAGATGCGGCTGCAGCGCCGCGAAGAGCGTGCGCGTCCAGGCGATATTGCGTTCGGTGGCGGCGGGCTCGGTCCAGCTGGACAGGATGACCATGTCGAGGGGCAACTGGCGATGGCCGTACGCGCAGGCATCGTGCGCAACCCGCCCATAGGCGCCGTGGCAATCCGCGAATACCACCGCCGTGAACGGCGACGGCACCCGCCGAAACTGCTCGACGAGGATCTCGGTCGCCGCCGCGCTGATCGTCTCCGTCCGGCTCGATTTCCAGTAGTTCAGCCGCCCGGACGGGAAGCGCGCACTCATCAGCGCTTGCATGGCGGGGTAGGAGATTGGCCCGATGGTGTCGGCCAGCGGCGAGCCGAAGCGCCGCAGTGGCGCCACCATCCGCTCGCTCTCCCCGTGGTCGTCCGCACAGCAGGTGACCAGCGCCACCACCGGCTCGCCATCCGGGCTCGTCATCAGCGCCGCGTAGGTCGTGATCTCGTCGGGCTGCGTGGCGACGAACTCGCTGTAGAACCCCAGTACCTCCGCAGCGCGCGCGAGCGGGTGGAGGACCATGCCGCCGAGCACGGTGTCCACCGGGTGGAGGCGATATTCGAACGCGGTCACGACGCCGAAGTTCGCCCCGGCACCGCGCAAGGCCCAGAACAAGTCCGCATGCTCCTCGGGGCTGGCGTGGAGCAGCACGCCGTCGGCCGTCACCACGTCGGCCGAGAGGAGGTTGTCGAGCGTGAGGCCGTACTTGCCGGTCAACCACCCCTGCCCACCGCCGAGGGTAAGCCCGGCGATTCCGGTCGTGCCGACGACGCCACCAACCGTGGCCAGGCCGAAGGCGTGCGTCTCGGGGTCGAACTCGGCCCAGGTCAGGCCGGGTTCAGCACGGACCGTGCGCGCTACCGGGTCCACCACGAGGCCCTTCAACGGCGAGAGGTCGATCATCAGTCCGCCATCGCAGGCCTTGCGGTCTGCGACGTTGTGCCCACCACCGCGGACCGCAACGGGCAGCCCGTGGTCGCGCCCAAAAGCGACTGCAAGCCGTACGTCATCCGCCCCGGCGCAGCGAGCGATAAACGCCGGGCGCCGATCAATGAGACCATTCCAGATCCGCCGGGCCACATCGTAGGACGCGTTGCCCGGGCGCAGCAGCGTGCCGCGCAGGCGGGCCGTGAAGGTGCGGATCGTCGCCTCATCCACGCTGCTCGTGATCGCGCTGATCATGTCATTCGCTCCTTCCGTACCTGCGATCGTCCGCCGTGCGATTCACTATGAGACGGGAGCGCGGGAATGACCAGGAAGCGTCCACGTAGCAGACCCACGTAGTTGCCCACGTACCGCAGCCGAAGCGCATCCGTCGGCGGTGGTATAGTGGCAGGAACCGGACAGTCGTCGTGCGCGACACGAAGGGAGCTGGGCGTGAATGCGGTTGCAATGCGCACCTTCGGCACGCTCCTCCGGCGCTACCGGACCGAGCGAGGGCTGACCCAGGAAGAGCTGGCAGCACGAGCCGGGCTGAGTGTGCGCGGGATCAGCGACCTCGAGCGGGGCGTCAATCGGGCCCCCTACCCGGCCACGATCGAGCGACTGACCACGGCGCTCCAGCTCTCTGTGGAGGATACCGCCGCGCTCCGCGCCGCCGGGTCCCGCCGTCGTGGCCCACTCTCCCAAGGGGCTGCCCTTCCCGTCGCGCTCACCCGGTTTGTCGGCCGTCAGCGCGAGCTCGCGAGCGCACGTAGGCTCGTCCGGGAATCTCGCTTGGTCACTTTCACCGGCGTCGGCGGCTCGGGCAAGACGCGGCTTGCGCTTGAGCTGGCGGCAGAAGTGCGCGCGGCATTTCGCGGCGGCATCGCGCTCGTGGATCTCGCGCCGCTCGCCGATCCCGCGCTCATCGCGCACGCCATCGCCCAGGCAATCGACGTGGTGGGCATCATGCGACCCGACCCCGAGGCGGCGCTCGTGACCGCGCTGCGAGACGCGGAGATCCTGCTCGTCTTGGATAACTGCGAGCACCTGATTGACCGCTGTGCATCGCTCGTCGCGCGGCTGCTGCAGACTTGCCCCGGTCTCCGCGTCCTGGCGACCAGTCGGGAGCCGCTGGGGATATCTGGCGAGTGCATATTCCCCGTGCCCCCGCTGACGACTCCGTCGCTGGACCCCTTGCTGGCCACCCGCGATCTTGGATGCTTCGAGGCGGTCCGCCTGTTCGTCGATCGTGCCGCTGCGACCCGACCCGGATTCGCGCTCGACGACGCGAACGCCCACGCGGTGGCACGGATCTGCAGTCATCTCGACGGTCTGCCACTGGCGATCGAACTGGCCGCCGCCCGTGCCCGCTCCCTGTCGCTCGATGACATCATCCGGCGACTCGACGATCGCTTCGCGCTGCTCTCCCACGGCGCGCGGACGGCCCCTCCGAGGCAGCAGACGCTGCGGACCACGATCGATTGGAGTCACGCGCTGCTGACCGAGGATGAGCAGATCCTCTTCCGGCGGCTCGCCGTCTTTGCCGGGGGGTGGACGCTCGAGGACGCCGAGTCCGTCTGCGCGGACGACCTTCTGCCACAGGAGGCGATTGTCGATCTGCACGCGCGTGTCACGGACAAGTCGCTCATCGTCATCGAGGCGCTCGGGGCGGGTGCGAGCCGCTATCGCTTGCTCGAGACGATCCGGCAGTACGCGGGTGAGCGCCTCGTCGAAGCGGGCGAGGCAGACCGCATGCGGCGTCGACATCTCGCGCACTTCCTCGCGGTCGCGGAGCGGTACGACAGCGAGCGCATGGCCGGGGGGTCGGACACCGCGCTCCTCGGACTCGCGGCACAGCGCGACAACGTTCGCACCGCGCTTGCCTGGGGAGCGGCGGTCGATCCGGAGGCGAGTCTCAGGCTTGCTGCGGCGCTCGACGAGTTCTGGCGCATGGTCAACGCGACCGAAGGGTGGCACTGGCTCCAGCGGACGCTGTCCGCCGTCCCTGAGGGCAATCCGCACCGCCTGCGGGCATTGCTGACCGCGGGAACGCTGGCGGCCCAGGCGGCGGCGTACGTCGAAGGGGCGGGATTGCTCCGGAAGGTCGTGGCGATGGCCCGGCAACGCGGTGACCGGTCGACCGAAGCATGGGCGAAGGTGTGGCTGGGGCGACTGGCGTTTTTCGGTGAGGACCTCGCGGGCGGCGAGGAGCATCTCAAGAGTGCCCTCGCCATGCACGAAGCGCTCGGTAATTCGCTCGGTCGGGTGCGCGCCCTCGCGCTTCTGGGGCTGCTGCAGGCGGCGATCCTCGGACGACGCGCGGAAGGCGAGCAGAACCTGCAGGCTGCGGCGGACCTCGCCCACGCGATCGAGGACGGCTGGGGTGAGGGATACGCGCACATGATGCTCTCCGTCTGCTCCGCCGACGCGGTCGATGCGAAACGGACACGCGGGCACTGTCGCATTGCGCTTCAGACGCCAACACTGGGTCCATTCCGTGGCGTGGCGCTGCAACAACTGGGCAGGATCAATGGGGAGCGCGATCCGGCATGTGCATTGCGGCTCTTGGGCAGCGCCGCGGGCCTGCTCACGCGTACCGGCACCGTGTTGCCCGCCTTTCTCCAGCGACGCGCGGAGACTGCGCGGCAGCGGGCCGCGCACCTGCTCGGCGTCCAAGCCGCGACGCAGGCGTTCGATGAGGGACAAAGGATGCCGACCACCGAGGCCATCGCATTCGCCCTTATAGCATGATTGGTGAAGGGAAAGAACAGGTTGGAGTCGTCGCCCTTGTCCACGATGAACCGATCCAGCCGCCCTCGGCTATGACAGCCCCATCACCTGGGAGGAGCCGATGTTGGCGTTGCACGATCGCGCCCCCGCGCGATAACATGTCCGCGAACGCAGTGAGACAATCGCAAAGGAGGCAACGCAATGGCTCGAATTCCGACGGTGCGGGAGGACGACCCAGCGGCACCTGCCGAGGCACGGGAGTTCCTGAAGCGGGTGGAGGGCGGCCTCGGTGAAGTATTCGACAGTGTGCGCCTGCTCGCCAACCATCCTCAGCAAGCCAATGCTTTGATCGACTTCGTGCGATCGGTGCGCCACCACAACCACCTGACCCCCAGCCTCACCGAACTCGCCTACACGACGGCGTCCGTTGCCAACCGCTGTCACTACTGAGTCCCGCATCACGTGATGCTCGGTCGGGGCATCGGGATCAGCGAGGAGAAGTTGCAGCACCTGGGGGACGACCCCCTGCCCGAAGGGGTGTACAGCGACGCCGAGGCGGCGATCGTTCGCTATGCGCAGCGATCCACCAAAATGGTGCGGATCGATGACGCGACCTACTGGGCTTTGGCCGAGCACTTCTCCGTCCAGCAGATGATCGAGATTTGTCTCAACGTCGGCCTCGCCCAGATCACCAACCGGTTCAACGGCACGTTCCTGCCCGACGTCGACGACTACATCCTGGAGGCCAATGAGGAGGCAGATCGCACAGCCGGAACCTGTCCGATCCACTACCCGCCGATGCCGGCGTAGGCGTTTCTCACGCGCCTCTCCAACCGCGAGCCTCCGGCCTTGCGGGGCTGCTGATACGCGTAGAGCGGCCGGATCCTCTTCTGCCGTTACTGGCGACCCCAGTGAAGGTGGCGAGTGGGTTGGAGCCGGGCGTGAGGTTCGTTCCTCAGGCGAGCGCACTCTGTTAGGGCGACGTCGGCATTGCCCCAAAAAGGAGGGTTTTCGTTACACCCGGCGGAGGGGTCATCCCACCGCCGGTTTCGCCTTATGACAGTGTCACGAAAGGCGTCCCCCTATCAACGTCCCCTCGCTTGCTTTCGTCGCTGGTTTTTGAAACAATAAACTCATGACTATCACTGTCGGGTACGCCCGTGTTTCCACCTTCGAGCAGATCCTCGATCTGCAGAAGGATGCCCTCAATGCCGCAGGATGCAAGCGCATCTTCACCGACACCGCCAGCGGCGGTCGCAGCGACCGGCCCGGCTTGCAGCAGGCGCTCGATTATGTCCGCGAAGGTGACGTCCTCGTCGTCTGGCGCTTGGATCGGCTGGGCCGCTCACTGAAGTACCTGATCGAGATCATCACCCAGCTCAATGAACGCGGTGTCGGCTTCAAGAGCGTGACCGAGCAGATCGACACCACGACCAGCGGGGGGAAGCTGATCTTCCATGTCTTCGGCGCCCTCGCCGAGTTCGAGCGCGACGTGATCCGGGAGCGGACGCAGGCGGGGCTGGCGGCGGCGCGGGCGCGCGGACGGATGGGCGGCAGGCCGAAGAAGCTCGGGGCGGGTGGCAAGATCGCGATGGCGCAGGCGCTCTACGACGACAAGATGCACTCGATCGCCGACATCTGCAGGACGCTCGGCATCTCCCGCACCACCCTCTACCGTTACATCCAGATCAAGCAGTCGGATGAGCCGGTTTCATGAGCGCGTGTGTGGTGGAGGGCCGGACCTTTACCTGCAATACAATCGTCCCCTCTGTGGTGACGGGATAGTGTGGCAGCGCCGGGCCGGAGCCGCGACTGCGGACGGGAAACGAGGAGCAGCATGAGAATCGCCATCATCGGGGGCGGGATCGGTGGTATGGCGCTCGCCTTGTCGCTCCATGCCGCTGGCATCGACGACGTAGATGTCTACGAGTCGGCACCAGCCATCCGTGAACTGGGCGTGGGCATCAATCTCCTGCCCCACGCGGTGCGGGAGCTGACCGAGCTGGGCCTGCTCGACGCGCTCTTGGTGGTCGGCATCCCCACTGCGGAGTTCTTCTACTTCACGAAACGGGGACAGCGCATCTGGCACGAGCCCCTCGGGGTGGCCGCAGGTTACCGCTGGCCCCAGGTCTCGATCCACCGCGGGGAACTGCTCGGCGTCCTGCACCGGGCAGTGGTGGATCGCCTCGGCGCACACCGCGTCCACCCCGGCCATCATCTCGGCCGCTTCGGGCAGGAGCCGCCTGGCCGCGTCTGGGGTGAGTTTGTCGATCGCGCGACGGAGATGCCCGTCGGCCGGGTCGAGGCGGAGCTGCTGGTGGCGTGCGACGGCATCCACTCGGCCGTCCGCCGCGCACTCTATCCGAGGGAAGGCCTACCCAAGTGGAACGGTGTCACCATGTGGCGCGGGGTGACCGTCGGCGCGCCGTTCCTCTCCGGACGGGCGATGATCAACGCGGGATCGAGCAGGCAGCGCGTCGTGGTCTACCCGATCTCGAAAACCGAGGAAGAGCGCGGACAGGCGCTGATCAACTGGGTGGCGACGATGCGCACCGCCGACAGCGGCCCGATGCCCCCGCAGGATTGGACCTATACCGCCGACCGCGAGGAGGTCCTTCGGGCGTTCGCGCCATTCCGGTTCGACTTCCTCGATGTGCCCGCGCTCATCCGGGAGGCGGAGACGATCTACCAGTACCCGATGGTGGACCGGGACCCGCTGCCCACGTGGGACTTCGGGCGCGTGACCCTGCTGGGCGACGCGGCACACCCGATGCATCCGGTGGGTGGGAATGGGGCGTCGCAGGCCGTCCTCGACGCGCGGGTATTGGCCCGAGAACTCGCCTTGCAGCCCGCGATCGAGGCGGCGGTCGCAGCCTACGACGGCGACCGGCGACCGGCGACGGCGGCCGTGGTGCAATCGAACAGGCGGGCAGGCCCGCACCGGTGCCAGGACCTCGTGGAGGAACGGGCCCCCGATGGGTTCACAGATCTGTACGACGTGGTGAGCCAAGGAGAGTTGGAGGCGATCGGCGACGAGTACAAGCGGACGGCGGGCTTCGAGAAGGAGCGCGTGAACGATCGGCCGTCATTATCCGTCCGCTGAGTGCCCATCCGGAGAAGCACATGGCAGACATCAAGCGGGAACGCGCCGGTTCGTCCCACGGGCATGGGCCCTATCGGGCAGGCATGACCCGATGTGACGTGGAGGTTGCCGATGCTCGGGCCACCGAAGACGCGGGATCTGGATCGTCCCGGCCTCATTATTGTCGAGTCTCATGTCCCCAAGGATCATCTCTACCGCCATCTCCACCGCGTGCTCGATCTCTCGTTCGTGCGCGACCTCGTCGCTGATCGCTACGCCAGCGGCGGACGGCCATCGGTCAATCCCGAGGTCTTTTTCCGATTGCACCTGATGATGTTCTTCGCGGGCATCCGCTCGGAACGGCAGCTCTTGGAGCAGGCCGACTATAACTTGGTGATGCGGTGGTATGCGGGGTACAACCTCGATGAGCCGCTGCCCGATCACTCGTCTCTGAGCAAGATCCGTACTCGTTTGGGTCTGCCCGTCTTCCGGCGTTTCTTCGAGGCGATCACCGAGCAGTGCGTCAAAGCCGGGTTGGTCCGGGGCGACGAGCTGATCTTCGACGCCACCAAGGTGCGGGCGAATGCCTCGATGGACTCGCTCATCCCGCGTCTGCGCCTACTCACCGACGAGCATCTCGCACTGCTTGAACCGCCGGACCCACCCTCCACGCTGTGGGAGATAAATGATGCCCGCTGGGATTTGTTGGAGGAATGCCGCCTCGATCCCGAGCGACCGGCGTCCGACAGCTACGAGCGCAAGAGCGATCGGCAGGTCAGCACGACTGATCCGGACGCCGTGGCGATGCGGACGAGCGGGCAGAAGGCGTCATTGGGCTTCCATGACCACTATGTGATCGACGGCGGCAAGGCGCGCATCATCCTCAACGCGCTGGTGACGCCGGCCGACGTCATGGAGAACACCCCGATGCTCCCGCTCCTGCGGCGGGCGATCTTCCGCTGGCGGGTGAGACCGAAGCGGGTGATCGCCGACACGACCGATGGGACGGCGGACAACATCCGCGAGCTGGAGGAGAGCGGCATTCGCGCCTACGTGCCGCTACCCGATTGGGACCAACGCACCCCGTACTACGGTGCATCGCTGTTCACCGACGATGCCGAGTGTAGACGCCGGATTGCAAGTGCACCACCGCGCCGCTCGTTTGTGCGCCACC
>CALBSO010000086.1 GCA_937968015.1 uncultured Thermomicrobia bacterium
TGAAGAGGCCGTACCATTTGACGGCCAGCCCGCCGATCTGAAATGCGGTCGTGCTGTGGAAGAACAACGTCGAACCCTTTCTGCGATCCGCGCATCGATGCACGCAGCTTGTCATTGTGCCGAATCGCGGCAGTACGAACCCCGGGTGTCATTGAGGCAGGATGATCTGGATTTCTTGCTCCGCCTCCCCCTGGTCTAATGCCCGCTGCAGGACACGCTTGACCCGGCCATCGCGGCCCACAAGGATCTGGGACGGGAAGTTCAACACGCGGTAGGGGCCGAGATCGCGGCTGCCGTCGTTGAAAACGAGCGTGGACGTGAGGTGCAACTCTCGGAAGAATTTCAGCCCGGCCTCGCGTGAATCCGCCGTGTTGAGCGAGAGGAGCACGAAATCCGGATGCGTCGCTTTCTCCTTTTGGTAGAGAGCTTCGAGGTCCGGCATCTCTGTCCGGCAGGGCGGGCACCACGATGCCCAGATATTGATCCAGACCGGGTGGCCAGCGAGCGAGGCGAGGTCAAACGGATTGCCGTTGGCGTCCGTCAGGGGGATGTTCGTCGCCAGCCGCTCCCCGACCTTCGGCAGCGTTGCGCCGGGATCCGTGATGCCGCCCCCACCACTGTCACGATTGAAAAGCACAATACCGAGGATGATCGCCACAATGAGGAGCAAACCGACACCGACTTGCACGCCGCGCGGCAGCGAGCGGAGCGGTGGAGTGGTCTCCGGAAGGGTCGCGTCATCGTATGGGATCTCAGCCATCGTCTTAGTCCCCCCCGAGGCCGCCCGGCCCGATGAACCCGTGCAATCCGGTGAAGAAGTAGTTGCCGAAATAGGTGAAGATCGTTGCCGCGAAGCCGACAATGAGGATGATCGCCGCCCCGCGCCCCTTCATGCCCCGCACCACCCGCGCATGCATGTAAAACCCGTAGATCAGCCAGGTGACGAGCGCCGAGGTTTCTTTCGGGTCCCACGTCCAGAAGCCGCCCCACGCCTCCGATGCCCAGATGCCGCCGAGCACGAGCGTTGCGAACATCAGTGGGAAGCCGACCACCGTCGCGCGGTAGCCGATCTCATCGAGCACCTCCAGCGACGGTAGCTTCGCGCTATGTAGATGGTCCTGCACGAGGTATATCGCCCCCGCCGCGAAGCCGATAGTGAAGAAGCCGTACGCGAGCATTGCCATCGGCACATGAATGGCGATCCACTTGCTCTGCAATGCGGGGATGAGTCCCTCGACCGCACGCTCCGATGCCGGGCGCGAGAGGGCGTACCCCATGATGAGCGACGCGATCGCCATGGCGATCGTCCCAAGCGATTTCGCTGGATAGAGCCGCGACAGGATGTAGTAGGCGAGACAGATCGTCAACGCGAAGGCAAGAGCAAACTCATACATGTTGCCGTACGGGCCACGCTTCGAGACGATCGTGCGGAAGGTGAGCGCGCCGATCATAAAGAGGAGTGCCGAGCGTTGCATGTAGGTCGCGATCGCGCCCGCCAGCGCCGATGCCCCAGTCATCCGCTCCGCTGTCACACCGGTAGTGATCGTGCCGCCGGCCGTCGTCTGCATCGTCTGGGCACGCACGCGGAAGAGGCCGACGCTATAGGCGGCGTAGAGCGCCGTCGCCGCGATCGCGCAGACGAAGGCACCGTAGAGACAGTAAGATGAGAATCTCAGTGCGACAAGCATTGTCTGTCCCTCCTTGGACGTTTCTGAGTCGGCATCGTCGCCGCTCAATCACCGATAACCGATACACTCCCCCGTGGTCTTGGCAGTGTCGTGGCTTGCTCGTGCCGCCCTCGCGGCGCCGAACCGACCGTTGCCTTGATCGCTTCGGCCAACGCGCCGAACTCCCGCGCGCCGAACAGATCGAGTTTCACCTGCGCGCCGAACCGCATGAGCGTCGTGCCGTCCGGCTGGGGCGTCAGCAATGCACGCACGCGCCGGTGCGGCAAATAGAACGTGACGAGCAGACTCACGAAGATGGTCGCTGCGGCGAGGTAGATGAGCCAGAGGCCGGGCGCGTCGGTGATTTGCAGGGCGGTGAAGCGCGTCTCACGCTGGAAGGTGAAGGTCAGGTCGCCGAACGTCATCGAGGCGCCGGGGTCGAGGAGTCCTGTACCGATCGGACCCGCGCCTGCCTTGACGGCGCGATTGTCAAAGATCGCGACTGCCACCTGTCCAACACCGATCTTCTCATCTGCGGCGCCGGCGGAGCTGACAAGCCGCAGGGTGATGCCGAGGTCGTCGAGACGCTGCACGCCCGTTGGCTCGAACTCACCCGCCGCGTCCGTGAATTGACGCGCGAATCCTCTGTTTGAGGAGACAAACGTGGGAATGCCGTCGTCGAACACGACGGTACCCGTCGCTGCGTTGGTGATCTGGAACTTCGCGGCCTGTCCATACGACGCCTGATGGAGCGAGACCGCACCGAGGTTGATCGGGCTGTTGACGCGCAACCGCCCCGCTCGGAGCAGTCGGCCATCCTTGTACACTTCCAGATCCGAGTAGTAATCGCGCGGGCGGCCATTGTCGTAGTAGTCGTCCACAAACCGGACGCTCTTGATCGTCAGCCCTGTCCCATGACCGACCGCGCGCGTCGAGCCGTCCGGGATGGTGAAACCAATCTCCCGCCAGCCGTACGTGCCGACGACGAAAGCGCCGATCATCAGGAGTACGAGCCCGGTGTGAAACGGGAAAGTTGCCAGTAGGCTGTAGCGGTATTTATCGCCGTAGAGGTGGGCCATGCCGGTTTTCTCATCCTGGTGCGTCAGGACACGATACCGCTTCCCACGCAATGCTTCGCTGAATGTGTCCATGCCCGCCGCCATGTCGGGTACAGTGAAGGTTTCCGTATGCTTCACGGCATTGAAGAAGCCAGGCGACGTGCGAATGCCGGGCCGCCAAATGCGCCGCGCGATGCCGGACCAGCGATTGACCATGCCGCCGCAGATGATGCTGATTGCCAGCAGGATGAGCGTGATCCGAAACGGCGGCGAATCCCAGACAGACCAATTATTCCACCGGCGCATCGCTCCCGTCAGCGTGGGCCATGTCTGCGCAATCTTGGTGGGGAAGGTGGATTGCGCGAGCGTCGCGAGGAGCACCCAGCCGATCGTCGTACCGATGAGCCAGAGGGCGACGCGGACCGAAATGAAAAACCACCAGAGGCGGTCCAATACCATCGAAACGCCATATCGCTGTGTTGCGCCTCTTACCGTTGATGACACGCCATGTCCTCCAGGACTTCAGTGTTATGACCACGCGGAGATACCGCTCCGTGTGCAGCCCGTGCGAGGCTCCAACGCATCGCGGTCACCGATGCGTCTTCCTCTTGGCGGACTGTTCGACGTTTATCCGATGCAACAGCCAGCCGCGTGTGACCACATAGCCTATTCCCGCGCCGACGCTGGCTCCGAGCCAATGCCACGGGTGGGGATAGGATGCCAGCAGCAGTTCGCTCAAAACGTACGCAACCAAGAATCCGACGAACAGACCAATGACCGCGTTGCCATACGCCTCTCGCCGACGCTTTTCATACCCCTTGGGAATGATACGGGCCGAGTATGCTCGCATCCGAGCCATGTAATTCTCCTCTCGCTGTGTCGGACTACTAAACTCCATCTCAGCTCTCGGTGCAGGTGACAGTTTCATCATCGCTGTACCTTCATCGGCCAACGCCGGGCAGATTAAAGACGGGCATATAGCGGGCGAACCGGGAGAAGGTGTCGGTGAAGAGCAGAATGCCGATGCTGGTAAGGAACAGTCCACCCATGTCGCTCGTGTACGGTGACAGCGCGGCACGTTCACCGTGGTCTCTTCCTTGTTTCAGGCTGCTCGGCGACCAACCGGTGCAGCAGCCAGCCAAGTGTGACAAAGTAGCCGATCCCTGCGCCGATGCCGCCCTCGAATACATGCGAGAGAGGGTCTCCAGGAGCGATCACCATGCCAATGAAAAACGCGACCAGGAATCCACTAAACGCCCCGATCGTTGCGTTCCCACGCGCCTCCTGCCGACGCTTTTCGTCCCCTCTGTGAGTGCTACTGGCTGTGTAAGCCCGTATCCGAGCCATATGTTCCTCCTTGCGAAGTGTCATTGTGGAGCCGATTCGTCGGAGCATCGCGTGTCTTGCCACCACGGTTGCTCTGGACGCCATTCCAAACCCTCGGTGCAGGTGGCAGCACCATCATCGCCGCGCTCACCGGGCACCGAGTAGATTGATGACCGGGGCATAGCGCGCCAGCCGCGAGAAACCATCGGTGAAGAGCAGAATGCCGATGCCGGTAAGGAACATGCCGCCCACACAAGAAATGGCATTGTGGTAACGGTGAAGGTGCCACAGGCCACCTCGGATGCGTCCGAACAGCACCGCGACGACGAGGAACGGCACGCCGAGCCCCAGCGAGTAGGCGAAGAACAGGGTGCCGCCATCGGCGGGCTGCGTGCTGACCACGCCGTAGAAGCCGGCGAGGATCGGCCCCGCGCACGGCATCCAACCGGCGGCGAAGAAGACGCCGACAAGGGAGGAACGTCCAAACCCTAACCAAACACCCGCGGTCCGCCGCGCAATCGCTGCCAAACGCCCATCATCGCGCACGATCGGCGTGGATGTAACACGCGTGACGAGGCCGATGTGGCCGCCGTCACTATTGAGCGCGGGCAGGCGCGGATGCATCCTGATCGCCCGATGCAGGACTGGAATTTCCACGAGGCCGGTTGTGTGCAGCCCCATGAGGATGATGACCACCCCGCCGATCCAGCGCGCGAAACCGTGCGCCGCCGGCATGCGCGCGAGCAACTGCCCGACCGCGATGCCTGCCATCGTGAAGACGGTCACGGAGCCGAAGACGAAGGATATCCCGTGCCCGAAGACCGCCCGGCGCGAGGGGATTATCCCCGGTGCCACGGTCGTGCCCGCCAGGTGACCCAGATAGCCGGGGATGAGCGACACGCCGGAGGGCGAGCCGAAGGAGAGAAGGCCGCCGATGAAGGCAAGCACGACCCCGATGACGAGAGGCATTTCCTGACCGTGGATGCTGGATACCATTACCTCCTCCTACGCAGCGCGGAGCCGCAATGCCGTCTCGTCAACTGGCAGGGTGCGAGGCATCGGCAGTGAATCAATCACGGTGAATCTCCTCCCACTTAATAAATGCCGGGGATCTGGAAGAACGGGGCATATCGCGCTAGCCGCGTGAGCGTGTCGGTGAGAAGCAGGATGCCAATGAAAATCAGAAAGAGCCCGCTCACGAGGGAGATGGCGCGATAATAGCGGTTGAGCCGCCGCAGGACGCCACTAACGCTGCCGAAAAAGAGAGCCAGCAGCAGGAAGGGCACACCGATCCCCATCGAATAGGCGAAGAGCAACGGCCCGCCACTCGCCGGTCGGGTCGCGACGATCCCGTAAATGCCCGTGAGAATGGTTGTTACACACGGCGACCAGCCGGCGGCGAAGAAGATGCCGACCAGAAATGAGCGTGCCAGCATGGGCCACTGTTCACCGGCGGGCCTCGCTCCGGTCGTCGCACCGGTTGGCAGGGTTGCCGGCGGCGGATTGGCGATGATACCCAGTCGGCGCCCGGCACCCGGCGCGCGCCATCGCGGCGCGATCGTGAAAGACCGGTTCAGGAGCGGGATCTGGATTAGCCGAGTCGTGTGTAGCCCCATGAGGATGAGCAGGATGCCGCCGATCCACCGGACGTACCCTTGGGCGGATTGGACATTGCGCAGCAGGAGGCCAATCGCGATCCCCGTTACGGTGAAGACGGTCGCGAAACCGAGAACGAATGCCAGGCCGTGTGCGAACAGCGCGCGTCGCGTCGGGGGGACGCGCGGATCCACCGATGTGCCCGCGAGGTGCCCGACGTAGCCGGGCACGAGCGAGGCGCAGCAGGGCGATACGAACGAGAGCAGACCGCCGAGAAAGGCGAGGGCCAGCGCGAAGACCAGCGGTGTCTCCGCGACGCGGATGGTGAGGAAGACGATCATCTGATGCTCTCCTTCGGCGCCGCATCGCTGCTCGGATGAGAGGCGATGATCGCCGTGTGACTGCGCTGTCTGACAAACATCCCGCTTCGTTGCGGTCGTGTCCTCCATGTCCGCATCGGCAATCCCCCCCTCTGTTCGCCAACCCACAGAAGTAGGTGGGCGACCGCATTGTTTTATATTGGCCGTACCAATGCTTCATCCGACGCCGGGCGCCTCGAACCCGTGTGGCCCCTCGAACTGCCGAAGCTGCTCCTCGATCTCGCCGAGCATTCGCTCACGCTCCGTCTCGCTCAGCTTCTCCATGATCGCCCGCAGGGGACCCGCCGACTCGACCCGTCGGCTCTGCATGAATGCCGCGAGGGACGCGAAGCGGTAGACGAGCGGAATCGACGTGACGGAGACCTCGCGGAACCCGCCCTCGTCGAAGGCGCTCGCGAGCACGCCGGGCACGCCGAGGGCGAACGGACCCTGCTGTCCGGCAGGTCGCGGGAGGGTACCGTAGTGGTTCACGACCTGCATTGGGAGCGCGATGGCCGGGTTTTTCTCCGGTGCCGACCAGACGATCGCCGCGAGTCTGCCTCCCGGTTTGAGCACCCGGCGAATACCGATCAATGTTTCATGAAGATCAGGGGCGAACATCAGCCCATTGCGGGAGATCACCGCATCGAATGTGTCGGCCTCGAGATCAAGATGTTGGGCGTCGAGCACGGCCGTCGTGACGTTGGTGAATCCAGCTTCTCGCGCTGCGGCGGCGGCGACGGCGACCATGCTGTCGCTGATATCCGTCGCGAGGACCGAACCGGTCGGCCCGACGCGCGCCACCGCCATGAGCGCCTGATCGCCGGTGCCGGTCGCGATATCGAGCACCCGGCTCCCAAGCCCGATATGCGCGAGATCGAGCATCTTCTCGCTTGCCGACCCGAGCAGATTCGCACGGGCCGCTTGCCCCTCGCGCCATGTCTGCGCAGCCTCGCGCGAGGCCCACATGCTCTGCATTCCGCTTGGGTCAGGGGGGCTCAATGTCATGATACATTCTCCTTTTGCCTCTGTGCGCCGCCAGTAGAGAGAGTGATCGAATACGGGTGCCCGGAAACTACCATCTGTATGGAATGGATCAGCGCGCAGGGAGGTCGGCCTGCTGGTGAGCATCACCGTCGAACATGCTTAACCGAGTCTCGTTGCCTGGCTCGATTCGTAGTCCTGCCGGGTGATGATCCTGCCCGTATCAATGGTGACATTGCCGTTCTCGACGGTCATCGGGAAGTAGTCGAGCGGGCGCGTTGCGGGGCCATGGATCAGCGCCCCGGTCTTCCCGTTGTACAGGGAGCCGTGGCACGGGCACTGAATGTTGCCCTCCAATGCCGGATTCGGGGGCGGCACCGTGCAGCCAAGGTGGACGCACCGCCAGTAGGCCGCGATCGCGCCATCGCCGACGCCGGGGAGGATGTAGAAATGCCCCTCCGAGTTCCGCACGTACTTCTGCCCATTGAGCAGCGCCGTGATATCCTGCACGGTGCCGGCCGCCACCTTCGCGCCGAACCCGGCCACCTTGTTCGGGTAGAGCATCCGGTAGGTGGCGATGGCACTCGTCGCGGTGAAGGCGCCGAGCAAGCCGAAGAGCGCATAGCGCGCGAACCGCCGCCGCGATGTCCGCTGTTCCAGCACCGGCAATCGTTGCCGTGTGTGGGGAATCTGTGTTGAGACCTGCATTGTCTGTCGTCCTTCCGCGCCGCATCGCCGATCGGGCGGTCCTGGGCGCGGCTGGCGTGCGATACTCCCTCGATGCTACCCCCCGGGTCATAATCCTCCGGGTGCTGCACGAATCCCGTGTTCGGTCTGTCGTCCTCCCATCTTCTGCTCCGCTTCTCCTTCACAGGGCTTGGTGGCACCGGGTACGCGAACTCCCGATGCGTGGGGATCAGGCGATCGGGATGCACAACGGCCACGACCTTTGCGAGCGCTTCCGTCCCCCGCCGCATCGCCACCTCGTCAGCCCACTTCACCGTGCCGGTGATCGTGTTCGTCTGCTCGTTCACGGACCACCGGTGCCCGATCACCCCCGTCAGGCTGTCGCAGGTAGCGACACATTCCTCACAAAGGATCCGACATATCAACGCGTGCTCCGACACCGCGAGCGTCGCAACGGAAACAGTCAACACCTGGACATACATGGCGGCTCCCTTTTCCTTTCCAGTCTTCCTATCGCTGACGAAGGCATCCCGGAAGCCGCAAGGGATGCTGTCGTCGTTCTTCGTATGCATCGGCAACGGTGATGGATGTGCGGCCGCTCTCTCCTTTCCGCCGCATGACCACCTTCGACGCACACGCCTCTCTGAATCCCATGGCGTACTTCCCGGGCGCGCGGCTGCTCCGGCACGGCGATCGGTCCGTTTCATGCTTGTGTCAGTGGCATGTATTTGCTGATTTACACGCGGTTGTGTGCGTGCTTCCCGAGGCTTCCCGCTCGCCCCGGCGCGGTGTGACTGCGTAGCAACATCGCCAATACCACGATCAATGCGCCCTCCGTTGCTTCGGAGATGACATCGATGGTACCAACAGCCTCTCGTTCGTTGGCTCCCGGCCCGAACAGCGGGATACCAACCGCGCGCGTCCACGCCCAGAAGGCGATGATTGCCAGATTGCCGACGATGCCCACGACGAGGAGCGGAGGCCGGGGACGGGCAAGTACCCCGCTCCCGTAGACCACTTGGGCAAGACCGACGACCAGGAAGAACGTCCCGTAGCCCCACCACTCGTGGAAATGCTCCGGCGCGACCACAAGATGGATGAAACCGGCGACAGCCGACAGCGCCGCTGCGGATCCAATGCATACGTCTCTGTTTGCTCGCACGCCGTTTTGTGTCTCCATAAGCTATCGTTTCGGTGACGAGCGCGTACGCAACGGACAGGTCCCTGTTTACCAGTACGTCGTTGCGCGGGCACAGAGATTTTTCCCCTTCGCGCCGCATGTACCGCGCTGTTCCGTTCGTAGGCCTCGATTTCCTCCGCACCTGCGCCACGGTAGCAATCCCCCTTTTCGTATCCGCCGCTGTTATGCGCCGAATCGCGGTTGTTCCGCCGCCGTTGGCACCGGCAATCGCGCCTCGTGTGCGACGTGCTCGGATGGCGACTCGGGATGATCGGCGACGCTCAACCGCGCGATTTGCGCCTGTACACCGTCCAGTTCCGCGCGAAGGGCCGCGATACGATCTTCCGAGTTCGTGGTGAGTCGTTCGTTCCCCTGCTCCACACGCGCACTGTAGCCAGCCGTCTCGACCGCGTGCACGAGCGCATCGGGTTTCGCCTGCGCCGGGTCGTAGGTAACGGCCGCGCGCCCCGTGGCAAGATTGACCGCAGCGCCCGTAACACCGGGCACCTCCTTCAGTTTTCTCTCCACATGCATCACGCAGGAGCCGCAGGTCATGCCCGAGACCGCCAACTCCGCCGTCCTCGCGGGGATGGCGAGCGATGGAGCGACCGCCATACCGGCACCCGGCGATGGCGTCACGGTTGGTTCCTTATCCTTTCCGCCTGACATCCGTGACATCAGCCACATCATGCCTCCCATGCCGAGCGGACAAGCTAGGAGGGGTAGATACCTGAAGAGATTTTGCATCGTCATCGTTCCTTTCAGTGTTACGTCCGCCGCGCATCGTGCCGACCGGACTGCGATCACGTTCGCGGGTAGTGGGTCAGTTTGACAATTTTTGCCCCGTCACGACTGGCTCGAAAGTTCAAACTGACCCACTACCCGTTCGCGGGTTATTCATGAGCCGTCTCTCTCGCTCCTCATACTCATCGTGGTCAATCTCGCCGCGCGCATACCGTTCCCGCAGCGCCGCCAGGGCGCGGTCAGCGTTCGGGCCGATCGCGGGAGCAGGGTACGAACCGCGCGCGAAGCTACGGACTGCATAGACGATCACTGCGGCCACTCCTCCCATGACGAGGAGCATGAACGCAAGCCCGATCAGGCCACCTACCCAGCTTCCCCCGATCCCCCAATTGCCCCAGTTTCCGTAACACATCGTTGTGATCGCCTCGATTCTCTACAACGCCGAAAGCGCTGCCTGTGCCGACATCCACCGCACACCCACCTGCACGCTGATCCGGTCAGTTCGTGATGCCGTACCAGGCCTTGAGATCACTACGCATCTCGGTGATCTCCGCCGTCTGCGCGGCGATAATGTCCTTCGCCAGCCCCTTCAACTCGGGATGCTGGGCATTCGTCAGGGCATCGTTGCCCATGTCTATCGCGCGCTGATGGTGCGGGATCATCATCTCCAGGAACATCCGATCGGCGAAGTCGCCCCGCATCATCCCCCGGCCCATCATGCTGGTCGTGCCATTGCCCATCATGCCGCCGGAGAGCGGCGGCGCGTTGGGATACCATTGCTGCCGCCACGCGGTCATCTGATCGATCTGCTGCTGCTGTCCGGTGATGATCCGCTGGCCGAGGCCGCGCAGTTCGGAATGATTCGATTGGCTGATCATCATCCGCACCATGCCGATCGCCATCTCGTGATGGACAATCATCTCATCGAGGAAGCGCAGGTCATAGGGATCGCTGAGGTTGGTACGCCCCATCATGCCGCCACTCATCCCGCCGCCCATCATCCCGCGGATCCCGTTGCCCATCATGCCCCGAGGGGTTGGGGGATTGGTCGGCGGGGAGGCCGAGGGGTTGAGCGGGCCATTCGTCTGGTCGCGTGCGCTCACGGCGACGATCGTCGCCGTCGAGAGGAGCGCGACAAGGGCGAGTGCCGCCAGCGCGGGGCGTATCGAGCGTGTGGTCTGTCCCATGGGTTCGTTTCCCTTCCGTCGTGTCGTTGCTGCGCACACCGTGCAATGCTCCGTTCTGCTCGAACGTGAGCGCCGCTATCGTGGCTGGCAGATACTGCCCGCCACACTCGCCATAAGCCACCGTTCCGTTCACCCGACGAACCGCGTCAATGCGGGAAATGCAATAAGCGGCGTTTCATGAAGGCCGATGGTGAGCAACGTAACCACGTCAATTCCCTGGGAGGGGCGGCCCCCCCTCCCTCAATTTACGCTGATCCGGCGATCAGCCGCCGTGACGAGGTCCGTCGGTGCGAGTCGTCCATTCGCGGCGTCCAGTTGGGCGATCTCGCGGGCGATGGCCGCGTGCTGCTCCTTGAGTTGGGCGAGTTGCTCGTCGCGCGTGCCCGTGACTGGCACCGGCTGGCTCACCTGTTCAGATTGGGTGGCAGATTGATTCCCGCCCATGCTCCCCATGCCCTTCATCATGAAGATCATCGAGAGCGGGCAGATCGCCAGCAGCAGGAGCGGCACCGCCGCCGCGATCAGATTGGGGGCGACGATCCAGACGCCGAGCCCGACAACTGCGAGCCCGGCCACGACCTTCCAGTTCATGCACATGCCGAAATGCTTCATTTCAGTAACCTCCATTAATGCCAAGAACATTCGACGATCCGAAGACCTTTCGGGAAGCGGGCGATGCTTTGTGGTTGTTACATCGCGGGAACTGACATGGAACAGCCTTCGCCATATCGTGATCCTCTGTCATCTTCGTCGCTCCCTATGGGACGCAACGGCACACGCCGGCCGCACGTATGCGGTCGGGCAAGGTGAGGGGTGACGAGGATCAGATCAGGAAGATTTGCAGCAGGGCACGTCGGCGTTGGGGCGGCCAGAGCGCCCCATACGGCGATACGGGGGAGAAGTGGACGCGGGGCGCTAATGTCGCGAGGACGAGGAGTGCCAGAATCATCAGCGGCATGAATGGCAGGCGGTTGAACACCGCTTGCACCGTCGCGCAGACCTGCCCCGCTTCACAGACGCGGGCGACCGTCGGGAGACATGTGATGACGCATGAGCTACCCGGAATCGTCTGTTCACTCGCGGGAGCCCCCGGGATTATGGAGGCGTGCAACGGCGTTGCCAGCAAGACCTGATGCGCGAGGATGAGCAGCGCAATAGCGGGAACGATAAACCGCCATCCCCTGCCCTGTGGAGTGCCTCTGTCTCGACTACGGAGCGTTGCGTGCGTGTCCATACCATCCAGTGTAGCACATCACATGCCGCGCGACGGCTTTCGGAACGCCAAAACGCGCGGCCGACTCCAGGATACGTCTGGGTTAGAGACGCATCTCACGCCAACGCACTTCTCGGGCCCCTCCCGCGTCCGCGCGGATTGGGAGGTCGTCGAAGCGGTGATTGATGCTCGTTCCGAGCATCGCGATGTCCGCGCCATAGACGTGGATGGAGATTGCCAGATCATCACCGACGCAAGCGACTTCGTGGATGTCCTCATCGGGCGGGACGAGCGCCACGGTCTCGCCCGGCGTTGCCATCTCACAGCGCGTCGGGATGAGGAATTGTCCGTCCACGTCCTGATGGAGCGTGTAGCGGGTTTCGCGCTCTTTTCCCTGATAGACACCGACAACACACCAGGAAACGTGATCGTGGATCGGTGTCCTCTGTCCGGGCTTCCACACCAGCGATACAACGCTGAAACCGCCGTCGGGCTCGACGTAGAGTACATGCTGGCGGTAACGGTCGTCCCATGGTTGCCGATGCTCTTCATCGAGCCAGTCCGGATCCCGCACGAGGGGGCAAAGTCGGTCCGCGATTGCGGCCGCGAGGACATGCGGATCATCGGTCCGCTCGCGCAAGGTTGCGATGTCCGCGACGAAGCGGTCCAATGTGTCGGGCCTGTGTGTAACGAGCAACCCTACTCTCCTTTACGTTCGGCGCCCTTTGTACCAGCGACAACCGCGACCCGTACCGATACTCGGGCCAGATACCGCAGAGCGGTTATCACGTCTCGCGCGCCGAGGGAACCTTTCTTTCGAGTTCGCGCCGGAGTTTCCGCTCCGATGGGCGACCATAGGAGAAGGCCGCACCGTCGATGAAGATACCTGGGGGGAAGAGTACACCGCCTCGCATGGCGAGCGCTTGTCCTTCCGGCGAATTGACATCGAGGGTTGTCACTCGCAGCGGATACTCGGCAGCGAGGCGCGCGAGGATCTCTTTTGCCTGGTCGCAGAAGGCGCAGTTCGCTTGCGTCAGCAACACAATATCCATCGGCTACCGGGACCCGCCCGCGATGCCGTTGCGGAGATCCGCCATGAGGTCGGGTACGGGCACGTACATGGTGTATTTCGGCGGGCCACCGTAATCCGCGCGCCACTTGATCGCCCCATCCTTGCCGACGAGGATGAACGTATGGCCATCGGCCCCGGCCCCCATCATCCCGTACTGGTTCGCATGGTACGTCCTCGAGACCGCGAGGCCGGAGTCCGACAGCACTGGGAGGGTAATTTTCTCGTTCGCTACTTTCTCCTTCAGCGCGCCGAGTGGGTCTCCCGTGATGGTCACGATCTGGTCAATCGCGAGCCCCTGAAACTCGCCGCGCTTCGCCTGAATGTCCTTCATCTGGTCCCAGCATGGCTGGCATCCGACCCCCTCCTGGAAGTAGAGCAGGACGGTCTGGCCGCGCAAGGAGGAGAGGTCGAATGTGCTCCCATCGGTGGAGGGCAACTTGACCGCCGGCGCCTGCTCGCCGGGGCCCGGCTGCCCGACCTGGTACGGGTATTTCCCCCCCTGACCGTTCGAAGACGATCCTTGCTGATTGCTGAGGACGAAGACCAGAGCCAGCACGGCGATCGCCCCTACGACGACCACGGCGGTCGTCATCAGGCTGCGCACGCGAATGCGCTTGGCGTGCGATTTGGTCGGGCGCCGTCCGGATTGGCCGGCCCTCCTCACAGTCGCCGTGACTGGCCGTGAGGTCGATGCCTCCGCTGAGGCCGCCTTTGCCCTGGACGTGGGATCCTTGGTTTTCTTACGCGTGTCGGTGTTCAAGGGAGTCCTCCTTCGATGCAATCCCTTCGGGGATTCCCACTGGCTCTTGATGAGGCTCGTCGGTGCACGCTTAGCCAAGACATACCGGGTCTTCCGCAATCGCGGTGAAGCATGACTGAATACTCGATACACTC
>CALBSO010000087.1 GCA_937968015.1 uncultured Thermomicrobia bacterium
ATCACGTCGCCTTGGTCACCAACGACATGAAAAAGACCGTCGCCTTCTATCGCGAGGTGCTCGGTGCCGCCGTCGCGATGGGTCACCGCCTCGACCGACCGGGCAACGAGCGGCACTACTTCATCACGGTCGCGCCGAACACGGTGTTCGCCTTCTTCGAGTTCCCGGATGCCGCCCTGCCTGGGCACAAGGAGGCGACGTTACCGAGCACCGGTCGCGCGCTCGATCACATCTGCTTCCATGTCGAGGATGACGCGGCGTTCGATGCATGGTACCGGCGCTTCGGTGAGAAGGGCGTCAACAATCTTTCCGAAATCATCGAGCGCGGGCCGTCACGCTCCTTCTTCTTCTCTGACCCGAACAATATCGTCTTCGAAGTAGCGACGCCGGGTATGGGGCGACGCTTCCCCGTCCTTGAAGACCCCGATCCGGCGTATTAGGCGCAGCGGCCTTCCGCCCTCATTTCCCGCTCTCCGCTGGCTGCTATCTGCTCGTTGACACCTGCCGGGGAGCAACCTATACTTACGTGGCTCGTTTCCCCGAGGAAGCGGGTTCGATTCTGCATCGCGTTACCCGCGCCCGCGCGCTTACGTCGTACTACGTAGCGGCGGCGCGTCCGTCATCATTGGGAGGAAATCAGGTGGTCAAGCGGACATGGCAACCAAAGCGCATCCCGCGTCTGCGCGTGCATGGGTTTCGCGCGCGCATGGCAACAAAGGATGGGCGACGGGTCCTCTCGGCGCGCCGTCGCAAGGAGCGGGCGAAATTGGCAGTAGGCGAACTGGTCATTGGCAAGCGTTCCTATAAGGTCGTGCGCGAGAAATAGCGCGAGGAGCATCGGCACCGCAATGGAACGCGCCCTCCGCCTCACGTATGACGCCGATTTTCGCCGCGTTCGCAAACAGGGCAGATCCTGGGCGCACCCGTTCGCCATCTTATGCGCGCTGCCGAACGATTTGCCGCACAACCGGTACGGATTCTCCGTCTCGAAGCGATTGGGCAGCGCGGTCATCCGGAATCGCGTCAAGCGACTCTTGCGCGAGGCGGTGCGCACGACGCCGAAAGAGGTGGGGCCGCTGGTTTCCGGGTACGATGTCGTCTTGATCGCGCGCCCTCCCATCGTCGGGCATACCTACGCCGACGTGTGCGAGGTTGTCCGCACGCTGTTGCGCCGCGCGAAATTGCTCCTGCCCACTGCCCCACTCCTCACGGAGGAGGCGCAATCGGCATGAAATGGCTCGCGCTTTGCGCCATTCGCCTCTATCAGCGAACAATCTCGCGGGTCGTGCCGCCGTCGTGCCGCTTCGTTCCGTCGTGCTCCGAGTACGGGTACGAGGCGATCGCGCGTTATGGCGTCGTCCGGGGCGGCGTCATGGCCGCGTGGCGTGTCATGCGCTGCAATCCATGGGGCGGCCACGGCTACGATCCGGTGCCTGATTTGACGCGGTCGGCAGCGGCCGGGAGCGAGAAACCAGAAGCGAGACCCCAGACGTTAGAGCCTGAAGGCGAGAGGAACGGGGATCGCCCTCGGTCCTCAGTCCCCAGTCCCCAGTCCTTTACCACCGCCCTCACGCCGCATGCGCCGGGGCATTCCCTGACGGAGGGCTTACAGTGACCCACTTACCGCTTATCGGCCCCGCGATCACCGGCGTGGCGGATTTCATCCGCTTCTTGCGCGATCATACCGGTGGAAACCTCGGCGTGACGATCATTCTCTTTACCATTTTGATCAAACTCCTGCTCGCCCCGCTGACCTTCAAATCCATCAAGTCCTCAAAAGCGATGCAGGATGTCGCGCCGATCATCAAGGACCTGCAGAAGAAGTACAAAGACGACAAGGCAGCGTTCGCCCAGGAGCAGATGCGCGTCTATCAGGAATATGGCATCAACCCGCTCGCCGGGTGTCTGCCGGTCCTGATTCAATTGCCGATTTTCCTCGTCGTCTATCAGGCGATGCGCCTGGTATCGCAAGATCAGGCGGGCGGACATGCCTTTCTGTGGGTGGCGGATCTCACGAAGAACATCGGCGCGGTCGCGGCCAACGGGCACAAGGTTGATCCCTTCCGCATCCTCGTCTTCCTAGCCTTTATCTTCCAGGTGATCCAGACGCGCATGTCCCTGCCGAATGCCGCCAAGCGCGCGCAGCAGGACCAGCAGACGAAATTGCAGAGCACGCTGATCTCCGCCTCGACCGCGCTCGTGCTCGTCTTCGGCTGGAGCTTCCTCTCCGCGATGGTGCTGTACTGGGCGGTGCAGGCGATCTTCAGCGCGGTGCAGCAGTACTTCATCACCGGGTGGGGGTCGCTCTCTGACATTTTCCCTTTTCTCCCGGTGAAGGAGGAAAAGGCGCGGGTGCTTAAGCCGGTGACGAACAAGAAGCCATCGCGCTTGCAGCAGTTCATGCAGCAGAGCATGGCGGTGCAACAGACACAGAAGGCGTCCGCGGAGCCTGACAAGAGCGATAAGGGTGACACGAGCGGTACCGTGGTGAAGCCGCAGCGGCTTGGGCCGGATGGTCGGCCGTTGAGAGGTTCGACGATCAACATTAGCGGGAACCGTCCCTCAACACCGCCGCAGCGTGCGAAGGCGGACGGTGGGAATGGGGCAAATGGCACGACCCGGCCCGGTGTACGGAACAAGGGCGCGCAGTCGCGTTCGAGTGCCAAAGCGATCGGCACATCGGACGCATCGAGCAAGATGCCGCCCCCCGCCCCCCGAAAGAGTAAAACGGTCCGGCCCGCGCCCGATTCGATCGGCGAGCAAACGGGTAGCGGAGGGAGTTAGTTCATGCAAGGACGGCAACCTATGGGTCGAAGGGGTCGCTCACTCGGTCGGGACAATGGGGAACAGCCCGCGCAGCGCGCCGTTGAGATCGCCGCGAGTTCGGTGGATGAGGCCGTGCGCCTCGCCTTGCAGCAGTTGAATCTCAATTACAATCAGGTTGAGATCGAAGTCCTTGAGGACCCAACGATCCACGATGTGGACGAGGCGCTCGTGCGCGTCATCCCGCTGCCGACGGGTACCGTTTCCGGCAATGTCCGCACCGATGCTCCGCCGCCCGGCAATGTTCGCGGCGATGTCGCGCCACCCGGTAACCGCCGCGAACCGGAGGAAGTCGAAGACGGTCGGGGCAACATCGAAGATAATGCCGCACTCCTCGCCGTCGCGCAGGAGATCACTGAAGACCTCGTGGACTTGATGGGCCTGCAAGCCGCCGTGCATCCCCTCGACCCGCCGATTGAGATGGAGCCGGGTGAGCCGCCGACCGTCGGTGTGGACATCGTCGGCCCCGACCTCGGCGTCCTCATCGGGCGGCGTGGCGATACGCTCCAGCAGTTCCAGTACCTCGTCACGCTGCTCGTCAACAAGCGGGTCGGCGGCTTTAATCGCGTCGTTGTGGATGTCGGCGGCTACAAGCGGCGGCGCGAGGAAGCGCTCCTCGGGCTGGCGGATCGGATGGCGGAGCGCGTCGCGCAGAGTCATCGCCCGCTGCCGCTCGAAGCAATGCCGCCGAACGAGCGCCGCGTCATTCACCTCGCGCTGCGCGATCACCCGGCTGTCTACACCGAGAGCCAGGGCGAGGGCGAGGCCCGCAAGGTCGTCATCTATCCACGCTGACCGGGAATCTGAATCGCCAATACTGCCCATGCTGCCCAAAGGGCGCCCGCAGGGACGCCGAGAAGGAAAAGAGGATACGAAGAAATGTACACGTTCTCTTTCTCCTCTTCTTTCCTTGGCATCCTGGCGGTTTGACTCGTTCCCCTGTGGGCGCGCCGATGACGCCGGACTATGTCGTTGTTGGGCATTGCGCGCTCGATGTGCAGCCGGACGGATCGTTCCTGCCCGGTGGAACGGTCCTCTACAGCGCGCTCACGGCCGCCCGCATGGGAATGTCTGTCGGTATCCTGACCGCCGGTGATCCGGTGGCTGTCGCCGCCGCCCTCGCGCCCTTCGAGGAGTCGTTCGCCATTCACGTCCTGCCGACGGCCGCGACGACAACCTTTGAAAATATCCCGACGCCTACCGGAAGAAAGCAGACGCTCCACGCGTGGGCGGGGCCAATCCCCCCCGATGCGTTGCCGTCCGCGTGGCGGCGTGCGCCCATCGTTCACCTCGGCCCAATTGCGGACGAACTGCCGCCGGACGAGTGGGCGGAAGCGCTCGGTGCGGATCGGGACGGGGCCTGGAGAATCGCGACGCCACAAGGTTGGCTGCGCCGTTGGGGCACGCTTCCCTCACCGGTTCGGCACGACACGCTCGCCTTGCCGCCGCTCCTGCTCGACCGCCTCAGCGCGATGGTCATTTCCGTCGAGGAACGCGACGCAGCGGAGCGTGCCGTCCGTCATGTGGCGCGGCACGGCCTTGGCGCGATCACCTACGGGCCGCTGGGTGTGGATATCCTTCGGGGCGATGCGACGACCCGCGTCGCGACGTTTCCCATCGCGGTGCGCGACGAAACGGGGGCGGGCGATGTCTTCGCGGCGGCGTGGGCCGTTGGGCTGGCGCGTGGCGAGCGCCCGAACATTGCGGCACGCATCGCGTGCGCGGCTGCCTCCCTCAGCATCACGGCCCCCGGCCCGCACGGCATCCCGACGACGGCCGCGATTGACGCGTTACTCGCGACGAATTCTGATCGAGGAACGCAGTGAGCGCATCCTACGCGATGGCGGCCGGATTCGCGTTGCGTGATGAGACCGGGCGGCTCCTGCTCGTTCATCAGGCGTATGGCGATCGGCTCTGGGATTTCGTCGGCGGTGGCGCGGAACCGGGCGAATCCCCCGAAGAGACGGCGACCCGCGAGGCGAAGGAGGAGATCGGACTGACTGTCGAGCCGAGCGGGCTGATTGGCGTTTACTTCAACCGGCCCCGCCGCCTGCTTGTTTTCATCTTCCACGGCATCGTCACCGGCGGTACGCTGGCGCTCCAGCCGGAAGAAATCGCCGAAATTGGCTGGTTCGGCCCCGACGACCTCCCGCCTATGTCCGCATGGAAGGCACGTCAGATCGCTGATGTATTCGAGTGGACGGGCGTAGCCTTTCTACGCACGCGGGAATAGCCATCATTCGCGTTCACTACGTTTCTCGTACATCCATACTTTCCGTGGCACGCGCTCTGCATGCTCGCCGATGTGACATACAGTGTTCACGGCAAAGGAGGCGACACGATGGCAACTGCAACATTCGAGGACCTCAAGCAGGAAGTCGCGATGAAAGCGGAAGAGACTGGCACGCTGCCTACGTCTGTCAATGTCCACGGCACACAGTACACCCTGCAGATGCCCGTCGAGACGAAAATGAGCGCGATGCGGGTGATCCGCGATCCGGCACGACTCGATGATGTGCTCGATCGTGTGACATTTGTTGGTGTGGACGGTTCCGAAGTACACGCGTGAGCCTGACGTGACGCGGACCGCGCGGTAGAATAGGAGCGTGGCCGAACGCGGGTCACGCTTTTTCGTGGGAAGGACCGCGCCCCGCATGGCCACAACCGTCGCGCCACCACGTACCGTACCGACGCTCGCTGTCTATCACGACGCCCAGAGCGCCGCGCCCCTCCTCGTCCTGCCGCTCGGTGAGCCGCCGGTGTACGGCGACGCGCCGGAGAGCGTGACCGTGCGCCGCCGGATCGCGGGGCTGATCGCACACGAGGCGCTGCCCCCCGGCTGGGAACGAAACGCCGGAGCGCTGAAGGATCTCGGTCGGTTGCTGGCGGCAACCTACTCCGTTACCTTCACCGAACGTGGCCAGGAGTATCGCATCCCAAAGCCCCGTGCGGCGCTCGGTTGGTTTTTCCGCGCGAGCGTGCGTGGGAATATCCCGCTCACCATCGCCGCGATTGTCGTCGCGTTTCTCGGTACGCTGCCGATTGCCTTGCGCCAACCGGCGCTCCTGACCGCCGAATGGCTGCTCTTCATCGCGGTGATGCTGGCGCGCGTCTACTACCCGCCGTGGTCGCGGCTCGCACTCGTCCTGCCGGAGGAGGAAGCGCCGGGCGAATACCGCATGCTCGCCCTCGCGCGGTACGATCTCCGCCTCGCTCCCTTGATGCGGCGACGGACGTGGGCGGTCGCGCCGCGCCGCTTCTTTCTCTGGGTCGGCATGGTGACGGTCGGGGCCATCCTCGTCGGCGGCGCCTTGCCGCGCGCCACAACGATCTATCAATCGCTCGGATTTGGTTGCCTCGTCCTCTTGCTTCCCTTCATGCAGATCGTGCGCGGCTGGATCGGCGATCGCAAGTATGTCCTCTTCGAATCGCTCCTCGACGACTACGATTCGCTGCCACGTTACAACCCCGCCGTGGGCGAGTTCATCCGCCATGTGATCGCGGAACCGGAAAAGGCGGTCATCGCGGAAGAACTCTTCCAGACGGTCGGACCGGATTCTCCTTTCGCTGCCCACGCGGACCATCGCCCTGTCGAGACGACATTCGCGGCCCGGAAAGTGACCGCCGCCGCGTCCGGCCCGCTCGGGCGTGTGCGCGACGCCGCCTTTGGCCGGACACGACGACTCTCGTAGCGAGGCGCCCGCGCATCTTCCCTCAACCTCATCGGGGAGATGGCAAAGATGCAACACTTTTTTTGCATTTGTGCAACCGCAAACCTTGTTCCTTCGTTTATACTAGAGAATGATCCGCGAATTTGCGTGGGCGTTCGGTCACACCGGTAGGAGGAATCTATGAGGAATAATCGTGTAGGTCGTTGGTTTGCGGCCGGTGTCATTGGCACGCTCTTTACGATCATTATGCTCGCCCTGGCGTCGCCGGTCACGGCGAGCGGGTTGGTCACACCGCTCGCCGGGCAGGACCCAAACTCCAACGTCATCGTCGTGTCAAGCCCTGGCTTCATCAACAACGTGACGGCGGTCAATCCGGTCACTAACGGCGCCAACTTCTGCACCGATCCGACGTGTGGCGGCACCTTTGTCTGCAACGCTAATGGTTGCGTCGTACCGACGTGCGCCACTTTTGCTTGCAATAGGCTGGGATATACGGCGACAGGCCCGATCATTGATCAGCTGCCCAACGGCGTGCTCGTCGTCGCGGGCTACGACGGCAACATCTACCACTATACGTTTGATCCCACCACTGGTAAATACGTCGAGACTGACGCCAACGGCAATCCCCTCAATGACGTGGCGCATGCGTAATCGCCGCGACGTGGGGTGATGATTCCCGGCTCCGCGCGGGGAATACGAACGGAAGAGAAGGCGGAAGCAGGGATGCTTCCGCCTCCATTGTGAGACGCCCGGTGCGATCTGAAGGAGGAGCAGTGCTGCCTGATATCGAGCGACGTGTTCTTGACGCCGTAGAGGCCGAATTCGAACCGACGGTTGCCCGCATTCAGGCAGCCGTGCAGTGCCCGAGCATTACCGGGCACGAAGGGCGCGTGCAGGACCTGATGGCGGAAATGCTCCGTGCGACGGGCATGGACGTGGACATGTGGGAGCCACGACATGAGGACTTCCGCGACGCCGGTTATCCAGAATATGTCACCGAGGAGCCGCCTTTCACCGGTCGCCCGAACGTCGTTGGCATCCTCAAAGGCACGGGCGACGGCCGGTCGTTCGCCATCAACGGGCATATTGACGTGGTACCCGCGGGCGATGAAACGATCTGGACGTATCCACCCTTCAGCGCGACGCGGGCAGAGGGTCGTATCTACGGTCGCGGTTCGACCGACATGAAGGGTGGGCTGATCGCCGGTATCGGCGCGATCCGGGCGATCCGGGCGGCGGGCGTCCGGCTCAAGGGCGACGTGATGGTGCAATCGGTGATCGCGGAGGAGAGCGGCGGTGCGGGTACGCTTGCGGCGGTCCTGCGTGGGCACGTCGCGGACGGCGTCCTGATCGCGGAACCAACACGGCTGAATATTACGCCCGCCGGAGGCGGCTGCCTGATGTTCCGCATTACCGTGCATGGCCGGTCGGCGCACGCCGCGCTCCGCTACGAGGGCGAGAGCGCACTCGAACACTGGTATCCGCTCCACGCGGCACTCCTCACCCTCGAAGCGGAACGGAACCGGACGGTCCATCACCCGCTCTATCGCCACCTGCCGAACAAATTCCCCTTCAACGTCGGGCGGCTCGAAGCGGGCAACTGGCCCTCCTCCGTGCCGGAGACGCTGGTAGCGGAGGGGCGGTTCGGTATCCTCCCTGGCGAAGATATGGAAGCGGTACGCGCCAGTTTTGCGCGCACCCTGACCGACGCTGCCCAGAACGACCCATGGCTCCGCGAACATCCGCCGACATTAGAGTGGTACGGCGCGCAGTTCGGTACGGCGGAGATCGCGGCGGATCACCCGCTTGTTCGGACACTCCACGACGCGTTTGTGGACACGATGGGGCGCGAGCCGGGTGTGGAAGGCGTCGCGTGGGGCTCCGATATGCGTTTCTTCACCGAGATCGCCCACGTTCCCGCCGTGCTGTTCGGGCCGGGCGATGTCGCCCTCGCCCATTACACCGACGAGTTCGTCCTGGAAGAAGAGATTCGCCAGGCGATGCGCGTGGACGCCCTCACGATCCTGCGCTGGTGCGGCATCGCGGAATGAAATCGAGGAGCGCCGCAAAGAGGGAAGAAAAATTATCCATATCCCCTTCTTTGCGTTCTTTGCGGTTCAATCGGTTCGCCCCCTAGCGTGGTGCGTTAGCGGCTGCTAAACTAGTGTACGGACGGTGAATTCGGTCGTATAGCCGGTGTAGGGTGGGAGGGATTGCGGTGAAGGATCAGCAGAGACAGAATATCATCCGCGCGCTCATTGTCGAGTTTATCGGCCCATTCGCATTGGTCTTCGTGGGGGCAGGCGCGATCATTGCGACGGCGGGCGGCAATCTCGTCGCCATTGCCCTGGCGCATGGCCTCGCGATTGGTTTGCTTGTCGCGGCGGCGGGCCATATCTCCGGTGGCGTCTACAATCCGGCGCTGACGATCGGCCTCGCTATCGCGCGCAAACTCTCGCTGGGGCTGGTGATCCCCTACATCGTCGTGCAGTTGCTCGGCGCGACGGCTGCGGCCCTCTGCTTGAAAGCGGTCTTTCCGAGCGCGGCGATTGACAAGGTCAGCCTCGGTGTCCCGGCGGTGGGGCCGGGCTTCGGCACGGGCGGCGCGTTCGTCGCGGAAGTGATTATGACGTTCTTCCTGATGTTCGTTGTCTATGGCACCGCCGTGGACGAGCGTGGCCCGCGCGCCATCGCGGCGCTCGCGATTGGCCTGACGATCACAATGGACATCTTCATCGGTGGCGGTGCGAGTGGCGCGGCGATGAACCCAGCCCGGCATTTTGGGCCGGCGCTCATCGGCAACTCCTGGGCAAACTGGTGGCTCTGGTGGGTCGCTCCAATCCTCGGCGCGATTATTGCAGCCGCGCTCTACGCATATGTCCTCCAGGAACAATCCGAACCGCCGCGTCCGGACGTCCTTGACGGCGAAATCCCGCGCGACCGCCGCGTCTAAGCAGCCAATGAGCAATGAGGGTTGAGCAATGAGTACCGAATACGAATCGCTCATTGCTTCATTGGCTGCGTTTGGCCTCGATTTGCACGCGATTCAGGACCTCGTCACCCGCTACGGCTGGTGGGGGGTCCTCTTTCTGATGGTGTTGCAAGGGGCGACAATGCCGGTCCCGAATGAGATTACTATGCCGCTGGCCGGGTGGCTGCTGATCGAATCGGTCGGCAAACCGAAGGCGCTGATCCTCTTCGCCGGGTTGGTCGGGGCGGTCGGGTGGGTGATTGGCGCGCTTGTCGCCTATACGGTAATGGCGATTGGTGGGCGGGCGCTTCTCACGCGGCTGCGTTGGCGCTTCCCTGCGGCGGAGCGCGCCCTCGCCCGCTCCGATGCCTGGTTCGCGCGGTGGGGGGCATGGGCAGCATTTTTTGCCCGCTTGCTGCCTATCTCGCGGACGATCATCACCTTGCCGGCGGGCGCGGCGCGAGTGCCCATCGTGCCGTTCACCCTAGCGACCTTCGGTGGAGCATTGATCTGGTCCACCTTTCTCGCCGCATGCGGGTATCTCGCGGGCAGCCAGTGGGATCACGTGCGCGGGCGGCTCGGCCAGTGGTATCTGCCCGTCACCATCGCCGTCATCGTCCTCGGTGTCGTTGCCTATTTCGTCATCGGGCGACTCCGAGCGCATCAGCCCGAGCCCCGTATTCCTCCCTCTCTCCATTCGCCCACGAATGGAGAGGGGATTGGGGAGTGAGGTTCATTCGTCGCCCAAGCGACGGATGAAGGACGCGCCGGGGTCCATTGTCATCCGTGCCGAGTGTCGCCTTCAGAAATGCGCGTCAGTGCCAAGTGATACACATGCAGACGGTACTCATTGCTTGACGAGCAGGCTGTCAACACGGAGACTTGGCGTGAAGAAAAAACAGCGCGGAACATCATGAGAGGAGTCCCACCGATGGCAGTGACACTCGATGCCGACACGACGTTTCTTCGCACGCTGCCTGGTCGGTACTACTACGATCCCGCGATCTACGCGGCGGAGCAGGAGCGCATCTTCTCGCGCATATGGGTCTGCGTTGGCCGTGCGGAGGAACTGCCGGAGCCGGGCATGTATCGGACGTTTGATCTCGCCAATGAGAATGTGGTGCTGCTGCGCGGGCGCGACGACATACTACGGGCGTTCCTGAATGTCTGCCGCCATCGAGGAGCCCGGCTCTGTACGGCAGCGCACGGCCAGGCGCGCAATGCGATCCAATGCCCCTACCACGCCTGGACCTACGCGCTCGATGGCACGCTGCTCGGTGCGCCGAATATCATGGAGATGGAGAGTTTCGACCGCGATAGTCATGGCCTGATTCCCGTCGCGCTCGATATGTGGGCGGGGTTGGTGTGGGTGAACCTCGCGGACGATCCGCCGCCGCTCGCTTCGCAGACCCGTGTGGCAGTCTTGGATCGTTTCGGGGAGGAAGAGACCTTCGCCCGTTACCATCTGGAAGACTTGCGCGCCGCGAAAATGATTGAATACACAGTGCATGCGAACTGGAAACTGACCATCGAGAATTTTCTGGAATGCTATCACTGCGGCCCGATGCATCCTGAGTTGTGCGACCTGCTCCCCGGCTTCCGGCGTGGCGTGGCGTATCAGTCGGGGATCGGGACGGAATTCGCCGAGGGCATCGAAGGGTTCACCTTCTCCGGCAAGGCGAGCCGCCCGCCACTGCCCGATCTGCCACCGGCAGACCAGCGCAAGTATTACGGTGTCGTGCTGCTCCCGAACGTCTTTATCAGTCTGCTCCCGGACCACGCGATTCTCCATACGCTCTGGCCGCAAGGGCCGGACGAAACCCGGATCATCTGTGACTGGGTCTTCCATCCGGATGCGATTGCGGCGCCCGATTTCGACCCGATGGATGTCGTCGAGGTCTTCGACCTCGTCAATCGGCAGGACTGGGAAGTCTGCGAACTGGCACAGCACGGCGTCCGCTCGAAGGTCTACACCAACGGCGGCCTCTTCGTCCCAACCGAGCGACATATCCGCCGCTTCAACGATTTCGTGCTGGCGCAACTGGAAACAACCTAACCCCCCAATCCCCTTCCTTTTCGGGAAGGGGAGCGAGACAAGGGAAGGCCCACCCATGATGGTAAGGCGCGATGCACGAAGCGGGTTCCCCCTCCTTTTCGGGAGGGGCAGGGGGTAGGTACATGGCAACGTACGACCTTATCATCATCGGCGCGGGCAATCTGGGGCTCTGGACGGCGCACCAGTTGGCCCAGCGGGGCTTTGGCAGGATCGCGGTCTGCGAGCGGACGTGGGCGGGATTCGGTGCGACGACGCGGTCGGCGGGCGTCGTGCGGCAGCAGGGTGGCTCCGAAACGGCGATCAAACTCGGCATCTGGTCCCGCGAACGCTACATCAGCCTCGGCGCGGAACTGGGGTTGGATAGCGGCTTCACCGAGACCGGGTACTACGTACTGGCAGAGAGCGAAGAGGAGAAAGCCGCCTTCCTTGATCTCGTCACGTTGCGGCGTGCCTGCGGGATGGAAAACGAGTGGGTGGACGCCGCTGAAGGCCGCAAGCGGTTCCCCGGCCTCGATTGGGAAAATCTGCTCGGCGCGACATACACCGCGAACGACGGCTATGTCCATCCGCCGATTGTCGCGCGCAACATCACCTTCGCGGCGGCGCGGCAGCCAACGATTGACATTTTCGAGCAATGCACGGTCGAAGCGATTGAGCGGAGTGGCAGCGCCTTCACCGTGCGGACGACGCGCGGCACGTTCACGTCTGACCGCGTGCTCGATGCCGGTGGGCCACGCGGCGCGCGGAGAATCGGCGCGATGGTCGGCGTCGAGGTACCGGTTTCCGCGGCGCGGCATCTCGTCGTCACGTACCCGGATGTGCCGCCGTTCCCGATGTTCTTCGCATTGGCGAAGGGCATCTACGTGCGTCCGGAAGAACAGGGCGCGCTGCTCGGCCTCAGTAACCCATACGAGCGCGCGGACCCTTCCGACCGCTACCAACTCGATTTCGACTGGGACTATTTCGCGCAGATGCGCCCGGCGTGGGAATCGGTCTTTCCCGCGCTCGCGGCGCAGCGCGTCTCGCGGTCGTGGGCAGGTTCGATTGATTACACGCCGGATCACCTGCCGATCATTGACCAGCCGCTGCCGGGCTTTTACGTTCTCGCCGCCGGCGGACACGGCATGATGTGGGGCCCGGCGCTTGGCATGAAGATGGCCGAACTGATCGTGGAGGGCGTGGTGCGCGATCTGCCCGAGGACGAAATCACTCTCGATCGCTTCGCGAAACCCCGCGTACACAAGGATGCCATTGCGTTGCCGTTCCCGACGACGTAGCGCGGTTTTCGTCGGGACTGATTCTCTGTTTCCCCGGCGGTAACGGGCTTAATGGCGCCGAGATCCGATCTTCTCCAGCGCGACGCTCTACTGCCATCGCCGGAGAAGATCGGCGCTCAGGATGACTTGCCCCGGTTTCGCCCCCGGCTCACTTCGTGAACGTAATCGAGGCGATGATTGCATCTACCTCGGCGCGATGCGAGCCGATGACAACCGCAGTAATGGCGAACTGCTTGCCGCCGTGATTGACGTCCCAGTCTTCCCCATCGTACGTCTTGCCGTTTGTCGCGTCTTTGCGGGCATACGTGTATGTATATGCCTTCGCCGGTTCCCCTCCGATCTTAACATCCTTGACGGGGGCGAGCGTGAAGGTGAACCGCGTGTCCGTCGTCCGGCGATCCCGCGCCATCTGGGCCTCCTGAGCAACGGTCCCCGGTTGCGGATCAATGATATCAATGTAGAAATAGAGCCGATCCGGGCTTGTCATCACAAGCACGTTGCTCTGATCGCTGGCATCGTGGCTCACGGACCAGGTGGCGGGGTACTGCAACTTCACCAGCCCGTTTGGGTCCGTCCACGTCGCCAGTTGCCCCGCCGTCGCGGGGGGCGTCGTGAAAGTCATCGAGGCGATGATGGCATCAATCTCCGCCTTGTGCGTCCCGATCGGGCTCGCGCTGATGAAGTACTCCCGCCCATTATAGTTCACTTCCCATGCCTGGCCGGTGCCTGGCGTCGCCGACGTATTGTCTTTGCGTACATAGGTGTAGGTGTAGGTCTTCGCGGGCTGGCCGGCGACTTTGGTGTCCGTTGTCGGGCCGTCCGTGATCGTGAACGTCGTATTCTTTGCGTCGCTATCTCGGTCGCCCTGGATTTCCTGGTCGAGCGTCCCTTCTTGCGGCTCGACAATATCGAAATAGAGGCCGGCCGTGTTATCGGCGTTGCTGAGTTTGAGTACGTTGAAGCCGTCATTGGCATTGAGGGTCTGCTGCGTCCAACTGCTCGGGTACTGGAGCTTGACCAGGTTTTCTGGATCAATGAAGGGAGTCAGACCCCCCGATGTGGTGGCTTGTGTCGCCGCTGCCGTGGTGGCCGGCGGCCGGACGGTCGCCGTGAAGGCGGTCGGCGTTACGCCCGCCTGGGTAGCCGCCGCTGTCGCCCCGCCGCGACTGGTTGGCACGGGAGTCGGGCCACTCGTGCCGCCGCCGGCCAGCGCGGTCGCTGTCGCGGCGATACCACTCAAGATGTTACCCGCTTGAGACATCCCGACACGCTGATTCGGCGCCGCGGTGGCGGTTGCCCCGGCCTGCTGGCCTCTGCCGCTGATCAAATTGCCGATGAGCGAGTTCACGTTCGTTGCTGCGGCTGCCGGTGCGGGTGTCGCGGTTGCGGTCGTGCCCCCTCTCCCTTTGACGAGGAAGATCCCGCCGAAGATCACGAGGACCGCGAGGATTGCCCCGCCAATGCCGAGAATCAATCCCCGATTGGATTGTGGCGGCGGTGTCGGTGGGGGATAGCCGCCGTAAGTAGGCGGGTATTGCGG
>CALBSO010000088.1 GCA_937968015.1 uncultured Thermomicrobia bacterium
CGAACCCTGCCAGCGTCACTGCACGCCGGTGTCTCACATCATACGGCGGGGTGTCTCGCCGATCGCCTCGGCGAGTTGCCAGCCGTTCTTACGTTCGACCCTGCCGAGCAAGCCAACCAGGCAACGCCCGAGCCGCTCCCGCACTTCGATGCGAGCGAAGCGGCAGGCAATGTGCTCATAGAGATCGGTGAAAACGTCGGGCCATTGCTCGATATCAACTACCCCATTGATCTCGCACGCTGCCATTTCCCCTCCTTACTTGGTAGAGAAGGGTAACGCGAGATGCAACAAAGTGACGCTGTAGGGTCTATTCTCGGCACTTTTAATGGATGAGCATCGCCGCATCTGAGGCTGGCAACAAACTCCTTGCGGCAGCAGCCCTTTCATCCGACGCTTTTGGCGTCATGCGAGGGCTGCCACGCGGCGATACTTTGCCCCTGGTGACACCTTCGCTTACTTTGGGCCCGCACAGACCGTCACTACGCCAGGCGGTTCACCACTGCGGCGGCGATCTGCCGGGCTGCGGTGAGTGATCGTGCGCTGTCTGCTCCCCAGGCCTGGTTCACCGCCAGCACGGCGACCGAGACGTTTCCCTGATGTGCCAGCAGGAGAGGCGGCGCGAAAAAGGCGCCATCTCCCAGGCCGGGGACGGGCTGACCGCCCCGCGCAATGCCCTCCTGAAAGCGCCTGAAGAACCGGTTCTCCTGCCAGCCGACGAGCATGCCGACGATCACCTGCGCCGTGCCGCTCGTGCTCTGGAAATGGGTGGCGACCATCCCCGGCATGGTATTCGCGCCACTTGGCAGGTCGGCAATCTCCATCGGCTCGCCGAGTGCGGCGCTCACCTCGGCTGCGGTGATCGGCGCGACGGGTGCAGTGGGGAAGGCGGGTGCCGCTTGCGCATCGGGCCACAGCGTCGGCTCGGCGGGTGGCGGTGTCCACGGCGGGGCGATCGGCTCGATATTGACGAGTTGTTTGGTGCGCGGCAGGTAATAGAGGCGGTACGGCAGGCGTTCATCGAGTGCGTCATAGGCGGCGACTCCTGCCACCGCGAAGCGTTGCTCGGCGATCTGATAGTAATAGAGGTCGTGTGGTGGCCCTTGGGTCTGTGCCTCGTTGTCGGCGCGCACCCTGATCCGACGCACCCAGCCTTCCACGGTCACCACGCGGCTGTCGGTGAGATCCCGGCTGCTCGCGCGTGGCCCCGGCCAGACGGCAGAGAGCACGAAGAGCGCACCGCATGCCGCGAAGACGATCGCCCAGCCATTGTGCCATGTCACACCCTCCGTAGAGAACGCAGCGGCACTCCCGAGGAGGAGAAAAAGTCCGATGAGCATCCGTTGCCAGCGCCGGTGGCGGAAGATGCGTGCGAGCGTCCGGGTCTGAGCCTCAGTCAGGTGGCCGGCACGGTTGGCGTCGAGCGCGTCCGCATGGAAGCCATTGGCAGCCGCCAGCGTCTGGAGGAACGGCGACGGGGCCGACGCGGACGGCGCCCCCGCGAAACTAGCCGCACTGCTCGCAGTGGTCTGCGGCGCGGCACTGAGCAGCCAGCCCCCCTCGGCACGGTCAGAGCTGACCCAGCCCGTGTACCGGAATGGGAGGAAAAAGAAGCGGTACGCGCCGGGTGACAGTGTGACTGCCCGGTCCAGTGTCCAGGTGGGAAGATGGGTCGGGCCACCGGAGAGCAGGGCGAGATGCTCGCTGCCGTGCCAGAGGATGACGCCATCGGCCTGCCGGATCGTGCCACGCAGCAGCGCATGGCGCGTGTAGAGGATGCGCTGCAGGTCGCCCAGGCCGACGAGCAACCAGGCAAGCAAGATCGCCCCCGCCATCAATCCCAGATACGAGACGGGCAGTGCGTGCCCGAAGAGCAGTGGTTTGCTGCCGAACGGATCGCCGCGGAAGATCGCCGTCACGATTGTGGCGTGGCGGAGGAGCAGCACGAACAGGAGGCAGACAAACCCGAGACCGAGGTAGTGGGGCAGCGTTTCACGCCGGACCCAGGCGCGGATCGTCCGCTCCTGCACGGGGCTCAACCGTCCACCCGCATTCGTCGCGCCGGTGGTGGGATCGCCGATATCGGGCGAGTAGGTTTGCTGACGCATTGTCGCGCTCCTTTGGGTGGTTCATTGCCTTTATCGCTCGCCGCGCGGCACGATCTCACCACTGTATTTCACGGCCCCTTTACGGAGTTCGCCCCCCGCCTCCGCCACCGCAGCGGTCACCGATTGATCCACCTCAGCAATCCTGCGCGCGGTCGCTTCGGCCTCCTCGTTGGTTTCGGCATCGGGATCGGCACGACCGCAATACTGATCGAGGATCACGGTGAGCACGTCGCCGTCGTCGGGCTGGTGACGATAGCGAGCGACGTAATAGACGCCGCGAATCGCCGCTTCGAGATGGCGATCCTCGATGTGCTGCGCGACGATCCGATCGACATTGGGCGGGCGGAGGGCAACGTATTTGCAGAACGTGTCGAGGTCATCCTTAAGCACAACCACCGTCTTCCTTCCCCTCTTTCATGCCTGCTCTCACACCGTGGGCGAACGTTCGGAGAGTCATCGTAGGGGGTACCCTTTCTCGCCTTAATGCCATCATGTTCGGTCGTAGGACAGGAGAAAGATTCTACTCAGACCTGATGGATGGCGGCTATCTCCGATATATCCTCTGTGTCCGCTATATCCGACATGTATCAGGTCTGATCACCATGTGAGCGGGCTTATGGGATATGTTTCGTATCCCCAGGAGATGATGCTCGACCCTACCGTTGTCGCTGCTGTATCGAAGACTGGTCGGCCCGAAAGAAGACTGTGCGATCTGCTCCATTGGCCCAACATGCATTTCCCTCTTGACAGGAATCAGGATTGTACGTACACTGTGTGCTGTATCGGATATGTGTGAGTCCTCCGAGAGAGGCGATCCGCATGAAACGTATGACACACATGATCGCAATCGCGAATCAGAAAGGCGGCGTCGGCAAGACGACGCTCGCCATCAATCTCGCCGCCGCCCTTGCCAAATCGGGCTATCGCGTCCTCTTGGTCGACCTCGACCCCCAGGGTCACGCGACCGAGGGCGTGGGGATGGAGGACGCCTATCTCGAGGGCACCGTCACCCTTTACGATGCCCTTACCACGACCAAGCCGATGCAGGCGCGCGATCTCGTCCATCCGAGCACCCATGAGCAGTTCGCGGTCATCCCCGCTTCCTACAAGATGATGCTCGCCGAGCAGACACTGTACATGACACGCAACCGCGAGCACAAGCTGCGCGCCATCCTGGCGCAACTGGAGGGCGACTACGACTATATCCTCCTAGACTGCCCACCCAATCTCGGCAACCTCACCGACAATGCCCTGAACGCAGCCCGGCAAGTGCTCGTGCCGATCCAGGCCGAGGCGACCTCAGTGCGCGCCCTCGAACTCCTCTTCGATCAGATCGAGTCGGTCGAGCGGGGCTTGGGCATCACCATCCGCGTGATCGGGGTGGTGCCGAACCTTGTGCAGGACTCCGCAATCGCCAAGCGCATCATCGGCGAGCTGCGCGCCTCGATCCCCACTCTTACCCCATTCGAGCTCCGCAAGCGCGTTCTCTTGCAGAACGCGTGGGAGAAGGGGCATTCCATCTTCACCTACTCCCCCGCATCCGGCGCGGACGATCGGACGCAGGCCGAAATCATCCATATGTACACCCAGCTCGCCGATTTCGTCGTCGGGCAGATGGAAGGAGACGGCAGCAATGCCCGATGATCGCATCTCCAAGCTCAGTCAGCGCTTCAAGAGCCATTCCGTCGGGCGCAAGCCGGAGAGCACCCGCAACCGTGAGCGCAAGAGCTTCTACCTCGACACCGATCTCGCGGCGCAACTTGACACCACGTATAAGGCGCTCAATCACGAACTTTTCCCCCAGTCCGTCTCGAAATCCGCCTTCCTCGAGACGATTATCGAGTACGGCCTCGATCACCTGCCGGAAGTGCGGGACCTCCTCAGGGAGATCCCGGCCTCGGACGCCTCGTAACTGTCCGTTATCTCACATCTCTCATCCATCTCGGACATATCATACACATGCGAGCGATCCACCCTCTCCCACAGTATGAGCCCTCCCACATTCGGATTGACAGGGCATGGGGCGCGGTTGCTATGCTGTAAGGGAGAAAAAAAGAGGGCATCGCACAGGCCTTACGGACCCGCTTGACGCCATCAGTGGTACGAGGAGCGTAGCGCGCCGCGCGGCACCTGTCAATGCCCGTGGAGGATGCTATGCCAAAAAACGACGCCGACCTGTTTTCATCGCCACCACCGACCGCGCCCGCGCGGCTCGTCTCCATCGAGTCGCAGTCTGAGTTCGACCTCTTCACCGGAGAGCGGCAGGAGCGCCTCTTTCTCAAGCTCTATGTCGCGGCCCGCATGTCCGGATTGTTGGCTGCGATCTCGGATCGCGACTGGAAGACCCTCTGCGTGCTCGCCACGTACATGGACGCCACGGGATTCTGTTTCCCGTCCCAAACCGAACTCGCCCGCGCCATGGGCTGCTCCCGACAAATGGTCAGCGAACGCGTGAACAGCCTCGCCCGCTTCCGCTTCCAGGGCCAGCCAGTACTCGTCATCGCTAATGAGAAACATAAGATCAACGGCCGCTTCTCGCACAATGGCTATCGCGTGCTCCCGTTAGCCAGCCTCGGCATCTTCGACGGGGAGGGGGAGTCAGGAACGACCGAGCGACGGAAGCAAGGGCCGAAATCCACCGTGTCAAGAAAACCGGACACGGACACCGTGTCAAGCGGCACCGTCACGGTGCAACTTGACACTAACAAGAACCAGAGTCTTGTTAACGAGATATCTCTTTCGAATATTCGAAAGACCAATCGGTCAAACGATGATTTTGTGGATAACTCTGCATCGCAACGGATCGGCGAAGGGAATGACAGGGCAGTGCCCCGCATCCGCTCCGGGACGCATCGCGAAGTCGAAGATCTCGCCTCGATCATGGCACGTGTCGCCCCCCAGCTCGCCGACATTGCGCCGGTCAAACGGCCGCAGGGGAGACCGCGAAAGATGCCGGATGTGTCGCCCGAAATCTACGAGGCGGTCGTCGGCGTGATGCAGGACTACACCCGCAAGCTCGGGGATAGCGAACACCTCGCCTCGAATATCACCCAGGCCGTCAACCTAATCGTCGCCAGCGGGTGCGACTTCAACACCTTCTACATGCACGTCATCGACGCCTACAAGGTCACCAGCCAGCGCAACGGATTGGAGAATCGCAGCCGGTATTTCTTCACCGTCCTGCGAGACAGTTTGGTACCGTCCGATACGGTTGACAGTCACGCCACCTGAGCGCCGCCCACCGCTCTTTCGCCCGGACTGGCGACCAGAACGGCTCAGTCTTGACCTGACAGCTCACTATCGATACTCCGGGGATGATCGGTGAACAAGAAAGGAAAGGCCTCGGTTCGCGCGATCCATCATCACTCGTTGCGCAGGTCGCCGGGACGATCCAGGGAAGGGCAGCGGGGGGCAGCAGAATGACCGGAGAATCGTCCGAATCCCACGCGCCGACCCATTTTGACTTCCCACGACGAGAAAGTCGATGACGGGCATCCTGCGGGGTTCGGGACCGCCGTGCAGCGAGCCGGCCGGCATCGGATACAGGCGGTGCTCGAGTACGCGCGGTCCCCAAAGAGAGAAAAGAGATATAGGGTTTCGGGTAGGCGCGAAACCTCTATCCGAAACCCTATACCCAAAGAAGGGAATTTCCGCTGCTCTGGCAGCGATTCTCTGCACGAATGCGCACCAATTATTCCAGGCCATTTTGCCCCTGATTTCCTCTGTCTCCTCACTCGCTTTTCCGCTCGCTCGTCGCCGTCGTCATCTCCGTCGGAGACGTTCTTTCCTCATCGCGCGGGCGGACTACCGATGTCCTGAATTCGTATACATGTTATACTTTTTGCACCGAACCGCATGGAGAAAGATCAATCATCACGGGGCGGGTAACCGACCCCGTTCAAACAGCATGCCCGCGATCGTGGGCGCACGGCGCGTTCGCCGGATCGCGACGAGTACGTTGCGCAGGCCGAGGGCATTCAAGCGGGCGAGATACGCGAGGTAGATGATCCCGTCTCAGACCATCATGCCGCCGTGCCCAACCTAACGATTGACCAAGCTCTCCAGGTATCCAAGAACAAGGCGATGGATTTGTTGCGCAAGACAACCAGGGAAGATCTCGACCAAGCCGGGCGTCGCGCGCACGATAACTATAACGAGGCGCCAATCCCGGTCCTTGACGACGAGCTCGTGGGGATGATCCACCGACTGGCGGGGGGCGATGCCCGCAAGGCACACCGACTGGAACGCCGTCGATTGGCGGCGGGCTAACCGGCGTGTCCGCAATCTGCGGCAGCGAATCTTCCGAGCCACACAACGGCAGGACTGGCAAGCAGTCCGCTCTCTCCAACGGCTCATGCTGCGTTCCCACGCCAATACGCTCGTCAGCGTGCGGCGTGTGACGCAACTGAACCACGGCAAGCAGACGGCGGGCGTGGACAAGGTGGTGGTCAAGACACCGGCGGCACGGGGCAAACTGGTGGATCAGTTGCTGACCTACCAGCCGTGGCGCGCCCGACCCGTCAGACGGGTGTACATCCCGAAAGCCAACGGCACACTCCGACCGCTCGGCATCCCGACGGTGCTTGACCGGTGCCTGCAAGCACGGGTCAAGAATGCGCTTGAACCGGCATGGGAGGCACGGTTCGAGGGCAGCAGTTATGGATTCCGACCGGGAAGGAGCGCGCAGGATGCCATCGCACGCGCCTACCTCCACTCCCGAAGCAACACGCTCACCAAATGGGTGGTGGACGCGGACATCAAGGGGGCATTCGACACCATTGACCATGCATACCTGCTCAAAACCATCGGCGACGTTCCCGGTCGGGAACTGATCAAACAATGGCTCAAGCAGGCTACATGGAAGATGGCGTCTGGCACGACACCGACGCGGGCACCCCGCAAGGTGGAGTGATCAGCCCCTTGTTGGCGAACATTGCGCTGCACGGTTTGGAAGAAGCCCTTGGTATGTACACCAAATGGGGCCAAAACCAAGGTCCCCGTGCAGTGGTGCGCTACGCCGACGACTTCATCGTGTTCTGTCGCACCCGCGAGGATGCGGAACGAACGATCGGACTGCTCACCGACTGGCTGGCGATCCGTGGTCTCCGCCTCTCGGAGGAAAAGACCCGAATCGTGCACCTGACGGAGGGGTTCGACTTCCTCGGCTGGAACGTCAGACTCTCTGCGAGCAATCGGCGGCGAGGCTACACCTGCTTCGTCACACCAAGCAACGCATCGGTAACGAAGATCAAGGAGAAACTCCGCGCTGTTTGGCGGCAGTATCAAGGCGCGAATGTTGCCGCATTGCTGACGGCCATCAACCCCATCGTGCGGGGATGGGCCAACTACTATCGCACCGAGGTATCGAGCCGCACCTTCAAGAAACTCGACCACTGGATGTGGCAGCGGAGCCAGCGGTACGCGAAACGGAATCACCCGAACAAACCGTGGCACTGGCGGAAACGGCGGTACTGGGGGAAGTTGAACCCGAAAAGAGACGACACTTGGGTCTTTGGCGACAAAGCCTCCGGACGGTATCTGCAGAAGTTCGTGTGGGTGAACATCGAGCGGCACACATTGGTGAAAGGCACCGCGTCGCCGGACGATCCGGCGTTGCGGGGGTACTGGGAAGGGCGGATGCGGGTGAAAACACACAATCTTCCGCCCTCTCATCAGGGGGTTGCCCGACGCCAGAAGCATGTGTGCCCGCTGTGTGGGGAAACGATCCATAACGGAGAAGAAATCCACATCCATCACGTCAAGGGGCGCGGAAAACCGGACGCTAACCGCTACGAGAACTTGATCTTCCTGCACTTGTATTGCCATCAACAGATCACGGCACGAGAGAGCCTGCGCGAATGACTTGCTTGAGCCGGGTGCGATGAAAGTTGCACGCCCGGTTCTGAGGGGGGAGGGGAGCAGCGATGCTCTCCTCCTACCCGACATCGCCATCCGGAGGAAGAGGATCCGGCGCTCAAAGAGACGTGGAGCCGGGTGCGCTTCGACTCCTACACGCCCCGCCTTGTGACGCTGGGCGGGGTGATGCGGACGAAACTCGGTTTGCCGCGCTGGACCCATCTGCCGGTTACGGACGTACTGCGGTTGATCGGCGATGAGGCGATGCGTGACGGGGACGGGGAGGGAAGGCGATGAGACGCGCGTGGCCATGGACGGTCTCCGCGCCGGCTGATTGGGAGGAGTGGCGGCGCAGGCGCGACGCGCGGCAACAACTATTGGAGAAAGTGCGCGCGCGACGAGGGCTGATGGCGAGTCGAAGGCGGGGAGGCGTCGGTACGCCGACATGAGGAAGTCGGAGAGATCGGGCGGGAAGAAGGAGCGGTGAACGACCTGCACCCTTCTCCATGAAAAGGGGGATAGAAAATATACAGTGTGTGCTACAATGGTGTATAATCACGAGCGATGCGAGATGCAACGATTGAACTCTATACAGAAAAGGCGCAAGAATCCCTCGCGGGGGCGGAGAGCGAGTTCGCCAACGGCCGGTACAACAACTGCGCGAACCGATGCTACTATGCCTGCTTCCAGGCGGCGGTTGCCGCGTTGCTGCGGGAGGACATCCGGCCCGCCGAGGGGCGGACGCAATGGAGCCACGAGTTCGTGCAAGGCCGGTTCATCGGCCAACTGATCAATCGGCGGAAGGTGTACCCGACCGCCCTGCACGATACCTTGCCGCGCAACATGACGCTTCGTCACGCGGCCGACTACAGCGTCGAGCAGGTGACGGAGACCCAGTCCTCCCGCGCGGTGCGACGGACGCGCGCATTCGTCGAGGCGATTGTCAGCGGGGGAGGTGAGCGAGTATGACACAAGAACACAACAACCAAAACGATGCACGGATCCAGCAAGCGGTTGCGGAACTGCAAGCAATGATATCGGCGCACTATCCCGACGCGACGTATGAGGTCTGGGAAGGCGAGGACCCGATCGGCACGTACGTCACGGCCACGGTGGATATTGCCGACCCGGACGAGGTGACGGACCTCATCATCGAGCGGCTCATCTCCTTACAGGTCGAGGAGGAACTGCCCGTGTACGTCATCCCGGTCCGACCGGTCGCGCGCATCCGGGCGGCGCAGCGAGAGCGGGAGCAGTTCGTCCATCGTGAAGCGGTGCTGTAAGAGTCGCCGCAACGGATGCGGACACGACCGACTTCAGCCATGCGCCGATCGGTGATCAAAGCCGGGAAGGAATGACAATGGGGCGCGGACGCGTTAATGCTCGCTCACTCCTGTTCTCAGACGGTGACCTCTCCGACTTCATCGAGCAGCGCAAATCCCGCGCGACCCAGGAGATCAATGACCTGGAGAATGTAAGTTTGCATAACAAAATCGTGCAAAATTAGCCTCAACAGAAAAACTTATTTTGCAAAATCAAGGCTAAAAATATTTGCAACGTTTATGCAAACTTACAGTCACGACTTGCTCTTGCTCTAAGAACTCAATCGAGCGCGGTAGATCATCAGAATGAGCCGACACGATAGCGGAGCCTGGCCTATACGATCGGCAAGCCGTTCCACGGCCCATTCACCAACCTTGGCGATATCCCGTGACTCACGCTCACTCATCTGTCGCACTCCTTTCCGTCGCGCCAGAGCAGAATGGCGCGAAACTCAGGCAAGGAAATCTCCGGTAAGTCGAGCCGAGCACGCTGCGTCAACTCGAAGACGAACTCTTCGCGGATGGGATCGGGAGTACGAGAAGGAGGTGCCTCTTTACTACGTAAAGAGGGCTGCGACGGAGGACTCTCCAAGGGCAGTGCTGGTTGATGATAGTGCTCGCGTTCGGGCATAGAGCGACGGAACATGGAAAAGTATATCATGTTTATGGTAAAATTTACCACAAAGCAAATTGAATAGCTGGAAAGGAGGTGGAAAATTGATGTTAGAGTCAGAAATGCAGGGTTCAACTGAAACACTACCAGAAATCTACGAAATTCCCTATAAGGAGCACGTAAGACCTATTGACGAAGAGGCATTCCGAATCGGCATTGCCCGCATCGCAAGCCGCTATGAGGAAGGACTACAGAGAGAGAAGAAGTATAGGGCCAGAAGAGATTTTGAAGCTTGGAAGAAAACTCCTGAAGGAGTAAATCTTATCACTAGCGTAGAATCTGAGCAGGGGGAAGAGATCATGGCGCTTAACGGTTTCGGCCAAGGGCACTTGTTGCTTATGATTGAGCAACGAGTAAAAAAAAGGATTGGCAAGTAATATTCACGGCATCGAATGGCGCCTGGACTTTTGAAATACTCGGAGAGTATGCTTATCGCTGGAATGGGGATACGCTATGTACTCACAGCAATGTGGGAGATTAAAGAGTATTGCTAATGATCACTTATGAAGATTCCGATCAACCTATCAGGCGCGCTGAAATGCCGCTTGTAGGTCGTGACGCGGAACGGGAAGGACTATCCGAAATTTTGCGTGGTGCTTTGGCGCACCGTGGCGGCATCGCGTATATCAACGGTGAAGCGGGTATTGGTAAGACAAGGCTTGTTCAAGAGTTTAAACATGAGGCAAAGAATTCTGGTGTACAAGTGCTCGAAGGGCGGTGTTTCGAGGAGCCGCCCACACCTGTTTATGGACCTTGGTACAATCTCTTCAGCCGGTCCAGCGGGTTGGGACACGCCGAGATTCCTCGCTCTTTCTCTCAATCGGGACCAGTTTCGGTGATGGATCGCTTCACCGGGGTTCGAGCGTTCTTCGAATGCTTGAATCAGCGTGGACCGTTGTTATTGATTTTCGAAGATCTGCATTGGGCTGACTATTCGGATGAACTGGGAGACTCACCGAGCATTCGTCTTTTGCAAGAGCTTGTCCGCAGCTTTGATCCGCTTCCGTTTTCGATCTTCATCACCTATCGTTCGGAGAGCATTAGACAAGGACATCCATTAATGAGCCTGCTCGTCGACAAAATCGATTTTAAAAGAATGATTGAGCCACAACGTCTCGATGTCGCATCATTGCGAGAACTCATCAGTACTCTGTATGCCCTTCCTGCCGCTGATGTCGAGCGGCTTGCTGCGTACCTTAGGGAATTGACAAGCGGCGTGCCATACGATGTAGAACAAGTGCTCAGCACGTTGGTCACTCGTGGTGTCCTACACAGGAGCGAGGAGAGGTGGAGTCTTAGTGGTCTCGACAATACTGTCGTACCTCTCTTGTCGCAACAACATGTTGCTGCGAGATTCGCTCATTTAGATGGAGCGGCCAAGAATAGTGTAGTAACCGCAGCGGTTATTGGGCAGGAGATTCCTTGGTTACTATGGAAGCTAGCGACGAAGGCTGATGCGGATACTCTACATAGTGCGCTTGCCCAAGCAACAGAGAGAAATCTCCTACGAAGAACCACTGACGGCGCGGAGTTCGCACACGCCCTGACACGCAAGACGATCTATAACGATATACCGCCCGGGCGGCTCCTAGAGGAACATCGTCAGGTCGCGGAGGCTCTAAAAGAATGGCAAAGCCCTGAGCCGAGCGCCATTGCGGAGCACTTCGCGCGAGCGAATGACCGGCGGGCCGTTGACTGGCTCATTGTCGCGGGAGAGAACGCGCAACGGGTCTATGCCGGCAAAAAGGCCGCCGAATACTTTCAGCGCGCACTGGATTTGATGGATGGTTCCGATCCTGACAAGCAAGCGTGGTTGCTAGTGCGGCAAGCAATCTTATATCGCTACACGGATCCGCAGCGGGGAGTCGTACTCTTAGATCGAGCCCATCGGTTAGCGGTCGATGCTGGCGATCAACCCTTGGAAGCATTCGTGCATTTCTGCCGAGGATTACTCCTGTGCATCAATTACGATCTTTCTACTGGATTGGCAGTGATGGCAGTCGGAGTGGCACATCTGCAAACATTGAATCCTGAAACGCTGCGACGGATTCGCCTGTTGGAAGACGCGATCGGCATTCCGGTCGGGACAGGCAGGGGAACACTGGCATTTTGGCTGGCGATCGCAGGACGGTATGTCGAAGCCGAGGAAATGAGTCAGGCGGTCATAGAGGTACCCGGAGTAGCTAAGGAGGGACTTTCCGGCCTCGCTGATGCCCACACGGCACTGTTGAGGGTCTATGCAAGTCGTGGGGAGTTCACAAAGGCGCGAGAGAATTATAACCTGGCTTGTGACAAGTATTCTACGGCACGGACCTTTCGATCGCTCAGCTGGGTGACCATTGACTATCTGGAAATGATGGCACTCACGTTCTTTCCTGAAGACATCCGAGATCGAGCCTCGTCCGCCACCGCAGCGCAAGACGCGTTCTCACGATCGGGCACCGAGTTAGCGAGTCTTCCTCCGCGATGGTCGTATCTACCGCTCATGTTCGTGGACGAGCCTTGGATACCTGTCGAACAACTGATCGATAATACACCGGCGGCATTCGTTATCGCATACAGATCGTTCGCAGCCCGTGTGATCGGACCGATGGCGCGTGAGCAAGGCAGACCGGAAATTGCGTGGGCGATTATCAAGGAGCACTTACCAGCCGAAATTCGCACCCCAGAAGGCAGTGTGAACTATCGAACTGCTCTCGTCCTGCAACGTCTTGCTATTGAGTTGGCGCTCGATAAGGGTGACTTTAGCCTCGCCCAACAATGGCTAGAGGCACATGACCGGTGGATAGAGTGGAGCGGTACCGTTGTAGGACAGTCTGAGCAGCACCTGCTTTGGGCGCGATACCATCTTGCTCAGCGAGAAAACGATAAAGCCATCGAGCACGCCAACAGTGCCAGGGCGGCGGCAGAAAACCCCCGTCAGCCACTAGCGTTGATAGCTGTTTACTGTATGCTTGACACACTCAATCATACTGAAAGCTTCCTGAACGACGCGCTAATCCTGGCCGAGTCATGCGCCGCACGATACGAGCGGGCACTCATTCTTCTCACGATGGCAGAGTTGCGTCTGACGGTAGGCCAGTACGAAGAGGTCAACGGATTGCTTGGAGAGGTCCGTGTGATATGCGAAGAACTTGGGGCGAGAAGAGTATTGAGGCGCCAAGAGGATCTTGTTCACCGGCTCAACGAGACTCACAGTCGGAGGCGTGAATACCCGAACGGCTTAACGCCGGCGGAGGTCGAGATTCTTCGCCTTTTGGCAGAAGGCATTACTGACAGTGAAATCGCAAGTCGACGCAAGAGAAAAGTATCAACGATTAGAACGCAACTCACTACCATCTACGGGAAGATCCGGGAGGACCTCCCTGATGAGAAGCGCGGTAGCCGAGGAATGGCAGCAAAGTGGTTCGCGGTGAATCGTCACCGTTTCAGCTGATCGAACGGCACATACGCAATTTTAGGTACCCAATCCCTACTGAAACCCTGGTCGGAATTTAATCACTTTTTGCGATGTGGGCGCGGGATGATGGCCGTAGACTCATGGTACATCGTGCGCTGTGGCGGAAATGGTGGGCGTAAGGGGATAAGAGACGAGACGAACGATAAATGATCGGTGTCGTTGCTGATTCCGGCAAGAGTCAGTCGCGAGCAGCACCAGAGGCGCGTATTCGTGACGGGGGCGTCACCGGGGGCACCAGCCAACAATCCCCGCCCCAACTGACGCCCTCACACTCCCTGGCTTCGTCACGCCAGGAGTACCGCCTCATGTCCCAACCACCGCGTCACGCTGTCGCGGTGTCGGCCATCGCAGGAGGTACTAACAATGTGTGCGCTCCGTATCGTCCCCGGGCCAGACGATCCTCCCCGTTGCCGCTGCACAAAGACAGTAACGCCATCCGTTGCGGCGTTCACCGCGCTCATTGATGAACTCTTTACCCCTTATCAGCAAGCCATCTATCGGGGCGTCCTCTTCACCGATCCGCTGGTTTTTCAGCTCCGGCCTGAATCGATTTACGACCGAAGGAAAAACGGCCAGGGTTATCGCATGCCGTGGACCATTTCGATCGTACCAGGCGCATACACGAAGCACCTGGCGCTCGCCACGCGGGTTGGGTCCCTGGCCGCCGTCTCTGCCCATGACGTTCTCGTGGATCTCCCGGAACTGCGGGGCGCCTGCGAAGTGCGCTTCACGCCGGTGCGCGATCAAACCGATGTCCATGTACACGCCGATCTCTGTCTGGTCACGACAGTGTGTCCCGCACGCCGAGTCCGTGAGGGGATCGAATCGCTGATCATCGTCGGACACATGGTCTACGCCGCGCTCCTGCCAGATTGGCAATAAGGAGGGAAGGGATGCGCAAAAGAACACAAGGGCTCCTGCTCGGCCTACTCCTGGGACTCGCGCCGCTCCTGTACGTCGGCCACGTCCTCGGCACCGACTACGTCGTCGCGCGAACGAGCGAGCCGACGGAGATCGCCCTCACCGTCGAGGGGAAGCAATATCTCACGCTGGCGGAGTGGTTCGGGCCGCAGGCGCTCGATCACAGCGCCAAGTTCGGCACGCCGCTGACCTACGCCTACACCTTCGCCGTGAACTGGCGGACCATCGCGCGCAGCAGCGTCCGGCGCAACGTCACGATCTCGACGATGGCGTGCGACGAAAACCGTCGTGTTCTTGGCACCTACACAACCATCTCGCACACCATCCACCTCTGCGACCGCATTCTCACCGAGCCCATTGACGTGCAGGCCTCGCTCCTGGCGCACGAGATTTTTCATTCGTCGCAGTTTGCGCCAGCAGATTGTGTCGAGAACGAGATGCAAGCCTATCGCTGGGAGGCGTACACCTACGATCTCGTGCTTCGGCCAGACGGAGAGACGGATCTCACGCATTTCCTCGATCGGCTGACGAGCCGTTGGAAGGCCGGCGATGACGCCTTGCGGCCGTTCGTGCTCGAAGGCCTCGGTGTCAAGCAGCAGTGTGGCGGTGGAAGGTGAATGCCCACAAGACTGGAAGGGAGACGCAGATGGTATATGCGCGCGGACCGCCAATAAAAAGGTGCTGATTCCTCGGCAAAGGAAACAGCACCAGAGGCGCGTACCAGCAACGATGAGTCGTCACCGGGAGGCACCAGCCGTTACCAGTATATCGCTATGGTCAACCCGGTGAGAAGGCCAGCGAAACGGCGGCGGTCAGGACGGCTGACGAGACCGCTGTCACGCACATCAACGTCTCGACCGTGGAACGATTCATAGGAGGTCTGTCGTCGTGAACACTACTCAACTCTTTGTCTTGTGTGGTGCCGGGGCTGCGGTTCTTGTCGCAGTAGGGGTTATGCTCGGACGCGCGTGGCCGCGTGAAATGCGGCGGCGGCGGGAACAGGCCCAGGCAATACGGGCGCAACAACTTGCCGGTGGCGCTCGCCTTCGGCAGGATGACGATACGTGGCGTCGCTCGCGGGGCCGCGGGCAGATCGCCGTCTTGGCAATCGGTGGCTATGCATCCAGCCAGTTGCCTTTTGTGCTGCGTGAATTCCATCGCGCTGGAGCGAGTGACCACGTCGGAATTATCTATCTCCTTGACCTAGATGAGGATGCGCGCGAGCAAGCGCTCGCCGGCATTCCCCAGAACTTCCGCTCGCGCATCGTTGAAGGGCGCTGTCCGCTCATTCCGGGCGGGGGCGTCGGCGATCCGATTCCGGATGTCCTGGCACGCGACCATCTCTGGCGACATGACGTGATGGAAGGCGGCCGCGAGTGGCTGCGCCGCATCCAAGCAGAAACCGAGCCGGTGCTGCTCTTGACGCTTCTCTCCTCAGGCGGCATGGCAGCGATGGGGCAACCCGTGCAGCAGGCCTTTCACCAACGGTATCCGGAGTTGCCAATCTACGTGACGACGCTGCTTGACCAGAAGACGATTGTGCGCAAGCGGTTCCCGGCGGTGCGCCAGTTGTATACGGCTGACAGCGCGGTGCGGGGGACAGTTCTCATGGATGACCGCCGCTACAGCAAGCAATCAGACCTGGGTATCGCAATGCTCTTCGCGGCGATGGTTGGCGCGACCTGGATGGGCGAGCACCCCTTGGCGCTCTGGAATGGCCTCGCCTACGTCTTCCCTAAGGAGCAGTCCGGTGGCTTCGCCACGATCAGCGTCTGGGCGGAGATGCTGCCCGTGTATCACCTGCCAGAACAAGGGAAGGATCTGCCGGCGGTCCACTACACCAAGGCGGTGCTCCTTGAGGAGAAGGCGATCCGGGGGATCCGCACGCTGATCGAGCATCCGGAACTGCAATCGTTGCCCCTCGAACCGGCGGAACTCGGTCGAACCCGTGTCGTCTGCACGATCGCGCCAATCGTGCCCTCTCCCGACTTCCAGGTGAGTGCGCGGCGGATCAAGGAGAGCCTGGAACTGTGGCGCGTGGCGACCGATCAAGATCTCTCGCTCCAGTTCGCCAGTATCGGCGCGCCGCTCCAAGGCGCGACCGAGACCCCGATTGTCGTCGTACTCCTTCAACCAGTCGCGGCGGACGGGGAGACCGTGGATGCCCTGGCGGACGGCACGCACATCGTTGACGCGAAGTTCCTTCCCGCACCGAGCGCGCCGTCTCCGGTGCGCAGCATTGGACGGATACCGGCGATGGAAACCGCGGCCATTGATGCACCGATCGGAGGAATGCAGTCATGACGAAACTCGATGTCTACGACAAGGAACTGACATGGGATCATCGGGAGGGGGGAGGGGGAGAATCACGCCCTGCCTGGCTTGCTCCGAGCATCGCCGGTGCGGTCGTGGCGATCATAGCGATCTTCTTTCTCGGTGCACGGGCGGGCCATCCTACCGCCTCGGGCAATCCAACGGCGGCAGCGATGCCACCGACTGCCGTCGCTGCGCAAGCGCCAACGGTTCCGCCGATCACGGTGCAAATTATTGCGCCCACGCCGGCGGCATTGCCGGTGGCGACGGCGACGAGCCAGGGGACGGCGTGGCTCGCGATCGTGCGGCGGCAGGAAGCGGCCACCAACTACGATCAGGCGGCCAGTGCGGCGCAATCGGCGATCCAGGAGCCGCAGATTACCCCAGATGAGCGGGCGCTATTCCAGGAGGCCGTCGTCGCTGACGGCCTCAAGGCGCTCCTTGCGCAACCGTTTCAACCGACCGACATCGCAGCGGCACAGCGGAGTGTCGAGCAGTATCAGCAGATCGAAGCGGACGCCACGCGGTATCATGTTCAGCTTCCCGCGTATCGCCAGAGTGCGGACGAGGCGTACGCACGGGGCGAGAATGGCCTCGCCAAGTTCCTCTGGGAGCGGGCACTTGGAGCAGGGGAGATCACGACGAGTGATCGCGAACAGATAAGATTCTATTACGCGACTCTATATAATGTGGGATTTTGGTATCTAAAAGATCAGTCGAATCAAGCCACGGTTGCCGAGGGGGTGCGATACCTCGTGACGGCACACCAGATCTCCCTCAAGTTCAAGTTGGGGGAGGCAACAGCCTGGGGATTGTTGCGTGAGCGTCTCGGTCCGGACGAGCAGACATGGCCCACGAAAACGGTGCCCACGCCGCTGCTGGAGACGAAAGGAGGCGATTAAGCGATGGGCGGCTATCGGAAGAATCCCAACTGGGACTGGGAAGACGCAGCAGTTGGCCTCGTAGTCGTCATCGCGGTGATTATCATCGCGGTGATCGTCACCATCATCATTCTCCTGACGACGGAGTTGGTGCGCATCTATCGCGAGCGGGCGCGGGAGGGGAGTGAGATGCGTCGCTTCCTCTGGACGGCATTGGCAGGCCTCCTTCTGTGCTGGGGTGTCGCCGGCGTGCTCATGGCGATTCCCGCAACGCTGCCCATCGGCCTCACCCTCGGTGCGTGGAGCTTCCTCGCCTTCGTTATCGCCGTGGAGATCGCGGATTGGCGCGCGAGCAAGGCCGCCGCCGCACATCTGCTCACCTTCACCGATGCGACGTTGCCCGATGTGCTGCGACCATGGCCGGACGCGGCGTAATGCCATCGCCGGTGCGGGGCGCCCCGCACCGGCAACCTCCGTTTCCCCATATTTGGGTCGGCGTTGCGCTGCCGCGCCGATGCATTGCCACCACGCGAGGAGAGTGTCCGATGGTTTCATTCCCGATCAATGGTCACCCGCACCTTGTCCTCGGCAATACCGGGGTCCCCCCGGAGCGACGCCCGTATGTGCTCGACGCATCATACGTTGCACAACATAAACATATCATTGGAGTCACTGGCACTGGCAAGAGCAAGCTCCTCGCGAGCATCTACGTGCAGCTGCTCAATCAAGGGATCGCCTGTGCACTCGTGGATCCCCATGGCGACCTCGCGACGGATATCCTCGGGGTGCTCCTGGACACCGGGTATTTCGCGCAACCCGAGGCGTATGACCGGCTCTGGTACGTCGATTTCAGCAACCGTGAGGCATTCCTGCCCGCCAACATCCTCGATCAGCCGTACGATGCGCACACCGTCGCGCGCAATCTGGTCGAGGTCTTTGGTCGTGCCTGGTCCGCGCTGGCGGGGGGCGCTGCCCCCAACTTCGAGAATATTCTGCTCGCGTCGGTCTTTGTCCTTGTGGAAAACCAGTTGCCTCTCACCGCATTGCCGCGCCTGTTGAGCGACCAACCCTATCGTGACCAGCTCCTCACCCACGTCTCCGATCCGCAGATTGTCGCCTTCTTCCACGCGCGCTTCGACAAGTGGAAGGGGTCATCCGTGCTGCTCGAGAGTACGCTGCGCCGCATCTTCCTCCTCACCTTCAGCCCGACGCTGCGCTACACCCTCGGACAACGGGACAACGCGCTGCAGTTTCGCCGCTTAATGGACGAGAAGGTGAGCGTCCTCTATAACCTCGGTGGCCTCGACGAGGCGACGCAGCGCTTCCTCGGTTGCCTGCTGACCGTCGGCTACGAGGTCGCGGCGCTCTCACGGGCGGATACGCCGGAGGAAGAGCGCACGGCGTATCACCTCATCGTCGATGAATTCAGCATGTTCTCCGCGCAGAGCGAAGCAAGTTTTGAGAGAATGCTTAGCCTAACAAGAAAATATGGTCTGTCGCTCGTTCTTACCCACCAGACCTGGTCGCAGGCGAGTGAGCGGCTGCGCGGTGCGCTGCAGAACACGCTGAGTATCGCCTTCAAACTGGGTCGCAGCGACGCGGAGTGGGCAGCCAAACGGCTCGGCACGTATGACCCCTATCGCATTAAACACGAGGTGACGGATCCGCAGCACGCGGGGCGGTCGCATCCGGTCTACTTCTCGGCACAGGAAACGTTCGCGCAGTGGACGCAAGACCTCGAACATCTCGCGCCCCGGGAAGCGTATGTGAAGGCGGGGACGCAGACAACGAAGATTCAGACGCTGCGCGTGCCCTCACTGACCGCCGCGCGCAACGACGTGCAGCGGATCATCGACCACTATGCCGCGCGCCTCCTGACACCACGGTCCCAGATCGTTGAACCCGTGGATTCCATCGCTGCGGACGGCACAGCGCCAGCAGTGGTGCTCCCTCAGGGGACGCAACCGGAGGGACGGCGAACAACCCGGCGCCGGGAGCGCCTACCACAGGCAGCCGCGGCTGACGGCCCATAGCGCTTCTGACTCCTTCGTATATTTTTCGTGCCAGTTTGTCCCGTTGACGCTCACGGAATGCCATTTTGTATACTGGAGGAAGGATGGTACGCACCCGGAAATCAGCCCAGAGTGGGGGAGTGACGCCCGCCAAGCACGCGATCCTCCGCGCCGTGGCGCAGTACTACCACCTCACCGCACAGCAGCTCACGCGTCTCTTATACGCGGCGGGCTCACTGACGCGGGTGCAGGCGCTGTTGAAGGAACTCGCCGACGACGGGTACGTGCAGCGGCTCTTCCTACCGCGCCCGACCCCGCACGGGCGCGTCCCGGCCATCTATACACTGGGCCGGTTAGGGCGCTCCTCTCTCGCCGCGCTGGGGAGCGACGTACCGACGCGACTGCGGCCATCGGCGGAGCGGGAACATCGGTATCTCTTTCTCGATCACACGCTCGCCGTCAACGATTGCCTGATCGCCCTCGAGTTGCTGACGCGCCGGATGCCGCAGACCGCGATCCACACGATGCTGCACGAGCGGACGCTGCGGCACATGCCGATCCCCGTCACCGATGCCGATGGCCGGCAGGCGAGCGTCATCCCGGACGGCTGGCTCGACGTGCGGGTGGTGGTGCCCGGTGGGACCGATCGCTACTGCATCGCCCTCGAGGTTGACCGGGGGACGGCTGAGCAGCGGGCCTTCCGGCGCAAGATCGCCCGTTGGGTCGCGGCGGCGGACGGGCCGTATCAGGCGACGTTTGGCACCGACCTCCTGACAATCGCCATCGTCGCGACGCCGGGGGAGAGGAGGGCGGATACGCTGCTGGGCTGGATCGCCGCCGAACTCGCCGTGCTCCATCGGGAGGAGCAGGCAGACCTCTTCCTCGTCACGGCCGTTGATGCCGCAGTCGTCGATCCGCTGACGTTCTTGAGCGGACCGGTATGGCGGCAGCCCAACGGGAAGACGCCCGTGCCGCTGATCGAGGAAGTCGGTTTGATCCTGCCCATGCCGTGACGATGCAACCTGAGCACATCAACATCTAATGCTCTGTCTCTTTTTTGCTATGTCTCTCTTTACCCATTCTCACCAGCTGGTCATCGGCACCTTCGGACCGCGCGTTTGTCGCATCCCGGTTCATCTTGACGTGGCGGCGCTGACGACCCACCTGAGCGCGACCGGCGCGACGGGCAGTGGCAAAAGTCGCTGGCTTGCCCACCTCGCGGTCTCGCTGATGATGCAGGGCGAGGCGGTGACGGTCCTCGATCCGCATGGGGACACCGCCCGGCTGATTCTCGCCACTTTGATCGATCGTGGTGTCTACGACGACTTCACGGCGTTCGAGCGGATCACCTATCTCGATTTACCCGCCGCAAGCCGTGTAGGGCGCTACCTGCCCCTCAACATCCTCGACCAGCCCTTCGACACGCCGACGACCGCCCGGCTCGTCCTGGAGGCATTGAGACGCGCCTGGCCGGCACTTGACAACGGGGTGGCGCCCGCCTTTGAGAATGCGGTGCTCGCTGGATGCAGCGTCCTGATCCGCCACCAGCTGCCCCTGGTCTTCCTGCACGGCCTGCTCACGGACGTGGCATGGCGGGGTGCACTCCTCAAGGAGGTGACGGACCCGACGGTGCGGGGTTTCTTCCAGCGGCTGGACCGCTGGGGGAGCCGGGAGCAGGCCTTGTATCTGGAATCGACGCTGCGCAGAAGCTTTTTGCTCTCCTTTAGTCCGGTCTTGCGGTACAGCCTGGGCCAGAGCGAGAACCGGCTCGGCTCCTTCCGGAAACGCATGGACCAGGGGCGGAGCCTGATCGTCAACCTCGCGCTGCCTGACCCCGATGCGCGGCGTCTCCTCGGTTCGTTCCTGACGGTCTTGATGGAGCAGGCAGCGCTCGAGCGGGCGGACGTACCCGCCGGGGAGCGGGGGAGGCGGCACACGCTGATCGTGGACGAGTTCGCTGACGTCAGCAGCCAGAGCGGCGTCGCCCTCACGCACATCCTTGAGCAGTGCCGCAAGTTCGGCCTGGGGTTGGTGCTTGCCAATCAGTCCGGTTCGCAACTGACCGAGCGGATCAAGAGCGCGCTCGGAGGCGTCGGGACGACGGTCGTCTTCCGATTGGGGCGGCAGGACGCGGAGGAGGCGGCGCGCATGATCGGTACGGCCAATCCGAACCAAGTCAAACATGAAGGTGCAGCGCATGCGGCGCATCCGCTCTATGTGCCGCTGCCCGAGCAGTGGGAGGAATGGACGCGGGCGATCCAGCATCTCCGGCCACGGCAGCTGTTCGTCAGGCGGCTCCCCCCGACGCATCCCCTCAGGCGGCGATTCCAGGCGCGGGTGGCGCGCCTGCGCACGCCCGACCTGCCCGACCCGCAGGTGGACCCGGCGCGCTTGGCGGCGGTCGAGGACCGCTATCTGCGGGAGTGGTTCGAGGTGCAGCCGGTGATCGAGGCGGCACTGGCGCAGATGCGGCCCGCTGCCCGACCGATGACGACGCGGCGACGCGGGAAGATCGCGCCGGAGAGCCCATAGGAAAAGTGCGCCAGAATGATCCAGAGCATCCTCTTTTACGTTCGTCTCTTTTTCGCTACACTAAACATATCCCATGCACGAACACGACCCGTACCAGCAGGGGGCGCTCGACCTGACGCCCCCGGAGATGCACACGCCTGAACGGGTAGCGACACCACCCGTGGCGCGGCCCGCGAGTCAGTTTCACACCCTGACGCCATCGTCCCGCAGGCTCGGCGCGGGGGACTTCTGGCCGGAGTACCTGCACGAGGTCGCGACGCGGGAGCGGCTCAACCTGCCCGCGGTGAGCCCCGACGAGTTTGAGGATATGCGTGACTGGGCGGACGGCTACCTCGGCCCGGCGGATACAACCTGGCCACCGGCGCCCGAGCGGCCACCCTATGTGCGCGCGACGCCCGAGGAATGGACAGAAGCGGAGGAGGAAGGGGACGAAGACGCGGGAACATGGGCGGACGCACCGCGTCGCGCGGAGGGCAAAGAGAGAGCGGAAACCGTTTTCGACGCCCGCCAAGCCAAGCTGGACACGACGATCGCGGTGCTCACCAAGAAGGTTGAGGAGATCGTCACGGGGGAGGGGTATCGCGCCTACCTGACGATGCTCTCCCGTTTCCATACCTACTCGGCGAACAACGTCGCCCTCATTCTTGCCCAGTACCCCGACGCGACGCAGGTGATGGGCTACGGGAACAAGGCGGGCACGACGGGCTGGAAGAGCCTGGGCCGCTACGTCAAGGAAGGAGAGAAGGGTATCCGCATCATTCGTCCGATGCACGCCACCCTCCGCGACGACGAGGACGAGAAGGCCGAACCGGTGAAGGTGCTGCGGGGCTTCACGACGGCGACGGTCTTCGATGTCAGGCAGACCGAGGGGAGACCCCTGCCGCACGAGCCACGGCCTGCGGACCTCACCCCGGACGAGGTGCTGCGCTCCCTCGAACTGAAGGTCAAGCTCCTCCGCTTCCTCGACGAGCAGGGCGCGCGTGTTGTCCGCGACCATGTCGGGACGCAGCGGGGCTCCTGGAATCCGGACACACGCGAAATTGGCATGCGCGCCGATCTGACGGGCGTGCGGGAACTGAAGACCCTCGTCCATGAGGCGGCGCACATGCTGGCGGATCACCGGCGCGAGGGGATCGCCATGGTGGACGCCGAGACCGTTGCCGAATCAGTGGCCTTCGTCGTCCTCGATCACGCGGGGATCGACACGAGCGCCTACAGCGTGCCGTACATCGCGGGGTGGGCACGCGACCCGGCGGTGGTACAACGTAACCTCGACACGGTGCGTGCTCTGAGTCACGTCCTCTTGACGGCCTTCGGCGATCAGTGCCCGCCGAGTGAAGAGGGTGGGGAAGGGGAGGCGCGATGAGCGAGCGCTTCCGCTTTGTGCCACCCGAGGAGCGGGAAGCGGCGCCACTGCCAAAGACGGCGGACTTCCGCTACGCCTATCGCGGCTACTACGACGCGGGGGGCATCTGTCGGGTACGGCTCTTTACCGGGGAGCAGCGGCCGCCAGTGATCGTTGTCTCGCAACTTGAAGAGAACCGGAACACGAGCGTGACCAATATGGCCGAGTATTTGGCTGCGGAGATCGGGGCGCAGCATTTCCCGGAGCGCTTCGAGCAGCGTGATCCCTTCACCTTCATCGAGCACTATCGGTACCCGGAGGAGAAGGCCCCCGCGCTGCGGGAGACGTGGAGCCGGGTGCGCTTCGACTCGTACACGCCCCGCCTCGTGACCTTGGGCGGCGTCATGCGGACGAAACTCGGACTGCCGCGCTGGACGCATTTGCCCATTACCGAGGTGGCGCGGCTGATCGGGGCGGCGGAGTTGGCCGATTGGGAGGAGAGGAACCGATGAGCGATGTGACGCAACGAAACAATGCCCTGCCGTCGGATCGGGAGGCATGGCGGCAAAAGCGTGAGGCGCGCCAGATCCTGCTCGCGAAGGTGCGGGCGCGGCGACGGCTGGCGATGCAGCGCAAACAGGCGATACCGCAAACCGGTGATTGACAACGACCCACAACGTATTCTAAAATCCGCATATGCAGCAGGGTGAATGGCGCACGGAGTTCTATATCGAAGCGGATGGCACCAGTCCGGTCGAGCGCTTTCTCGACACGCTCGATCGCAAAACGCGTGCCCGGTTTCGCTGGTCGATGGAGCAGTTGCGCATCCGCAACGTGCAGGCGCGCGAGCCCCTCGCACGCCATCTGGAAGGTGATCTGTGGGAGTTGCGCGAGGAGAGTCAGACGAACATTTATCGGATCGTCTACTTTTTCTTCACCGGACGGCGTATTGTCTTCGTGCATGGCTTCCAGAAGAAGACGCAGAAGACCCCCAACCGTGAGTTGGAGATGGCACGCAAACGCTCTGCCGCATTCATCGCAGATGAGGGGGGAGGTGAGAGGAGATGACACAGGAAACCATGAGCAACGACGGACAACGACGCTATGAGGACTACTGGGAGACGCAGTTTGCCGACCCGGAGTTTCGCCGTGTCTATGAAGAGGAGGCAGCGAAGAAAGAGCTCTGGCTGCAGCTGGTGGAGGCACGAAAGCTCGCGGGGCTGACGCAGAGGCAGCTCGCCGCGCGTCTCGGGGTGACGCAATCGCAGGTGGCACGCATCGAGAAGCGGGGGTATGACGCCTACACGCTGACCAGTCTGCGTCGCTACGTTGCGGCACTGGGGGATGATTTCTCCCTTGCGATCCAGGTGCGTCGCCATGACAAGCCAGTGGACGAGTCGTTACCGCACCTGGTCGCGACGCCGTGACGCGGCAGCGAAACCCAAACGACCCCCTTATCGAGCGAGCGGAACCGTTTTATCTTGTCGCGGCGGGGCGGACGCCACAGCGGGCGACACGAAGGATGGGCCGCATGCACTCAGCGGCCGTCCGTCTTGCCCCGCCTCAACGAACAGGCTGCGGCCTTCCGTGTCCGCTGCTCGTCTCCCCGACCTCGATTAGCCGGTGACGTTCTTCATGATCCGCGCGAACTCCGCTTCCGTGTACGCCCGCATCGTCTCCGTGCGCACGTTCCCGAGCGACCCCAGCTTCAATGCCAGCGCCGAGATCGTCTCGTCGTCGGGTGCCTCGATCCGCGCGGCGATGTCGTAGCGCCCCATCGTGAAGAAGAGACCATGCACCGTGCAGCCCATCTCCGTCGCCATCTTCTTGAACGCCTCCACCCGGTTTCCGCTCTCCTTGAGACTCCTGACCCCCTGGTCGGTCCAGCTCGTCATCGCGATATACATCGGCATGCGATTCCCCCTTTCCTGTGCGAGCATATGCCTGCCACGCGGCACGGCGACCTGTGGACACGGTAGGCTTGGCGTATAGTGCGCTCAACCCGAAACGATGTCCAGCGGCGATGCGGACGTTTTCCCTGTTTCGAGGCTGGCGTCCGAGAATCCCCGTTCTGCGGCGCCCCATGAATGCCCGTGATTAATCGTGCTATAATAGCTAGGACTTACGCAGTTGAGCGAAGCGGGTGGGAGCGGGTAGAGTAGTTGGCAT
>CALBSO010000089.1 GCA_937968015.1 uncultured Thermomicrobia bacterium
GCCCGCGACCCATTCATCCGTCAGCGCCATGTGATGCGGCATCGCTTCGCCCGTCGCCCTCACGCCGCGCGTCTTCGCGTCGCGCAGCAACCGCACGCCGCCTGCGGTGCTGACATGACAGAGGTGCAGCAGGCCACCCGTCTCCTCCGCCAGCCGCAGATCGCGCGCGATGATCGCTTCCTCCGCCTCGCGCGGGATACCGGGCACGCGCATCCGCCGCGAGACGATTCCCTCATTGATCGCCGCGCCATCCGGGATGAGGGATGTATCCTCGCAATGGACGGCGAGCGGCTTACCATGCTCGCGCGTCGCGTCGAGCGCGGCGCGCATGATCGTCTCGCTCATGCAACTGTCGCCGTCATCGGAAAAAGCGACCGCGCCCGCCGCTGCCATCTCACTCCATGGCGCGGGCGATTCGCCGATCCGGCCGATGCTGATCGCGCCAATCGGCGAGACGCGCACGATGTCATCGAGGATCGCCCGCTCGCGCAGATCGCGGATAATTGCCGCGTTATCGAGGGCGGGTGAGGTATTCGGCATGCAGCAAATATGCGTGAAGCCGCCGCGCGCCGCCGCCCGCGTACCGGTGGCGAGCGTCTCCTTATGCGTCTGGCCGGGATCGCGCAGGTGGACGTGAATGTCAATCAGACCGGGGCAGACGATGCAACCCGTCGCGTCGAGTTCGTCCGGCATCGGCGTGCGCAGGCCGTCGAACCGGTTCGCGACCGCGCCGAGCGCGGCGATCCGGCCATTCGTGATGATGACATCGGCGATACCGTCGAACCCGGACGCCGGATCAATCACGCGCCCGCCCCGAATGACGAGGCTGTTGCCGCTCATACTCATCCCGTGTCTGCCTTCGGGCAGAAAAAAAGCCTCCCGGCGAAACCGGAAGGCACGAACGCTGCACGCAGCGAGTCTCCCCCGGCTCTTCCCGGCGGACGACGGCGCGGTGATTCACCTATGAGCCAGCCTGCTGTGGTCATGCGACGCCCGAACCTTACATTCCATCCCGCGAACGAGCCAACGCCCCGTCCCGACTGCACAGTATTACGCACCTGTCACGGCCCGTCAACCCCTTTTTCAACAGTGAACGTACAGTCGCCGTCCGGTACATCTCACGGTATGCTCACACAAGCAGCAACAGTGAGGCGAAAGGAGACAGCGTGGCTGACTTGCCGACGATCAATGACCATCCGAGCGATCCGACCAGTCCAACGAAACGGATTGGCGCTGTCGCGCGCATCGTCATCCCACAGCGACGCCATCGCCTTCTCCTTGCGGGGGCTGCGGGGGCAATACTCCTCCTGCTCATCGTTATCGGCGTTGTCGTATGGCTCAACACGCGTGGAGACAACCACGCGACAGCCGGGGTCGCCCAGACGTTCGCCGCGCCGCGCGCCGGGAACAGCGGCAAAATCAACATCACCGCGAATGCCGCGATGGTCAGCGTCCATCCGCTCGACACGGGCAACCCCAACCTCATGCAAGGGTCGTTCACGCCGGGTAAGGATCGGGGAGACGCACTCCTTCAACACAACGGCGACACATGGGCATTACAGGAGGAGAACGGGTCGAGCGACAGCGCCGATTCCGCCACATGGGATGTCGGCATCGCGCCGGGTATCGCGCTCGATCTCTCGATGACCCTCGACGCCACGAGCAGCGACGTGGACTTGAAGGCCCTTAGCCTCACCTCGCTCAATGCCGAGGCGAATGCGAGTACCTTCCGGTTGGTGCTCCCGGCAACATACACTGGCGATGCCAAAGGGCGCATCAAGGCGGCAGCCGGCAATGTCCAGGTCACGATCCCGCCCGGTGCGGCGGTGCGCATCATCATCGAAACCAAGGCTGGCAGCCGCGATGTGCCCGCCCGGTTCGTCCAGAAGAATGGCGGCTACGAGACGCCTGAATACGCGGGCGCGAAGGACCGGCTCACGCTCACCATCAGCGCCAATGCCGGGCGCGTCACCATCATCTGATCGGTTGATGCGCTGGATCGGCGCCAATGCCAGTGCATCGCGTCAAGGTGCGCGGCGATGAGGGTTATGTTATGCTGCGCGGAACCTGCCGGACACGGCGGGTGATGACGGCCATGCGGGAGGCAGTGCATCCGGTCCGCGCGACGTTGAGGATCGGGCACGCGAGCATGGACACCGCGGAAGAGCGCGACGCGCGGGGGATGGAACAGATGAAGGAGCGGATCTTCCGCCGTGGCGCACATGGCGGCCACGAATCGGCGGAGAACGACCAGCACGCACCGCAGTCGAAGTTCAAGCCCGAACGGCGCACGGCTGCGGACGACCCGAACTCGTCCGCGATCCTCGTCCCGTGTCCCACCTGCAAAGAACCACTCTACGTCAAGGAACTCGAGAACAACCTGTACGTCTGCCCGAAGTGTGGCGCGCACTTCCGGCTGAATGCCCGCCAGCGGCTCATTTATACGCTGGACGAAGGTTCGTTTACGGAATGGGACATGCATATCCATCCCACCGATCCCCTCGGCTTTGCCATCGGCAACGATGGATATGACGCCAAACTCGGCGCGTCGCAGAAGAAGACCGCTGAAACAGAAGCGATGATCACCGGGAACGGGACGATCAATGACGAGCCGGTCGTGATCGCCATCGCTGATTTCACCTTCATGGGCGCGACGATGGGCAGCGTCTACGGCGAAAAGCTCGCCCGCGCCGCCGAGCGTGCGACGCGGGAGCGGCTGCCGCTCGTTACCTTCAATGCCTCCGGCGGCGCGCGGATGCAGGAAGGGTTGTTCTCGCTGATGCAGATGGCGAAAACGACCGCCGCCGTCGCGCGTTTGGGCGATGCCGGGTTGCCGCATATCGCCGTCCTGACCGACCCATGCTACGGCGGCGTCACGGCCTCGTACGCGACCGTCGCCGACGTACTGCTCGCTGAACCGGGCGCGCGGATCGGCTTCGCGGGCAAGACCCTGATCGAGCAAAATATGCGCCAGAAACTGCCCGATGACGTGCAGACCGCCGAATTCCAACTGAAGCATGGCATGATTGACGACGTCGTCCACCGGCGCGACCTGCGCCAAATGCTCAGCACCTTACTCGCGCTCTACGGCATGCCACGGAAGATCGCCTCCCCGCTCCTCGATCCCGCCCATGTGACGGCAGACGCTGCAGAGTCCGTACTCTCCGCCGCCCATGCCTGAGTTGCACCGTTCGGACCAGACGTGGGAACGCGTCACGCGGGCGCGCCACGCGAACCGGCCGCGCACGCTCGGCTACATCAGCGGCCTCTGCACCGAGTTCGTCCCCCTCCACGGTGATCGCCTCTTCGGCGATGATCCCGCGCTCGTCGGTGGCGTTGGTCGGTTCAATGGCCGCAGCGTCATGCTGATCGGCAATCAGAGCGGCGCGGATACGAAAGAAAATCTCAAACGCAACTTCGGCATGTCCAAGCCGGAGGGATACCACAAGGCGAAGCGGCTGATGCTCCACGCGGAGAAATTCGGCTTCCCAGTGATTACCTTCATTGACACAATGGCGGCGGATCCCACGCTGCCCTCTGAAGAACGCGGACAGGCACTCGCGATTGCCGAATCCATCCTGACGATGCTCGGCCTGCGGGTGCCGACGATCTCCGTCGTCATCGGGCAGGGGGGGAGCGGCGGCGCGCTGGCGATCGGTGTCACGGACCGCATCCTGATGATGGAAAACGCCGTCTACTCGGTCGCACCACCGGAGGCGGCGGCCCTGATCCTCAAACTCGACCCCTCCACCAAGCAGGATGTCGCGGCGGCAATGCGCATCACCGGCCCGGAATCGCACATTTTCGGCGTCATTGACGAAGTCGTGCCCGAACCTACGCCCGCCCACGAAAACCCGCTCGACGCGATTGACGCCGTCGGCAATGCCATTGACCGCCATCTTTCTTCGCTGGATGCCATCTATGGCACCGGCGCGGACCTCGATGTCGCCCGCTTACTGCGCGATCGCTACACGAAATACCGCAACGTCGGTCAGTGGATCGAGCAGGCGGCGGACGAAGCGAAATCGCCCCCTTCCCTGTAGGAGCACCCCTTGTGGATGCCCTCCCCGGCGTACTACGCACTTCACCAGATAGCGGTCATGCCAAAGGGCGCCCACGAGGGGTGCCCCTACTTTCCCTTTGTGGCGATCAGATACCGACGGCGCAGCCGTCGGCGCGAGGCTCACTGCCTGCCACGTAGACGCCGTTCTTGAGGCGGCGGATGATCTGCCCCTTGCCGAAACCGCCGCCCGCGTACTGGACTTCCAGTTTGTGTCCGCGTAGACCGAGACCGCTGAGGACATGCTGCGGGGCCGACATCTCCACGGAGATCGTCGTGTCCTTCATCCATTGCCAGCGCGGCGCGTCGAGACTGGTCTGCGGGTTCATGCCGTAATCCACCTGATTAACGACCATCTGGAGGTGGCCCTGCGGCTGCATGAAGCCGCCCATCACGCCGAACGGCCCAAGCGCCTCGCCGCCGCGGGTCAGGAATGCGGGGATGATCGTGTGGTACGGGCGCTTGCCGGGAGCGACACAGTTCAAATGGTTCCGGTCGAGCCGGAAGCCGGCGCCCCGGTTCTGCAAGGCGATGCCTGTCCCCCGCACGACGATGCCGCTGCCGAACCCCTGATAGTTCGATTGGATCATCGAGATCATCATGCCGTCGCCATCCGCCGCGCAGAGGTAGACCGTGCCGCCACGGGGCGGTTCGCCCGCCTCGGGCTGCATCGCGCGGTCCGTAATTAGGCGGCGGCGCTGTGAAGCGTACTCCTTGTCCAGCAGGCCCGCCACCGGCACATTCGCGCGCTCCATATCGGCGACATACCGGTGCGCGTCGGAGAAGCCGAGTTTCATCGCCTCAATCTGCAGATGGTAACTCTCGGTCGTCTCGCGCGGGATCGCGCCGAGATCGAACCCTTCGAGAACATTGAGCGCGGCGAGCGTCGCGATCCCCTGCCCGTTCGGCGGAATCTCCCAGACTTCGTGACCGCGATAGGAGACGCTGATCGGGTCCACCCATGTGCTCGTGTGCGCCGCGAGGTCTTCTCGCGTGATGTAGCCATTCGTCTCGGCGGCAAAGTCGGCAATTTGCCCCGCCAACTCGCCCGTGTAGAAGTCTTCCGCACCGCTCTCCGCGATTCTCCGGAGCGTGCGTGCGTGGTCGGGCAATTCCCAGATTTCGCCCGCGCATGGCGGTGTGTTGCCCTTCGTAAAAGTCGCGAACCACGGCTGGAATTCCGGGCCGATGTTCGTTTCCGCATATCGCCGCGCCGCGTTACCCCAGCCTTCCGCGACGACTGGCGCGAGCGGATAGCCACCGGCTGCATAGCGGATGGCGGGTTCGAAAAGTTGCGCGAAGGGCAACTTCCCGAACTTGTCGTGCAGATCACGCCACGCGGCGGGTGCGCCCGGCACGGTGACGGGCAGCCAGCCACTCCGGGGATACTCCGTGTGGCCGAGTTTCTCGAACAGTTCCGGCGTGTGGGTCGCGGGCGCGCGGCCGGAGGCGTTGAGGCCGTGCAGTTTCTTGCCGTCCCAGACGAGGGCGAACGCGTCCGATCCAATGCCATTGGAGGTCGGCTCCACGACGGTCAAGGTGATCGCGGTCGCGATCGCCGCATCCACGGCGTTGCCGCCCCGCTGGAGCATCTCCAGCCCGGCCTGCGCCGCCAGCGGTTCACTGGTCGCGACGACCCCGCGCGACGCAATCACCGGCATCCGGCGCGACGGGTACGCATAACTCTCCGAGCGCAGATTTTCCGCTGAATCTCGCTGCATGAAGCACATCCTCCCAGTACCGCGAATCGCCCTACAGCACTCAGCACTTCGCTCATCGCTCGTCGTACGCAGCACTGGTACAGATGGTGCCGAAGGAGGGACTCGAACCCTCATGCCCTTGCGGACAACGGTTTTTGAGACCGTCGCGTCTGCCATTCCGCCACTTCGGCACAGCACGGACGAGCATACCAGCCATTGCATGACGGGTCAATTTCGGTAGCGTGGGCTTTCCTGCGATCTCTCGTGTAGGGCGCTGGTGAAGCCTACGCTACCGACGTTGTGCCGCCCCACGTCCCTGTATACTGGCCGCGTTCGAGGCTGTCGTCATGGAAAGATCGAGACGGAGAGACTGAACGATGGGCTTCGCGTCCGCACCGATACTGGCGAGTGCGACCGGCACCGCCGTGACGACGATCGTCTGGCTGCTCGTCGCGGTGTCACTCGTCGCCGCGCTGACGCACTTCGTCCGCGTTCCCTACACCGTCGCGCTCGTCGTCACCGGGCTGGCGCTCGGCATCATCGGCGGGCCCTTTAAAGTGCCGCTGACTGAAGATGTCATCCTTCAAGTCTTCATTCCCGCGTTGCTCTTCGAGGCGGCATATAATCTCTCGTGGCCGCGCCTCCGCGCGGAAATCCGCCCGATCACCGCCCTCGCGATCCCCGGTGTGATCGCGGGGACGTTCATCGTCGGCGCGATTGTCCATGTCGCGGGCCTGCGCTGGCCCGTTGCGCTCCTCTTTGGCGCGCTCATCTCCGCCACGGATCCGATCTCCGTCCTTGCCACATTCCGGCAGATCGGCGCGCATCGCCGCTTGTCAATCATCGTCGAGGGCGAGAGCCTCTTCAACGACGGCACCGCGCTCGTCATCTTCAAACTGGTCCTGGCGATCGTCATCGTCGGCAACGTGACGACTGCGACGACGATCCTCGCCTTCATCGCCTCAATCGCCGGGGGCGTGGCGGTCGGGCTCGCGGTTGGCTATCTCGGGGCGCTCGCGCTGCGGCAGATTGATGATTACCTCGTTGAGATCACGGTCACGCTCCTGATGGCGTATGGCACGTTCATCCTCTGCGAGCACGCGCATCTGACGGTCAGCGGGAACGAGATCGGCGCGTCGCCGGTGATTGCGGTCGTCGTACTGGGTCTCGTCACCGGCAACTATGCATCGCGATCGAGCATGTCCGCGCGCACGCGCCTTTCGATGTATGACACATGGGAATTGATCGGCTACGTTGCCAACTCGCTCATTTTCCTGCTGATCGGCCTCCAGGTGCATACCGCCTCCGTTACACGCGCGGATATTCCGCTGATGCTCGCGGCGATTGTCGGCATCCTGGTCAGCCGCGCGATTGTCGTCTACGGCGTTGGCCTCTACACGAACTGGCGCGCCGCACGCGTTTATCGCATCCCGCTCTCCTTCCAGCATGTGATTCTCTGGGGCGGGCTACGCGGAGCAATCTCACTCGCCGCCGCGCTGAGCATCCCTGGGAATGCCGTACCGGAGCGTCCGACGATTATCCTGTTGACCTTCGGCATCGTTGTCTTCACGCTGCTCGTGCAGGGGCTGACGATCCGGCCGCTCGTCGCGCGGCTCGGCCTGAGCGGCGCGGATCATTCCGCGCACCTCCTCGCCTTCGAGCGACTCCAAGGGCAACTCGTGGCGGCGCAAGCAGCCCGCCGCGCGCTCATGGGCCTCATGGAAGCGGGGGAGATCGCCCCCGATGTCTTCGCCCAACTCTCCCGTTCGTACGAGGAGCGCGGCAATCGGCTGCGCGAGGCCTTGGAAGGGCTGAACGTCTCGGCGGACGCCATCCGCGCCGAACAGGTGATCGTCGCGCGGCGCAAGGCATTGCAGGCAGAGAAAGACGCGCTCTTGTCACTGCGGAACCGTAGCACGATCACCGGCTCAGTCTACCGGTCACTGAACGCCGACATTGACCGTCGCCTGCTGCGCCTCGAAGAAGAGCCGGGGGAAGATGGCAACCAGGAACCGTTCGAGGACAATCCGGGCTTGCAGCCGGAGACTGTGCCCGACGCGTTTCCGTAATCGGGATATTCATGCGCTTTTTCCTGTCGGGCTGTAACCGGCGCCCGTCCACCAACAGTCTCAATTTATGCGACGGCCCCATCCGCACGCAGCATCGCTATCGCCCCGTCGGGGTAGCCGAGTTCGCGCAGGATCGCCTCGGTGTGCTCGCCAAGCAGCGGCGGCGGCAAGGTCACTTCAAGGTCGGCGCGCCGCAGATGATAGGGCATGCCCGGCACGGTGAGTTCGCCGATCGTCGGGTGCGCCACGGTGCGGGCCAGACGTTCATGCTGGACTTGTGGATTCGCGAAAACCTCGTCAATGGCGTAGATCGGGCCACACGGCACATTCACGGAGCCGAGCAGTTCGAGCAATTCGGCGGTCGTCATCGTGCCGAACTTGTCGGTAATCATCGCTGTCACCTCTTCATAACGCGCCAGGCGATCCTGGTTGCGGGCATAGCACGGGTCGGTCACCCGCTCCGGCCAACCCAACACGCCACACAGGCGACCCCAGAGCGCGTCATTGCCGATCGCGAGGCAGATGAAACCGTCCGCCGTCGGATAGGTGTCATAGGGGCAGATCGTCTGATGCCGGTTGCCAACCCGCTTGGCGACCACATCATGCATGAAATAGTTGACGGTGTAATAGACGAGCATCGAGGCTTGGGCGCCGAGCAGTGAGGCATCAATGAACTCGCCACCGCCGCCGCTCGCCTTCCGGTAGAGCGCGGCGGCGATGGCATAGGCGGCGAACATCCCGGCGGTCATGTCCGCGATCGGGATGCCGACGCGCGTCGGCGGGCCGTCCTCCTGCCCGGTGAGGCTCATGATGCCGCTCATCCCTTGCAGGATGAGGTCATACGCCGTCCAGTTCCGCCCCGGCCCCGTCTGCCCAAACCCCGAGATCGAGCAATAGACAATCTCCGGCCGCCGCGCGGCGACCGTCTCATAGTCGAAGCCGAGGCGGCCAATCGTGCCGGGGCTGAAGTTCTCGATCAGGACATCCGCCGTCTCGATCATCTTCCAGAGGACCGCTTTGCCCTCCGTGTGCTTCAGATCGAGGGCAATGGAGCGTTTATTCCGATTGATGCTCAGGTAGTAGTTCGCCTCGCCCTCCGAGAAGGGCGGACCCCACGCGCGGGTATCATCCCCTTTGCCTGGCTGCTCGACCTTGATGACTTCCGCGCCCATATCCGCGAGCATCATCGTGCAGTATGGCCCGGTCATCACCCGCGTCAAGTCCACTACGCGCACACCCGCCAGCGGCAGTTTCACTTCCAATGCCGTCTCCCTCGCGATAAGGATTTGATCGCACCACCAAGATACCCATCATCGAATACGGCACGGGCGCGACGATCTCCCGATTCCCCGCGCCAGCCGCGCTCGTACACACTATTCTATGCCATCCCCTCTCGATGAGACGCGAGACCCAGTGATCGCTTCCCGCCTTTTCCACCATCGCAACCTTCTCTGCGCCTGTCGCGTGGTAGAATGGATCATATGAAGGAGACGATGTCGCATAAACGAGCCGAGGAGCGCCAGACGAGGTGGCCCACCTGGCGCATCGTGGTGGCTGCCCTCGCCGTTGCGTTCCTCTTTGCTCCCGCTGCTATCGTCACCCCACATCATACCAACGCGACTGCACCGATCCCCGCATCCCACACGAAACCGGTGCAGCCGTGCGTGGGGAGTATGTGTTCACAGACGGTGATCTCGATCCGTGCGGCGGTCGAGCAAGCCTCGCTCCGCCTTCCCATCACACCCCTCCTGCTGCTTGTGACGATCGCGCTCATCTGCATCGTCTGGCAGCAGTCAGATACACGCACTTCCCGCGCCGATGGCTGGTGGCCACTTGGCCGACGCCGGGCGCTCCTCCAGGTCTTCCTGATCTGATCTCTCCGTTCGCCTCAATGACCACCTGATCGCATCTGAACATCAGGAAGATTGGCTGTTGCCCGTGACGGGAGCAGCATGAGCGATACGGGGAGAAGCATCCATGACAGACCAGAAAGAACCGGGGTCGCAACGGCGCGGCAACGCTCGCCAGCGGGCACAGGTCCGGGCCGAGCAGGACCGGCGGCAGCGCAGGCGTCTCATACTCATTGGTGGCGCCGTGCTCGCTGCCGTCCTGATCCTCACGTTGAGCGGGATACTCTTCGGATATCACCGCATCCATCGCTCGCTGCAATCCCAACAGGCAGCAGCGGCCGATCTGCCCGTGGATGGCGTACAATGCCTGGGCAGCGAGGCCCTCGCGTACCACATCCACGTGCATCTCACCCTCTATCAGGACGGCAAGCCCGTTCCATTACCCGCATATATCGGCATCCCCGCCGCCCCGAATATCCCGGGAGGCTCCTGCTTCTATTGGCTGCATGTTCATGACACAACGGGCGTGGTGCATGTCGAAAGTCCGACGACGCGGGACTATACGCTCGGTCAGTTCCTCGATGTCTGGCAACACACCGCCCAACTCGACGCACAGGGGGGAGCGAGCGCTCCGGTGGATGATGCGTTTGTCCGCGCCCTGCGTGCGGCGAATCCCGGTGACATTCATGTCTATGTCGGCGACAAACCCGTCAGCGACTACCCGAACATTCCGCTCACCGCGCACGAACTGATCACCATTGAGATTGGTACACCGCTCCAGTCGCCGACGACCAACTATGTGTTCCCGGCCGGGGAGTAGCGCCGGGGAATCTGACACGTCGCAACCTCACTCCATTGGCATCATGCTGGCGATGAGGAGGAATCAATGTGAGAGTATGGTACGGCTCGGTCTTCTCCTGGCTCGCGCTCGTCGTGCTCGCCGGTGGCGCCGCACTCATGCACTATGCCGCTGCCCCTCGTTCGTCGGGGCGATGCGTGAGCCGCTCCAACCCACTTTCCCGGCGTCTGCAAGACACCGGGGAGCGCTGTGACAGCTCAATCCGCGACGGCTATTGCTCGACGGTGAACCGTTCGAGCCGGTCTTTGTCGAGGGCGACGTAGACGGTGTCGTCGTCAATCTCGTCAATGAACTGGGTCGGGATGCGGATCTCTTTGCCGCCAAACAACCCCTTCTTGACGATCATCTCGGTCACTTTGCCACGCTGCGGGTCAACAACGAGTTGATCCACGGTGCCGATTTTATCGCCGCCACGCGTCTTCACGTCCGTGCCGGTAGAGAGGAAGACGTTACCCGGCCGGGATTCTCGCAGGCGGTCCCCCATCATGCCGGGCGCGACGGCGGTCGATCCGCTGTGATCCGCTAGCGGGGCATCGGCGGGCAACCCGGCGCGGCCAAGCGAGCCTTGCGTAGCGGGTAGGTAGATCGGCGCGGGCCAGAGGATTCCGCCACCCGTTCCACTAACCATCCCGGCTGCCGAATCACCGAACATGCCCGGATACATACCATCCGGCGCCGCCATGTACGAGTACTCCACGAACTCCGGCAGTTGCTTCACCTGGTCCGCCGTCATCCGCAGATGGATCGTGTCATCATCATCGTTGCCGATGCGGTCCTCGACTTCACCAATCGGGATAATGACGTCATGCTCGACGAAGAACCCCTTCCGGACGACGAACTCCTGCATGCGATCCGTACGCGGATCCACGACGAGCCGGTCAATCTTGCCAACGTCCGTGCCGTCCGACGTGACGACCTTCGTACCGAGATTAATACGCATCGCTCTGCGCTCCTTTCATCCCGTAATCTGTCATGCATCACCGCATGACTCGTTCGTTCCTATCATTGAGCAAGATGCGTACCCGTGGAATCGGTTCGGGGGTCGGGGTTCAGAGTTCAGGATAGATTATTCCTCAAGTCTCCAACCCCGACCCCCGAACCTCGAACCCCGAACTGCCCCGTTTGACGCTGCGGATGAACGGACGTAGAATGCGGGCTGGTCGTGCTAGATGGGGAACTGGCGGTGCCCTGAACCCGCAACCCGCCTTAGCGGGGTTGAATTCCCCCATTGAGGTCCGGCCCTGTGGGACTGCGGTAGTGGAACGGCGTTGAGAGTTGGGTCCCATGCGTCAGGAGCCTGCGAACCCCGCCAGGACCGGAAGGTAGCAACGGTAAGGAGTCCCTTCTGAGCGACGTGGGAGTGCCTGGCTGGAGCCGCGAAGCCGCGCGCAAGCCGGAGGGTTGCTGATCGATTCGGGGGTGCACGACCTTTTCGCGAAAGCCAGACCGGCGGCGCAATGCCGCCGGTCCTTTTTTGCTTTCTGGGCCCTACTTCTTGGCTGATGCTTTTGGCTGCTGGCGGCGCGAGGCGGGGCGGTTGGTGGGGTCCGCGCGGTCGAGGCGCTTCTGGCGGTCGGCTTTGGCAGCGACATCTCCACGGGTGGCATTGGAGAGGGCGAGCGCGGCGGCGCTGCCAGGTCGCAGGTACGCTTTGCGGCGTTGCTCCTTGCGGAACTTCCGCACCCGTGCGGGGTATTTCGCGCGGAGCCACCAGGCGGCGTACGCGATGCAGGCAAGCGCGGCGACAAAGCAGACGTACTCCCACAGCCGCCAACCGAGGAAATTCAACCCAAGCACGCGGCAACCGAAGAAGACCAGCCCCGTCGCCCAACCCCACATCGCCCGATAGGTAATCTTGTGCAGCGTCTCCCGATGCAACCGGTCATTGGGGAAGATACGGCGTGTCTGATTGTTGACGATCACCGTCATCAGGAGGCCGAGGGCAAAGAATGCGAGATACGCAATCGCGAGCGGGCCGAGAATCTGGTCACGCGCTGGCACATTGGTCAGATAGTTCCACGATAACGGATTACGCACGCCGAATACTCCCCCTGAACGCCGAACTATGCGGATTGTCTGGATTCACTGTTCGATTGCCGCTCGATCCGGCCGCATGGGCCAGTATAGCAGCGCCGTCCGGCACAGAGCAAACCGCACGAGCGCGTCGACGGGCCATTTCCGCTACTATATCAGTCGGTCGTTCTCCCCCTTCCGGGCACGGGCGCCCTTTGGGGAAAGGGGTCAGAGGTGAGGGCAAACCGCGCATGGCAACCATCACACCCGCACGGACCGGGTACGGCGCGCTCTTCCGTCACGCCGACTATCGGCGACTCTGGACCGCGAACGCGATCTCACTGATCGGCGACGCGGTGACGCGCATCGCCCTACCCATCTATGTCTATCGGATTACCGGGTCGGCAGCGGCATTGGGCGGCACGGTCGTCCTCCAGACGCTCGCGGCATCGCTGATCGGCCTGACATCGGGCGTCTTCGTGGACCGGCTCTCCCGCAAGCGCATCCTCACGATCGTGCCGCTCATCCAGGCGGCGATGATCGCGCTCCTGCCCCTGACAAACGCCCTCTGGCAGGTGCTGCTCATCACGTTCGCCGCGTCCGGCTTTGCGATCTTCACGGGTACGACGCGCTTCGCCGCGATGCCGGATATCGTCGGGGTAACGCTCATGCCCTATGCCGCCGCATCTGGGCAGGTTTCGGCCCAGATAATGAACATCATCGGCCCGACGATCGGCGGCTTGCTCGTCGCAGCGGTCGGCATCAACAGCGCCTTTCTCCTCGATGCCGGTACCTTCCTGATCGCCGCCGCGCTCGTCGCGACCATCACGATCCCGCAACGGACGCCATCCGGTGAAGCGCCACCACTCCTTGCCGATTTCCTCACCGGCCTCCGGTATATTTGGTCACGCCCGGTCGTGCGGTTCCTTGTCTTCGGCGACCTCGCGGGGGACATCGGCTACACGACGATGCTCGTGCTTACCGTCGCGCTTGTCGAGGGCGTCCTTGGCTACGGCAGCACCGTCTTCGGGCTGCTCGTCGCGGCGCACGCGGCGGGATTCGTGGCGAGCGCGCTCCTCGCGACCCGCATCGCGAACCGCCCCGGTCGGATGCGCGCTTTCGTGATGGGGGGTATGGCAGTCGCGGGAGTCGGTCTGCTGATCGCTGCGCTCTCTCCGACGCTCCCTGGCGTCTTCATTGGCTGGATCGTACTCGGTGCGGGCACGGCCCCCGGATGGACGCTTGGCAATGTCCTCTGGGCGAAACTCGTCCCCTCCGAGGTGCGTGGGCGGACAGGCGCCGTCGGTAATGCCGCCGCAAGCATCGTGCAACTCGTCAGCGCAGGGGCAATCGGCGGGGCGGCCGCGACGTTTGGCACGCGTGGGGCGATCGGCGGCGCGGGCATCGTGCAGGTCCTCACGGTTGGCGCCGCCATCGCGCTCTTGTGGCGCGGCTGGCAGGCGATGCGGGATGTATAGAAGGAGTGCAGCATGGCGGCACATGGCGTGGAACTGGCGGATAGCACGGCGGCAATGGTCAGGGAGGGCGGGTACGACAAGGCGGCAATTGGCGTCGGCGCGACTGAGTATCATGGCGACCACCTCCCCTACGGCTCGGACACGCTGATCGCGCACGAACTCGCCCGGCGCGTCGCGGGTCAACTCGATGGCATGCTCGTCCTGCCGCCCATCGCGTACGGGATGAGTTGGCATCATCTCTCCTTCCCCTGGACGCTCTCACTGTCGCCGGAAACGCTGACAAACCTCGTTTACGACATCGGTGCGAGCCTTCACGCGCACGGGATCAGAAAACTGCTCGTCGTCACCGCGCATGATGGGAATGTCGCCCCAGTGGAGATCGCCGCGCGCCGCCTACACCACGACCTCGGCCTGCATGTTGCGGGGATGCTCGGCTGGCAGGGGCGGGCGGCCTCCGTCCTCGTGCCGCAAGGATTTGCCGTTGATGAAGACCACGCCGGGCAATCCGAGACCGCCGCGATCGCCGCGATCGCACCGCATCTGGTTCATAGGGAAGCGGCGACCGATGAGCCGAACGAGCCGTTCGATCTACCAATCCACGTCTTCGGTTCCTTCGGCCAACTTGCTCCGGCAGGCTTCGGCGGCGCGGCGACGCAGGGCGCCGCCGAGGATGGCGAGCGCATGTTGAACGCGGACGTTGAACACGTTCTCCCCTTCCTCCGTGCCCTCGACGCGAACGGCTGGCAGCCCGGCGCCTGGATGCGTGACTGGAGAGCACTGGACGACAAGTGATGTTCTACATAAGGAGGGTAACGCCAATGTACGCGGTGATCTTTCAAGTCGAGCCGCAGCCGGGACGAGGGAAGGACTATCTCGACATTGCCGCGACATTGCGGCCAGAATTGGACAAAATCGAGGGGTTCATTTCCGTTGAGCGCTTCGCGAGCGTCTCGCACCCCGGCAAGTACGTCTCGATCTCCTTCTGGCGCGATGAGGCGGCAATCCTCGCCTGGCGCACGCATGTCGGCCACCAGCACGCGCAGCACAAAGGGCGCGGAGAAGTCTTCAAGGATTACCGGCTCAGTGTCGTCGAGATCGTACGGGACTATGGGATGTTCGACCGCGAAGGCGCGCCCCGACCCGTCTCACCGTCATGGGGCGAGGACTTCCCATTCTGATGCGCGTTGCACTGAGGCGCTCGCGACGCGTTGCTCGTTCCTCAACGTGTCGTCGCGCCGAGGAGGACGCCCGTGAGATAAGCGGCGGTGAGGACGCCGCGGTATTCCTGGTCGTGCGTCGGATCGAGTTCAACGATGTCCGCCGAGATGACCGGCAGACGCGCGTCGAGCAGATGCCGCAGCGCCGCCGCGCACGCCGAGACGGTCACGCCGCCCGGCACCGGTGTGTTGACGGCGGTCATCGCCAGCGGGTCGAGCACATCGAGATCGAAACTGACATGCACGGCGTCCACACCGGACGCGATCATCGCCTCCACCGCCTCCCGAACGACGGTCGCCATGCCGCGTGCGTCCACGTCTTCAACAGGATGGAAATGCACCTTGCTTTGGCGCACATACGACCGTTCGCCCGGATCGAGGAGGCGAATACCGATCAGTGTCACGTCCTCCTCACGAATCCAGGGCGGCGGGCCGGTGATATGAAATGCCGGATGCCGCTCCCGACCGAGCGCGATGCCGAGCGGCATGCCGTGGATACGGCCACTCGGCGTCGTCTGGGCAGTATTGAGATCGGCGTGGGAGTCGAGCCAGATGACGCCGAGCCGCGCATGCGGGCCGAGCGCCGCTCGCGCGCCAGGAATCGAGCCGATGCTGATCGCGTGGTCGCCGCCCATGACGAGCGCGAGCGCGCCTTCTCGCACCGTTTTCGTAACGCTCGCCGCCAGCGTGCGGCAGAAGCCGGAGACTGCTTCGAGATGCTTGAAGTGCGAGTCGCCGCCCGCCGCCGGTGTCTCTTCCGGCCCTTCGAGACGGATTGAGGGGTGCAGGCGCGGGCTGATCCCGTCCGGCCCCCACCCCGCGAGATGGGCGCGCAGTGCGCGGTCGAGCGTTGCCGGTCCATTCGCCACACCGGGCGCTTCCGAGCCGAGCCAGAGCGGCGCAAGCACCGGCACAACCGGCCCTTCCCGCAGCCGATTCCGCCCCATCGCCGTCTCAACGCTCATGCACACCACCCTATTCAATGAATCTACATCACGTTCGGGGCGTGGATGCCGAGGAGGGCGAGGCCGTTGGCGAGGGTTTGGCGGGTGGCGTCCACGAGGGCGAGGCGGGTGGTGCGGGTTTCCGGCTCCGCTTGCACGACCGGGCACGCACCGTAGAAGTCTGAGAAGCGCTTGGCGAGGTCGTAGACGTAGTTCGCGATGATGAGGGGCTTGTCTGTCTCCGCCGCGCGGCGCACTTCCGCCGGGAAGTTGCCGATCTGCTCCAGGAGAGCCATCTCTTCCGTCACGGGCGCGCTGAGATGGATGGCGCTCGTCGCATCCGGCAGCGCGATCCCCTCGGCCTGCGCGCGTTCGAGGATGCGGCAGGCGCGGGCATGCGCATACTGAATATATGGTGCGGCATGGCCATCGAAGGAGAGCGCCTGCTCCCAATCGAAAACGATCACCGTATTGTTGTCCCGATCGAGCATGCCATAGAGGAGCGCGCCGATCCCGATTGTCCGCGCGATCTCCGCCTTCGTCTCCTCCGGCAGATCGGGGTTTTTTTCGTCCACGGCGGCACGGGCGCGAGCGAGCGCGTCCGCCGCGACATCCTCAAAGAAGACCGCGTTGCCGGATCGGGAGGACATCGTCCCCTCGGGCAATGTCAGAAACTCGTACGGCAGGTGGCGACACTGTGCGGCCTGCGCGAAGCCCATCAATTCGAGGATTTTGAAGATTTGCTGGAAATAGAACGACTGTCGGGCGTCAACGACATAGATCGAGTGATCCACATGATATTCGTCGAATTTTACCGCCGCGAGCGCAAGGTCTTTCGTCGCATAGAGCGTCGTGCCATCGGAGCGGAGGATCGGCAGCGTCCGGTAGGTCTCCTTCGCCAAACCCAGTTTCTCGTCAATCTTGACGACCGGCAACCCATCACTGACCTCCGCAATGCCGCGTTCGAGTAAATTCCGGACAATAGCGCGGCCTGGTTCCTCAACTTCGCTCTCGTAGAAATACACCTCAATTGGCGCACCGAGTTGCGCGAAGAGTTGCAGCAGTTCATCGAGGCTCCATTGCCGTGTCTTTTCCCAGAGCGCGACGATATCCTTCTCCTTGCGATCCCACGCCAGGAAGAGTGCGCGGGCCTCGGCCTCCCACGTCGCGCTCGGCGCCCACCACTGCGTGAAATGGGCATCGAGCCGCTGGTATTCCGTCCACAGACTGGCGAGGGAATCGGAATGGAGGCCGTCCACCTGATGCTTGATCGCGTCTCGCCGCTTCTCGGAGCGCAACTCCGCGCCGATGTGCTTCCAGAAGATCGGGATCATCTCGTCATTCACATAGGCGGTGGGGTCGAACGGCTTATGGCTGACGAGTACGCCGAGCAGCTTCGCGACATCCCCGTTGGGGACGCCGGCGTGGATCAACTCCTTCATGATGGAATCAACCTGGCCGTTGAAGACCATATCTTCCAGCACCAGCCGGGCGATGAAGTCGCTGACATCCTTGCGGTAGGCGAGCCGCTGGTTTGCCTCGACGTACCGTTCTCCGAGCCATCGCCCGCGCTGTGCCGGGTCTTTCGGCTCCTGCCCCATGTGGAACTCACGATAACACCAGAGGCATTTGATGACGTGCAGCCCGATATCGCCGATATAGGATGCCGCGACGACGTCGTACCCCGCGAAGCGCATGATCCGCACGAGGGCTGCGCCGAGCGCGACGTTCCGCAGATGGCCGACGTGGAACTCCTTGTGCGTGTTCAGTTGGGCATATTCAATCATGACGCGACCAGGGATCGCCGCGCCGCGCCCATAGTCGCTCCCTGCCGTCAGGACAGCGTGAATGACGGCGGTCGCGACCTTCCCGACATCGAAAATGCAGTTGATATATCCGTTCTCCGCATGGACATTCGCGAAGTGGTTGAGCGCGCGCAGTCGCTCCGCGACACCTTCCGCGATCTCCCCGACTTTAGCGCGATCCTTGCCCGCCAATTGCATCGCAACGGTGGAACCGACACCCCATATTCCTTCGAGCGGGATCGGCCGCATCGCGATCTTCGCGGGCGGTGTATAGCCCATCGCTTCAAGCGCGCGCCCAATCGCGTCCGCGGCGTATTTCTCTTCCTGCTCAAACATCGGTGCCCTCTTTTGAAGGACTGAGGATTGAGGGCTGAGGACTGAGTTGGTCAGGAAACACTCAGCCCGCGGCACTCAGCACTCAGCACTCATTCATGCTCGATCGCCGAGGGCTTTTTCCGCCCAGTATTTGTTCGCGCGATACAGGCTCTCAAACGTCCCGGCATCGCTCCAGAAGCCGTCCAGTTCTTCCCACGCCAGTTTGCCACCCCGCAGATAGGAGTTGTTCACATCGGTGATCTCCAACTGCCCGCGCTCGGACGGGGTGATGCCGCGGATATGGTCGAAGACATGCGCATCGTAGAGATACAGGCCCGTGACGGCGTACGGGCTGCCAGGGAGTGGCGGCTTCTCCTCGATCCGCTCGATCCGCAGCGGGTCCTCGGCGGAGAAGACGGGGCAGCCGAACCGCTCCGGGTCCGGCACATGCTTGAGGAAGACCATCGCGCCGCCGCCGAACCGCTCGATCGCCGGGCGGATCTCGGCGTCGGTCGTATTGTCCCCCAGGATGAATGCGACGCTGTCTTCTCCCACGAACTCCTCGCACAACCCCAGCCCTTGTGCCAGCCCGCCCTCTGGGTTCTCCTGATAGGTATATTCGAGGTGGCGCACGCCGAACTGCCGCCCGTTGCGCAGCACGCGGATGAAGTCGCCCGCGTGCGGCCCACCCGTGACAACCATGATGTCGTCCACCCCGGCGCGCACGAGCGTCTGAATCGGGTAGTAGATCATCGGCTTGTCGTAAATGGGCAAGAGTTGCTTGCTGGTGGCGTGAGTGAGCGGATAGAGCCGCGTCCCCAGTCCCCCCGCGAGGATCACTCCCTTCAACCTTTTCGCTCCGTTCCGCATACCCGCGTGCGGGAGATCTCCCACCACCCGCGCGCCCCGCCCAGGCAGATACCCGCCCCGAGCATTGTGCCGATCATCTGCTTCCAGCCGAAATCGTTGCCCGCCGCCCCAAGCCCCAACGCATCCGCGAAGAGCGAGACGACGAAGAGCGCCGCACCTGTCACTATCAGTCCAATCGCGATCCATCGCATCGCGGCACCCCCACCACGCTCCCGGTTCTCGGCCCCGGTTGTGGGTCGGAGGGTCAGTATACCACGGGGCGGTTCGGCGTTCGGAGGCAGGATTCGACGGGACAAAAAAGCATGCAAACTGCCCCCTTCCCGCGTCGGGAGGGGGCCGGGAGTTGGGCTATCTCGCGTCTACACGAGTGACGTCGGCTCCTCGCGCTCGATCACGATGCGGCGCGGCTGGGCGGTCTCCTGCGGTGTGCGCGGGTCGGCGAAAATGCGGTCCACGGCCGTCAGGCCCGCCGAACTGACCGCATCCACGAACGACTGCACGGCCAGCACGCTCTCCCGCGCGCTCTGGCGCAAGTGCTCGCGCGTCTGCACCGGCAGGGCGCCGACAACCTCAGAGACGACCTTGCGGGGGATCGCGACCGCCTGCCGCTGCATCTCGTCCACCCGCGCGGAGGCTCGCTGACGTATCTCGTCCATCTGCTGCCTGCGCCGCGCCGCGCGATGGCCCGATATCGCCTCCTCCGCATCGAGGTCTCTGTCCTCATCATGCTCGAAGACATCCATCTCCTGCTCGTCCATGTGGCCCTCCGGGAAGTGCTGAGTGCCGGGTGCTGAGACCGTCAGCATGATCCACCACTCGTTACTCGTTACGCATTACTCGCTGCTAGTTTACCCCAAATAGACGCGCGCGACGATGTCGGTCAGGCTGTGGTTGTTGCGGTCGGTGATGTCATCCGCACTGGAAGCGACGCAGATGATGAGGTCCATCTCGGCGCGGAAGAGGATGCTGTCGTCCCGCTCGGAGAGGGGCGGGCGGAACTCCCATGTGCCGCGCTCCTTGAAGCCGATGTGCTGGAAGAGGTTGACGGGATCGGGCACGCGGTCGTAGCCGACATCGTACTTCTGGAGCGCAATGGCGAGCGCGTCCCGCGTTGTCTGGTGCGAGGCGGTGATGCCCCGCGTGATGTAGAAACGGGCGTCGTCGGCGGGCAAGAGCAGATCGTGCCGCCCGACGCCATCCTGCACGACCACGAGCATCGCATTACCCAGGTTCGAGTAAAGCGTTTGGCCTTGCTGCATCATGATGCTGCCGGTGTGCGCAATCGTCTGGCTGGTGGAGAGATATTCCTCCGTGTAGCCCTGCCGGAAGGCGCAGAAGGGCGCGGTCTGGCCGCCGCTCGCGTCGGTCACCTGGATGTACTGCCCGCGCGTAACTTCCGTTGTGTCCGCCTCGCCGGGGTGGATTGTCAGGTAGGCACGGGGGGCCTGCCCGGTGAAATCGGGGATCGCGGTCGTGCTCATTGACGGGATTCGTCCTTTCGGTTGCGGGCGATCAATGCAAGCATTTCGTAGATGACATTCGCGGCGAGCATCGCCGTCGTCTGCGTCGGATCGAAGGCGGGTAATACTTCCACGCAATCCGCCGCAACAATGTCCAGGCCAACGAGACCGCGCACGGCAAGTAACGCTTCCCAGGAAGTTGGCCCGCCGACTTCCGGTGTACCGGTGCCGGGCGCATAGGTCGGATCGACGAAATCAATGTCGTACGTCAGGAAGACTGGGCCAGCGCCGACGACCTCCCGGATCGCGGCGTGCGTCGCCTCCCAACCTTGCCGGCGCACTTCCTCCATTGGCCAGAGCGTGAAGCCCATGTCGCGCGCGTCCTGATAGTCGGACGGGCCGTACAACGAGCCACGCATCCCGGCCTGGAACGAGCGGCGCGGGTCAACCAACCCCTCCTCGGCGGCGCGGCGGAAGGGCGTGCCGTGGTTATACTTGCGCCCGAAGTATTCGTCCCAGGTGTCGCCGTGCGAGTCGAATTGAACGAGCGCGACGGGGCCATGCTTTGCCGCCACCGCCCGCAACTCCGCCAGCGTGATCGAGTGGTCGCCGCCGATACCGATGGGAATCGCGCCCGCCGCGAGAATCGGCGCGATGCCCGCCGTGATCCGCTCGTACGCATCCTCGATGTAGCCGGGGACGACCGACGTGTCGCCGTAATCCACGCACGAGAGTTCCTCAAAGACCATCACATCCACCGAGGGATGATAGGGCCGGAGGAGCACTGAGCCGTCGCGTACCGCCGCCGGGCCGAAGCGCGCCCCGACGCGGTAGGTCGTCGCGGTATCGAAGGGGATGCCGACAATCGCCACATCCACGCCATCGAGATTCGTGACATGCGGCAGGCGCGCAAACGTACGAATCCCACAGAACCGGGGCGACTCCTGCGCGTCGCTCGGACGATAATGCGGCACGGTGACAACCCCCTTCTCCGGCATGGCAACGCCCCCAACCGTCCGCCGATTGTGGGCGCGCGCTCATGGAGTGTCAAGAGAACCGGACGATTGCCGGATTACGCGCGTTTGCAGTTTATCCTAGAGAACGCCCGCCGACGCACGGTGACACGGATATGCGGGGTTGCCCGTTTCGATTTGCAGGGTGGCATGCGCGATGCCGAATGTATCGTGCAGTCCCTCACATGTGTGCGCCAGAAGACTATCGTGATCCATGACATCGGGGACAACGAGGTGCGCGGTAAGCGCGGTCTCGGTTGTGCTCATCGCCCAGATATGGAGATCATGGACTTCTCGAACATCCGGTAGCCCCGCAAGGTATGCGCGAACTTCGCCCGGATTGATCGCCTCCGGTACCGCATCGAGCGCGAGGTTGACTGAATCGCGCAGGAGATCCCATGTCTCATACAGCACGATTGCGACGATAATCAGGCTCATCACGGGATCAATCCACCCCTTGCCCGTCAGCAGAATCGCAATGCCGGCGATGACCACGCCGAAGGCGAGACCGGCGTCCGACACCATATGGACGAAGGCCGCGCGGATATTGAGATCGCCTTTCCTGCCAGCCATGAAGAGGAGCGCCGTCGCGCCGTTGATGAGGATGCCGACAGCGGCAACCCAGATAACCGTCTTGCCTTCCACGTTCCCGGTATTGCCGAAGCGGCGAATGGCCTCCCAGGCGATGCCACCCATCGTTACGAGCAGGAGGACGGCGTTGATCAGCGCCGTGAGGATCGAGGAACGCCGCCATCCGTAGGTCCGACGCCCCGAGGGAGGTCGGCGCACGAGTATACTCGCGACCCATGCGAGGATGAGGCTGAGGACATCGCCCAGGTTATGCCCCGCGTCGGCGACGAGCGCGATAGAGTGGGCAAAAAGCCCGAAGATGACTTCGAGGACGACGTAGGTGGCATTGAGCGCCACACCGATGGCGAAAGCGCGTCCGATTGCCGGTGCATGACTATGGTCGTGGCCGTGCTCACGCACCATTGGAGTCGTCCGTTACTGGTGTACGGAGCACCCGGAGGGCATTCGCCGTGACGAGGAGCGAGATGCCCATGTCCGCGAAGACGGCGAGCCAGAGGTTCGTAACGCCCGCGAAGGTCAGGACGAGGAAGACCGCCTTGACGACGAGCGACGCCGCGATGTTCTGCCGGATGATGGCGAGCGTCCGCCGGGCGAGGCGAATCGCATAGGGCAAGCGGCCAAGATCGTCCCCCATCAGCGCGACATCCGCCGCCTCGATCGCCACATCCGTCCCTGCCGCGCCCATCGCCACGCCGACGGAGGCCGTCGCGAGGGCGGGCGCGTCGTTGATGCCATCCCCGACCATCGCGACCGGCCCATCCGCCGCGAGCGCACGCACCGCCGCCGCCTTGTCGGCGGGCAGCAAGTCGGCGCGAACCTCGGTCACGCCCGTCGCGGCGGCGATCCGCCCGGCGGTGCGCGCGTTGTCCCCGGTGAGCATCACTACCGGGCCGACGAGCGACCGCAAGTTCGCTACCGCCCGCACGCTCTCCGGTCGCACTGTGTCACGGAGCGTCATGAGGCCGATCATCCGGCCCGCTCGCTCGACGCAGACGACCGCATTCCCTTCATCCAAGTATTGTTCGTGACCCGCCGTGTCCCAGAGACCGCGCTCGGTGAACCAGCGCACGCTCCCGACGCTCGCCGGTGCGCCATCCACAATCCCGTTGCCGCCACGGCCCGGCACCGCGCGATAGTCCGTCACAGCCGCCGCGGGCACGCCTCGCTCCCGGCTGTATGCGACGACGGCGCGCGCAAGTGGATGCTCGCTCTGCCGCTCCAGCGACACCGCCACGCGTAGCACATCGTCTTCCGTCCCACCATCGCAGGTATGAGCGGCGATGACGGTAGGGCGACCAGCGGTGAGCGTGCCGGTCTTGTCGAAGGCAACCGCCCGCACCGCGGCGAGCGATTCGAGCGCGAGGCCACCCTTAAACAGCACCCCGCGCCGTGACGCCGCGCCAATCGCCGCCATCAGCGCGACGGGGGTGGAGATCACGAGCGCGCATGGGCAGGCGACGACGAGCAGCACAAGCGACGTGTAGACCCAACCGCCCCAATCGCCAACGATCAGCGCCGGCACGACCGCGACCAGTAGCGCGCCGAGGATGACGAGTGGGGTGTAAATGGCGGCGAAGCGGTCCACGAATGCCTGCGCGGGCGCTTTGGACGCCTGCGCCTCCTCGACGAGCGCGACAATACGAGCGAGCGTCGTGTCGTGCGCCGATTTCGTCGCCCGCACCTCAATCGTCCCCTCGCCATTCACGCTGCCCGCGAAGACGGCGACACCCACCTGCACCTCGACAGGCACTGATTCGCCCGTGATCGGCGCTTGATCCACCGCCGACTGCCCGGCGACGACAACGCCATCCACCGGCAACCGCTCGCCGGGCCGGACGCGCACGAGATCACCGACATTGACCTGTGCGACCGGCACGCGATGCTCGTGCTCCTCGTGCAACACATTCGCTTCGGCGGGCGCGATGGCGAGCAGCCCGGCGATCTCCCGACGCGTCCGCTCGACGGTCATTGCTTGCAGCAGCGTGCCGACCCCGAAGAGGATCAGCACCGACGCCCCTTCATCCCATTGCCCGATCGCGACCGCGCCGACCGCCGCGACGGTCATCAGGAGGTTCATGTCCGCTCGGCGTGCCCGGAGCGCAAACCACCCTGCCCGCGCGACGGGATAGCCGCCGACGAGCATCCCGGCGACGAAGGGTACGGCGCTCGCGAGGCGTGGCGCCCCGGCCCGCTCGATCCCGAATCCGATCAGCCAAAGCAACGCCGCCACGGCCAGTTCGCGCGCCCGCCGCTGCCGCCACCAACCCGATCGCGCCACCGGTACGATGGGCGCACCCCGCAGTGTCGCCCCGTATCCCGCCTCGGTCACCGCGTGGATAACCGTCTCCGGTGTCGTTTCTGCTGGATTGATAATGACGGCGAGCGTGCCGACCACGAAGTTGACCCGCACCTCCCGCACACCGGGCAACCGCGCGACACCGGCCTGCACCGTCTGCGCGCAATCACCGCAGTCCATCCCGGTCACATCGAACGTCCACGTCGTTTCACTGTCTGGTGAAGCAGCAGGCTGCGCCTCCACGCCATAACCGAGCACGGTGATGCGGCGCGTCAATGTTTCCATATCTACGCGTGCTGGATCGTAGGTCACGTCCGCCGTCCCGCGCACGAAATTGACCGTTGTCTCCGCCACACCGGGCAGCGCGCGCAGCGATTGCGCGACCGTCTGCGCGCAATCGCCGCAATCCATCCCGGTCACGCGCATCTGGCACGTCACCTGCCTGGATTCCGCCACACTCATGCGCTGCGCTCCGTTTCTTTCCGTGCCGGTGTACGGTGGCCGATGTGTTCCGCGCCGACCGCGAGCAGCGCGCGCACATGGTCGTCATCAAGCGCGTACCAGACGAGTTTCCCCTCCCGCCGCGCCCGCACGAGACCGAGCGCGCGGAGCAATCGCAGTTGGTGCGAGACAGCGGACTGCGTCATACCGAGCGCCGCCGCGAGATCGCAGACGCAGAGAGGCCCGGCGGCCAGCGCCGCCAGCAGCCGCACGCGCGTTGGATCGCCGAGCGCACCGAAGAGCGCGGCGAGATCGCTCGCCGCTTCCGCGCCGGGCAATGCCGCCCGCGCCCGCCACACACCTTCCGGGTGGACATGGTCAATATCGCAGGTGTCGAGATCGGAGAGGAGGGGAATGGATCGCATGCTGGCCTCGGTTCATACATATGAATATCTGTTCATATGTTCGCATGATTGTCGTTTCCTGTCAAGCATGTCGTCGCACGAACCAGAATGAGATCATTCGCGCAGCACCACCCGAGCGGCGGGTACTTTATGCCCAGTTGAAAGATGAAAAGGCGGTGTTCTTATCCAATTCAGCAACCGTACAGGATGAGGCGCGTATATGAAACTGGTGTGATGGTCGGAAGGAAAGACCATCCGCGAGATTTCTTCAGGAGGAATGATGTCTGTACAAACGCCCGTGACACTACTCACGCCTGCGGGACGCCATAAACTGATCGAAGACGGCTTCTACGCGAACTACCTCGCGTACTTCCGCAAGGCTGAAGATACGCGGCGTTGGAAACTCCACAAAGACATCCCGTGGGAACTCTGCAAGCCGGATGTACCGGAGGATGTCGCGATCATGGTCGAAGGATACTTCGCCGTCGAGAGTTATCTCCCCGATTTCGTCACCGAAGCGATGCAGATGGTCCGCCGCTCGCGCGGGCGGGCATGGTTCCAGGCGAACTGGGGCTACGAGGAATCGAAGCACGCCATGGCGTGGGAGACATGGCTCGTTACCTCCGGCAAGCGCACGCAGGCGCGGATGGATGAGTACGCGGACTACCTTTCCGAAAAGCAGTGGACGCTCCCATACGACACGCCGCGCCGCATGATTATCTATCAGATGATCCAGGAGCGCGCGACCTACCTCAACTACCACAACCTCGCCGCCCGCGCCGATTTGGAAGGCGACAAGGCGCTTGCTACCGCCCTACGTATTATCGCGGTGGATGAGATCGCCCATCACGGTTTCTTTTATAAGGGCGTGCAACTCTACCTGACCTACGACACCGCGAACACGCTCGACGATATCGCCCACGTCCTGAAGTCGTTCGCGATGCCCGCGCGCAATTTCCTCTGGAACTGGAATGAGTTCGAGGATGTCGTCGCAAAGGCCGGCATCTACGGCGCGCGCGAGCACATCCGCGATGTGCAGAACCCGATCCTCAATGCGCTCGGCTACGACAACCGCCGCGATCTGGAACGTGCCGCGCTCCGCATGCGCATCGCCCCGGACAGCATCGGCCCGCAGGACATCCCCGCCTGGGCCAAAGAAGCCGCCGACCGCCCCGCCGATGCGCTCGTCGCCTATGCAGGGGATTAGGACGAAGGGCTAAGGACTGAGTGGTGGCTCAGGCTTCCCAGCCTGCGTTCTTTCTTTTGGCGCCGAACGCCGATGGACGATTCGCGCGTGCAGGCGATCAGCCGCCTGCTTTGCCGTAGTCGGCGGTAAGCCAGCGCTCGGGGCGCATCCGGATCAGGACATCGCCGTCGCCCGTGGCATTCGCCGCGTTCTGCGCGATGTAGCGATCGCCCCCCTCCACACCGAGATACCGACGCGCCATCGGGCGCGTGTCACGCTCGCGATCCGCTGATTCAATCGCAACCACCGGACCCTCGACCGCAACATACTTATAGGGCGGAGCCTCATCCTGGACACAGAGACTGAAGCCGCCTGCCCGCGCAAGAAGTGCCGCTTTCCGCGATCCTCTCCCGGTGATGATCGTCACCTCTTCGCCCGGTGTATAAGCGTACCAGATCGGCACCGTCAGTGGCGCGCGCTCCCCTTGCGCGATGCTGATCACCCCTACATGCAGCGCGGTTAAGAACGCCTCGCGCTCGCTTTTGGTCATCGTAAACGACATCTACACCCTCCAATGACTCGCTATGCCACCGTGAAAAATTCTCAAAGGCGGTTGCCGCACCTTCTGATTCCTCTACTATACTAACCCGCGACGCGACGGCGGCAGCGAGCGACGACACACCGCACGCCGGTGCAGCAGGAGGGGAAGCAACCGATGGCGAGCGCGACAACGACACGGCGGCCCGTACGGCCAGACGATCTGTTCAATCTGACCTTCATTGGCGATGTGGCGATCAGCCCGGATGGCGGGGTGATTTGCTACGTCCAGACGCGGATGGATCGCGAGACGAACGAGTACCGGAGCGACCTCTGGACAATCCTCACGACGGGCAGCGTGGGCGACACCGCCCGCTTCACGAGTGAGCCGCGCACCGTCGGGCAGCCGCGCTGGTCGCCGGACGGGCGATGGCTCGCCTTCCTCTCGGATCGGGATGGCAAGGGCAAGCGGCACCTCTGGGTGATTCCAACCGCCGGGATCGGTGGCGAGGCGCGCCGCCTGACGAGCGGCGACCTGCCGGTCAGCAACTATGCGTGGGCGCCGGACAGCACGCGGCTCGCCTTCGTGCGCGGCGAGAAGCTCGCGCCGACCCCACCGAACCCGGAATCAACGGGCCGCGTCACCGACGACGTGCTGACGATCACGCACATCCGCAACAAGGCGGACGGGCGCGGCTTCATCTATGACCGCCGCAATCACCTCTGGACAGTCACGCTCGATGGCACGGAAACGCGCCTCACCGAGGGCGACCACGACAATATCTCACCTGCCTGGTCGCCGGACGGTACGGAGATCGTCTTCGTCTCCAAGCGGATGGCGGATGCCGACTTCACGAATGCGACCGAACTCTACGTCATCCCTGCGACGGGCGGCGAGGCGCGCCGCCTGCCGACGCCGGAAGGGCCGATAGACGCACCCGCGTGGTCGCCGGACGGCACGCGGATCGCCTTCGTTGGCAGCGGGCGGGCAAATGTCGCTGGGGCGGTCAGCCGCCTCTGGGTCATCCCGGCGGCTGGCGGCGCGGCGCGCGACCTGACGCCGACGCTCGACCTGAACATCGGCCTCGATGTCTCCAGCGACAGCCGCGCCGGACTGACCGCCAGTCGTCCGGTCTGGTCGCCAGAGAGCGACGCGCTCTTCTTCCTCGCCTCAACACGCGGCACGACGCCACTCTGGCGCGTCGCCCTCGATGGCGGCGAACCCGAACGCGTCGTGGACGGCGTGCAGCAAGTGCAATCCTTCGCCTTCTCGCGCGGCGGCGGGACGCTGGCCCTCAACCTCGGCGCCAGCCTCAACCCCGGCGATGTCCATGTCCGCACCGACCCTGGCACGGAATCACGACGGCTAACGGACGCGAACGGCGACTTCTTCGCCACAGTTGCACTCGTCGCGCCGGAAGCCTTCACCTACGAAGGCGCGGAAGGGTGGGAGATTCAGGGCTGGCTGATGCCGCCCGTCGGACGGAAGGGTGGCGAGAAACATCCGCTCGTCCTCGAAATCCACGGCGGGCCGCATACGGCGTACGGGGATATGTTCTTCTTCGAGTTCCAACTACTCGCCGCGCAAGGGCACGGCATCCTCTTCATCAATCCGCGCGGCAGCACGAGCTACGGTGAGCGGTTCACGATGGCCTCCAACGACGACTGGGGCGGCAATGATTACCGCGATCTGATGCGCGGCGTAGACGCGGCAATCGCCCGCGCATCCTGGATTGACGAGGCGCGCCTCGGCGTGACGGGCGGCTCCTTCGGCGGCTACATGACGAACTGGGTGATCACGCAGACGGACCGGTTCAAGGCGGCGGTGGCGCAACGCTCGATCTGCAACATGATCTCCAAGTGGGGCGTCTCGGACATCGGCTACCACGGCAACGACCTGCAATGGGGCGGCCCGCCGTGGGAAAACCGCCAATTCTACCTCGACCGCTCGCCACTGACGCACGTCACGAACGTCGTCACGCCGCTCTTACTCATCCACTCCGAGCGCGATCTGCGTTGCCCAATCGAGCAGGCGGAGCAGTTCTTCACTGCCTTGAAGTATCTGCGGCGCGAAGTCGCACTCGTCCGCTTCCCGGACGAGGGGCACGAACTCTCGCGTAGCGGTCAGCCGTTGCACCGCCTCGAACGCCTGGAGCGGATCACCGGCTGGTTCCGCGATCACCTGTAGCCGCACAAAGAAAGCGACGGGAGCCAAGTGGCCCCCGTCGCTTTTCATTGCTGGCTGTGCCGGTTTAGTAGTCCCGGCTGCCGCCACGGTCCCGGCCGTAGCCGCCGCCACCGCCGCCGCCACGGTAGCCACCACCGCCACCCGTACGCTCTTCGCGCGGGCGGGCTTCGTTGACGACGAGCGAGCGCCCGCCGAACTGGTAGCCATTGAACTTCGTGATCGCCTCGGACGCCGAAGCGTCGTCCGCCATATCAACGAAAGCAAAGCCCTTGCTCTGCCCCGTCTCCCGATCCATGATGAGACGCACGGTGCTCACTTCACCGACTTCGGTGAAGAGCTCACGCACCGCCGACTCCGTCGTGGTGTAGGGGAGACCACCAACATACAAACTCTTGGCCACTGCCTTGTCCTTCTCGCTCGCTGGTCGGAACCTCGCTCGCGGATTTTCGTCTCGCGGCTGATCCATACCAGCGGTTCTGCGAAGACGCACATTGCTAGTATAGCACATGGCACAATGGCGTGCCGCAACACGCGTTTCCGATCGGGCGGCGCGCCTTTACGGCTCAATCGGTTGTCAGTACACGAACGGGATGAGTTTCCTGACGGAGCGGCGATAGGCGGGATAGGTGGGAAATTTCTCGGTCAGCCACGCTTCTTCTCGGCGGGCTTTGGCATCGAAGAAGGCAAAGAAGAAGACGCCGAGCAGCGCGCGCGTCCGGTTGCCGGTCAGGAAGCCCGCGCCGAGCGTCGTGAGGATCGCCCCGCTATAGATCGGGTGGCGCACGATGCCATAGACGCCCTCCTGAACGAGCGTCGCATCGTCCTTCGGGTGTGGGAGCGGCGTCAGATTATCGCCGAGGTCGCGAAAAGCCGCCACGTTCAGTCCGACACCCGCAAGCACGAGCGGCACCCCGGTAATCCTACCCAGCCGCCGCCATCTCGGCGACCATGCCAACCCCTTCTTCGGCGCAATCACCGCCGCAACATACAGCGCCCCCTGCGCCACCACCCACCATTCTCCCCGCTCCCCAAACCGACGCGCCGGAGTCATCTCGTCGTTCATTCTTTTCGTGCTCCTCCGTGTTCTTGTTCTTCCGGGTGCTCTCTGGGCAGTATTCGTGGTGCAAATTCCCCGTCATCGCAGCCGGGGATCGAGTGCGTCGCGGATGCCGTCGCCAAGCAAGTTGAAGCCAAGGACCGTGATCGCGATCGCGACACCGGGAAAAATCGAGACCCACGGCGCGGTTTCGAGGAAACCGTAACTACTGTTGAGCATCGAACCCCACGATGGCGCGGGCGGGCGGTTGCCCAGCCCAAGATAGGCCAGCGACGCCTCCGCGAGCACCGCGTAGGCGAAGGTCAGCGACGAATGGACGATCAGCGGCGGCGTGACATTCGGGAAAACATGCCACGCGAGGATGCGCCCGGTCGGCACGCCGACGGAGGTCGCCGCCTCGATGTACGGTGTCTGCCGCACGGAGAGCACCGAGCCGCGCACGATCCGCATAAAGGCGGGGATGCTCGTAACGGCAATGGCGATGAAGACATTGCGGAGCGAGTTACCGAGCACCGCAACGAGCGAGATGGCGAGCAGGAGGCTGGGGAAGACGTTGAGCACGTCCATCACCAACGTGAGCGACGTATCGAGCCAGCCGCCCCAATATCCCGCGACGAGGCCGAGGACGACGCCGAACAACCCGGCCAGGGCGACGCTGATTACGCCCACTTCAAAGGAGATCCACGCGCCGTGCAGGAGCCGGCTGAGAATGTCTCGCCCGAACTCGTCCTGCCCGAGCCAGTGGGCGTGGCTGGGCCGCGCAAACCGCTCGCGGATCGTCTGTTTCAGCGGGTCGTACGGCGAGACCTTCGGCCCGATCACGGCGAGCACGAGGAAGAAGCCGACGATCACGACCCCGGCCATCGCCAATTTCTGCCGCCGCAGCGCGGACCACGCCCGCCGCCGTCGCGGCTCCGGCACTGCCTGCAACGGCAGCGCGACCGCCCCCTCACCTTGCACAGCCAACCCCCATGTACTGATCGAAACATGAACCACAGAGACACAGAGACGGCCCTGAGAAGAGAGAGCCTATCAGGTATGGTATTTCTCGCATCTCTATCCTTCTCTTTCTCTTCTCCGTGTCCTCTGTGTCCCCTGTGGTTCAAACATTTTCCGCTAACTGACGCGGATGCGCGGGTCAATGATGGCGTAGAGGATGTCCACGGTTAGGCTGATGAGGACGGAGATGACCGCGATCACTAGCACGGTCCCTTGCACGATGGCGTAATCGCGGTTCTGGATGGCGTCGAGCGTCAGGCGGCCGATGCCGGGCAGGGCGAAAATCTGCTCGATGATGAAGACGCCACCGAGCAAACGTGCGATCTGGATGCCGAGCACGGTGATGATCGGGATGAGGGCATTGCGGAGCACATGGCGATTGAGGACGATCGCCTCCCGCAACCCCTTCGCCCGTGCCACCCGGACATGATCCTGCCCAAGCATCTCCAGCACCGCCGAGCGCGTCTGGCGCATGATCACCGTCGCGAGTGGCGCGCCGAGGGCGATGGCGGGCAGGATCATGTGCTTGAGGTTGCTCCCGGCGTCCTCGGTGAATGGGACGTACTGGATCGGCGGGAGCCAGTGCAATTTGAGCGAGAAGATCAGGACGAGCAGCGTTGCCAGCCAGAAATTCGGCATCGAGACGCCGACGAGCGTCGTCAGCGTGGCGAGGTAATCCATCCAACTGTTCCGGCGCACGGCGGCGATGATGCCGAAGAGCATCGCCGGGATACTCCCGAAGATCGCTGCCAGGAGCGTCAACTCGAATGTCACCGGCGCTCTGAGCCGCAGTTCGTCGGTGATCGCGCGGCCGCTGCGCAGCGACTTGCCGAGATCGCCATGCACGACATGATCCGCCCACTTGAGGTACTGCACGGGCAGCGGCGCATCCAGCCCATATGAGTGACGCAGTTCCGCCCTCTGCTCAACGGTCATACGCTGATCAACGCCAATGAGCAATTCCAGCGCGTCACCGGGCAAGAGATGAACGAGCAGGAACGTGACGATGGACACACCGATCAGCACCGGCACGAGCAGCGCCAACCGCCGCGTGATGTACCTCCCCATGCGTCGCTGCGCTTTCCGTGGGATCATCCCCGCGTAGGGGCAACCCCCCGTGATTGCCCGGAGACTCGGTCGCTGACCGATGCTGGGCAGGCACGGGGGCCTACCCCTACGACCATTTACTTATCCAGCCACGTCTCCTTCAGGCCGATATTGGTGCCGGTGGCATTGTGGACGTAGCCCTTGACGTAGGACTTCATCGCCTCGTACTGGCTGCCGACGTACAGCATCACCCACGGGTTGTCCGCCAGCAGTATTTGCTGGAGTTGCGCGTAGACCTTCTTGCGATCATCCTGCTTGCTCACCGCCACACCATCCGAGACCAGTTTATCGAAGTTCGGATTACTGTATCCCGAGTTGTTCGAGGCGAGACCGGTGCCGAAGTTCGAGAGCATGATGTCATTCGGGTCCGTATACCCGCTCGTGCCACTGACAAGCATCTCGTAGTTCTTCGCGTTATTGTCAGCGATGAAAGTACCGTTGTCCTCCGGCAGCACATCGGCAGTGATGCCAATCTGCTTCAGTTGGTCCTGCACCGCGAGGGCGGCGTTCGAGAGGAACGGATAGGAGGACCACGTCTTGATCGCTGTCTTGAAGCCGCTGCCGAACCCGGCATCCGCGAGCATCGCCTTCGCTCCCTTGATATCCTGCGGCGGCACCTTCGTATCGAGCGTCGCCCAGTAGCCGGGCGGGAAGACCGTCAGCGTGGGGATCGCCAGGCCATAGAAGGCAGCATCCACGATTGCCTGCCGGTCCATCGCGAGGCTGATCGCCTGCCGCACCTTCGGATTCGCCCACGGCTTGTCCTTCTGCGTCAGGTTAAAGCCGAGATAGCGAATATTCGTGTTCTGGTCGCCCGCAATCGTCAGGGTTTTGTCCGCCTTCAATTGCGGAATGTCCTTGGCGGGGGCGTACTCGACGAAGTCTACCGTGCCGGTGCGGATCGCGGTACTGCGCGCGGTATCATCCGGTACCGGAGTCATCTCGATGCCGTCGAGATAGGGCTTGCCCGTATCCCAGTAGTTCGGGTTCTTCACCAGCGTCAGTTTGGTGTTCGGAGTGTAGTCCTTGAACATAAAGGGTCCGGTGCCGTTCGCGGTCTTCGTCAAGTCACCGTTTTTGTCCACGTCCTCTTTCTTGACGATCGCGTAGTTTGGGCTCCACAACCCCACAAGAAAGGCGGCATTCGGTTTCTTCAAGGTAATTTTCACCGTGCTATCATCCGGCGTCTCGATCTTGTCAATGCTGGAAAGGCCCGCCGTGCTCGTGGACTTCGTCTTCGGGTCGAGCACGCGCTCGTAGGAGTATTTCACATCCCCCGCGACAAACGGCTGGCCTTTGTGAAATTTGACGCCCTGACGCAGTTTGAAGGTGTACACCAGACCGTCCGACGAGATGTCCCATGACTGCGCCAAGTCCGGTTGTGGGGAAAGTGTGGCGTCAATCGTCACGAGGCGGCCGTAAATATGCTCCACAATATGATTCGTCGCGGTAAGGCTCGTGCTGTGCGGGTCGAGCGCGACGGGATCACCCTGCAACCCCATCTTGAGGACGCCGCCCTTTTTCGGCGTGCCTGCCGCTGCCGCAGCGGTTGGCGCAGCGGAGGTGCTCCCTGTCGTCGCGGGTGCAGTCGTTGGTGAAGTGCCCGTCGTTGCCGCTGCCGCCGTCGTTGGGGCGGTCGTCGCCACTGCCGCCGGGCTTGCCGCGCCTACCGCCGGTGACGCGGCAGCGGCGGGTGCTTTCGTCGGCGCGGGGGTACTCGTCGCGGTGCTGCTACTGCCACATGCCGCGAGGATCGCCGTTGCCGCCGCCGCCGCCGTCCCGCCGAGAAATGCGCGCCGCGTCAGGTCCTGGGTCCGATGCGTGTCGCGATTATCCGCCATTGCTCGTTCTCCTCTCCGCCTTCTCTGCACTCGCACTGCACGGCTCGCCATGCGCGCCGCTGGCGTTGGGGCAGTGCGTCTTACCGCCCCGATCCGTGGTGTGATCGTGCGCGAGGTATAGCATTATCCCGGCGGGCATGTCAATGAAGGCTGGGAGAAGAACCCTCACCCCCATTCGCGCGCCGCGCGGACAATCTTTTCCGGCGTCATCGGGATTTCGTAGACACGCACACCGATCGCGTCGGCAATCGCGTTGGCGATGGCGGCAGCGCCGGGCACGACGGGCGGCTCGCCGATCCCCTTGCCGCCGAACGGCCCAACGGGCGCGGGGATTTCCAGGATGATCGTCTCGATGGGCGGCACGGCCTCCATGCTCGGTACCGCGTAATCGAGGAACGAGGCGGTGAGGAGCGTGCCCCGGTCGTCATAGACCATACTTTCGTAGAGGCCCCAGCCGATCCCCTGCGCGACGCCGCCCATGATCTGGCCGTCCACCGCCGCCGGGTTGATCGCCCGCCCGACATCCTGCGCCGCGACGTACTGCACGATCCGCACATCGCCCGTCTCCGCGTCGGCGTTGACTTTGACCAGATGGGCGGCAGCGCCGGGCGCGCGGTTCGTCTGCGCCGTCGTGCCGCTGCCATAGACGGGCGCGTACCGGCCGCCGAAGGTCATCGTCATGCGGGCGAGTTCGGCAATCGGCTTCTCCTGCCCCGGCGCGCCCTTGACACGGACCTTGTCGTCCACGATTTCGAGGTCTTCCGGGGCCGCTTCCAATTGCTCGGCGGCAATTTGCAGCAGTTGCTTCTTTGCGGACTCGACCGCCTGAATGACCGCCGGCCCGACCGTGTAGAGAATCTTGCTCCCACCGGCGGAACCCGCATACGGGGCGGTATCCGTGTTGCCGGAAATAATCTGCACTTTTTCGACATCCACGCCGAATACTTCCGCCGCCATGATCGCGAAGGAGGTGTTCGAGCCGGTGATGTCCTGCGAGCCGAGGACGAGCGCGAGCGAGCCGTCCGCATTCAACCGGCAGGCTGCCGAGGCCGGCTCCAAGCCGCCGAACCACGCGCCGACCGCGATTCCGACGCCCTCGCCCGCGACCTTGCCGCGCCCTGTCCAGGCTGGGTGCTTCTGCAACGCTTCGAGGCAATTCTTCAGCCCGACGGGCGCCCACGGCGTATTGTCCGGCAGGAGGTCGCCTTCCGCGACGATGTTTTTGAGGCGGAACGTAATGTCGTCCATCCCCAGTTCTTTCGCCATCAGGCTCATGTTCGATTCGATGGCGAAGGTCGCCTGCGGCGCGCCGGGCGCGCGGTACGCACCGAGCGTCGTCTTGTTCGTGTGGACATCGTACGTCTCGATGTCGAGGTGCGGGATCTTGTAATAGCCGCCTAGCAGCAGCGAGGCGATGCCGGACGGCGCACCCGGAAAAGCGCCCGTGTCGAAGACGACCTTTGCCTTGAGCGCGTGGAATGTGCCATCCTTCTTCGCGCCGGTCGTCAGTTCGATGAAGCAGCCGGGCGCCGGGTTGCCGGAAAGGAATTCTTCCATCCGCGACAGGACGAAGCGGACCGGGCGGCGCGTCTTGATGGCGAGGATCGCCGTCAGGGGTTCATAGAGCAGGAACTTGCCGCCGAAGCCACCGCCGACGGGCATCGCCGTCATCCGCACCTTGTTCTCCGGCAGGCCCGTTGCCTGCGCCACCGCCGAGCGGCAATAGAACATCGCCTGCGTGCTCGTCCAGACGGAGAGCGTGCCGCTGTTGTCCATCATCGCGACGGTGGAATGCGGCTCGATGTACGATTGATGGACCATGTTCGTCTTGTACTTGCGGGTGATGACGATATCGGACTCGGTAAGCCCCTGCTCGATCTCGCCCCGATGGTAGTGCTTGAAGGCGGCGACGTTCGGCGGCAACTCGCGCTTCTCCTCGGCGACCGCCGCGACCGCCGCGTGCATGTCGAGTTCGTCCGCGCCGCCCTCTTCCTTGAAGATCGCGCGCGGCGAATCCGGCCGCATCGCCGCCTCGGCATCCGTGACGACGGGTAACTCCTCGTAATCCACCTGCACGAGCGAGGCCGCCTCCACCGCGATTGCTTCCGACTGCGCGATGACGACCGCAACCGGCTGCCCGTAGAAAACGACGCGCCCCTGCGCGAGCGGCAGACGGGCGGGCGGCATCTTCCAGATCGGCAGGATGTCTTCGGCGGTGCAGACATCAATAACACCGGGGAGCGCACGGGCCGCGCGCGTGTCAATGCCGCGGATGCGCGCGTTCGCGTAGATGCTGTTGACGAGCCGCGCGTGTCCCATGCGAGGGAGCGTCATATCGCCGGTAAACTGCTCCTCACCGGTCAGTTTCTTCGGCCCATCCTGGCGCTTGGTCGCTTTGCCGACATACTTGAACGCTGTTGCCACCGGCCACGTCCTTTCGATTGATTGCGCGGGCACTATCCGGCCTTGCAGCGGGGCAAGGCACCCGAAATCATCCGCCCCGCCGCCCGATCCGTCAAGCAGTGGCAGGAAAATGCTGCGAATGCTGCGCCGAGGCAACGATATTGGCGGTCTTGCGACGTTCCCGGTGGCTTATTCACCTTGCTTCGTGTCACGATGCCGTGAGAGGAAGAATGCGCCGAGTTCGGCCATCGTCGTCGCCTCCTCCGGTTTCAGCATATGGACCATGCGCTTGATCGAAATGCGCGGGGCGACATCGCCGCGCGTCGGCAACGCGAATCCGATTGCTGCGGTGTTCGCTGGTTGCGTCGTCGCGCGGAGTTCGTCGGCGACGAGTTCCAGCATGTCGGACAATTCCAGGCCGAGCGCCGCCGCGAGCCGTTCGAGCACGAGCGCGGACGGATATTTCTTTCCCCGCTCGATCTCCCCGAGGTAGACAACCGAGAGCCCCACGCGCGCCGCGAGCGCCTTAAGCGTTAATGAGCGTTCCTGTCGCACCCGCCGGAGTACCGCACCCATCGTCTGCTGTAAGTCCATCGCTGCACCACCTCCACGAATCTCTCCGATACACATGCTCATAGCATGTCTTTCCCTTGCATTCTACGTTATGAGCATATACGCTACAAGGATGTTGCCGATCCGATGGCGTTGATAAAAGAGAGGAACGACCGGCATGTCTCCATCGAATGTCATCCCCGCCGTAATTGAGAGCACGAACAGGGGCGAGCGATCGTGGGACATCTACTCGCGGCTCCTGCGGGAACGCGTTATCTTCGTCGGCGCGCCGATTGACAGCCAGATCGCGAACCTCGTCATCGCGCAACTCTTGTTCCTGGACTACGAAGACTCAGAGCGGGAGATTCGGCTCTACATCAACAGTCCGGGCGGCGAAATTTACGCCGGGCTCGGCATTTATGACACGATGCAGATGCTCAAATGTGACATTTCGACTGTCTGCATCGGGCTTGCGGCGAGCCTGGGCGCGGTACTGCTGATGGCGGGGACGCCCGGCAAACGCTACGCGCTGCCGAACGCGCGTGTCTTGATCCATCAGGGTTCCGGCGGGTTTAGCGGCAACAACCCCGATGTTGAGGTGCAGGCGAGAGAGACGATCAATCTCGTCACGCGGTGTATTGAGATCATGGCCCGACATACGGGCCAGTCGTTTGACAAACTCAAGCGGGATACCGAGCGCGATTACTTCATGGGCGCTGACGAGGCGCACGAGTATGGCATTATTGACGAGGTGCTCCGGCCGCAATTGACTCCATTGGCGCCGATGCGATAACCGATACCATCAGTCCCCGGCGGTCTTCCTTCTCTTCCTCTTCTTCCGCGCGTGCGGCGTTTCTGTAGTTATTCTTTGTCGTCTCTGTCGCGTACAATGGCGCGCGAGAGAGGGAGACGACAAAGGAGCGATGCATGGCCTCGAGCGCCGACCATATCAAGCAGTATATTCGGGATATTCCCGATTTCCCGCAGCCTGGCGTCCTCTATCGGGACATTACACCGCTTCTCGCCAACCCCGCCGCTTTCAAGGAGGTACTGGACGCCCTCGCGATGCAGTATCGGGATGCGAAGATCGAGGCGGTCGTCGCGGTCGAGTCGCGCGGGTTCATCTTTGGCGCGCCGCTGGCGTATATCCTCGGCGTTCCGTTCGTGACCGCCCGGAAGTTCGGCAAACTGCCGTATGCAACGATCAATGTCGCCTACCAACTCGAATACGGCGAAGCGATCATCGAGATGCACACGGATGCCCTGACGCCCGGCCAGCGTGTCCTGATCGTGGACGATCTGCTCGCCACGGGTGGTACGACCGCCGCGACAGTTGCGTTAGTGGAAAAACTCGGCGGCGCAGTGGTCGGCGTGGCCTTCGTCATCGAACTGACCTTTCTCAATGGCCGACAACGTCTCGGCAACCATGATGTCTTCGCCCTCATCCAGTATTGAAAAGGAGCACGCGACGTGGCGGACAGGATCAAGGTCGGGGTGATCGGGACGGGCGGGATCGCGACCCTCCGTCATCTGCCCGCGTTCAAGGAGGCGGAGGCGGCGGGCAAGGCGGAAGTGCTCGCGGTCAGTGATGTCGTCGAAGCGAGCGCCCAGGCAGCAGCCGCGCAGTTCGGCGTGCCGCACGTCTTCACCGATTACAACGATCTGCTCCGCCTGCCGCTCGACGCGGTGAGCATCTGCACGCCCAATTCCTTCCATGAGCCGATCGCCCTCGCCGCGCTCGATGCCGGGATCCATGTGCTCTGCGAAAAACCGCTCGCCCTCGATTACCCGGGCGCGCGGCGGATGGCGGCGCGGGCCACGGAGAGCGGCCGGAAAACGGCGGTGAACTTCCGTTACCGCTGGGTCCCGGCGGCGGGTTTCATCCGCGACCTGATCGCGGGCGGCGAACTGGGCGAGATCTACCATGTGTACGCGAACTACTTCAATGGCACCCTTCACGACCCGACGACGCCGATCAGTTGGCGGCAGACGCGCGCCGCATCGGGCAGTGGCGCATTGGGGGATCTCGCCTCGCACATCATTGACCTTTGCCGGTGGTGGATCGGCGAGTTCGCGCGGGTTGACGGACACCTGCGCACGTTCACTCTTGAGCGCCCGCTGACGACCGGCGGTACCGGCCCCGTGGATGTGGACGACGCGGTCTCGATCCACGCGCGATTTACCGGTGGCGCGGAAGGGGTGATCAACGCCAGCCGGTGTGCGATCGGGCACAACAACCACCAGCGAATCGAACTCTACGGCACGAAAGGCGCGGTGATCTACGAAATCGAGAAGTGGGATGAGGGTGGAGATCAGATTCGGGTCTGCTTCGGCAGCAGCCAGGCGCGATACAATGCCTTCGCCGTCGTGAGAGTACCGCCCACCTACTTGCTCGGCACGCCCCAGCGTGTGATGACCGACTTCATTGACGCGATCCGCGCTGACATCCAGCCATCGCCCGACTTCACCGACGGCATGCGCTGCCAGGAAGTGCTGGACGCGGTCGAGTTGTCAGACCGCGAGCACAGCCCGGTAGACTTGCCGTTGCCATCGTGACCGGTAGCATGGATGTGTGATGCCGCCAGGGCGGTCTCTGGATCGTCGTACCGGTCATCACCGCTCCGCCTCTGCCGCGCTTCAGGGAACGGATGCCCTGACGGGACGGAGCGTACGCTCGATCTCAGTGCGGCGCGATTCAAGCCAGGGTGGTAATTGAAGGCCCCTTCCTAATTCTTCCTCGCTCTCGTCAACCAGGAAGCCGGGACCAGTTGTGGCGATCTCGACGATGTGGCCGTCCGGGTCGGTGGTATAGATGCTCTTGAAGTAGACGCGGTCCATCACGGGCGAGACGCGCAGGCCCGCGCCCAGCAGCCGTTCGCGGAAGGCGAGTTGCGCCTCCTCGTCGGGGACGGCAAGCGCGAAGTGATGCGTCTGGCCGGCACCCAGCCGCGCCTGGGGCTCGCGGCTGGCGTCGCGCCCGAAATAGGTGATCACCGTCCCGGGTCGCCCGTCGCGAACGCCCCAATACCAGTGTGCCGAAGTCGGGTCGTCGAAGTTCGCGGTCATCTTGACGCGGCGCATCCCCAGCACGCCACCGAGGAAGGCATGCGTGCGCCCGATGTCGGAGCCGATCGCGGTGATATGGTGCATGCCGTGGCGTAACGCCATCTCCGGCGTGATCGCGGCCACCGGCTCCGACCAGGTCTCCGCCCCGATCCGCACCTCGTCCCGGTTGGCAATGATCATCTCCAGCGGCGGATCGCGGTGCTCCGTACCAAGACAGTCCGGCTCCTCGTCCACTGCCCAGCCCGGTCCTTTGGTCGCGATTTCGACGATCGTGCCGTCGGGGTCGGTGAGGTAGAGAGACTCGAAGTAGTGACGGTCGAGGGGTCCGCTGACCCGTATGCCGAGGTCGGTCAGCCGCCGCTTCCACTTCAGCAGGCCGTCGCGATCGGCGACCGTCAGCGCGAAGTGATGCGTCCCGCCGATGCCTGGCTGCCCCTTCGGTGCGCCCGGCCACTCGAAGAACGTGATCGCCGAGCCGGGGCTGCCAACCGCGTCGCCGAAGTAGAGGTGGTAGCTGCGGGGGTCATCGAAGTTGACCGTCTTCTTGACGAGGTGCAGTCCCAGCACCTCAGTATAGAAGTCAATCGTCCGCTGGGCGTCACCGCAGACGACGGTGATGTGATGGATGCCCTGGATGCCCATGTCGGTCATGTCCGTCAAATTGCATCGCTCCCCGTATTGTGCGGATATTCAGGAGAAAGACGGCTGGGTCGGCGCACACGCGGTCATCGGTTGCGCGAGGGGTGTACGGCGAATATCGCGTATATGCGCGAAATCGGCCAGATCAGCGAAAAACGATTGCTTGTTCGCTGCCTTGCCATACTCCATTGCCGTCTGTACCGGCACGACCAGTTCGATTTGGTTGCCAAATGTCTCCGTCACCCGCCCACCCATCCGACCGACGGCGAGCGCCGTCCCATCCACCACGGAGGGATCGTTGCTATCGAGGACGAGCGTGACGCGTACATCCCCCTGTGGGGTCATCAACCCTTGATCGCGGGCGAACTGGCGGGCGGGATCGAGCCCTCGCGTCTGGTAAATGAGCAGGAGGCGGAGGAAGACCTCATCCACCTTGTCTATCGTGCGAGCGCCCAATGGAAGGGTGGCCGTGAGAGCGGCGCCAGGGCTGGCGCCAGTCGGCGCGGGAGAAGGCGTGGCGGAGGCTCCTCCGCCACCGCAGGCGACGAGCAGCAGGGCGAGCAAGAGCAGGAATGCACCGCACTGGCAGCCAGATTGTCGCACTCGTCCTATCGCACGCATGCGCACCTCTCCATGTCCGGCGCTCCGACCATATCACCGCCAAGCCGCCCACATGCGGTACCGGCATCGTAACAGGAACGCGCCGCCCGCTGAATTCGTTCCAATTCCATTAAATGACCAGGGATCACTGGAGATTGTGCGGGCGATCACATCCGCATGATGATGTGACGATGGGCCGGGCGGCCAGATCGTGCATGCCGCCACGATCTGGCCGCCCCGGCACGGTGGCAATGATTCCCGGATGCCATCATCGCTTTGTCATATCGTCGTCATTATTCGCGCGTAGCGTGAAGCGCTGAGACGTCGCCCCGCTACCGCTTCCATATAGTATGCTGCGGAAGGTTTCGTGCATATGACCGCGCCGACCGCGTATGAAGGAGTCTTGATGCCAACATTGGAACAGATGAACGCGAGACTCCCCGGCACACTGCCCGGCTACCTCGGCCTCGAAATCCTCGAAATTGACGGCCCGCGTGTTTCCGCCCGGCTGACGATCCGCGCCGAACTGCTCGCGCCGAACGGTTTTCTCCACGCTGCGACGGTTGTTGCACTCGCCGATACCGCATGCGGCTTCGGTTCGGCCGCGAATCTCCCGGAAGGGGCACACGGTTTCACGACGATCGAGTTGAAGACCAATTTCCTTGGCACGGCACATGAAGGGACGATTACCTGCGTGGCGACGCTCGTGCATGGCGGGCGCACGACGCAGGTCTGGGACGCGACGGTCAAGAATCCCGGCGGGCAGACGATGGCCGTATTCCGCTGCACGCAGATGATCCTGTACCCGCGACCGGAATGAGTCTGGTGCGCGGACTTTCCTGCCTGCGCTACCGACTTCGCTCTGGGAAAATGGCATCAAGCGCGGCATACTGTTCGTGGAACATGGACGAGAACAAAGAAAGGAAGCGCGACGATGGAACTTGGGATGGTCGGGCTGGGGCGCATGGGCGGGAACATGGTGCGGCGGCTCATCAAGGATGGGCACACCTGCGTCGGCTTTGCCCGCAGTCCGCAGACACGGCAGGAGTTCGTCAAGGATGGCATGATCGAGGGCACGTCGCTCGCAGACCTCGTCAGCAAACTCGCCAAGCCGCGCGCCGTCTGGCTGATGGTGCCCGCCGCGACGGTAGATCAGACCGTGGAGCAACTCGTGCCCTTGCTCGACAAGGACGACATCCTGATTGACGGCGGCAACTCGTACTACCACGATGACATTCGCCGCGCCGCCGAACTGAAGCCGAAGGGCATCCATTATGTGGACTGCGGTACGAGCGGTGGTGTCTGGGGCCTGGAGCGCGGCTACTGCCTGATGATCGGCGGTGAGGACGAGGCCGTGAAGCGTCTCGATCCAATTTTCAAGTCGCTTGCCCCCGGCATGGATGCCGCTCCCCCGACGCCGGGCCGCAAGAAGGGTACGGGCACCGCCGAGGAAGGGTATCTACATTGCGGGCCGAATGGCGCGGGTCACTTCGTCAAGATGGTCCACAACGGCATTGAGTACGGCCTGATGGCGGCATATGCCGAAGGTCTCAATATCCTCCATCACGCGAATGTCGGCAAGACGCAGCGGGCGGTGGACGCCGAGACGACGCCGCTGTCGCATCCCGAGTACTACCAGTACGACATCAATATCGGCGAGGTCACCGAACTCTGGCGGCGCGGCAGTGTCGTCGCCTCGTGGCTCCTCGATCTCACCGCCGGAGCGCTCCTCGAAAGTCCGCAACTGGAGAAATTCGGCGGCCGCGTGTCCGATTCCGGCGAGGGGCGTTGGACGATCAGCGCCGCGATTGATGAGTCCGTGCCCGCGCCTGTCCTTAGCACCGCGCTCTTCGCCCGGTTCAGTTCGCGCGGTGAGGCGGATTACGCCAACAAGGTGCAGTCCGCGATGCGTTATGCATTCGGCGGGCATCTCGAGAAGGCTGACGACCAGAAGGGGGGGTAGCCGTGAGCGCGCCACGTACTGACGCCCTCGTTTTCTTCGGCGCCACGGGCGATCTCGCCTTCAAGCAGATCTTCCCGGCCCTACAGGCGATGATCCGGCATGGCCACCTCGATGTGCCGGTCATCGGTGTGGCGCGGCGCGAGCAGACTGCCGATCAACTGCGAACGCGTGTCCACGATAGCCTGACGCAACATGGCGGGGTGAACAAGGAGGCATTCACGAAACTGATGTCGCTCCTCACATACGTCTCCGGCGATTACGGCGATCCGGGCACCTACAAGAAACTGAAACAGGCGCTCGGCGCCGCGACGCGCCCGCTGCACTATCTGGCGATCCCGCCGAGTTCGTTCGAGACCGTCATCGAGGGCTTGGCGAAATCCGGCTGCGCGACGGATGGCCGGGTGGTGATCGAGAAGCCGTTCGGGCACGATCTTGCCTCCGCCGAGGAATTGAACAAGGTCCTGCTTTCCGCTTTTCCTGAATCGGGCATTTTCCGTATAGACCATTATCTCGGCAAGGAACCGGTGCAGAATCTGCTCTACTTCCGCTTCGCCAACTCCTTCCTGGAGCCGATCTGGAACCGCAATTACATTGAAAGCGTGCAGATCACGATGGCGGAGCAGTTCGGGGTGGCGGATCGCGGCGCGTTCTACGACGAGACGGGCGCGATCCGCGATGTCGTGCAGAACCACATGCTCCAGGTCACCGCGCTCCTCGCGATGGAACCGCCGATCAGCGGTGGTCACGAGGCGATCCGCGATGAAACGACCAAGGTCTTCAAGGCGATGATTCCCCTTGCGCCCTCGGATGTTGTGCGCGGGCAGTACAAGGGGTACCGACAGACGGAGGGCGTCGCGCCGGATTCCCAAGTGGAGACCTTCGCTGCCGTCCGGCTCCATCTCGATATGTGGCGGTGGGCGGGCGTGCCATTCTATATCCGGGCAGGGAAATGCCTGCCGGTAACGACGACCGAAGTGGTGGTCGAACTGAAGCGCCCGCCGCAGACGGTCTTCGCGGAGACCCTTGCCGGTCACCCGAATCATTTTCGGTTCCGCCTCAGCCCCGATGTCGTGATGGCCCTCTGCGCGCGGGTCAAGGTGCCGGGTGAGGCGATGATTGGGGAGGACGTGGAACTGATCGCACGTCACACACCCGGCGGCGACGAGATGGCGCCCTACGAACGGCTGCTCGGCGACGCAATGCGCGGCGACCCAACCCTCTTCGCGCGGGAGGACGCCATCGAGGCCGCATGGCGCGTCGTGGATCCGATCCTCGGCAATGCGGCGCCCGTCCACGAATACGACCCGAACACCTGGGGGCCAACGGAGTCAGATCACTTGATCGCGCCGGATGGCGGCTGGCACAATCCGACTACCGAGCCGACGTGAGCGGCTGAACCCGGCAATCGAGAGGATGCGCTGCGTGCCCTGAACCGGTCTCTCTCGTCGTGTTGCCTCACGAATAAATGGTTCTGGCTCACTCTCGGTGCAGCGAACAAGCGTTGAACCGGCAACGGGACATGGGAAACGGCGTGGCAGAATGCGCAAAGAAGGTATGAGCCCACCGTGTCCCCAGTTTCCCCTGTGAGACGTAAAAACAGGCGAGACGCTTGTTCGCTGCACCGAGAGTGAGCCAGCGCCGATTCCTGATGAGGCAATGCGATATCTTGCGCCCATATCTGCGGAGCGTTATTCTACTCGAGGTTCGCGGCACGGCGAGTGACATTCGGGATGAGACCGCACCACTCGTGCGGATGGCACGGAGCATAGCCTACCAGGTGGCAGGCTGTATCTGATGATCGTCGTCGCACCGGCATTGCCTGAGATAGACCTTCAACGGAAGTGGTGGAGCGGGGAATGACCTATTCACTTACCTGGACGGGCGAGCGGTATTTGCCATGGTTGGACAACCATCTCGCCGAGTATGAGCATGTGCACCGTTACCTCATTGCAAGTCATTACGTCGCCGACATGCGTGTACTTGATATTGCTTGCGGCGAAGGATATGGGACGGCTATCCTGGCCCGGAGTGCGAGAAGTGTGATCGGTGTTGACAACGATGCTGCAACGCTCGCCCATGCCGAGCGGTATCATAAGATGGAGAATACGCACTTCGTTAGAGCTGATGCGCAGAACTTCTCGCTTACTCCGGGCAGCATAGATGTCGTTGTTTCCTTTGAGACGATCGAGCATTTTGAAGCGCACGATGCGTTTCTATCCGCTATGAAAACAGCGCTCGGCGCCGAAGGCGTTCTGGTTATCTCCACGCCCAATCCATGTATCTATGTAGCCGACAATCCCTTCCATAAGCGAGAGCTGTCTCGCGACGAGTTTGTCCACCTACTTGGTAAATACTTCGCCCATGTGCAGTTGCTCGGCCAACGCCTTATTGCGACTTCTGTGGTTGCCGGGACGACGGGAGACCACTTTCTGAGACGGGACGGTACCTGTCGCTTCTCTGTCACCCGAGTTGATCCCGACGACTTAGACTATCCCGTGCAGATCGATAGCACGCTCGAACCCGGCTTCTTCATCGCTATCTGCTCGGACAAGCACTTGCCCATTGCACCCAATGATCTGATGGTGGACGTCAATCAGACGCTCTACAATAGTTTTGTCCGGAACCGTGCAGAATTGCAGGAAGTGCATGCTCAATACCATGAACTGGAGCGGAAGTCGATGGATACCAGTGAACAACTAGCGCGAACCGAAACGGAACTCGACAATGCACGGAAAAGTCATGATACCCAGGCTATCAAGCAAGCGGGGGCCGAGCAAGAATATGCGTCATTACGTCTTACGATTGAGGAGCAGACGAGGCATATTGATGCACTCGTTGAGCGAATGGACTTCGTGCGCAGCCGCGAAGAAGAATTGCGTGCGATGTTTCTCAATGCGCACGGCGAACTGCTGCGCCGTGACGATGAATTGTTGCATCGCGATCAGGAAATTGAGCGACTGCGGGTGAACACGTCGCGCCTCGAGTCACAGAACGGCGAGCACCAGCTAGCCATCGCGCGCAGAGAGGCGCAGGTGCGGGAATTGGAGCAGTATGTCCACACGCTCGAGCGCACGGTCGCCGACAAGCAGGCGAACGAGGAAGGTCTAGATCAATATGCGCGGGATCTCGAGCGTATGGTCGCCGAGAAGAATCAGCATATTTCCGATTTGACTGCGCTGATCCAACGGCTTGAGAGTGGTCGGACCACACTAATCCGCGACGGCGCACGGGCTGCTGCTCTCCGTCTCAAGGCGCTTGTCCGCCTCGGACTGACAGCGGTGGTCGGCCCCCGTCAACGCTGAGGAGCGAGAGATGACACTCTGTTCGGTGATCATCCCCGTACATAATCGCGCGTCTCTTACGCGCCAGTGCCTTAACCTTCTCCTCGCCGATTCCTTCCAAGCCGGCGACATTGAGATAATCGTTGTCGACGATGCATCGACAGATGTTACCCCAGAACTTCTCTCCGACTATCGGGGAAATGTGCATGTGCTGACGCATGAGCGGAATACGGGATTCGCACTTGCATGCAACGATGCTGCGGCGATCTCTTCTGGTGATTACTTAGTCTTCCTCAATAATGATACCGTGCCTAAGTAGGCAGCCAATCGAACTTAGACGATTGCAAGCCTGACGTATGCAAGT
>CALBSO010000090.1 GCA_937968015.1 uncultured Thermomicrobia bacterium
GGGCTCATAACCCAAAGGTCGTGGGTTCGAATCCCACCCCCGCTACCAGCACTCTCGAAAGATCATGAAAACGCTGCCAATCCAGCAGCGTTTTTGTGTGGGTCAAAAGAGCCCGAGTTGTTTGACGGGCCGCGCGTCGCGGGCGCTGGCGAGATCGCTCGTCGCACTTAACAACGGGAAGTGGTAATCGTGCGCGCGCGCATCTTCGAAGAGATCGGAAAATCGGTCGGCCATATCGCGGAGACGGCGCAGCAGATAGTTCGCATCTTCGTCACCGGCGTAGTTTTCGAGACGGCCGAGCGTTCCGTCAGTGCGCTGATACACTTCCAGCCGCTCCCCGACCGCGACACCGCGCGCCGCCTCGGCGAACCGCCGGTTGCTGTCGCTCGAAAAGGTCTTTTCCGTCACTGTTTCCCACCGGCAGACCTCACGCGGCTCATACTCTTTGCGTTGGATGCGGCCCGCGAATCGGAAATACAATTCGCGAACGTCTTCTTTGGAGCCCGCCACGAAGAGCGTGACCGCTTCCTGCAAGAATTCGCGCAGGAGTGGCTCCTCCCGGCGGCTGCGGAGACTGCTTCCCTTGAGAATTGTCCTGCCGTCGCGCTCGACGAGCGCATAGTTCTTCATCTTCAGTGAGACCATGCCGGCGTATGAGCCATCGTAGGCGAGTTCGATGCCCGCTGGGAGGGCCCTGGCGATACGTTCCAAAAAGACTTCTTCGGCCGCTTCATCGGCAGGTACGGAGGGGGGAGGCACGAAATAGACGCCATCAGTATCTACTTCGATCGGCGTCGCGCCATTCGCTTCGAGTTCCCGCACGACCGCCTTGATGATCTCCTGACCACGGAGCGTCACCTCCTCGGCGGCGCCGAAATCGTTGAAGAAGGCGCGCGAGTAGCCGAGATTACCGTAAAACGAGTTGATGAGTACCTTGAAACTGCCCTGAATGCCCTGCCAGTAGCCGCGCTCGCGCCCCGTTGCGCGGCGGGCCTCGGCCTTCGCGTGCAGGCGTCGCTCCGTGAGCGTCCTTAGGAGCGGCAGGGTAACGCCGAGCGGGTCGCGCCGCGATCCAATCCGCCACGTCAGCATGATGCTTGGGTACATACTCGCCACATCACACTTCACGACCGGCTTGAAGACGCCGGCCCGCAGCACGTCCGCATAGCCCCCCGGATACTCGCGTGACCGCTCCGGCTTTGGGATGGACTGACGCTCGCCGAGGTAAATGCGGACCATCAAGTCGTTGATCTTCTCTCCCGGCCCGCCAGTCGCGATGTCTTGCAAAGCGTCCGGGACGATCTGCGATTGATAGAACTCCGTCGGCACGCAGAGATCGCTGAGAATTGCCACATCGCGCACGTCATCGAGCGCGTACCGGACGACGCGCGTGCGGTCCTCCTCCCAGACGCGGGCGACCTCCGCACCGGGGATAAATTCGCGGTCATCGCGGGTGTAGCCGAGCGCTTCGACGACATTCTTAAGGCCGTAACTGGAAAACATCCCCGCCACGTCGTACCGCTGAATCTGCTGGTACGTGTCAATGATATGGCGACCATAGACGAAATGCTGCTGATACGGGATCGAACGTGCGCCCACCTTAAACTGTGTCCGCGCATTGTTGCCGGGCCGGATCGGCGAACCGTCTCGCCCCCATGCGAGCGTCATTCCGCAGGCAGTCGCCCGCGCGAGGAAGTACGGCAAGTCGTAATTAAAGATATTATGACCCTCGATTACATCGGGGTCACTCTCACGAATGAAGGCGGTGACATCCTCGAAAATCGTTGCCTCATCCTCGCCTGCAGCGCCGAACAGCCTCTCCTCGCCCGCGCTCGTGCGGATGCTGACGAGAAAGATGCGGGCATGGGGTGCGAGCGGATCAAGCGACGTTGCCTCGATGTCCAGTTGCATGCGGAGCAGATCTTCGTAGACCATTCCCTTGAACAACGTTCGGCCCGAACTGATCAAATATTGCTGAATGGGCGAGTTGAAGAGGAGCGGATCATCGCCGGCATCCCGCAGGCGGCCGCGTACGTCTTGAAAAACGTTCCAGTTCCGGCATTCGACGAACCAGCAATACTCAGCATCGCCTGCCAACCGCGTGGCGCGGATACCGCTCGCGATGTCGGACCAGGCGGATTCATGTGTCATCAGGAGCCACGGCCGGAACGAGGCACGTTCCTCGACGACGCGGCCCTCAACGCGTCGGTAAACGCGCACGCGATCGGGCCCGCTGCGCTCGACGGAGACGATGCGCTCGGTTGGGTCCGCGCCATAGAGAAAGCGATTCAAGTCGTCGTCTGTAACTGTGGGCGGCTGAGTTGTTGTCGGTGCGTGCATGTCCGTCATCGTTCTCCTATCATCGCGAGAAGGATACCACGGCACGGCCGCCGTATACTGATCGCGATGAACGTGTGAAAGGAGCGGACATGCAACACCCAATTGTTGGCATCCTCGGTGGCATGGGCCCCGCCGCGACTGCCGACTTGTACACGAAGATCATCGCGGCAACGCCCGCGACGCGCGATCAGGATCATCTTCATATCGTCATCTGGGCTGACCCGACGGTCCCCGATCGCTCGACCGCATTGCTGCACGGCGGCGAAGATCCGACCCCCTGGCTCCTACGCGGCGCCACGCAGTTAGTCACGATGGGCGCGTCATTGATCGCCGTGCCGTGCAACACCGCGCACGCATTCTTTCCGGCGATCGAAAGAGCAATCGCCGTCCCATTGGTGCATATGATGGACGAGACCGCCTCGGCGGTCGAACTGGCGCATCCGTCCGTGGTACGTGTCGGCCTGCTCGCGACAACCGGCACCATCGCGAGCGGCCTGTATCAGCAGTGGTTCGTCAAACACCACATCGAAGTCGTGGCGCCGAGTGACGATCTTCAAGAGCGGATCGTGATGACCGCGATCCATCGAGTGAAGGCAGGGCAGACGGGGCGGGAGATAACCGAACTGCTCGCGGAAGCCGCTTCATACTTGATCGAACAGGGCGCCGAAGCGCTGATCGCTGGCTGTACGGAACTGCCGCTCGTCTTCCGGGACGGTGATGCATCCGTTCCGGTGATTGACCCGACACGCGTACTCGCTGAAGCGGTTGTCCGTCGCGCCTTCGTCATATCCCAGTCGTAGCACGGATCGGTGGTGAAACGGGGGAAGCGATTTCGCGCCGTAGGATGCGTCCGGCTCGCACATCCGTCTGTTGATCCTGCCAGACGGCGGGTTGCCCATTGACGAAGACGTAGGGGATGCCAAGCGGAAACTGGCGCGGGTCGTCATATGTCGCCGTTTCGGCAATCCGATCCGGCTCGAACAGTACGAGGTCCGCGTACGCACCGGGACGGATCACGCCGCGATCTTTGAGGCCGACGATCCCGGCGGGGAGCGAGGTGCTCTTGCGGATCGCCTCCTCCAGCGGCATCAAGCCGAGGTCACGGACATAATGACCGAGAATGCGCGGATACGTGCCGTACGTGCGTGGATGCGGCTTGCCGCCCATCAGCCCATCCGTGCCGGGTGCAAGCCATGGTGCAGTCATCAGGGTCTTGACGTCTTCTTCGTCCATCAGATGATGCACCATGCCGACCGCATATTCGTTCTCGATGAGCAGTTTGACGACGACATCGTATGGTTCCATCTCCCAAAGCCGGGCGATCTGCGCCAGCGTCTTCCCAACGATCGGTTCGTGCGCCGGATTCTTGACACTGGCGATGAAGATGACGTCGTAACTCCCCGCGACGACAGTACTCTCCCAATCATCACGACCCTGTTCAATTTGCGCCTTGATTTCTACCCGGCGTGATGCGGTGCGGAGCAATTCGGTCATGCCATCTATGCCGAGCGCGTGTATCCACGGCGGGAGGAGCGCGCCGAGCATCGTGCTCCCCGCCGTGTAGGGGTACTGATCGGCCGTCACGGTCAAGCCGGAGGCACGGGCGTCGTCAACGAGTTCGCGGAGCCGTGCCGCCCTGCCCCAGACCCAGCGACCCCGCGCTTTGAAGTGAGAAATATGCATGTGTCCTCCGGAGCGCCGCCCGATCGCGAAGACTTCGCCCATCCCCGTTTCGATCGCTTTTCCTTCGTAGCGCATGTGGAAGACCATGAATGACGCATGCCGCGCGACGACCGCCGCGAGACTGATCAATTCTTCGGTCTCCGCGTACACGCACGGCGTATAGATCAGGCCGGTCGAGAGGCCGCACGCTCCAGCGCGGATACTGGCATCGAGAATGCCCCGCATCGCGCCGAGTTCGTCCGGTGTTGGCGGGCGATTTTCCATACCCATCACGTAGTTGCGGATCGTGCCGTGCCCGACGAGCGCGGCGATATTCGTCGCCGCACCGGCACACTGTGGGAAGTAATCAGCGAAGGATTCCCACTGCCAATCGGGTGAGGGATCGCCATTGAGGCCGGAGAGATGCGTGCGCCAGTGTGCGATGCCAGTCGGCCGTATCGGCGCTTCGCCGAGACCATCCTGACCGATCAACTCCGTCGTGATGCCCTGGCGGATTTTCGGGCTGACGGCGGGCGCGAAGAGTGCCATCAGATCGCAGTGTGAGTGCATGTCAATGAAACCCGGCGCGATCACGAGACCGTCCGCATCAACGATGGCGCCTTGCGAGGGAAGCGTTGGCTCGATGGCGCTGACCCGATCTCCTTCGATGCGCAGGTCGGCGCGGAATCCCGGCGCGCCGGTTCCATCCATGATCGTTCCACCGCGCAGTGTGAAGACTGACGGTGCCGGTTGGTTCATACGAGAACGTTCGCATCGCGCGCATATGCGGGGGTGAGGAAGCGTCCGTCGCCCGCGTCCGCGACGATCTCACCGTCCACGTACACATCCCGGCCACGGACGATCGTGCGGACGACGCGCCCGCGATACGACCGTCCCTCAAACGCGGACCACTTCTGGCGCGTCAGCAGGCCGTCCCGCGTCACCGTCCCTTCCGCATTTGGGTCGTAGAGCACGATGTCCGCGTCCGCGCCGAGGACGAGCGAGCCTTTGCGGGGGGCAAGGCCGAATAATTGGGCCGGCGCCGTTGCCGTCCGCTGGACGATGTCGGGCCACGACCAGCCGCGCACATTGATCGCCGCATCGTAGACAATGGGGAACATATGCTGGATGACGGAGAGGCCCTGCGGCGCGTCGAAGATATTCACCCAACCGGCCTCTTTCGACGCGATGGTGTAGCCGCAGTGATCCGAGCAGACGAAGTCGAGCGAATGATCCGCAAGGCCCCGCCACATCGCCTCCACGTCGCCGCGCGTCCGCAGGGGTGGGGCGCATCGGGCGAAGCCGCCCTTGCGCGCGAGATCCGAGACATCCATGACGAGATACTGTGGGCATGTTTCGGCGGTGAGATGCACGCCGCGCGCCTTCGCGGCCTGGATGAATTCGAGTGCCAGTTGGCAAGAGACGTGCGCGATGTGTAAACGACCGCCCGCCACCTCCGCAAGGAAGATGGCGCGCTGCACCGCCTCGGCCTCGTAGGGCGCCGGGCGTGACCGCGCATGCGCGAGGGGATCACCGTGTCCTGCCGCCCGCATGCGCCGGATACCATCGGCGACGAGATCGGCGTTCTCCGCGTGGACCGTGAAGATCATGCCGGTATCGCGGAGCGCTTCGAGCGTGTGCAGGATGTCGGCATCGCTGACTGGCACCATCCCTGCCGATCCACCGACCATGAATGCCTTGAACGCGATCGCACCCGCCTCGCGCATCGCGATAAGATCGTCCGGTGTCGTCTTGCCACCGACGACCGCGCCGTACATCGCGACATCAATCACCGCGTTCCGTTCGGCGGCGGATCGGCGCACGAGGAAGGAATCGCCGTCCGCCGCGAGTGGCGCGGCCTGTGGCATTTCGATGATCGTTGTGATCCCTCCGGCGGCGGCAGCCATCGTCGCTGTATGAAACCCCTCGATAAGCGGTTCATCCGGGTCACGCGCGTGGACATGGGCGTCCACGCCGCCAGGGAGGACAAGCAGCCCGGTGGCGTCAATCGTGCGATCCGCCGCGCGAGCGACAGCGCTCTGTGCGATGCCGACGATCTGCTCGCCCTGTATGAGCAGATCGGCCCGAACGAGCGCCGTTTCGGTGACGAGCGTGCCACCCCGGATATGCAATGTGCCGCCATGAATTTCGTTCAATTCGTCTCGCCCCCTTTACCGGTCGAGAACGTATCGCGTGAGGAATGCCTCCATGCGCGTGATGTAGTCGCGGATTGTCGCGGTCTGCCGCCAGCCGTGCCCTTCGCCCGAATAGACGTGGTACTCGACCGTCTTTCCCGCCTTTTTGAGCGCTTCGACCATCGCTTCGGACTGCGCAGGCGGGACACGCCGGTCCGCGTCGCCCTGAAGGACGAGGAGCGGCCCTTCGGTATGGGCGGCGTGCGTGACGGGCGAGCGTTCCACCCAGAGATCGTAGTGTTCCTCGATTGGGCCGAGTTCGGCATCGAAGAGATAGCGCGCAAGGCGGTCGGTCTGATGGCGGAAATTGACGTAATCACTGACACCGAACAACGCTACGCCGGCCGCAAACGCGCCCGGCGCCATCGCCATGCAGGCGAACGTGGCGAGGCCACCGCCACTGCCGCCCCATGCGACGACGCGTCGCTCATCCACCAGATGCCGCGTGCGGAGGACGTTGACGCTCGTCACGTTGTCTTGCAGGTCGAGATCCGTCCATGTCCCGTGCAACATGTCCGTGTACTTCCGGCCATAGCCGGTGCTACCGCGAAAATTGGGCTTCAGAACCGCCCAACCGCGCGACACCCAGTACTGCGAGATCGGGTCCCATTGCATCATCGTCTGGGCCGTTGGGCCACCGTGGATGTGGATCAGCGCGGGATGCGAATTTGGTACGATGCGCTTCGGTTCAAGCAGCAGGCCATAGATTTCCGTGCCGTCGCTCGACTGCCATGCAACGTGCTCCGGATAGACGAACTCCTCCGGGTCCGCGAGGCCACCCGGTGCGCCTTCAGTGAGCGAGATCGTCTCACGAATGCCACCGCCATACACGACGACATTCGGCGCGCGCGCCGGGCTTTGGTGCAGGGCATAGATCCGCTCGCCATCTGCCGACCACGAGAGGCCACCATTGACGCCGCGCCGTGTCGAGATTTGCTCGATAGCCTTGCCTTCGACCGTCGTGACCATGATCTGCACGTCCGCGTGCTCATTGCGGGTATACGCGATGCGGCGTCCATCGGGCGACCAGCGCGGTTCGGCCTGCTCGAACGACTCGGCAGCGAGCGGTCGCGGTTCGCCGCCGTCCGCCGGGATTGTCCAGACATTCGCGTAGCCGGAACGATCAGAAATGAACGCGATCGTCGCACCATCCGGCGACCAGTACGGCGCGGTATTGACGACATCATCGGTCGGCGTGAGGACAGTCATCCGCCCCGTCGCGATCTCGATCACCGCGATTTGCGAGTCATGGCTCCAGCGGCCGAAGGTATCCACGATGACACAGGCAACACGCGTGCCGTCCGGTGAAACCTGTGGGCTGGCCGCGAAGATACCCTCCGGTGTGATCCGTCGCGTCGTCGGTGTCTTGGCATCGAGATCGCGGACCGCAATGAACATTTGCTCGTCCACGTCGCCCCGATCCACGAGGTAGGCGACGAACGATCCGTCTGGCGCGATGCACGGCGACGCATTGCCACCTTCGCCGTCGGTGATCTTCGCCGCGCGGCCGCCACTGCGTGACACGCGGCGGAGTTTCCCATCCTCCGGTGCGGTATAGACGAGTGCCGTGCTGTCAGGAGTCCACACGTACCCCGCGCCGACGCCGCCGGTAAAGGCCGGGGTGCAGGGCGCATCAGCGGTGACGAGCACGGGAATACCGCCGCTGCTTGGCACGACCAAGAGGTCCGCACGCTGGTTGTAATCCTGGATGTACGCGACGAACTGCCCGTCCGGTGAGGCGAGCGGTGAGCCGATGATGCGGGTCTCTGCGATCATGTTCGCGCTAAAGGGCGCATCCCAGGTGCCGGGTCGTCGAGCGAGAGGGCGTTCGAGCAAACTAGTCATCGCTGTTCCTTTCTTCGGAGCGTATGCGCCGCCGCATATCACATGGCCTGGTCGGTTGATGGCGGCGACTCGCCGCCTGTCCTGTAGAGCCGGTCGCCGGCGTCGCCGAGGCCGGGCACGATGTACCCATCCTCATTGAGCGCGCGGTCGAGCGCGGCGACATGGATGGAGACGTCCGGATGCACATCTACGAGCCGCTGGACGCCATACGGCGCGGCGATGATGCCGACGTACGAGATATTGCGCGCGCCCCACTCCTTGAGAATTGCGATGGTCTTCACCGCGCTGCCGCCCGTCGCCAGCATCGGATCGAGAACGAAGCAGGTATCCACCGTCGCGAGGCCCGGCAGCCGGTTGTAATAGGTGACGGGCTGGAGAGATGCCTCGTCGCGGTACAGGCCGATGTGCCAGACCTGAAGCGATGGAAAGAGCGCCAGGAACCCATCTACCATCCCGAGGCCGGCACGCAAGACCGGCACGATCGCGAACCGCTCGCTGAGTGTCGTGCCGTCGGTCTCCTCCAATGGCGTTTGGACGCGCGTGGGTGTGGGGCGCATCTCCGCCAGCGCTTCGTAGGTGAGGCAGACGGTCAGATCGGTCATCGCGTGCCGGAAGGTAGCGCTGTCTGTCGTCATATCCCGCAGGATCGTCAGTTTGTGTGCGACAACAGGATGGCGGGAGACCCGCAATTGCGATAGCCCCGCGACGGCGTCACGTGCGGGCTGTGACAGGCCGCGCATCGGCTTTCCCGCGTGCATGAACATTCCCCAAATCCCTCCCCGCTGGCATGCGGCAGTACAGGGCGTTAGCGTATCACAGAACGCGCGATTGTTGACCGTTAGGGCGAGGTAGGCTATGCTGGTAGCAATTCGGGGTGTGGCGCAGCCCGGTAGCGCACCTGCTTTGGGAGCAGGGGGTCGGAGGTTCAAATCCTCTCGCCCCGACCAGTGACAGTTGAGGCGGACGGGATGCGCGAAACCTCGTCCGCTTTTGTCATGTTGCGGTGTTGAATTCGTGGAACACGGCACGCCGTTTCTCGTATCTTATTCAGTAGCCGCACGCGTGTGCGAATCGTTTTTATGAAAGCGAACCGAACGATGACGGCAACGGAATCACCGATCACCGACGATGACAGCGACATCGTCGCAATCATTGTCCACGACCAACACCGCGCCGCGACCTATCATCACAGCCCGGCCATCCAGGATGCCGATGAACTCGTCCTGATCGAGCGAGCAATCGCGGGCGACGAGCGGGCATTCGCGGAACTCGTCACGCGCTATCAGACGGCGGTGTATAACCTCGCCTACCGGATGCTCAACGACGCGGGCGAGGCGGAAGACGCCGCGCAGGAGGTCTTCCTGCGCATTTACCGGCGCCTTGCCACGTACGATGCCAACCACCGCTTCTCCACATGGGTGCTTTCGATTGCGAGCCACTACTGTATTGATTTGCTGCGCCGGAAGCGACCCTGGCTCGTGCCATTGGAGAATATCTCGAACTGGATGCGCGCGCGTTCGCGCGGGCCGGAGGCGGCGGCGTTGGTGCAGGAGCAGCAGGATACGGTGCGCAATCTGCTCGCGAGACTGCCGGAGCATTACCGGCTCGTCCTCCTGCTACGGTACTGGCATGATCTCGGCTATGAGGAGATCGCGCAGGTTGTTGATCTGCCCGTCAGCACGATCAAGGCGCGCTTGCACCGCGCGCGGAACGCGCTGGCGGCGCTCGTGAACGGCGACGGGAGGCTTGCTGATGCATTGCAAGCACACTCGTAAACTCCTTCTCCACGCCCACGATCATCTGCTCGATCCCGAAAGCCAGCGCGCGGTCGAGACGCATGTCGCGGAATGTACGGAGTGCCGCCGTTTCGCGGAAGCGATGCATGCATGGCCGATCCATGCCGCCGCCCAGCAGCGGCGCCGCACCGCACCGGACCTCACCGAACGTGTGCTCGCCAATGTCCGCCCGCTCCCGCCGCCGTGGGTCTATCGGCACGAGCAGCAAAGTAAGCAGGTGCCGCATCTCGTCGCCTTTGTCGTCGGCGCATTGGGTGTCTCGCTCGCGTTCCTGATGCTCTGTCTGACGTTCGTTGTGGCTATCGCGGGTAATTCGCGGCCAGATTCGGGGCGCCAGCGGCAACTGATGGTGCCGGAAGTGTGGCATGATGTTCAAGTATGGATGAACAGCATACCGTACGATCACACGCATGCCGGCCTGACGCTGGTCGGCGCGCTTATGTTCATCACCCTTGTCGTGATGTGGTTCCGTACCTTGTCTGTTCATGTTGGCCGTGACCGACAATAATCTGACGACCGAACCGCCCCCGGTTCCGACCCCGATCTCAATGCCGATCATCCGTTTCGAGCGTGTGACGCGTCAGTACACGACGGGTCGCGGGGTTGTGACGGCGCTCCAGGAAGCGACTTTTGCGGTCACGCGCGGTGAGTGGGTAGCAATTGTCGGCCCATCCGGCAGTGGCAAGAGCACGCTGATGAATCTCCTCGCCGGCATAGACCGGGCAAGCGCGGGCGAAGTATGGGTCAATGGCCAGGAGTTGACCCGTCTCTCTGAGGAGCGACTGGCGCGCTGGCGCGGGCGACAGGTCGGCATCGTCTTTCAATTTTTTCAGCTCATGCCGACGCTGACGGCGGTCGAAAACGTTATCCTGCCGATGGAACTGCGCGGCCGCTGGCGTGGCGAGCGGCGGCGGCGGGCGATGACGCTCCTGGAGCGGGTTGGCGTGGCCGATCTTGCGGTCAACCTGCCGTCGCAGATGTCGGGTGGGGAGCAGCAGCGGGTCGCGATCGCGCGCGCGATCGCCAATGACCCGGCGATCCTGCTCGCGGACGAGCCGACCGGCAATCTCGACTCCGCGACAGGCGAGCGGATTATCGAATTGCTTGCGGATCTTGCCGACGGCGAGCGCACGCTCCTCATGGTCACGCATGACGCGCGCCTGGCCTCCCGCGCGCCGCGGACGATCGGGCTTGCGGATGGCGTCATCATGCAGGACACTAGGACTTCCGCTGTCGCGCCAGTTCTCACGGGAGCCACGCTCGCGGCGGAGTCACAGTCGGTGTAGCGGGTGGGCGCGGCGCGACGGATCGGTGTATCACGCGCATGACGGTACTGGTCACCAAGACAATCCGCGATTTCGGCGCTCGCCGCGTCCGGTCGGCGCTTTTGCTGCTGGGCATCGTGATCGGTGTGGCAGGTGTTGTTGCGATCGCCTATACCGCCCGCAACCTCGCCGAGGCGCAGCGCGCGGCATACGTCTCCGCCTCGCAGGCCGACCTCTTCATCGGCGTGCGCAACTTTCCCTCCGGGCTTGCCAATGTCATTCTGGAGGGCGACAACGTCAAAACCGTCGAATCGCGTGTCGGTGATTATCTCCAGTGGTCGAATGGTGGCCCGTACCGGGATGTTCTCATCTATGGTGTGCATGATTTCCGCAATATCCAGATCAATCGTCCGACCCTGTTATCCGGTCACTGGCCGGGCAAGGGTGAGGCGGTGCTCGATTATTCGTCGCGGCGGCTGCAAGCAGTGGAGATTGGCGACACGATCGCGCTCCGGGAGAGCGTCGCGGCAGCGCCCGTCTACGCGCGAATTAGCGGCTTTACCCGCACACCAGGAGAGCCAGACGCTTCGATTCAGAACCGTGCGACGGGCTACGCACCCGCGACGGACGTACAGGCGTGGCGTCAGGACCTGGGCGACAATCAACTGCTCGTACGCCTCGGTGAACTACGGCGGGCAACGGAGACGCGGCAGGCGATCATCCGCGTCCTCGATAAGCGCGGCATCGTGCATGGTCAGGGTGTGATTCGCGATCCACAGGAGGCGGTGGGGACGAAGGAACTTGGCGCGCTCCTGTTGTTGATGTCGGTCTTCTCCGTGATCGGCGTCGTGCTCAGCGGCTTCCTCGTCTGGAACACAATGGCCGCAGTGATGTCGGAGGAGTTGCGGCAGGTCGGTATCCTACGCGCGCTCGGCGCCAGTCGCTGGCAAGTCCTTCGTACGTATCTGTTCCCGGCAATCGTCGTCGGCTTTGTCGGCAGTCTCGTCGGCATTGCCGTTGGCGTGGTCGGTGGCGGCGCGCTGGCTTCGTTTCTCGGCGGGCTGATCGGCCTCGCGCTACCGTCGTTCACACTCGCGCCGCGTGAGGTGCTGCTGGGATTACTGGTGGGGCTGGGCGTCGGTATCGCCGCGGCAATCTTCCCGGCATGGCAGGGCACGCGGGTCTCCGCACTCGAACTGCTGCGAAACTATGGCGTCCGGGCGGACTATGGCGTCGGATTCGTGCAGCAGTTGCTCGCCCGCTTGCGGGGGACGAGCACGATGGTCACGATGGCGGTACGAAATACCTGGCGGCGGCGCGTTCGCTCGGTCGTGACGATACTCGTTGTCGGGGTCGGCGCGGCGGCGTTTATCGGTACGCAGGCGTTGAATGCGTCGGTTACGCGTACGGTTGATACGCTCTATGCCACCTATGCGGCGGATGCGTGGTTGAGTTTCAACCGGCAGATGACCACCGATTTCACGGGCGAACTCCGCCGGGATCGCGATATCGTCGCATTGGAAGGGTGGGTGCGCGATGACGCATACGTGCAGCAAACCTTGACCGATCTTTGGGGGATCCCGGCTGATACGACCCTCTATCTCCATCCAATCATCGAGGGACGATGGGTTTCCGCCCATGATCCGGCCGGGGTCGTGGTGACCGCGAACCTCGCGCGCGGTCTCGGTTTGCACGCGGGCGACGCGCTGACCGTCGTCGTCCGCAAACGGCAGCAGACCTACGGCATCGTCGGCATTGTGGATGACGAGAGTACCTATCTTGGCAGCCGCGCGACCGGCAAGGTCTTCATGACGCCGGAGAACGCGAACACGCTCATCGGCCGTGCCGATGTCGCGGACTTCTTCGCGGTGCGCTTCACGGACTCATCGCCGAGCGGTGTGAACGCGGCGCTCCGGCGGGTCGAAGCGCAGTTCCGCACCTTCGAACCGCAGTCTCTCGCCACATACGAGGATCGTTCGAATACGCAGAATACCATCCGCATCCTCACCGTGCTGCTCGATGCGATGGTGATTGTCGTCGCGGTCATTGGTGTGGTTGGCCTCATGAATACGCTCGTCCTCAATATCACCGAGAGGCGGCGCGAGTTAGGCATCTTGCGCTCGATTGGCGCGGGCGGCGGTGCGCTTATCCGTCTGCTCGTCAGCGAGGGGATTGTGCTCGGTGGACTTGGCTATGGGATCGGGCTTGCGGGCGGCTACGCGCTCGCGCGCTATCTGGTCGCGCTCGCCGGGTCGGAACTCTTCCGCATGCAATTCACCGTGTCACCGCTCGTGCTGCTGGTTACCGGCGCGTTGACGCTCGTCGTCGCGGCGGGTTCCAGCGTCGCTCCCGGCATCCTTGCGGCGCGGCTCCGCCCGATCGAGGCAGTACGGTATGAGTAGACGGACGGTGGTTGCAGCATTCAGTCTGTTGCTGCTGGTGGCTGTTGGTGGTGCGACAGTGTGGGCGGGTTTCTTCCGCACACAACGGGGTAATGTCCATACGGTGACCGTAGAACGACGCGCCGAACTGAGTGCGACGGTGCGGGCGACTGGCAAAGTGGACGTCGCAAGCAAACTGCCCATCCCTCTCACACAATCAGGTACAATCCGCGTCGTCGCCGTTCGGGTTGGTGATGCCGTGCGGGCGGGCGACCTGATTGTGGCGCTAGACGACGCGCGCCAACGCCAGGATCTCCAGGCTGCATCAGACGCGCTCGACGCGGCGCAGTACGGCCTCACGAGCGCGCGAGCGCATGGCGCCGGTGATCCGGGTGGCCGGTCGGCGATTGTCAATGCCGAGGCGGCGATACAGGACGCACAACGCCGGCTCGACACAGCGCGCGACGCGCTTCGCCGCACACTCGTTCTCGCGCCGGTAGATGGGACGATTCTTTCCGTCTCGGTCGTCGAGAAGGGTAGTTACAACCAGGGTCAGGAAGTCGCACAAGTAGCGAATCTCCGCGACCTCATCCTGACCGTTGATCTGGACGAACTCGATGTGCCGCGCATCGGCGACAATCGCACGGCGACGATCATCTTCGATGCCTTCCCGGGTATGGAGATCACCGGCACGCTTGTCTCCGTCGCTCCGCTCGCGACGAACCGGGGCGGGCGAACAGTCTACGAAGGGAGCGTGACTTTCGCCCGCCCGCCCAGTCTCGACTTGCGGCCGGGCATGGGCGCGGACGTGACCGTCGCGACGCGAACCGAGCAGAATGTGCTCGTCGTGCCGGACCTCGCGGTGGAGACGATCGGCGCGAAGACTTTTCTGACCGTCCTCCACAACGACGGATCGCGCGAGCGCGTCGAGGTGCGAACCGGCATTCGCGCCAATGGCGTGATCGTCATCGCGAGCGGCGTCAGCGAGGGGACGCGCGTCATCGTGCCGTAGATCATGGAGTGATTAGCGTGAGAGACGACATCAGCGACATCGCAGCCTCGTACGACCGCGGCGTGGAGGACGAGGACGCGCGGCTGGAGCGGCATCAGCTCGAGTACGACCTCACCTGGCGCTACCTGACGCGGTACCTGCCGCCCGCAGGTTCCATACTCGAGATCGGAGCCGGGACGGGAAGGTACACGCTCGCTCTGTGTAGACGCGGCTATTCCGTCACGGCGGTCGATCTATCGGCGGCCCTCCTTGAACGATGCCAGCAGCGGCTCGCTGCGGAGCGACTGCATGGACAGGTGCAGTTTGTCGTGGCTGACGCACGAGACCTCCATGCGGTGCCGACCACGACATTCGACGCGGTGCTGCTCATGGGACCGCTGTACCATCTGGTTTTCGCGGAGGACCGGCGGGAAGCGGTACGCCAGGCGGCAGATCGTCTCCGTAGTGGGGGGCTGCTGTTTTCCACACTCCTGAGCCGATTGGGCATCCTCGGCGACTTGATGAGGAGAACGCCTGAGTGGATCGAGCGTGGAGAGGAAGTGCGCTCCCTGCTTGACAGAGGGAGGCGCCCGGACGATCTGCCCAGAGGCGGCTTTCGGGGGTACTTTGCACGCGTCTCGGAGATCAGGCCGCTTCACGAGGCGCTCGGAATCCAGACTGTCGCGCTCGCCGGCGTCGAGCCGGCGATCTCAGCCGACGATGAGAGCTACAACACGCTCCAGTCGCCCCGACGCGATCTGTGGCTCGACCTGCTGCTCGAAGTGAGCGCCGACGAGACGACGGTGGGGGCCTCGCGACATCTGCTCTACATTGGCCGAAAGGGTGACGGCGAAGCAACTACGTAGCTGCATTCCGCCACCGACGCAATCACAATTGGTCAACCAACTCTTGGCTGAGCTGGTCTCGGTCAGCGGGTGCCCGGCCCAGTCCCCGAACTGCTCCTCGATCATCAGGCCCGCGCTCGACAGAAATGCAGACAGCGCCGCCGCGTCGAGCACGGCCCGTGCGGGCATCACCCATGGCAGGTAGAAGGCGTCATATAGCGCGGCGAGACGGTCATCGGTGAACTTCTGCTCGATCTCGATCTCGATCCCGATCCCGATCCCGATCATCCCGCCAGTCTACTGCGCGACGAGGAATGGCTCAAGGTGCTGGTGATTTACACCGACGTCCCGCCGCTTTTCGACTCAACGGCTGGTTTCGTCGGTTCTTCCAGGACATTGACATACTGGTTGATGCGAGACTTCGCCTCGTCCCCGAGGCGATTGATCTCATCGCTGAGGCTGCTGACACCCTGTTGCAGCATTTCGATCAGGCGGTCAATAGATTCCTCGATCAGCGGCAGATTCTCTCGGACGGCATTCTGGAGTTGCTCATCAATGTTCGCGAACTGAGAGCCGAACATCGCTGCCAATTTCGTCCGCCCTTGCTCGCTGCGCATGTACATGATGAGCGCCACGGCGCCTGCCGAGAGCGCGCCACCCGCACCGAACCGCGCGAGCTTCTGTCCCTTCGTTTCCTGGTCCTGTGTTGTCACTGCCATCGGTTGCCTCCTTTTTCTTCCTGCCCTATCGCAACTTGCGCGCCGTCAGTTCGACATCATGTGTGCGTCTAACTCGGGTATGAGCCGTGCGAGCAATGTCGCGAGCCGCTTCGCGACGCGCGCCCCTTCGTGTAACACCTCCGTGTGGGTGAGCGATGCCGCGCCAGCAATATTCGTGATGGATGAGAAAGCGAGGACATCCATGCCGCATTGGCGCGCAACCAATGCCTCCGGCGCGGTGGACATTCCGACGGCATCCGCCCCAATGGCACGGAGAAAACGCTGCTCCGCGGGTGTCTCGTAGGTTGGGCCACCGACCATCGCATAGACGCCTTCGCGCAGGACAATCCCCGCACTCGTGGCGGCGGCATGGGCACGGGCGCGCAGATGTGGTGCGTAGATGCTCGTGCAGTCGAGGAAGTTTGGCCCGCCGCGCAGCGGGTTATCGCCCGCGAGACCGAGGAGATTGACATGGTCGGTGAGCAGCATCATGTCACCGACACCGAAGTCCGGGTTGAGGCCGCCCGCCGCGTTCGTGAGAATTAACGTCGTGATGCCCGCGCTGTGCAGGAGGCGAACATACGCGGCGACCGTTGCGGTGTCAACGCCTTGATAATAATGCAGCCGACCGCTGACGAGCAGGACGGGAACGCCGCCGCAGGCAGCGAGCACGAACTCACGGCGATGACCGGGTACCTCGCCTGCGGTCACCGGCAGGAATGCGGACCATGGCCACCGTTCGACGACCGGCCAGGCTGCCAGCGCATCACCCAGGCCCGATCCGAGCATCACAGCGATGCGCGGCTGCAGGCCTGTCGCGTGAACGGCAGCGGTGAACACGGCACCGGGATCGGGGGTCATTGGAGCAACCGTGGCCATCACGCTGCGCTCACATGCGACTCAGCAGTTCGGTGCGCTTGGCGTCATACTCGGCCTGCGAGATTGCGCCGCGATCCCGAAGGTCGGCGAGTTTCGCGATCAACGAAGCGACGTCTTCGTGCTCGGCCGGGGTGACGGGCGGGGGCGTGGCGCGATAGCCGCTCACCCGGTCGGTGTAGGCATCGCGGGCCGCGAGCACCGCCCGCTTGAAAGCGAGTGGATCGGCGACGTGTTCGAGCGTGTCCGTGCCGACATCGTTGCCGGTGACGATCTGCAAGTCGCCGTAGTTCAGCATGCGGCCAACGAGGGTCTGATTCGTCACGAGGTCGTTGATCATGTTGAGCGATGAGTCAATCGAGTGCTTGCCGAGCAATCCCGAGACCTGAATGACGCGGTGGTCGGTGATGATGTAATGCTCGTTCCGCCAGCGCAAGAACTGGATGACGACCTGCACGAAAAAGACCGCCGCCGCGATGAGAAAGAGCGCGAGGACGATCAGGCCAACATTGCCGTGGCCGATCTTGATCTTCGCGACGATGCCAATGGCGAGGAGGAGGATCGTCAGAACGGTATTGCCGGCGATGCGTCGTGCCAGCACCGTCCAGTGTGGATGCGCCTCGAAGAGTTTTTCTTCACCGTTCCCCAATAGGTCGTCAATGTACGCCATCGCGTCCCTCCCTTTCCGCCCGATACCCGTCATCCATCCGTTGCAACACGAGAGGCGACCGGAGATCATGCTCGGTCGCGGCGCGAATCCACCGACCGAGCACCGCCCCCGCTTCATCGAGCGCGTCTGGCGGCAAGCGGACTTGGACAATCCGCGTGAGCGGCTCGCGGGCGAGGAGACGGAGCGCTTTGATCGTCGCCGTCTCAATCGGCTGCGCGAGTACGTCGAGTTGCCGACACGCGGGGCAGAGGAGTCCGCCGCGCTCAATGCTGTACACATACGAGACATCCGCCGCAATCGGCGCATTGCACCCGGCGCACGCCGACCAGGTCGGTGCGAGGCCATTGAGGGTGAGAATGAACAACTCAAACCAGCGGCAGGTCGCCGATGCGTCCGCGCCGACATCGAGGGCGACGAGCGCCGCGACGAACGCGTCGTAGAGCACGCGACTGCCGCTCTCCTCCTCCGAAAAGGTATCCACCAGTTCCGCCAGATAATACGCGGGCCCAAGGAGATCGAGATCGGACCGGAGGCGCGGGAACGGTTCGAGCATTTCGACCTGCGCGATCACATCGAGATCGCGCCCCTGCGCGAGCAGCATCGCGCACCGGCAGAACGGTTCGAGATGCCCGGACTTCTTGCTCGTCATCTTCCGCACGCCTTTGGCGACGGCACGCACTTTGCCACGATCGGGCGTGATGATCGTCAGGAGGCGATCCGCTTCGCGCAGGTCGTGCCCCCGCAGGACGATCCCCTCGGTGCGATAGGTTCGTTGTCCCGTTCCGCGCGGCACCGTCGCTCTCCTTTCGATGCCGCGATTATCGCAGACCCCGCACGCTCGCGCATCCCGTTCGGCGTATACACGGGCGCGGACTGATCGTCTTTCTCACGGCGCTCCTAGGGAAGACGACCCGAACGGGTCAGGGATTCCGTGTAGTCATTTTCCTCGACCTGCTGCCGCAACTCTTCCGGTGTCCGGTGGCGGCCCGGCCACGCCGCATCGGGCGTCACGCTCATTCGTAGCAGCAGGCGCGCCGTAAGGATCGCCGCCATCTGCAAACCGCGCAGCGAGACCTTGTCCACGGTGTCCGCCTCGGTATGGCCCCAGCCGCGACCGATCATCCCTTGTCGCGCGTCCCGGCTGGAGAGCGTCCCCGCCGGGACGCCCGCGAGGGTGAACGGGAAATGATCGGAGTGCCCGGCAAAGCGGTCCGCGACATCGAATTTGTAAGCGAACTCGTCCGCGAGGCCGCTGAAGAAGGGGACGAGTTCCGGCGTGCCGGTAAGCGCCATCACCTCCGCGCCGCCACCGCCCTGCCCGGCGCCATCGAGGTTGAGCACGTAGCGCACGCGACCCAACTCGTCGGCGTGCTGGTCCCGATGCGCCCACGCGCCGAACAGGCCAACTTCCTCGGCGGCGAACGCAACGAAGCGGATGCCGCGCACCAGTTGGTCCCGGACATTGGCGAGCGCGCGGCCGGCCTCGACTAATGTGCAGGTGCCCGCGCCATCGTCGCCCGCGCCATCCGCGATGTCGTGCGCGTCGTAGTGCGCGCCCGTGATGATGAATTGATCGGTCGAGCCGTCGCCGGGCAATTCGCCGACGACATTGTTCGTGGTGACACGCTGGCTCGTGCCGGTGTCCGTGATGTGCAGCGCCGGATGATCGCCGTGTTTCGCGAGGCGGAGGATGGCATTGCCCGTCTCCCATGAGACGCCGATGCCAGGGATCGGCGCGTTCGGAAAGAGGCTGCCGGTAATCCGCAGTTGGCCGGGATTCTGGTTGATAAAGATGAAGCCGGAAGCGCCCGCCGCGATCGCCCAGCGGTACTTGTCTGTCCGGTGGCTGACCTTTTTCGCCGTCAACCAGTTGCCTGTCTCCGCCGCGCAGACGGCGATTTTCCCCTTGACCGTGTCCCCGAGACGGGCGAAATCCTCTTGCTCGCCGCCGCCGCAATCAATCATCTCGGCGGTCAGGTCGCACGCCGGGCTGTACGGGAGGGCGAGGGTGGAAAACGTGCGCTCGACGGGCGCGGTCATGCGGAGCGTCGTCGTGCCGCGCGTCCAGGCGGTGATGTCCAGCGGTTCGAGATGGACGTTGTCGAGACCGTTCGCACGCATTGTGGCTGCAATGACGTCCGCCGCCCGGCGCTCGCTCGCGCTGCCCGCGAAGCGGTTGCCGCACACATCGCAGAGTTCGAGAAGCAATTGATACGACGTATCGCTTGTAAAAATGTCCCCGATGATCTGCCGGTCGGTCGCCAGGAGATTGTTCGTTGTCATCGTCGCCACGTTTTCCCCTCCTCGAATAATGCCGGACACTTCGTGCGGCGATTGTAGCACCGAAGTTGGCAGTCGGCAGGGGCGAGAAGTGGGCGACGATGCGCGAAAGCGCTCTCGCTTTCGACTGCGGACTTCCCCTAGTACGTACGCGCCATTAATGCGGTAATTATCCGCAAAGTATGGTAGAATATCCGTGCGGGAAACCGCATACGGAAGGGGCGGCGGGGCGTGGAGTGGTGCATGATGCGGGTGGGCCAACGCGCATTTGAACGCCTCGTGGCGGACGCACTGGATGGCTTGCCCGACGCGATCCTGCGGATGCTTGACAATGTCGCGGTGGTCGTCGCCGATGTGCCAACGCCCCACCAGCAACGACGCATGCATCTGGCCGATGACGAGGCGCTGCTCGGCCTGTACGAGGGGATTCCGCTCACGGAGCGGACGTCCGGATACGGAGCGGTCTTGCCGGATAAGGTGACGATCTTCCAACGCGCGATCGAGGCGCAGTGCGACAGCGAGACTGAACTCGTCGAGGCTGTGCGCCATACCGTCGTGCATGAATTGGCGCACCATCTCGGGATCTCGGATGAACGGCTGATCGAGATCGGTTTCGAGGACGATCCGTATGGCACGGACGGGAGCGGGCGATGAACCGCGGACCGTGGCGACCATGGGGCGAAGCGGAGACGGACGACCGTGCGCCGGGTGTCATCGAGACGCTCCAGAGTGGGTACGACATGCTGAACGCGCGCCCGTATTTGATCGCCGTACCACTCGCGCTCGACCTCGTTCTCTGGCTTGGGCCGCGCCTGACCTCGCCCGCGCTGTTCGCGTGGCTCGCGCGGTGGCCGGCACAGAGCGCGAGTGGCGCCGATCTCGCTCAGACGCTGCGGGCGCGCGGCGAATCGGCGGAAATCACCACAGGGATCGCACAACTCTGGAACGGCTATGGCGTATCGAGCCTGGTCGGCACCCTGGGCCGGGGGCGCGTCGCGAATGTGATCGAGCGGCCAACGGCGGCAATCGGGCCGTGGTATGTCGCGGTGTTTGTGCTGCTCGCGCTCCTGGTGATTGGGTTGTGGCTGAAGTCGCTTTTCGTCGCGCCGATCGCGCAGATGGTGCGGCGCGAGCCGTTCGTATTAGGGACGACGCTGCGGATGAGTTGGGAGGCGGCGACGCGGACCGTGCTCTTGTTTCTCACCGCCTTCGGCATGCTCGCGCTGACGTTGATCCCGGTGGTGATTGTCGCGGCGACCTTCGTGCTGGCGGGACTCAACGGCTTTGGTGTGATTATTCTCGCGACGCTCGTGCCGGTGATGGGCGCGCTCTTTTACGGGGCGTTCGCGATGGACGCGATCTTTCTCGAAAGGGTCGGGCCGATGCGGGCGATCTACCTGTCCTACCGCGTGGTGCGCCGGAATGTCTGGCCGACGGCAGGATTCATCGCGCTGACGATCCTGATCTCGCGCGGTGTTCCGCTCGCGTTGACTCGGGTGGTGCAGCAGCCGATTGGAGCGCTGCTCGCGATGATCGCGCATGCCTATGTCGCGGCGGGGCTGGCGACGGGGAGTTTACTGTTTTATCGAGAGCGCCGGGCGCGCGTCCTGGATGTGCGGCCCGAGCAGATAATCGAGACCGAAGAAGCGGCGACGGGGCGGCACGCGTCGTGAGCAAGTGTGAGGAGTAGCGAATACATGGCAGACGAGATCAAAACGAATGGCACAAATGGCGCGAACGGAGCGAACGGAGCCGACAGCGCCAACGGCACGAACGGCAATGGCCGCGCACGCATCCCGCGCGAGAAGATCACGAGCAAGTATGGTTCCGAGCAAATCCAAGTGCTCGAAGGGTTGGAGGCGGTCCGCCGTCGCCCCGGCATGTACATTGGCGACACGGACACGAAGGGGCTACACCATCTCGTCTTTGAGATCGTGGACAACAGTGTGGACGAGGCATTGGCCGGTCACGCCACCGAGATCACGCTGACGATCAGTAAGGACGAGACAATTACGGTGCGCGATAACGGGCGCGGTTTCCCGGTCGGCCGCCACCATCAGATGAAGGACAAAGACACACTCGAAGTGATCCACACCGTCCTTCATGCCGGTGGCAAGTTTGGCGGCGGCGGCTATAAGGTCTCCGGCGGCCTGCACGGCGTTGGCGCCTCGGCGGTCAATGCATTGTCCAGTTTCATGCGCGTTGAGTCGCATCAGAAGGGCAAGATCTACTGGCAGGAGTACGAGCGCGGCAAGCCGCTGGACAAAGTGAAATCCAAGGCGAATCCGAACCTGACCGATCGCGGCTCAGTGACCACTTTCCGCTTCGATGAGACGATTTTCAAGGAGTTGTCGTACTCCTACGAGACGCTGCTCAATCGTTTCCGCGAGCAGGCGTACCTGACGCAGGGCCTCAGGATCACGATGGTGGACGAGCGCAGCGACCAGGAATGCACCTTCTACTTCGAGGGCGGCATCGTCTCGTATGTGCGCCACCTGAATAAGCACCGCACGCCGGTGCATCAGCCGCCCTTCTTCGTCCGCAAGCAGGTCGGCGATTACCTGATCGAAGTGGCGCTGCAATACAACGACACCTTCGGCGAGGCGGCCTTCTCGTTCGCCAATAACATCAACACGGTGGACGGCGGCACGCACATGAGCGGCTTCCGCGCCGCCCTGACCCGCACGATCAACGACTTCGCCCGCAAGCAGGGCATCCTCGGCGAGAAGGCGGACGCGCTGACTGGCGACGACGTGCGCGAGGGTTTGACGGCGATTGTCTCCGTCAAGTTGCCCGACCCGTCGTTTGAGAGCCAGACGAAGGTCAAACTGACGACGCCGGACATGGCGGGCGCGGTGCAATCGGCGATGAACGAGTCGTTCAGCATGTGGCTGGAGGAGAACCCCTCCGCCGCCAAGCGAATCGTCGAGAAGTGCATCATGTCCGCCCGCGCGCGGGAGGCGGCGCGCAAGGCGCGCGACGTCACCCGCAAGGGGATGATGGACGGCCTCGCGCTCCCCGGCAAACTTGCCGACTGCCAGGAGACCGACCCGGCGCGCAGCGAACTCTACATCGTCGAGGGCGACTCGGCGGGCGGCTCGGCGAAGCAGGGACGCGACCGGCGCTTCCAGGCGATCCTACCCTTGCGCGGGAAGATTCTCAATGTCGAGCGGGCGCGGCTCGACCGCATGCTCTCGTCCGACGCGATCCGCACGCTGATTACGGCACTCGGTGTCGGCATCGGCGAGCAGTATGACATCAGTAAACTCCGCTACCACCGCATCATTCTGATGACGGACGCCGATGTGGACGGCCTGCATATCCGCACCTTGCTTCTCACGTTCTTCTTCCGGCACATGCAGGAGATGATCACGAGCGGCAATATCTACATCGCCCAGCCGCCGCTCTTCAAAATGTCGTGGGGTAAGGAGGAGCGCTGGGTACTCGATGAGCGCGAGCGGACGCTGCTGGAAAAGACGCTGACCGGCAAGAAGGTCGAAGTCTCCCGCTTCAAGGGCCTCGGCGAAATGAACGCCAACGACCTCTGGGCGACGACGATGGATCCGGCCCGCCGCACCCTCTTGCAGGTGACGATCGACGACGCCGTCCGCGCCGACGAGACCTTCGACATGCTGATGGGCCAGGATGTCCCGCCCCGCCGCCGCTTCATCCAGACCCACGCCCGCGAGGTGCAAAACCTCGACGTGTAACAGGTGGCATTCTCACGTATGATGAAGCGGATGGGGAGAAACCTCATCCGCTTTTGTTTGTCTGTGAAGGGGGTTTCGCGCATGTACCTCGCGCCCGCTCCGCTTGCCGCTGCCGCCGCCGATTTGCGTTCCGGCGCGCTGTCACTCGATCAGTACATCAACGACAAGTGCGCGTGGCTGGAATCGGCGGACGCTGAGATTCATGCGCTGCTGCCGGAGTCGAACCGGCGGAGGCGGCTGCTGCGGGAGGCAGAGGAACTGGAACGGCGATGGCCCGATCCCGCGTCGCGCCCGCCGCTTTTTGGCGTGCTCGTCGGGGTGAAGGACATCTATCATGTGGATGGCTTCGTGACATGCGCGGGGTCGGAGGTGCCGCCGGAACTGTTCGCGGGGCCGGAGGCGGCGGTCGTCGGGCTGCTGCGAGAAGCGGGCGCGCTGATCCTCGGCAAGACGGTGACGACCGAGTTCGCGGGCTTCGAGCAGAATGGCACACGCAACCCGCACAACCTCGACCATACGCCGGGCGGTTCGAGCAGCGGGTCGGCGGCGGCGGTCGCGGCGGGGTTCTGCCAACTGGCGCTCGGCAGCCAGACGGTCGGCTCCGTGATCCGCCCCGCCGCGTTCTGCGGTGTCGTCGGCTTTAAACCGACCTACGACCGCATCCCGACCGCCGGGATCGTCTACTACTCCCAGTCGGTAGATCACGTCGGGCTGTTCACGCAGGATGTCGCGGGGATGGCCGTCGCCGCGTCCGTGCTTTGTCGCGACTGGCAACCGGCGGCGGAGAGTAGGAGGCCCGTCCTCGGTATGCCGGAGGGGGCGTATCTCGCGCAGTCATCGCCGGAGGGGTTAGCGGCGTTTGCACAGCAGATCACGATGCTTCAGGAGGCGGGCTACATCGTGAAGCGAGTGGCCGCGCTCGATGACATCGCCGCGATCACTGAACGACATACCTGGATGACGACGGCGGAGATGGCGGCGCTGCACAAGGATTGGTTCCCGGAGCACGAGGCGAACTACCGCCCCGTCACCGCCGAGACCTTCCGCAAAGGGCAACAGGTGACGCCGGAGCAACTGGCGGAAGGGCGCGCGAGCCGGATGCGGGTTCGGTCGCAGTTGCAATCGTTGATGGACGCGCAGGGGATTGACCTCTGGGTCTGCCCGCCCGCGCCCGGCTCCGCGCCGGAAGGAATCGCCTCGACCGGCAATCCGGCGATGAACCTACCGTGGACGCACACCGGCATGCCCGCGATCACCGTCCCTGCCGGGCACGCGGAGAACGGCCTGCCGCTCGGTTTCCAGTGTATCGCGCGGGCGGAGGCGGACGAGCAGTTGCTGGCATGGGCCATGCCGATTGCTGATACGCTGGGTGGCGAACAGTGAGCCGCGATCTTGGCTATGTCGCGTCGAAATAGAGCGCGCCGCGGGCACTCGGGTTCGGCGTGTATTTGAGCCAGGTGACGCGGGCGGCGGCGGGGACGGAGAAAACGAGCACACCCTGGATGATCGCGTGTGGCGCGACAGTGCCGCCGGTTGGGAGCGGATCGCCGAAGCCGGTGACCGCGCTCGTGACGAAGTCCACACCGGGCGTCGTCCGTATCTGCCATCTGCCGAGCGTCACGGGCACGTCACTGAGATTTTCGATCAGCACTTCGACGGTAACGAATTTGTACCCGGCGGCAGGCCGCGCAGTGGGTGTTGCCGGTCGCGCATCGTCGGCGATACCCAGGATCGCGACGCGTTGTCCGCTGAGCATCCCGGTATTGCTTGCGGAGAGCGGGACGCGGAAGTCCACATTCGGGTCAGGGGTCGGCGTACTCGGCGGCGCCGTTGGTGGTGGTACCGTCGGTGTGGCTGGGAGCGGTGTCGCGGTCGCCGGCCCCGGAGTCCATGTCGGCGTTGGTGCGAACGCCGCGACATTGACGAGCGCCGCCGTCGCAGGGGTCGGTGTGCCATCGCGGCTCGTAAAGCCCGCGCCAATCGCAATCACCGCCACGAATGCCGCGCTGTAGGCAACGAGCGCCACGCCGAAGATATACGGCCAGACTGACCCCTGCCTGCGCGGCGGTCGCGTGATCGTGGGCATCGCACGCTCGCCGTCAGGCCTTGGGAACCCCATTCCGTGCTACTCTCCGCGAAGTGGCGTGCGGTGGCCGCGACGCACCGTCCCACATGGGGCGACGCTTTCCGAAAGTGCCCGCAAGACTGGTGGGCCAGGCAGGATTCGAACCTGCGACCAAGAGATTATGAGTCCCCCGCTCTGACCGCTGAGCTACTGGCCCACGCGCCACGCGCGCCAGCGTAGCATCACGGGCGCGGCGCGGCAACATCAGCCGAGGTCGTATGGCACGTCGTATTCCGCCGCCAGATCGCGCAAGTCGTCGCGTACGGACTGGTGCAATGGCACGCCGTGGACGCTGCGGTCGCGATAGGAGTCGAACTCCGGCTGTCCGGGGGCGAGGACGGCATTGTGCCCCGGTGCGGGCGGTGAGGCGCGCAGTTCGGCCATCATGTCGTCCATCTGCGTGCGATAGGTGTCGAGGTCCGTGAAGGCATCAATGCGCCATGCCATGAAGCAGTGGCAAGTGCCGGGATGATCGTGCTCGCCGACGCCGCGGCCGGGGATGCGCATGCTCCACGTCCCGCCGGAGAGCATCGCGCTGAAGCAGTCCACCATCACCGCGAGTCCGTACCCCTTCTGGCTGCGGCCTGCGTAGTCGCTGCCGAGCGGGGCGAGCGCGACCGCCGTGTTCGGATCCGCCGTGAAGGCGCCCGCTTTGTCCACCGCCCAACGATCCGGGATCGGTTTCCCCTCGCGCTTCGCGATCTCCAGTTTGCCCCAGGCGACACTTGTCGAGGCCATATCGAGGAGGAACGGGTCGGAATTGTTGCCACCGGGGAAGCCGATTGAAAATGGATTGGTGCCAAGCACCGGGACGGTCCCAAATGTGGGCACCATCAGCGGCCCCGCGTTTGTCATGCTCATGCCGCCCAATCCCTCGTGTACCGCGAGCATCGGGTAGTACGAGAGCGCGCCGAGATGATTGCTTGCCCGGACGGATACGGTACACCAGCCGGTCTCTTTCGCCTTCTCGATCGCGCGGCGCATTGCAAATGGCGCGACAACGAGGCCAAGCCCGCGATCGCCGTCGAGGGTCAGCGTCGCGGGGCCTTCCATCACGACGGAAATCTTCGGATGGAGATTGACGCGCCCGGCTGCGATCGTGTTGAGGTACATCCGCATCCGGGGAATGCCGTGTGAGTCAATGCCATGCACGTCACTGAAGAGGAGTACCTCAGTGGCCGTCGCGGCATCTTCGGCCGGGACGCCCACGCGAAGAAATAGCCGCTCCATCAAAGTGCGCATCGCGGCCGGTGCAACGCGTGTTCGTGCTTCCATGTCCATCTCCGCCATCGGCTGTCTCCCGTCCTTTTCGTGACTTACGCCTGACCGTTCCGCGTCTCTCCGGTCTGTGTGTTCGCCGCCTCGATTTCCCGCTCCGCGTCATCGAGGTCATAATCGTGTGGTCGCCCACGCGCCCGACGGCCACTTTGCCGACGCTCCGCATTGCTTTCCACCCTCTCTCTGTCAGGAGCGGGTTGCACCGCCGATGGTTCGTGCGAGGGTGCGGCATCGTCCGATAGCGGCCCACGTTGTGGCGCGCGCAGGATCAAGAGCATCAAGAGGAGACAGATCCCCGCCAGCACGAGCAGAAATGGTACCGTCGCCTTCTCGCGGATGCGAGTAAATGTGCTCTTCTGTGGCGTTGGGGCGCTCGCGCGCGGCGGCGCTGACGGGCTCGGTCCGATCGTTAAATCAATCTGTTGGCCCGCTTGGGCGTTGTCGAGGCTGAACTGCTTGAAAGGCGTCGCGCCTTGCGGCGCCTGGATCGGCCCATCATTGTGCAAGGACGTACTGGCAATCGCCTGCCGCGAATCTGAGACGAGCACCTGTACCTTCGTGGCCGCATAGTCGAGTGTCCGCTGGAATGTCAGGCCGGAGAGCGAGCCGGGCAGATCGTACGTCGCCGGCACGTCGCTCCCGCCCGGCTGGATCGGCATGTGGAGCGTCAGTTTCTGGCCGGTCAGATCGGCGTTTGGGATGAGGTCCGTGCGGTTCGTCGTGATCGTCTGCGCGTTCGCGGGGGCGGTGAAGACGAGCGGAATGCCGCGTGCCACCGAGCCGTCCGGGTTGAGCGCGCCAACGAGCGTGTGGTCGCCCGGATTCGTGATCTGGATCTCTTCAAGGACGCGGTAAAATTGCGGGCGGATCTCATTCATGATGATCAGATGACTCTTGATGGTGAACGCTGCCGGATTGTCGCTGATGATGGGTTCGTAGATCGGGATCTCTACCGTCGTGGTCGTGGCATTATTCATGAAGCGGACTCCGCGCGATTTCCCCGTCACTCCCGCGGTATCCGTCACATCCTGCTCCGGCGGTTCGTAGCCAACTCCCTTGTACTGCACGATGACCCGGTAGATACCGGTGGTGGAGGTGTCGAGGCCCGCAAAACTGAACGAGCCGTCCGGCGCTGTCGCCGTCACGCGCGCGTCGGCGGCCTCGTCGCTGACGCGGAATAACCCGGGGTTGAAGTTCAACAATGTGACGGTGAGCGGTGTGCCTGGCAACGTTGCCCCGGCGGTCTTCATCACGACTTTGCCGGAGAGCGTCCCGCCGATTGGCGCGGCAATGACCGGAAAGATGGACATAAGGAACGCAGCGGCGAGCGCGGCAACGAGCAATCGGCGAGCAGCACGCGAGCAGGTACCAGGCAAAACTCAGTCCTCTTCCCGCCCAAAGGGCGCCCGGAGTCCACAGTCCTCTTCCCTGGATGCTACCAGCGTTCACGGGGAGCGACAAGACACGCAGTCGTTTTGACGATTGGGACTGTCGCTGCTATACTTACCGGAGTGATCTCGGCGATGAGCCGGAAGGAGTAGACGCCGCGCCGCCCCGAGCGAGCGGGGGATGGTGGAAGCCCCGTGGTGTGGTGGTGTCGAAGTCGTCCGGTGAGCCAGCGGCGGAGCGGCGCATCGCGCTCAATACGCCGCACGGGTGCGCCCGATACCGCGCGACCGCGAGGGACGCGCCACGCGCTACGCGTCCGAAGCGAGGTGGTACCACGGGTTTGCACGCCCCGTCCTCCGCATGGAGGCGGGGCGTTTTTTTAGGACCGAGGATACAGGACTGCGCGGTCGTCCCGATATCGCGAGGAGAATGTAAATGGTGACCGAGGCGAAGCCAACCATTTTTACTGCGACGGATGAGTTGCCGAAGGCGTACGATCCGAAGGCCGTCGAGGGGTCGGTCTACCAGTGGTGGGAACGCAGCGGCTTCTTCGTGCCGCCGCCCGAGCGGCCTGAGGAGCCGGAACCGTTCGTCATTATCTTGCCGCCTCCGAACGTGACGGGGTCGCTGCACAACGGCCACGCGATGTACACCGTGGAGGACGTCCTGATTCGCTGGCGGCGCATGCAGGGCTACCCGACGCTCTGGCTGCCCGGCGCCGATCACGCGAGCATCGCCGTGCATGTCGTGATTGAGCGGGAACTCGCGAAGGAAGGTTTGACGCGGCAGCAATTGGGGCGCGAGGCGTTCCTCGAACGGGTCCGAACATTCATCCACCACTATGGTGACCGCATTCTTTACCAACTGCGGTCGCTTGGCTTTTCGCTCGACTGGTCGCGCTACGTCTTTACGATGGATCCCGGCCCGGCGCAGGCCGTCCGCACAGCGTTCAAACGTCTGTACAATCGCGGCCTGATCTACCACGCGAATCGTATGGTGAACTGGGACCCGGTCAACCAGACGACCGTCTCCGACCTCGAAGTGGATCAGATTGAGGAGGACGGAGAGCTCTGGTACATCCGATATGACGTGGAGGGGAAGAGCGGGCAATCCGTCACGGTGGCGACGACGCGCCCGGAAACGATGCTGGGTGATACCGCGGTGGCGGTTAACCCGGAGGATGCGCGGTACCGCGATCTGATCGGCAAAACGCTCGTGTTGCCGTTGATCGGGAGGCGCATCCCGGTCGTGGCGGATCAGCATGTGGATGCCACCTTCGGAACGGGCGCCGTCAAGGTGACGCCCGCGCACGACTGGAACGACTACGAGATGGGTTTACGGCACAACCTGCCGCAGATCACGATTTTCACCTTCGATGGCCACCTGAATGACGAAGCAGGCCCCTATGCGGGCCTGACGACCAACGAGGCGCGGGTGAAGGTGCTCGAGGACCTCAAGGCGACGCATGCTCTCGTCAAATCTGAACCGCATCGGCATACCGTTCCCCATGCGGAGCGCGGTAGCGCCATCCTCGAACCGATGCTCTCGATGCAGTGGTGGGTGGATATGAAGCCGCTCGCCGCGCCCGCCGTCGCGGCGGCGAAGGATGGGCGCATCCGCTTCGTGCCGGAGCGGTTCGCGGGCGATTACTACCGCTGGCTGGAGCACATCCAGGACTGGTGCATCTCGCGTCAACTCTGGTGGGGCCACCAAATTCCCGTCTGGTACGCGCCGGATGGCAGCGTGATTGTCAGCGAGCACGAGTTCCCGACGGCGGATGAAATCCCCGACGGCATTGATCCGACAACACTCGTCCAGGACCCGGATGTGCTCGACACATGGTTCTCCGCCGCACTCTGGCCGTTCAGCACGCTCGGCTGGCCGGAAGAGACCGCCGATCTGCGCCGCTTCTATCCGACGACCGTGCTCGAAACGGGGTACGACATCATCTTCTTCTGGGTCGCGCGGATGATCTTTCAGGGCCTCGCGATGATGGATGATGTGCCTTTCCGCGTTGTCTATCTGCATGGCATGGTGCGCGACGAGCGCGGGCAGAAGATGAGCAAGACGAAGGGAAATGTGCTCGATCCGCTCGATCTCACCGACCGATTTGGGACGGACGCGCTGCGTTTCACGCTTGTCACGATGGGTTCGCCGGGCAACGACATCAACCTCTCGGTGGATCGGATCGAGGGCAATCGAAACTTCGCGAACAAACTCTGGAATGTCGCCCGCTTTGTCTTGGCGAATATCGCGTCGGAGCAGATTGTGCGTGACGAAAGCGGTGGCCCCGCCGCGCCCGACGCGCGTGAGATGGCGCTCGCGGATCGTTGGATCGTCAGCCGCCTCCACACGTTGGAGAGCGAGGTGACGCGACTGCTGGACGGCTATTTGCTTGGGGAAGCGGGTAGGCAAATCTACGACTTCCTCTGGGGCGATCTCGCGGATTGGTATATTGAGGCGGCGAAACCGCGTCTGCAAGGAGCGGATGCGACAGCGGTGCGCCAGACGCTTGCGTACACGCTCGAACGATCGCTGCGACTGTTGCATCCTTTCATGCCGTTCATCACGGAGACGATTTGGCAGCGCCTGCCGCACGGCGGCGACGCGCTGATCATCGCGCCGTGGCCGGAGCCTGGAACGACCGACGCGGAGGCGGAGAGCGAATTTAGCCTGCTGATTGACCTCGTGCGGGCAGTGCGTAACGCGCGCTCCGAGGCCGGAGTGGAACCAGGGCGGTGGATTGCCGCGACGATTGCCGCGGGATCGCACTCGGACGCGCTGAGGTCGCAACGGGACGTGTTCTCGCGGCTTGCCAGGGTCGCCGAGGATCAGTTGACGATCGCGCCGTCCGTGGAACCACCCGCGTCGGCGACCGCGCTCGTCGTGGCGGATGTGGTCGTCTATCTCACCGGCCTGGTGGATGTCGGGGCCGAGCGCACCCGGCTCACCCGCGAGATCGAAGAAGCGGAGGGGCATGCCGACCGGACGCGCGCGCAGTTGGCGAACGGAAACTTCGTCGCCCGCGCCCGCCCGGAAGTCGTCCAGGCGGCGCGGGACCGTCTCGCCGCATCCGATGAGCGCATCGCCCGCCTCCGCGCCCGCCTCGTGGCGTTGAGCGACGACTGAGCGGATGATGTCTCGTTTTCGGAAATGGAGTGCATGTGGATTTTGGAGCGATACGGCGGATCACTTCACGGCTGTGGGGGCCGGTGTGTGCCGTGACGGCTGCGTACGATGGTGAAGCGAGCGGACAGATCGCGGTCGGCGTGCTTTCCGCCTCCATCCTGTCGGATCATCCGCGCGTGCTGATCGAGATTTGGAAGGCCAACCGCACCCATGATCTGATCGCGGCCGGTCGCGCGTTCGCCGTCCATCCCCTCGCGGCGGATCACACGGCAATTGTCCGGCTACTCGGGTTCCGATCCGGGCACGACGGGGCGGGGAAACTTGACGGGCTTCGTTGGGCGCCGGGCCTCACGGGTAGCCCAATTCTCGGTGGGATGCCCGGTTTCCTCGAGTGCCGGGTGGCAGGGACCCTCGACGCGACGGATATGACGGTCTTCCTCGGCACTGTCGTTGCCGGAGAATGGTGCGGCGGTGAAACCCCAATGGTGCAAGCATACGAGATGATCGGCGCAATGCCAGTGGAATGGCAGGAAGAGTACCGCCGTCATGATCTGGCACAACGGGAGGCGGCAGCCCACCTTCTTGGTGCGGCTGCCGAGAAGGCGCCCGCTTGACGCCGCTTCGTCATGCTGCCGATACTACACGGATGAAACTGTTCTCCTGGCGCTCCCGCCGCCCGTTCCTGGCCGTCACGCTCTATACGCGTACCGGCTGCCATCTCTGCGATGACGCGAAGAAACCCGTCACACGCGCGGTGGCGGCGACCCCAGGGGCAACGTTGCGGATCGTTGACATTGGCGGGCAGACAGATTTGGAAGCGCGCTACGGTCAGCGCATCCCCGTCGTCGTTGCTTCGACTGACGGTGAGGAACAGGTGATCGCGGAGGGGAAGATCAGTGACCTCCGGCTCCGGCGTGCGCTGAGCATATTCTTTGAGGAGTCATAGCCCGATGCCGTCATCCGTGCAGCGCCGGAAGCGCGCCGCCAATCGCACCCGCGCCAGTCTGCCTTCGCGACGCCGCCCGACATCCAGCCAGCGGTTCGCGCGCCGGGGGATTATTGTCCTCGGCATCGTCGTCGCGGCGTCGCTGATCGTCGCGCTCGTCGGGACGTTCACCGCTTCAAACAGCAGTACTTCAGCGCCGACCACACCGTCGGATACCGATCCAAATCAACTGATCGCCCGCGCCACCGCAAATCCGACCGACGGAGATACCGTCGGCAATCTCGCGGACTACTACGACAAGACCGGCCAATATCAACAAGCGCTCGTGCTCTATCAGCGCTACTTGCAGTTACGGCCGGATGACGCCCGCGCGCATGTGAGCGTCGGCGAACTGCTTCTCATCAACGGAGATGTGCCGGGCGCGCAAAGCCAGTTTATTCAGGCAATCGCCCTGAAGCCCATCGCGCGCACTGAGGCGCAAGCCCATCTTGGCCTCGGCAACGCGTACACCGCGCTACAACCCCCGCGGTTGACCGACGCGCTGAATGAATACCGCCTGGCTTCCGACCTCGATCCATCGGGCGATATTGGCAATAGCGCCCGAACCCGCCTCGCCGGTCTCCGGCAGCAACTACGCATCGGTACGGTGACGGTCGTCGCGCCGACAAACGCGCCAGTGAATCCAATCGTCGCACCGACCGTCGGTCCGACCGGGACGCCGTAGGTGAACCGACGACGCCGACGATTGCTGCATATCGTCCAACGGTACGCGCCTTACGAGGGCGGGTCGGAAAACTACGTCCGCGAAATCTCCGAGCGCTTCGCGGCGGCTGGCGATGCGGTCACGGTCGCCACGACCGACGCGTGGGATTTGGAATACTTTTGGAATCCGCATGCCCGCCAGGTGGATGCGTCAGCGGAGGAGACCTTGAGCGGCGTCCGCGTCTTGCGTTTCCCAGTCCGCCACTTTCCGGCCTCGACGTTCGGATACCGCGTCTTACGACGCGCGATGGCGGAAGCGAGCCGCCTGCCGTCGCTACCGGGCCGCGACCTGCTCCTTCATCGCGGCGGCTACTTCGCCCCGTGGGTTCCCACATTGCATCGCTGGATTCGCGCACATGCAACAGCGTTCGATCTCGTCCACGCGGTGAATATCTCCATTGAATCCACCGTGATCGCCGGTGCATCCGCCGCGCGACAAGCCGGGATTCCACTCGTCGTGACACCCTTCATGCATCTCGGCATCCCCGGTGATCGCGGCATCGTCCAGTATTACTCGATGCCGCATCAGATGCGTCTGCTGCGGGATGCGGACGCGACGATTGCGCAGACCGAGCAGGAAAGCGCATTTCTCGCCGCGCGTGCCGTCCCGGAGAAGAAACTGCATCGCATTGGCGTCGGTGTCCATCTCGCCGATGTGACGGGCGGCGACGCTAAGCGGGCGCGGCAGGCATTCGACCTTCGTGGGGCAGTCGTCTACTTCAGCGGCACGGCAGCCGCCGACAAAGGAACCGACGACCTCGTCGCCGCGATGCGCCTCCTCTGGGCGGAGGGGCGGGAAGTGACGCTTGCCCTCACGGGTCCGATGCTCTCACAGGCGCGAACATTCTTTGAGAGATTGCCGCCGGAGGAATTGGCCCGCGTCCGGCTGCTTGGCTTCGTTGAAAAGGAGACCCAGGCGGATGTCCTCGCGGCGGCGGACATCCTTGTGCTGCCGTCCCGGACCGATTCGTTCGGGATCGTCTTCCTCGACGCGTGGGCGAATGGCAAGCCGGTGATCGGTGCAAACGCAGGCGGCATCCCCGGCGTCATCAGCGACGGCGTGGATGGACTGCTCGTGCCTTTTGGCGATACGGCGGCGCTCGCTGCGGCGCTCCGACAGTTGCTGGCTGATCCGATCCTCGCGCGCCGGATGGGTGAGGCAGGAAGACAAAAGGTTCTCGCGTGCTACACATGGGACCGGATCGTCGCGCAGGTGGACGACCTGTACCGGGAATCGCTTGGCACGTAGACTACAGGCAATGATCCGGGAGGAGAGATGCAAGACCATATCGAATCCGAAGAGATAGACGTCGCGGCGACGATTGCTGCGCTACGCGCGCAAGCAATCGCGCGCGGCAAGGCGATGGGTCTGACGGAGCAGGCATCGCTGGACGATCCACTCCGTCAGGCGGCGGATTTCGCACACATCTCCGCGCATTTTCCCATCATGTGGCGGGTTCCGATCATCGGGCGCATGCTCTCGCTTATCCAGCGCGCCATCCGTATCGGTCTCCGTTGGTATATCAACCCGATTGTGGACCAGATCAACGACTTCAATGAAGCGACGATCACTGCGCTGAACACGATGGCGGCACGGCAGGAAGCCCTTGCCGCCCGCATTGCCGCGCTCGAATTAGGGAATGGCCCGACCCCCTCCCCGCCCGGGGAAGGGGGAGAATCCGCCGTAGGTCACGACGATATGCCGGATGCTGAGTTGCCCCACTCCCGTACAGGGGGGACCGCGCCGTGAATATTGTCATCGCGGCGACGCAGGTGCCGTTCGTTCGGGGTGGAGCGGAAGTGCTTGTTGATGGGCTTGCGGGGGCGCTCGAACAAGCAGGGCATCGTGTCGCTGTTGTGTCGCTGCCGTTTCGGTGGTATCCGCCGACAGCGATTCCGGCGCACGCGCTCGCGTGGCGACTGCTCGATCTGACCGAGGCAAATGGCGTGCCGATTGACCGCGTGATCTGCACGAAGTTTCCGACGTGGGCGGTGCGGCATCCGCACAAGGTCGCCTGGGTCGTCCACCAGCACCGGCAAGCGTACGATTGGTATGGCACGCCGCTCTCGGACTTCGCGAACACGCCGGATGACCGCCGGGTGCGCGAGAGCATCCGGGCGATTGACGCGCGCGGTCTCGGCGACTGCAAATGCGTCTACGGTATTTCGCGCAATGTCGTCGCCCGCCTCGCTCGTTTCAACCGGATCGAGGGAAAGGCGCTCTATCCACCGACAACGCTGACGGGTCTTGTGCCGGGTGGCCCAGACGGCGGATTCCTGCTCTCGGTCGCGCGGCTCGATGCCGCGAAGCGGCTGGACCTCGTGTTCCGTGCCCTCGCGGCGTGCAAAGAACACATCGAGCTGCGGCTAATACCGGATGGCCCTGAGCGCGAGCGATTGGAACGGCTCGCCACGACGCTTGGCATCGGCGACCGTGTCCGGTTTCTCGGCCATCTGCCGGATACCGAGGTTGTAAACCTCTACCGCACCTGTCGCGCGGTCGTCTATGTGCCGGTGGATGAGGATTACGGGTACGCGGCCGTTGAGGCATTGATGGCGGGCAAGCCGGTGCTCACCACGAGCGACAGTGGCGGTGTGTTGGAGTTCGTTCAGGATGGTGTCAACGGCGCGGTCGTCGCGCCGGACGCCGAAGCGCTCGCACGTACTCTCGATGTGTGGTGGCGCGCGCCGAATGACGCAATGCGGCTGGGCATTGCCGGCCCGAACGCGGTCGCGAACATCAACTGGGAGACCGTCGTACAGGAGTTGACGCGGTGAACGACCCGGCGATGCGCGTCGCATACTTCACACCGTTACAGCCGGTTGAATCCGGTATCTCACAGTACAGCGAAGACCTCATCCCGTGGCTCGCCACCGCCCTCGATCTCGATGTTGTCGTGGACAATTACACACCAACGCGTGCCTCCGCGCTCTCACCGGCGCGGATCGTCAACGCGCGGCACTTCGACCGGGGCGCCTACGATGCCATCGTTTTACAAATGGGGAATAGCCCGGCGCACAACTATATGGTGCCGCTGGCGCTTGACCGACCGGACGTGCTCGTGTTGCATGACATCGTCCTGCACCATTTGATGGTCTGGCGCGCGGTGCAGGGTCGGGGCGGGCGAGAAGCCTACCGGCGGGAGATGCACGAGCGGTACGGCGAGCGCGGGCAGGCGATCGCCGCGCATGTCCTACGCGGGCAGCATCCGACGGCGATGTTTGAGTTTCCGCTGAACGAGGATCTCATCCGCGCGGCGCGCTGCGTCGTGACGCATAGTCCGTCATCGTCCCTGTGGGTGCAACGGCTCGTACCGGGAACGCACCCCTTTGTCGTCCCCATGGGCGTACCGATCATTGATCCGGTGGAGCAACGGATCGCCCGGGCATCCCTCGGCATCGGTCCGGAGACGTTCGTCATTCTCTCCCTGGGGCGGGTGAATCCGTTCAAACGCATCCCGGCGGTCTTCCGTGCCGTGCGTCGGCTTGCCGATGAGGTGTCCGATGTCGCGCTCGTGATCGTCGGCGGCGATTCGCCGCACTACGATGTCCCGCGTCTGGCGCGGTTCGCGGGGATCGAGCGATATATCCGCCGCTTTGGCTATGTGCCAGATGAACAGTTGCCGGGCTTGTTCGCTGCAGCGGATGTCTGCATCAATCTGCGCTACCCGACTGCCGGTGAAACGTCCGCCGCGGTGCTCCGGCTGATGAGCGCGGGCCTGCCAACGATCGTTTCGGATACCGGCGCGTTTTCCGATCTGCCTGACGACGCCGTACTGAAGGTGTCGCCGGATGCTTTCGAGGGCGAAACGCTCGTTGCCTTCCTGCGCATGCTCGCGACAAACAGCGCGTTCCGGCGGGCGATCGGCGCAAACGCGCGGGCATTCGCCCGACGCGAGCACACGATGCGGCAGGCCGCTGAAGGCTACCTCGATGTGTTGCGGGAAGTGACCGCGCGGCCGCTCACTCACGATCTCATCCGCGAACCACCGCAGCCACAATCCCTTTCACCGCCCGCCCGGATTGAAAAAGGCACAGGAGGTCCCGCCGTGCCCGATACCGAGGCGCCGGTTGCAACGACGGAAGACCGCATCATCGCACCGATCGCGGACGCGTTGGGCGATCTCGGCTTGGCAGGGAACGCCGATCTGATTGACCAGACCGCGCGGGCTTTGGCGGCGATGCACCTCGGCGTGGCAGCGGTCGGAATGGCGCGACGGCATCCGTTTTCGCGCAGCAACCCGATGTGAGGCTTACGGAAAGATGCCGAGCGCCTGTGTTGCTTCGACGACACGCTTGACGGCGAGGACGAGCGCGGCGGTGCGCATACTGAGCTTGTGCTCCTGCGCGATCTCGTAGAGTTCGCGAAACGCGCGCACCATAAAGACGTGGAGGCGGCTATTCACTTCGCTTTCCGACCACGCAAAGGCCTGGAGCGCCTGTACCCACTCAAAATATGAGACAATGACTCCACCCGCATTCGCGTAAATATCAGGCACGACCGTAATCCCGCGGTCACGTAGGATTGCGTCGGCTTCCGGCGTTGTCGGGCCGTTCGCGCCTTCCGCGACTAACCTGGCGGTGATGTTGTCGGCGTTCTCCTCGGTGAGTTGCTTTTCGAGGGCGGCAGGGATGAGGATGTCGCAGGGCAAGGTCAGCAACTCCGCGTTCGTCACTCCGTCCGATCCCGGATAGCCCGTCAACCGACCATTTTGTGCGGCATATTGGGTAACGGCAGCCATATCGAATCCGCTCGGATTATAAATACCGCCGAAAACGTCCGATACACCGACGACATTCGCGCCCGCGGCGGATGCGATCCGCGCCGCGACGGAACCGACATTTCCGAAGCCCTGGACGACGACGCGTGCGCCCTCCAGCGGCATGCCCGTCCGACGACAGGCCTCCTGAATCGCGAAGACTACCCCCCGCCCCGTCGCTTCATTGCGTCCTACCGATCCCCCGACATTGACCGGCTTGCCCGTCACCACTCCCGGCACCGCGTGCCCCGCGTTCATCGAGTAGGTGTCCAGTATCCACGCCATGATCTGCGGCGTCGTGTTGACATCGGGCGCGGGAATGTCCCGATCCGGCCCGATCAAGACACTGATCTCGGCAGCGAAGCGCCGCGTCATGCGCTCCAACTCGCCGAGACTGAGGCGCTTGGGATCAACGGTGATCCCCCCTTTGGCTCCGCCATAGGGGATGTTGACGACGGCGCACTTCCAGGTCATCCACATCGAGAGGGCTTTGACCTCATCGAGGGAGACATGCTGGTGGTAGCGCAGCCCCCCCTTGGCGGGACCGCGCGCGATGTTGTGCTGGACGCGGTAGCCGGTGAAGACCTCGATGGAGCCGTCATCCATCTTGACGGGGAAGTGGACGGCGAGTTCGCGTTTGCAGTGGGCGAGGATGGCACGCCAGCCGTGATCGAGATCAAGGATGTCAGCAGCGAGGTGAAACTGCTCGACGGCGATCTCGTAGAGGCTGCGTTCCGGTTCCCCAATCGAGGACTGGACAGGAGCGCCGGGCGTTGTGGGGCGCGACGTGGAGGTTGTGGTGACCATACGCGATGAATCCCTCCCGGTAGGTATTTTTCATCTCTTTCAGGTAACGCATATGCAGTGCCAGCAACGGCGCGCTGCCCGTCGCTTCATGACTGGACATGACAGGGCGGAGCAATGCGGCGAGTAACCGCATTGCCCTACCGATACGAACGGGCCTACGGAAAGATGCCCAGTGTCTGCGTGGCGTCCACAACGCGCTTGACGGCGAGGACGAGCGCGGCGGTGCGCATACTGAGCTTGTGTTCCTGCGCGATCTCGTAGACATCGTTGAACGCCCGTACCATGATCGTCTGAAGGCGGCTATTCACTTCGTCTTCTGACCACGCAAAGGCCTGGAGCGCCTGTACCCACTCAAAGTACGAGACGGTGACGCCGCCGGCGTTGGCGAAGATGTCGGGGAGGACCACGACGCCCTTGTCAAAGAAGATCGCGTCGGCTTCCGGCGTCGTTGGGCCGTTCGCTGCCTCGGCGATCAGTTTCGCGGTAATCTTGTCAGCATTCTCCTCAGTGAGTTGCTTTTCGAGGGCGGCAGGGATGAGGATGTCGCAGGGCAAGGTCAGCAACTCCGCGTTCGTCACTCCGTCCGATCCCGGATAGCCCGTCAACCGACCATTTTGTGCGGCATATTGGGTAACGGCAGCCATATCGAATCCGCTCGGATTATAAATACCGCCGAAAACGTCCGATACACCGACGACATTCGCGCCCGCGGCGGATGCGATCCGCGCCGCGACGGAACCGACATTTCCGAAGCCCTGGACGACGACGCGTGCGCCCTCCAGCGGCATGCCCGTCCGACGACAGGCCTCCTGAATCGCGAAGACTACCCCCCGCCCCGTCGCTTCATTGCGTCCTACCGATCCCCCGACATTGACCGGCTTGCCCGTCACCACTCCCGGCACCGCGTGCCCCGCGTTCATCGAGTAGGTGTCCAGTATCCACGCCATGATCTGCGGCGTCGTGTTGACATCGGGCGCGGGAATGTCCCGATCCGGCCCGATCAAGACACTGATCTCGGCAGCGAAGCGCCGCGTCATGCGCTCCAACTCGCCGAGACTGAGGCGCTTGGGATCAACGGTGATCCCCCCTTTGGCTCCGCCATAGGGGATGTTGACGACGGCGCACTTCCAGGTCATCCACATCGAGAGGGCTTTGACCTCATCGAGGGAGACATGCTGGTGGTAGCGCAGCCCCCCCTTGGCGGGACCGCGCGCGATGTTGTGCTGGACGCGGTAGCCGGTGAAGACCTCGATGGAGCCGTCATCCATCTTGACGGGGAAGTGGACGGCGAGTTCGCGTTTGCAGTGGGCGAGGATGGCACGCCAGCCGTGATCGAGATCAAGGATGTCAGCAGCGAGGTGAAACTGCTCGACGGCGATCTCGTAGAGGCTGCGTTCCGGTTCCCCGATTGAGGATTGCACCGTGCCATTGGTCGAAATAGCAGACGATGTGAGCTGTGAACTGACCATGTGTGGTCGTCCCTCCCGATAGTGCGTGTGACGACTCCCTCCGGCAGTCACGCTCCAAACCTACCGGAGCCCGGCGTCCCTTCTTACGCCGGGGAAAGACCCAAAAATAAACCGGAAGGTCCTATCACTTCCGGCCTATCTCCCATTTATTCAGGCGCCGCGAGACGCTGTATGAGCAACTCGCGTACGACCTGACCGTTCGCCGTCCCTTTACTCAGGCGCATCACCTGGCCAAAAAGCGCGTTGAGTGCATTCGGGTTCTTGCGATAGTCAGCAATCACTTTGGGGTTATCGGCAATCACAGATTCAATCATCCCCATAATCGCGGATTCGTCATTTTGCTGTGCCAGGCCGCGTTCGCTAACGATCTCTTGCGCGCTCCGTTTGGTTTCAACCATCGAGACGAAGACTTCTTTCGCCATCGCGCGGGAGATTCTGCCACTCTCGGTCAGGTCCATCAAACCCTGAACCGCTACGGGCAATGGTGCGTCGGAGAGCGCAAGGCCGCGCTCTTTCCGGAGGGTAAACCAATCGTTCGTGATGAGCGCCGATGCCAGCGTCACGCGCTTTGGATCGGATGCGCCAGCGAGGATCGCTTCGAAATAATCGCCGAGTTCGCGCGATTCATTAAGCGCCGCTGCATCACTAATATTCAGGCCGAAATCGGTCATGTAACGGTGACGGCGCGCGTCAGGCAGTTCGGGGAGCGAGGCACGCGCTTCCTCGATAAAGGCGTCGGAGAGGACGAGCGTCGGCAAGTCCGGTTCGGGGAAGTAGCGGTAGTCATCTGCATACTCCTTCGTTCGCTGTGGCAAGGTGACACCGCGCTCCTCGGACCAGCCGCGCGTTTCCTGAATCAATGTGCCGCCGGATTGCAGGACGCTCGCGTGCCGTTGCACCTCGTAATGGAGCGCGCGATAGACGCCGCGAAACGAGTTCACGTTCTTGATTTCCACTTTCGCGCCAAAGACGCTCGCGCCGTGCGGACGCAGGGAGATATTGGCGTCGCAGCGCAGCGCGCCTTCCTCCATATTGCCGGTGGACGCACCGATGTAGCGTAGAATGTCACGCAGCGTTTCGAGATATTGGCGCGCTTCTTCCGGCGATCGCAGGTCCGGCTCGCTGACGATTTCCAGGAGCGGCACACCTGCCCGGTTGAGGTCCACGAGCGAGTAACCCGATCCGTCGGCGTGCGTGCGGTGCAACGAGCGGCCGGTGTCTTCTTCCATATGGACCCGCGTGATGCCGACCCGTCGTTCACCCTGATCGGTGATCACATTGACATAGCCGCCACGGCTGAGCGGCAGATCGTATTGCGAGATCTGATACCCCTTCGGCAAGTCGGGATAGGTGTAATTCTTCCGGTCAAATTTGCTTTCGCGCTGTACCTCGCCGTGCAACGCGAGCGCGACGCGGACCGCCTGGCGCACAGCTTCGCGGTTGATGACGGGTAGCACACCCGGCATGCCCATACAGATGGGGCAGACGTGCGCATTCGGTTCACCGGCAAATGCTGCCGCGCTGCATCCGCAGAACATCTTGCTGTTGGTCGTCAGTTGCGCGTGAATTTCCAGGCCGATGACGGTTTCAAACGCGACGGCCGGTGCAACCGAGCCAGTGACCACGAGACCTTCTTTCGTCACGCTACCCGCTCATGCGGATGGTTGCATATCTTGCAACTCAGCATACCACCGCGCGTGTACCACTTCAACCGCGCGCATCGCTCTGGTATCGTACCTGCATGGCAAACGGCTCGGACGATTTCGAGGTCATTATCGCGGGCGCGTCCTATGCGGGGCTGACTGCCGCGCGTCATCTCGACCGGCACGGTCACCGCGTGCTGCTCCTCGACGAACACGCAATCGGCGCGGTGCGACACTCTGCCTGCGCCGTGCCGACCCGCACGCTCGCGGATGTGGGTGGTCTTGCCGGCAGCCTTCAGGAAACAGAGTGGGGCGTCATTCATACAAAGTTGAATACGGTGCGCTATCATTCGCCGGAACCATGGATGGTCTTCGATCATCGCGCCGTGTGTGCCGCGCTCCGCGAGCAAGCGCCGAATGTACCATTCATGCAAGCGCGAATTGCGAAGTTCGACGGTCACGCGGTGACGACCGACAAAGGAGTATTCGCCGCGCGGTATTTTCTCGACGCAACGGGTTGGCGTGCCGCACTCGCCTCGGCGCTGCGCCCCGGATTCGTGGATCGCGGCCAGTTGACGATCGGAATGGAGGTGACCGTGCCGTATCACACCGACGCGTTGCACTTCTACGTGAATCGGGAAATTGTGCGCTGGGGCTATGGTTGGATCTTTCCGTGCGGCGAAGAGGCACGCGTCGGCATCGGCGCGTTCGACAATCAAAAAGGCGTCCCTGACTTACTGCGTGCCTTCCTGCGTCGCCTCGGGATGCCGGATGATCTGCGGCGTGTCGAACGCACCGGCGGTTTCCTCCCGTGGCAGCAGCGACCGGGCGTGGTCAATAATCTCTGGCTGCTGGGCGACGCGGCAGGACATTGCCTACCGCTGACGGGTGAGGGCATCCGCTTCGCCTTTCAGGATGGTGATGCGGCGGGCCGCTTGCTCGATGGGGCGCTCTCAGGGAAGCATGCGTGGGGTGACGCGGGCATATCATATGCGGGCGCCATCGCGCGACATCGGGCGCGGGTTGGCTCATTCACGCACCTCCAGCGCTTCGTCCGGCACGTCCCCAACGTGGCAATCGCGCCGATGGCATGGCTGCTCGCGCGTCGCCCGATTCGCCGCCGGGCACTCGCGCGCTACCTGAGTTGGGAACACGATGCGTGTCCCATGGTATCGGAACGGACACAGCATGCGATGTAAACATATCCCTCAAGGTGTGAAGGACCATGTCTTGTGACGCGCCGCGTCGCGGTCATTGTCCCTACCTATAACGGCCTGCGCTATCTTGTGCCTTGCCTGCGCGCGCTGAAGTCACAAACCTATCGGGAATTCCCGATCATCGTCGTGGACGACGGCAGCGGGGACGGTACGCTCGAGGTTGTTCGGCGCGACTTTCCCGACGTTGGCGTCCTGCGATTTCCCGAAAATGGGGGTTTGGCACGGTCGCAGAATGCGGCGATTGCGGCGACTGACACGGAATATATCGTCCTCCTCAACAACGACACCGAGCCGGAGTCACAGTGGCTGGAACGGCTTGTCCGCGTCGCCGACGCGCGCCCCGATGTCTGGGCCGTCGCCTGTAAACTCCGCCTCTGGGATCGCCGCGACACACTTCATGCCGCCGGAGACGGTTTCGGCGCCGATGGCGTGCCCCGCAATCTCGGCGTTTGGGAACGTGATGATGGCCGGTGGGATGACGGACGGTGGATTTGGGGCCCGCAAGGTGGCGCGGCCCTCTATCGCCGCTCCGCATTGTGTGCGCTCTCATCCGAGGTGCTGGGCAACCCGTTCGACGAGTCGTTTTTCATGTACTGTGAGGATGTGGATTTGAACTGGCGGGCGAGATTGGCCGGATATCGGACGGCGTTCGCGCCGGATGCCATCGTTTATCACCATCTCAGCGCGACGGCTGGCGGCAGCCTCGCGTCGTATTACGTCGGACGCAACACGCTCGCCGTCCTTGTCAAGGATGTCCCCACGACACTGCTCCGGCGGCATTGGCTCGCGATCACGCGCGCGCAACTCCGCATCACGCGGGAGTCGCTGCGGCATCTGCGCGAACCCGCGGCGCGGGCGCGCTTATATGGTCAAATTGGCGTGATACACATGATACCTTCGCTCCTCAGGGCCCGCGCGATACTCCAAGCATCCCGTGCTGCTTCTGATGCGGCACTCGCGCGTGACTTGCTCGTGGACCGCCCGTGATTGTCGCCCTGACAGTATCGGGGTGGTGCGCGCAACTGCGTGCCCGAGATGCCTCTTCCGGCGCCTGAGTGAATATGCGACAATCCGCTGGCGTAGATGTGCGTGTTGTCGTGCGGGATGGATGCGGGGGTAGTAGGAGCGAATGCGGAGCGAGGGCGGTTATGAACCGGACGCGACTCCGTATTTGAGTGTCGTCATCCCGGCGTATAACGAGGCTGTGCGTTTGTCTGCAACGTTGCGAGCCGTGACGGTCTTCCTCGATGCACAACCGTTCATGTCCGAAATCATTGTCGTAGACGATGGGAGCACGGATCGCACCGCGGAGGTTGCATCGCACGCACTGCCGGATGGACGGATACGCCTTCTTCGTGAACCGCATCGCGGCAAGGGCGCGGCGGTGCGAGCAGGCATGTTGGCGGCGCGAGGCGAGCGGGTGCTCTTCACGGATGCTGACCTCGCGGTGCCTATCGAGGAAGCGGATCGCCTGCTCGCGCTGCTCGACAGGGGATCTGCCGTTGTCATTGGCTCGCGCGAGGGCGATGGTGCCTCACGCGAGGGAGAACCATTGTTCCGGCATGTGATGGGGCGCGTGTTCAACCGCCTTGTTCGGATGATCGCCGTGCCGGGCATTGACGACACGCAATGCGGCTTCAAACTCTTCCGTGCGGATGCGGTGGCGGCAATCGTCCCCAGGTTGCGGTTATATGGGAGCAATGCCCCTGAAGTCCATAGCGCGCGTGTAACCGGATTCGATGTTGAGGTGCTCGTCATAGCGCATCGGCAGGGGTTTCGTATCTGCGAAGTGCCTGTGCGGTGGCGATATGGAATGAACAGCAAAGTGCGTCCATTGGCGGACACGTTTTGGAATCTGCGCGATGTGCTGCGCGTTCGGGTAAATGATTGGCGGGGGTACTACCGGTGACAGCGATACATGACACGGCCAGCGGCGCCAAACAGAATATCCTTGTCTGCGTCGCGTGGCCATACGCGAGCGGTGCGCGCCATGTTGGGCACATGTCAACCTACATTCCTGGCGATGTCTTCGCGCGCTACCACCGGATGAAAGGGAACAACGTGCTGATGGTTTCCGGCTCCGACCAGCACGGAACGCCAGTCACGCTCGTTGCCGACCGCGAAGGGAAGTCGCCGGAGGAAGTCGCGCGGTACTACCACACGATAATCAAAGATGGCTTCGACCGCATGGGGATGATCTGGGATCTCTATACAGAGACGCACACGGAGAACCATATCGCGGTCACGCAATCCGTCTTCACCAGCCTGCTCAACGCGGGATATCTCTTCACGCAGACAACGGACCAAATGTTCGATCCCGTCGCGAACCGATTCCTCCCGGATCGGTATATCGAAGGGACGTGCCCAATTTGTGGCTACGAGGACGCGCGCGGCGATCAGTGTGACAACTGCGGCAACACGCTTGATCCGGTAGATCTCATTAACCCTCGCTCGAAGTTAACCAAGGCGACTCCGGAGTTGCGGCCGACCGAGCACTTCTTTTTCGATCTCCCGCAGTTTTCGGAGCGCTTGCTGGCATGGATTCAGACGCACGATAACTGGCGGCCGAATGTGCGCCGCTTTACCGAGAATTGGGTGCGTGAAGGGTTGAAACCGCGTGCAATCACGCGCGATCTTGACTGGGGCGTGCCGATTCCCGTTCCCGGCTTCGAGGAGAAGCGCATCTATGTCTGGTTCGATGCGGTAATCGGCTACCTCAGCGCGAGTATTGAATGGGCGAACCGCCAGGGTGACCCGGAAGCGTGGCGGCAGTGGTGGGCACTGGACAAGGAAGGGAATGCGCCAAGTACGTCGTATTACTTCATCGGCAAAGACAATGTGCCGTTCCATACGATCATCTGGCCCGCGATCCTCATGGGAGTCGGCGGCCTCGTGTTGCCGACCGATGTGCCGGCGGTCGAATTCATGCTGCTGAACGATCAGAAGATCAGCACGAGCCGGGGTATCGTCATTACGCTGCCGGATTATCTCAGCCGGTACGACCCCGATCCGTTGCGCTACTTCGTCATCGCCAGTTCGCCCGAGGCGCGCGACACGAGTTTCACCTGGTCCGAGTTCTTCCGGCGGAATAATGACGAACTTGTCGCGACGTACGGCAACCTCGTCAATCGCGTCCTCTCGCTCACGCAGCGATACGGCAGTGGCGTCGTTCCAGACCCTGGACCGTTCGACGATGATGACCGCGAGATGCTGGCGCATGCCCATGCGGCGTTCGCTGCCATCGGTGGCCTGATCGAAGGTGTGCATCTGAAGGAGGCGATTAACGCGGTGATGGCGCTCGCCGCCGAGTTCAACCGCTACCTTGAACGCAAGAAGCCATGGGAGACGGGCAAGTCGGACGCCGAGCGCACGCGAACAACGTTGTATGTGGCGCTGCAAGGGTTGCATGCACTCCGTCTCCTCTTCGCCCCCTTCATTCCGTTTTCCGCGCAGCAGGTCCACCTGATGCTCGGCTATGTCGGTGGTGACCCGAATGGTGCGAATGGCGGCGTGGCTGACGAAGTATGGGAATATCGTGACCTCGCGCCCGGCCGCGCATTGCCGAAACCGAAGCCACTCTTTCGCAAACTGGACGAAACGCAACTGGCGGAGGAGATGGAACGCCTCCGCGCGACGTTCGGTGGGGACTGAGGGGGCGGAATCAGACGACAACAGGCACCGGCGCCCACAGAAGATCACGAACTACATGCGCGGTCGCGGTCTGCGCGCAGAGCACGGGGACGGCGGCCCCCATGGCAAAATATGCTTTGGCGTCCGGCCCGAAACCCATGCAATCAAGGACGATGCCCTCAACACGCGCGGCGGCGAATTGGCGGAGAACGTCGTCCCAGGTAGTGGGCGGCTGATACGGCGAGGCGATCGCGAGGGTTAAGTACGTGCTGGTAAATTCACGGTGAGGGGATTATCCTCCAGATCGGAGGT
>CALBSO010000091.1 GCA_937968015.1 uncultured Thermomicrobia bacterium
CAGTCATGCTTCACCGCGATTGCGGAAGACCCGGTATGTTCTGGCTAAGTGTGCATCTGCATGCCACAATTCTATGACACCGGGCAATGGCAAGAAATGAGGATTCTCTGAATTTAGTGCTGGTTGAAATGAAATTGTGCCAATAGCCAGCGTTTTTTCATCGCGGGACCACGCCAAGCTGTACACGGGGTTCGCGAGCGTCACTTCCGTGCGCAGTGCGGCGGTATCCACATCCCAAAACCGCACCGTCTGATCCAGGGACCCGGATACCAATGTTCGACCATCAGCGGACCATGCAAAGCTGGTGACCGGCTTCGTATCTCCCGTCAGGGTTGCTATCGGCGAACCGGTATCGCTCCACACATGCACGGTGGTATCGGTCGACGTTGCGGCACCGGAACTCGTCGCAAATCGTGTACTATCGTGCGACCAGGCGACCGTCGTTATCGGCCCCGAAGCATCCGAGGATACCCTGATCAGTTTCATCGGGAAGCGGGACGAGTGGCTGGTTTGTGTGCATGCAGTGAGGAGGGACACAGTGACGAGCAGTGCGAGGGTGTAGCGCGTCATCATTCCCAACCTTTCTGTGCGATCTCTGGCCTGTCATTGTCTGCCTATACTACACCTCCCGATGTCCTCTCGTTCGAAGAAACGTGTGAATCGGCCGTTGTCTGCCGCCGATGGGAAGTTGCAGCGAGTCCGAGATGCCGGTAACCTATCGCCAATCGCCAGCATCCGGCATCCGCGAAGGGACGAACTGATGAGTTCATCGGGGAGCGGGGGAACATCCACACGTCGGTTCGCCCTTCTCGCGCCGCTCGCCCATCGCTCCTTCCGGCTCCTCTTCTGGGGCAAGGTCGTCTCCAACCTCGGTGACTGGCTCGACATCCTCGCCCTTCTCACGCTTATCGTCTACCGTTGGGACCTCGGCGCATTCGGCTGGGGCGCCTACCTCATCGCCCTGACGCTGCCGTACGCCGTCATCAGCCCCTTCGCGGGCGTCTGGGTGGATCGTCTGCCCCGCAAGACGGTGATGGTTGCGTGCGACCTCGCTCGGACGGTCGTCGTGCTCGGGTTGGTCTGGGCGCCCAACCTGCCCGCAGTCTTGTTCTTCGTCACCCTCCAGACGGTCTTCAGCACCTTCTTCGGTCCCGCCCAGCAGGCGACCATCCGCGCCACCGTGCCCCCTGAGGACCTGCTGACGGCCAACTCTCTGAGCCAGCTGGCCGACAACGCCGCGCGGCTGATCGGCCCCGGCATCGGTGGCCTCGTGCTTGTCCTGGTCGGGCTGCGCGGTTCGTTCATCGCGGACGCCGCGACGTTCCTCATCTCCGCCGCCTTCCTCCTGCGTCTTCCGCGTCTGGCCCGGCTGCCCGTCCTGCCGACGGTACGACGCCGCTTCTGGCCCGAGTTCCGCGCGGGCGTGCGGCACATCGTCCGTCGCCGGGCGCTCCTGATCACGGTCGGTTGCTCGGTCGCGGCGTCGTTCTTCATCCGGGCGACCGATACCATCGGCGCGGTGGTGCTGAAGGCGCTGGGGGTGACGACCGGTCAGCTCGGCCCCTCGTTCACGCTCCTGGGCCTCGGCTATGTCGCCGGCGCGCTCGCCCTCGGGCAGTGGGGCAAGGGACGGACACCCATCCTTATCATGGGATTGGGAGTTCTCGAACTCGGTAGCCTGATGGCGATGCTCGGGATCGCGGCCATCGAGGGGCTGAGCGGGGGCACCGTCGCCATCTTCGCGGCGTTCGTCTCGCGTTTCCTCCTGGGATTCGGCTTCGGCGCCCTCGGGGTCGTCTATGGCACCATCTTGCAGCGGGAGACGCCGGACGACCTGATGGGACGGGTCTCGGCGACCTCGGACATGCTGAAGACGACGATACCGCTCGTCGCACCCCTGATCGTGGGCGGGCTGGCGGCGTGGCTCGGCTTAGGCTGGGCGTTCGCCATCCCGGGAGCCGGGCTGATGGTCGTGGGGGCGGTGGTGATCCTCGCTCGGGAGGTCCCGGTCGGCGTTGCCGAACTGCCCTCTCCCCCGAATGATGCGATGCGAGATGGAAACTCCCCATCTTGACCGTTTCATCGTGTCTTTAGATTAGACGTTTTGAAAAGGGGCCTTGTGATCGCATCTCGGTCCGATAAAAGTGTATATCGGCCGCAAACAGCGCCTGCCAGGCATGGGCGTGGTTCCAGATAAGGTTCCCAGGGTCGTTCTATCGGAACCACTTTCGTCCCTTGCGGCAAGCGCCAGTATCGGCGGCCGACGCTATGCGTACCCGTGATCCTTGCCCTTCTCCAACAGCAGCTGCGCCGCCTAGAAATCCCACAGGTGCTCCGCGATCGCCGGGTCGAGTTCCAGCTGTCCACGCGCCCAGGCGACCGCTTCGTATCGCTCATCTTCGCTCGTCTCTTCGTCGAAGTAGCTCGCGGCGACCTCTTCCATCACATCGTCTAACCGGCGCGAGATCGCGAGGACCGCTTCTACCTCCTGGCGGCTCGCTTCGACGATTGCTTGAAGGGTCGGGCTCAGATTCGTCGCGTTTCCGTAGAGTTGCTGGTGCGTGGTCTCAAGGAAGCCCCAGAGTGCCAAAGCCCGCTCGTGTGTCGCCACCGTCTCGATCAGGCTGATGAGTAATGCGGGATGCGGTTTGAAGATGCCCATGATGACTCCTCCTTGGGTGTGCGGACGGGCGACGCAGCAGAAGGAGCCTACCAGCCCCAGCGCCGATCCCGCCACCGGCGGACCAGGTATGCGCGGCGCGTCCCTGTGGATGTATGCTATACGCTCGATCATCGATGCGTGGAGCGGAGTGAGGCGACATGAACGAGAAGCACAAGGCGGCGGACGCTGCGTACCGTGCCAAGGCCGAGGCGGCGCGGAATGCCCCGATCGTCGGTTCCCCGGTCCTGCTGCGGCTGCCGGGGGAGCGGGAGCCGGTGGACGGCCTGCGCATCACGATGCAGGGGGAGACGCGCTATCTCGTGGTCCCGACCCCCGACCGGTTTGTCGAGACGATCTTCCGCCCCGAGGAGGTGGAGGTCCTCGCGCGGGAGGGTGCCGATGCCGACGAAGCAGGTTGACGAGAGTCCGGTCTACCGACTGAAGATCGCCCTGAAAGACAGCGCGCCGCCGATCTGGCGGCGCATTGAGGTGCGTGATAGCACCACCCTCTCCCGCCTGCACATCATCCTGCAAACGGTCATGGGCTGGACCGACTCCCACCTGCACGAGTTCGTCGTCGGCGAGGTCCGCTACGGCATGCGCGATCTGGAAAGGGACCCGCTTGATCGCCCCAAAGACGAGCGCCGGGCGCGGTTGGGAGCGATCGTCACCGGCGTCAAGGATCGCTTCCGCTACGAGTACGACCTCGGAGATGGCTGGGTGCATGACGTGGTGGTCGAGAAGGTCTTTCCCGCCGAGGCGGGAGTCCGCTATCCCCGCTGTATTGGCGGCAAGCGAGCCTGCCCGCCGGAGGATGTCGGTGGCATCTGGGGGTATGCGGATTTCCTCGAGGCGCTGCGCGACCCTGCCCATGAGGAGCATGAGACGATGGTGGAATGGAGCGGTGGATCGTTCGACCCCGAGGCATTCGACCGGGAAGCAATCAATCGCGAGTTGACACCGCGTTGAAGGCACGAAGGGTTAACGGTCGCTGGGCCACGTAATTGGTGTTCTGTTGCCCAGACCTTCGTGCGCGCATCTCCCGCTTTGTCGCCCCGCTCACGCTCGCTCAATTGTGTGGGATGATCGAGGTGAGACTGACTTCCTGTCTCATGAACAACTTTTACGGAGAAAGGACCGGGACAGGAGCACGCCACTTCGTCTCGATCACGACCCGGTAAGTTGCGGCACGACCGATGTAAACGCTTCCATGTTTCGCTCGAAAACGGTCAGGTAAGAGATGCCATGGCGTTCGCGACGGGCGCGAATAGCCTCCACCATCTCCTCGCTCGTGCCGATCAGAGCAAACGGCGATTCGAGCGTTTCTGCAGGCGTGATATGCCACTGCTCACTCAGGGTTTCCGCCGCGCTCTGCCGATCCGTCGTGACGATCACCCGCTGCATAAGGACGTTGAGCTCGATGTCATCGAATCGCTCCCCTGCCGCTTGTCGTATCCAACGTATTTTCTCGTCCAAACCGGCCGCCGTCAGGTCTGTATAGATCGGTACGCCGGGTGGTAATACTCTCGCCATCACACTGATGATATTCGCTTCTCGCGCTGCCAACGCTGTCAGACGAGGGCCGGCGGCACCGATAAGGATGGGAGGATGAGGCTGCTGCACGGGTTTGGGATACCCTTCGAGTCCGTTGATTGTGAAATGCTCGCCGGAGAACGCGACGGGACCGCCGGTGAATAAGTGCTTGATGATCTGCACACTCTCCTTGAGGCGTTGGACCCGAACACCAGGGCGGTCGAAGGCGATTCCCGATCTCTCGTAGTCCCCTTGGTCCCAACCCGCGCCGATGCCGAGCTCGAACCGGCCATCGGAAAGCAGATCGAGCGTCGCGGCGTCACCCGCGACCAACGCCGGATGCCGGAAATCGTTGTCGAGCACGTTGGTGCCGATGCGCAGTGTTGTCGTCGCGGCAGCGGCGGCAGTAAGGGCGGGTGCGTACCCGAGGCTGCCTCCGGAGGGGTCGGGAAAGTGGTCAGGAATGACGAGAATGTCGTAGCCGAGGCGTTCCACTTTCCTTGCTTTTTCCTGCCACTCTGCTGCCGATTGTGCCTCCGACATTTGTACGCCGAATCGAAAGGGATGGTGGCTCATCGTCTGTCCCTCCATGCGCAAAACGGACGCCGATCGCGCATAAATACTGTTCGTCGGGCCTCCTGCCCTCCTCTCCTTACGATGCGCCCACCACTCCGTTAGGGCGCGGATACAGCATAGATGCGCTATCGCCCACAGTAAAAGCCCACCGCATACTTGTCAAGGAAAAAACATGCTGATAGCATCGCTTTTAAGGAGAAGGAGATGGGACACATGCGAGACCTCCAAGAGACGATGGGAATGGTCATTCGGCGTGAACGACGAACGCATTCCCTGACGATCAAAGCGCTTGCCGAGCAGTCTGGACTCTCGGTGGTCTATCTCGGTGAGATCGAACGGGGCAAGAAATACCCGTCAGCTGGAGTACTTGAACGCATCGTGCACGCGTTAGAACTCAGCGTTGCCGATCTACTTGAGTTGGTTGCCGATGAGCTACGCGGTGGAGCCGTAGATCACCCGACCGATGCAATCGGGTTTACGTTACCGACGTGTGGCGGCATGGCACCGCATATGATGATCAAACGGCTTGTTCCGCTGCTCGATCCAAAAGAGGCGACGACGATGGCCGAACTTGGTGCCTTCTTCCTCTCCCGAAAGAGCAGTAAAGACACGCAATAGACCAAGCAAGCCCTCAGAACGTATGATTCCTCCCCCCACTTGCTGGCTAGCGACTATTCCCGGTCAGTGGGCCACGTAATCGGCGTTCTGTTTACTTCCCGTGTCGGCTTTCCCCACTGAACGGTACCACTCGCGGTCGGCACGCACGGGTCATGTCTTACGAATCAGGATTCGCCATCAACTCTGCACCTGAAAAACGACCACCTCACTGAAGTTGCTCCCATCAACTTGGTATGATGCATTCACTCGCAACGATGAGGACACCGCAGAAGAGGGATTGGACTTGGCCACATGATGCTGCACGTATACTGGCACTGAGGGCTGTCAAACCATAGAATGCCCACACGCCTCGCGTCGAGTTCGCATCAAGTTAGCCAAGGAGGATTGCGATGCCGACCTTCACCCGCCTGCTGCACGCTGGCCTCACCGTGCGCGACTATCGCGCTAGCGCCGCCTGGTACATGCGCGTGCTCGGTTTCCATTTCGTCCGCGAGTTCCGTTTTGCTCCCGGCGAGCAGGGCATCCCGCGCATCCTGCTCCTGCATCCCGACAGCGGCTACCTCGTCGGGTTGTATAACCACGAGAACCGTTCCGACGATGCCTTCAGCCCATTTCGCACCGGGTTGGACCATCTGGCGTTCGAGGTACACAGCGAGGCGGAGTTGGCGGAATGGATGGCGCACTTCGACGCGGAGGGCGTGGCGCACTCGCCAGTGCGTGACCTCGGTCACTCGGCGTTCGTCTCGTTCGAGGACCCTGACGGTATCCAGTACGAGGTGTGGTACACGCGCACGCGCCATGTAGCGACGGACACAACGCTCGACGCGTAAGGGCTTGCCTGCGTGATTGCCAATATATGTGCACCATCATGTGGCTCAGTCCAGAGGGATAGCCGCAAATGATGGGGAGAGGAGCCAGGCGACAATGCAGGCGTCAGCGGTCCCGCGTGCGATGGCGTCGGCCATGGCGACCGCCGCATCACTCGACCTGACCGTCGACGACGCGATCGTTCTCCATGACTCGAACAAGCTCACCCTGCGTCTGCTGCCTTGTGATGTGCTTGCCCGGGTGGCACCCGTCGCGCTTCAGGGTTTACAGTTCGAAGTCGAGCTCGCTCAGCGGCTTGCCGCATCCGGGTGCCCCGTGGCTACCCTTGAGCGTCGCGTGGCCCCGCGTGTCTATGAGCGTGATGGCTTCGTGGTCACGCTGTGGACCTACTACGAACCTGCGACACCGCGAGCGGTCTCACCAGCCGACTACGCCCGTGCGCTCGCGCGGTTGCATGCCGGCATGCGCACGCTCGATATCCCGACGCCGCACTTCATGGATCGCGTTGAGCAGGCTCAACAACTCGTTGCGAGCCGCGACCGCACGCCGGCGCTCGCCGACGCGGACCGGGAGCTCCTCGGCGACACGCTCCGAAGCCTGAGACGAGTGATCGGCGACCGTGGCGCCGCTGAGCAGCTCCTGCACGGTGAGCCGCACCCGGGTAACGTGCTCACCACGAAGAATGGGCTGCTCTTCATAGACCTCGAGACGTGTTGCCGCGGGCCTGTCGAATTCGACCTCGCCCATGCGCCCGAAGCAGTCAGCGCGCACTATCCGGATGTCAATCAAGGCTTGCTGCGCGAGTGCCGGATCCTCGTGCTGGCAATGATCACAACGTGGCGCTGGGAGCGCGGCGACCAACTGCCAAATGGGCGCCAGCTGGGTACGGAGTGGCTCAGCCAGCTCCGAGCAGCGCGCGATCGCACGGGGCTGGATACCCATGGCTGATGGCGGGTATTCGAGATCGTCGTCGGCTGGCTGTTGATGTCGGGATCTCCCGTGATCCCGGCCTTGGCCGATCGTGGGCGAGATCCAGTCGCACATGTCGACGGGCTGACGCGATACCGATCGGAGGGCACATAACAGGTGAGCGTGGTGAAAAAGTGCGCTTCGCCGCCTATGGCGTCGTCGGGGAGTCCGGACGGGATTGCGGGCTCACCGTCTGCCTGGGGTGGGGATCGGATGGCGTGCGAAGAAGTCCGCCAGCGCCGCGGCCATGCCGTGCGGGTTCTGCAACTGCAAGGCGTGTGTCGCGCCGGGGAGCACAAACTCCTCCGCCTGCGGCAGCCATCTCAGTAGCAGCCGGTGCGTCTCCCCAAAGCGCGACCACAGCGCCTCGCTCTCGCTCCCCAGGACGGCGATCACCGGCTGGATGATGCGCCCCGCGTCTGCCTCCGTGAACTCCCATTCCGCGACAGCGGGCATGTCCCGCTCGAATGCATTCCCCGCATCGGCGATCACCTGTGTGAACCCGTCCGGCAGCACCCGGTCAAGGAAAGCGGCGCGATACCCCGGCCCGAAGCGCGGCTGCAGGAACTCGTCTACCGTCCCCGTGATATCACCCGCACGGTACCGTTGCTGGTTGCGCGCGATCGCCTCGCGATAGGTCTGCGCGCTCGCCCCGAGCACCAGGGCTGGCTCGAGCAAGGCGAGCGCGTGGACGAGGTCCGGGGCGTCGAGCGCGAGCCGCAGGGCAATCGTGCCGCCGAGGGAGTGCCCCACGACATGGACGCGCCGCACGCCGAGATGGTGCAGCAGCGCCCGGCAATCCGCCGCCTGCCGCGCGAGGTCCACCGCCGCAGCGGTATGCGCGCCGCCATAGCCGCGGCGATGGTAGTGGATGACCCGGTACTGATCGCGCAGGGCGGGCTCGGCGAGCAGCGGCCGGAAGGCATCGGCGATCAAGGCGCCGTGGATGAGCACGACGGGCTCGCCGATACCAGAGACTTCGTATTCCAGTGCGGTCCCATCGATGGTCGTTCGCTCCATCGGTCTCCTCTTCCCGCGCAGCGTACCGCGACGATCAGCGCTCCATCATGCGTGCGCCGGCACCGCTGCCATCCGCCTCCGCGACGAGCGGCGCGAGCAGCCCTTCACCCGCCGGCCGGCGGCGTGTGCGCCTCCGCCGCGCGCAGGAAGTGCTCCAGCCGTTCGTTGAACGGCGTGCCGGTGCGCGGCACACTATGCCCGGCGCCGGGGATCACCGCCCGCTCCGCCTCCAACTCGCGCTCCAACACATCGCAGACCGCATCGAAGACCGGGCTGTGGCCCCCCGAGATGACCAGCTTCGGGAAGGGCGCAGCGCGCAACTGCGCGACCGGGATCTGCGCCTCCCACGGCGGACGCTCGACCTGCAGTAGCCGCGCGTGCTGCAGCAGCGGGGGCGGCAGCGGGCTGGGCAGGACGGCGTTGGAACCGACCGCGCCGAGGAAGGTGCGCAGGAATGCCTCCGGGTCGCGCGGCCCGTTCGCCCAGAACTCCACCGTCCGCGCCAGCCAAGGCTCGACTTCTGGGTCGCCGCGCACGAGGCCGAATGCGGGCGGTTCGATCACCGTCAGCGAGCGGACGGCGTCGGGGCGCTGCGCCGCCGCCAGCAGGGCGACCACGCCGCCGTAGGAGTGGCCCACCAGGTGCATCCCATCGCCGAGCAGCGCGGCGATGTCCCCGGCGTCCACCGCGAAGTCCTCGCGCTCGGCGGGCGGGTTGGGCCAGTAACCGCGGCGATCAGGCAGGACGAGGGCCCAGCGGTCGGCGAGGGGACGCTGCTGCGCCCAGGTCATCTCGCCATTGAGGACCGAGCCATGGACGAGGAGGACGGGCGGCCCCTCCCCCCAGTGCTGCACGTGCAATGTCTCCACCGTTTCCTCCTCTCCTTAACCGGACGCGCAATATGCCCTCGCGGTGAATTCCCGCGTGATGCACTCGTTCTCCACCATCGGTTCCTCTTTGCTGCAGGCGCTCCCGCCAGTGATGGCTGCCATCGAAGTCCCCGCAAGGTCGCTCAACGTGGACGGATATTCTGATTTGCCCGGAAGCGGTTGTCCGGGTCATAGCGGGCCTTGATGGCAGCCAGGCGATCGTAGTTCGCGCCATAGGCGGCGCGCACCCGCTCCTCGCCCTCGTTGCTGAGGAAGTTCACATACACGCCGCCCGTCGCGTGCGGCTGCATCGCCTGGAAGTACGCGCGGGCCCAGGCGATGTCGGCGTGCTCGGGGCCGCCCGCCGTCCAGGCCGCATTGATGTTGATGGCGTGAGCCGCCTGCCGCCCCGCATAGGCCGATGCGTCCGGCGATACTCGAGCGATGGCGCCGCCCAAATGAAAGATCAAGGTGTACGAGGCCGGCGACGACTTGCGCCAGGCCTGCTCGACAAGCACCGCGATGGCGTCGTCGGTCAGGGGCGGGAGGAAGTGCGACTTCCAGTAGTAGCCCCAGCCATGTGGTACGCCCGCGTCGAAGAACCGCTGATGCGCGGTGTACGGCTTCCGCTCAACCAAGTCTACCATCGGGGGGCCGAACCGCCGCAACGGCTCAAGGGCGCGCTCCCCCCGGTCCAGGTCGCCTGACCAGAACGGGATCAGCATCACCACCGGCGTGCCGCGCAGGTGCGTGGGCACCCAGTCGAGCACCGGCGCCGTCCGCAGGACGACAAAGACCGCCAACTCCTCGGGGGCATCGGCGATGAAGTCGCGGTAGAAACGGAGCACCTCGCTGGCCCGCTCGGCCGCGTGCAGGATCGGCCCGGTCAGGACCGTGGTGCCGAGCGCGTGCAGCCCGAACTCGAACTGCGTGACGATCCCGAAATTGCCGCCGCCGCCCTGAATCGCCCAGAAGAGGTCGGGGTGGTCGTCCGCGCTGGCGACGACCCTGCGGCCGTCCGCGAGGAGCATGCGGGCCGAGAGCAGATTATCGCTCGTCAGCCCCCAGCGACGGCTGAGCCAGCCGAAGCCCCCGCCAAGGGTCAGGCCGGCGACGCCGGTGTGGGTGACGATGCCGGCGGGCATCGCCAGGCCGTGGACCTGTGTGGCGGCATCCACATCGCCCCAGAGGACCCCCGGCTGGACCGTGGCGCGGCGCCGGTTCGGATCGACTTCGACGCTTCGCAGGCGGGAGAAGTCGATGACCACCCCGTCCTCAACGAGGGCGGTGCCGGCCACATTGTGGCCCCCGCCGCGGACGGAGACGCGCAGCCCCTCGCGCCGTGCGTAGGCCAACGCGGCCGCCGCATCCTCCTCATCCGCGCACTGGGCGATCAGTGCGGGTCGCTTGGCGATCGCGCCGTTCCAGATCTTGCGGGCCTCGTCATAGCGCGGATCGCCCGGACAGATCACGCTTCCTTTGATCCGCAACATCGTGTGCGCGACCATCCTCGTACCTCCTGGATGCAGCGAATGACGCGTCCGGGCCCGTGTTCCGTTTGCTGGCGCGGAATGCGTAGGAACGATGAGAGCGGCCCCGATCATTGCCACAATAGCATAAATGCGTTACGGAAGGATTACGCGACGGCTACGCGACGCTGAAGAGTGGCTGGCCGATCGCGGTGGGCGGCCTGGCGGTGAGCGGGCGGTGTGGAACAGCCAACGTCACAAAAACGAGGGTATTTGGTACTGCCGGTGGGAGACTCATTCTCCTACCGGTTTTGCCGTATCTCTGTGTCACGAAAGCCGTCCCGGTATCAGCGTCCCATTCTGTGCCGGTTACGATGACATTCGGTGCCGTTTCGTTCCGGAAATGACCATACCCGGCCGTTGCTCGCGCTTGCCAGCCACAAACGTGATTCGATAAAAGGTGCCGGCAATATCGTTCTCGGAACCACTTTCCGCCCCACTCCCTTGATCCGGTTTGATCGGGTAATTGTCCGTTTCTTCGCCTAACTCCCCTTAGACGAAGAAACTCCCCGCCCGCGCCCCTTTTCTTTCCGCTAATCAGGGGATTGCCACTGGGTTAGACGAAGGTGTATATTGAACATATGGAAGCACCCCGAAACGACCTGCCACTGGATGACGCGCTGACCCTCTATCGCGTCGAGCATTTCGCCACCCGCAACTTCGCCGAGCGGACGCGACGAGACTATGCCCTCGACATCGAGGACCTGATCACGTACCTCACCGGCAACGCCAACGTGACGACCGTCCAGGCCGTCACGCTCCGGCATCTGCAAGGCTTCCTCGGTGAACTGGACCGCCTGGGGCGGGCCGGGAGCAGCAGGCGGCGCAAGGTCTCCTCGATCCGTTCGTTCTTTCTCTTCCTCACCAAGCAGAAGATCATCGCGTCGGACCCGACGCTTGACCTCACCCCGCCGATGCGCGAGCAGACCCAACCCCGGGTCCTCTCCGAAGGCGAGTACAAGCGCCTGCGTGAGGCGGCCGCATACGACCCGCGTGACCTGGCGATCATCGAGGTGCTCTTGCAGACCGGCATGCGCCTCACCGAACTCTCCCGCCTCACACTCAAGGATGTTGACCTTCCCCAGGGACGGATCAGCAAGGAGGACCTGGGCAGCGTGACGATTCAGGGCAAAGGCAGACGAACCCGGACCGTCACCCTCAACTGGAAGGCGTGCCGGGCGATCCGCAGTTACCTGGCGATCCGGCCGAAGACCGACTCCCCGTCCCTCTTCATCACCAAGTTTCGGGAAGGAATCGGCCCGCGCTCGATTGAGAATGTGATCGCCAAGTACCTCGCCGAGGCCGGGATCAGTGGCGCGTCGGTGCATACCTTGCGGCACACGATGGCGACGCATATGGTGAAGGGCGGCATCAAGCTGGATATTGTGCGGCAGGCGCTCGGGCATACGAGCCTGAAGACGACGGGCCTCTATGTGGAACTGGCGCGCGACGTGATGGACGAGGAGATGCAGAAGCACGCGCTGTAAGAAGGGCTGCAGGGCGCTCATGACAGCGAGATTCGCGTGAATTCGTTCCTCTGTCGCAACCTCAGCCTGGTTTTTGCGTAGTAACTCAATTGCTTGCTTTCCGGGGCATAATCCTTTAGGATACGCGTGGTAGCGCCTGCATCTGTTCAGTGGGTGCTCACGCTTGCGTCTGCTATTGGGGGGCTACCATGCCGATGACCGTGGAAAAAGAGAAAACCCATGCGGAGGCCAGGGCGATGGACAGCTCTGTAGATTCGCTCACTCATCGTTTGAAGTCGATGCAACCGATCGACGCGCTCGCGCAGCGTATTTCCCATGTGGCTGGGAAAGTCGCCGGTCGGAAAGGACTCACGGAGACGGATACGATCTGGAGCGTGGTCGGTACGGCAAGCTCTACCGGTGCGCGCGATGTCTCTACGCATAAGCGCAAGCACTTCGTAAAGGCGACTCGGCCAAACGCGGAATGAGCATCCCATCATCTCGTGGGGCACGCTGGGTCTTTGTTGATAGCTCGGCGTATTATGCGTTGGCAGATCGACATGATGAGAACTATCAGCGCGCGACAGCGATCCTCACGCATCTGGGCGCGGAGCAGCGACGGCTCTTCACCACGAACTTTGTCTTGGCAGAAACCCACTCATTGCTCCTCGCACGGCTCGGACGTGACAACGCGGTACGGATTCTCGCTGGCTTCAGTAAGAGCCCCGCAACGACGGTGATCCGCGTGAAGGCGAAGGATGAAGCGCGGGCGTGGGCAATCATCCGCATGTACGAAGACAAGAGTTTCTCGCTCATCGATGCGATTAGTTTCGCCGTCATGGAGCGACTACGTATCCCGCAAGCGTTCACCTTCGACCATCACTTCTATCAATACGGCGTTACTGTTCTTGATCCATAGTTACACTTCCCTCTTGATACCGGCAGCGAAAACTGCTATCTTTTCCCTATGTTTACGGACGAACAACTCAACCAACTGCGCGGTGTCATGCGGGAAGAGGTTGGACCGCTGATTCGAGAAGAGGTTGAACCGATCAAGAAAGACCTGAAGACGGTCAAACGAAGCGTCCGGAAGATCGAGAAAACGATTGATGTGCTCGTCAGGAGAACCGATGAAGCGGATGTCGCTCTGCGGCGGCGGGTGGAGCGGGTCGAAGATCACCTTGGTATGGCAAAGCCCCAGTAACACCACTTCCCCCTTGCGAGTTGTATTGCCTTCTGCTATCTTTTCCCTATGTTTACCGACGAACAACTCAAACAACTGCGAGGCGTCATGCGCGAAGAGGTCGAATCCGAGGCTGAAGAGACCAGACGAGACGCGCATCTTGCGAACCTGCACCTGAAAGCGGAGTTATCCGCGATCAAAGACCGGCTCAAAACCGTTGAGATCGACACGAAGAAGACCCGTGAAACCGTGATCGCCCTTGACCAGAAGTTCGATGCATCCCACGTGGACATGGGCGGACTCCTCCACGAGATTCTGGATACGGTCAGTGACCATCACACGAAACTCGCACATCGTGTCGAGCGCATCGAAGGCCACTTGGGACTCCCCAAACCCGAGTAGCCCCGGCGCACCAATGCCCGCAACGGCGTCCCACGATCTGCTATACTTCCCTCACCCTATGGCAATCAAGAACTACACCTCGGACAAAGCGATCGACCGCATCTTCGCGGAGTTGCAGCAGACGCTCGGCCAGCACGGCGCGAAGCAGATCTCCTACGACTACGGCGACGACGGACGGGTCCACGGCATGCGCTTCACGATCAGGGTGAACGGCGCATTCATCCCGGTCAAGCTCCCGGCGCGCGTGGACAAGGCGCAGGCCGTCCTCAAGCGGCAATGGGAGTCGGGCGCCATCTCCCACAAGCGGGGCAAGGAGCAGACGTACGGCGACGAGCAGGCGTATCGGGTCGCGTGGCGAAACATCCTCGACTGGGTGCAGGCGCAGATGGCCTTGTTGGAGATCGAGATGGCCAGGATCGAAGAGGTCTTCCTCCCCTACATGGTGACCAAGAGCGGCGAGACCTTCTTCGAAGCGACCCAGCGCACGCACTTTACCCTCGGCGGGGGCGACGACGCGGCGGAAGGAGAGGTCGTCTGAGGAACCAGTACCGCTTCACCACCCCGCCGAACGCCATCCGCAGGCGTCACTTGCAGCGGGATAACTTCTCCCTTGTCACGGCGAATCTCCTGCCGGAGATCGCGGACTGGCAGCGGTTCGCGAACGAACAACCGAGCGGAACGGCCGTCATGGTGATGCCCTCCCCCGCTTCCCCACTCCAATGCGTCTACGGGGCGATCGCGGCCGTGCTGAGGGAGCGCGGCAAGGTCGTCAAGTTCTACGCAGCGACGGAATGAACATATCCCAGAAGCCAACCAAAACAATAAACCACCGTCGAAGCGCTGTTATCGGGGGTGATTGACGTTCCGTCGATCAACGTACGCGAAGGCCGCGACGCGGTCATTGAGGACGCGAGTCACCGCGTATCATCGCCCTGGCTTCCGGAGGATGGTTGTCTAACTGCCGTCAGGATAGGATCCCAGAGGTTGGAACCGACCTATCAGAAAACCGGATTTTTCGCCCTACTCTGACGCCCCTGCGCGAGATGCCTGACATCAAGATGGGGTCTACTCCAGATTGACATTCCACCGCGCGCCGTCGTCGCGGCCTTGGCGTCCAGTATTTTCCGTTTCGCCAATCGACCCGAAGTCGGACGAGCGTACGCTGGACGACAGGCGTGTACCGCTTCGCGCGTGGGCGGGTGATCGGACGGCGACGCGGCGCGGGCGGATGACGCAAGAGGGTGATCGCATATTTGCGGTGATAGCCGGTGGTGGCAACGAACTCATTGAGGATGCGTTGCTTGTCCATGCCGGTCGCAGTGACATAGCGCGGAGAAACGGTCGTCAGCAGTTCGCGTTTACTCGTCGTACTCATCATTGCCTCGTCTTCCTCCCCTGTCCCAACTCAGGGACACGGGTAAGATTTATTCATGAGGCAACGACCCCCGCAAAGTAAGATTTCTGATGAGGCAATGCGCCGTCTTTGCGATGCGGAGCCATCACGGTATACTGGCGCGGGACGTTGAAATGGATGGAGACGATGAGCACTGTGCGGCGCATGCCGCCGGAGTTCGTCGGGAAGGGGTTGCACCATGACACACACAGGACGGCTCTTCACGCGTGCGCTGTCGTCGCTCTTCGCGCTGCTGATGGCTTTGGCGCTCGGCCCCGGGATGGGGATTGCCGCGCCGCCTGCAACACCGCCGGGGCAGGCGATTGCTGCCGCCGCGCACGTCTGCCCCGGCCCGGCTAGCCCTGGCACCGCGCGCTGTCACTCACTC
>CALBSO010000092.1 GCA_937968015.1 uncultured Thermomicrobia bacterium
TGTCGGCACTGCCCAACAAGCGCGTCGAGCGGACGCCGTGAGCTAGACTCATCCCGAAGCGAATGAGCGCCGCTCACGCGCAACACGTTGGGCTGCTGCTGGTGCGCACGGGACACGCGGCCCACAACCTGGCCCTGCTGCGGCGCATTGCGCTGACGCTCCTGCAGCACGAGTCCACGGCCCGGTGCGGGATCAAAGCCAAACGCCTCAAGGCCGGCTGGGATCACCGCTACTTGCTCCAGGTCCTCGCCAGCTGATTTAGATACGATTGCCCTGGGAAGGATAGACGCTTCTCCGGCGGGAAACGTTGCGATGCACAGGGGTATTGTGTGGAATGTGCATGAACGATGGATGAACGAGCGGTGATGCCGCCGAAATGGGGAACCTCACCCCCCGGCCCCTCTCCATCGCGGGCGCCCGCGATGGAGAGGGGCCGGGGGGTGAGGTTGATTACCGCAAACTCGGTGGTGGTTGGCGGGGTGGCGCGCGACGGCGTGATGGGCGGCGGGCACGCATCAGGCGGCGGACGCCGTTCGTTTGCCCGCTCCGTCGCCGATTCGGCGCGAGGGAGAGGCGCAGGCCGAGATCCACGAGGAAGAGGACGAGCGCGGCGACAGCGAACCAGCCCCACCACTCGCGGAAGCGCGTGATCGTTCCCGCTTTGCCGCCCGCGTCCGTCACTTCATTCGGGCTGGCGAGAACCGAGCCGCCCGTCAGCGCGGCAATATCGCTGAGCAGGGCCGCGCCGCCGGGGGCGGGGGCATATTCCGCCGAATATGGCACGGCGAACCCGCCCTCCCGCTGGGCGCTCGTGCCGCCCGGCCGCTGCTGCGCGAGTGAGAGGCGGTACGCGCCCGGCGCTGCCGCCTGCACATGGACTTCGTATCTGCCCGGCCCAACCTGGGGCAGGCGAACCGGGAACGACTTCCCGTCCGGCGTGACGAGCGTGCCCGTCACGGGGATGCTGTTGACGAATCGCCCATCCACGTCCGTTGCGTCCACGCCGATGATTACCTGGTCGCCCTCGGCATGCGTGTCCACGGTGAGGGCGGCGGTGTTCGGGTCCGGCAGCGCCCAGAGGAGCGCCTGATGCCAGAATTGCGCGTACTTCGCCCATGTTAGCCATTGCTTGGCGAAGACCGTGCCCGTGTCCGGCATCCACGCGACAACGCGGCCGAGGCCGTATTGCCACTGGGCGAGAATCGGGTCCTTCTGGCCGGATTCGAGGATGACGTCCGCGTTCGGCTTCGCTTCCGTCACCTGATAGCCGTCGAGATTCGGCAGTTCCTCGGGGCGGATATCGCCGATGATCGGGCTTGGCTTAATGACCGCCGCATGGAAGTTGCCGATGCGGGTCGGCTGCTTGCCCGCCGATTGCGCCTCATTCAAGGTAATCTGCGGGATCTGATCCGCTGAAGCGGCGAAGTAGTACTTTCCGCCGCCGATGTCCGCGAGGTGTTGCAGCAGTTTCGTGTCCGCATCGTTGCCGATGGCGATCGTCGTGAAGGTGATGCCGAGGTTGCGCATCTGGTCAATCAGCGTTTCGTAGTCGCTGCGCCCCTGCGATTCCCCGTCGGTCATCAGGACGATGTGCTTGATGTTCGCCGTCGAACCGCGCATCAAGTCGAGCATCTTTGCCATGCCGGCATAGATGTCCGTGCCGCCGTCCGCCCGGATGCCATTGATCGCCTGATGGATGAGCGTGCGGTTATCAGTGAGCGCCTGGAGGGGGACGATGGTGTCCGCGCTATCATTGAAGACGACAACGGATGCCTCGTCTCCCGTCTTTAGGGCATCAATGCCGATATTCGCCGCCGTCCGGGCGAGGGCGATTTTCGGGTCCTTGCTCCCTTCGCCGAAATCCATACTGCCGGAGTGGTCAATGATGATGCCGAGCGCGACCTGATCGTGCTGGTTGCCGGGGGCATAGCCCATCTTGACGGGGAGGGCCTGCTCCAACGGCGTGTCGAAGTACGCGCCGGAGCCATAGGAGTTGTTGCCGCCGATCACGATCAGGCCCCGCCCGTTCGCGCGGACGGATTGCTGGATCGTCGTCATCTGGTCAACTGAGAGGTCCTTCGCGTTCACATCCACGAGGGCGATGGCGTCCACATCGCTCAATGAGGAGAGGCGGGATTGGATATCCTTCGGAGCCTTGATCGTCACATTCACGCCGGTTGCCGCCAGTGCGTCCGCCACCGGCTTGGCTTCGCCCGCGACACCCTCGATGAGTAGGACGTTCGGCTTGCCGCGCACGGTCGTCACGACGCTCAGGCGGTCGTTTTCCGGGATGCGATTCTCACCCTCGGTCACCTGCACGGCGGCGCTGATGACGTGCGTGCCGGGAGCGAGGTTGGGGAGCGTGCTGCTATACCCGGCATTGCCATCCGCCGCCGTGATCGCCGCGTTTTGCACTTCCTGGCCGTCGACACTGATATGGACACTCCCTTTCCACGGGTTATTGCCGGTCAGGTTGACGCGCAGTGGCAAAGTATCGCCGCCCCAGAGGGACTCCGGTACATCTACCGTCGCCACACGCACATCCAGCGGGAAAGCGAGGTCGTCCACCTTCACGGGGGAGATGCGCACACCATCGCTCGCTGCCGCCTCACTCTCGGCACGGGCATCGCTCGTGTTCTCCTGCCCATCGGAAAGGAGGAAGACCTGCCCGCCACCGCCCCGCGCGAGGATGGCCCGCGCGAGCCGGATGCCCGCCGCGATGTTCGTATGATCGCGATCCACCGTCGCTTCGGTCAGACCGGCGGCGATGCGCGCCGGGTCACGCGGCGTCGTGCCGGGCGAGAAGACGACCGTCGCCTTGCCGCCGAAGGCAACGATGCCCGCGCGCGTGCCGCTGGCGAGATGATCAATCGTGTCGTTGATGAAGCGGGCCTGGCCGGCTGTCGCGGATTGCGGGATCGAGCCGGAGCGATCAACGACGAAGACGACGCTCTTGCCGGTGACTTCGTATGCGGTGATTGGGCCGGCAATCGCGATGACGACGCAACTGACCGCGAGCAGCCGGACGAAGGCGGCAGGGAGCGCGACACGGCGGCCACGCAATGCGGGCACGATGATGAGGAGCGCGATGGGGATGATGAGCCAGAGGATCTCTGGGCGGCGGAGTGTCATGACGCGCGTCCCTTCGAGTGCTGAGACGAGAATCCGCGCCGCCTGGTACTCAGCACTTTCCTCTCAGCATTTCGTTTGCGGCTAATGAGCAGCCACTCGGCGGCCAGCAAAACCACTACCCCGGCGAGCAGCCAGGACGCGACGCCGACACCGCGCCGCTGCGGTGCGTCGGCGGCCTGCGCCGTATTCGCGCCACCGGCGATGGAGGAGAGGTCAATCGCGTGGCCGGGCCGCAGGTCGGATTCCAGTTCGTCACCGACATTGACCGTGAAGGCGTCGGTCAGGAGGTCCTTGCCCCCACCAGTATAAACGACTTGATACGTACCGGGGGTTTCCGTCGCACCGAAAGGGATCGGCGTCCGATCCGCGCTGACCGGGAAGGTGCGGCTCTTGCCGTCCGGTCGCGTTACGGTCACGCGCTCCGCTCCCTCGACCGGCGGGATGGCGACGGTGTTTCCCGGCGTCACGCTGCCGGGCAGCGCCGGTGGTACGAGGTATTCCGTGATGTTCGCGATCAGTACCGGGAAGGCCACGCGCGATATCAAATTCGTCGCGTCCGGCGCGAGCGGCGCGGTGAGGACAACGATGCGCCGCCCATTCTGCTCGCCGCTGAGGAGAAGCGGCCCCTCGTCGGTCTCAATCAGCGCGCTCGCCCACGGCGGCGGCGCGACGAGCGGCAGGCGATTGAAGCGGATACCCGCGAAGTCCACATTTTTCAGCAGGATGTCGCGCGTGCCTGCGTCGGTCAGGCGAGGTGGCGAGACGAGGCTGGAGACGCCCGTTACGTTGAGGAGTGGCCCGCCCGCCTGCGGGTTGACGACGAGCACCGGCGTCCGCGCGGGGAGATTCGCCAGGTTGGGCGCGACACCGTCCAGAACGAGGAAACTGCCGCCGAGTGAGGCGAGATCGGGCTTCTCCGCCGCGTCGTGGACTTCGAGTTTGATGTTCGGCGAGACCTTGAGCGCGCGGACGAGCGGCGTATCCGCGCCGGGCTGCGTCGTGACGAGCACGGCGCGGGAGCCGCGTCCGCCCCGCGCGATGACTTCCGCGACGTTATCCGCCGGGAAGGCGTCTGGTTGGGGCGTGCGCGCTTCGAGTCTCGCCTTCGTCGTACCCTTCGGCATTGTGTAGGTGCGCTCGATCGTTTGGCCGGGGGCAATCGTCACCTGTTCTTCGGCGGAGGCGATGTCGTTGAAGAAGGGGCGGAGCGTCACTGTCGCGGGCGTAGCGGCGTAGTTCGCGACGCGTGTGAAAAACTCCTCCTGGTCCGCGTTGCGCTGCGAGGAGCGGGTGGAGGCTTGGGTAATCGCCACATTCGCCGTCGCTGACGGGTTCTCGCCCTGCGTCACATCCTCGACGCGAATGGAGGCGGGGACCTTGTCATCCGGGTTGAGTGCGCCGGCGCCGAGCAGGTTGCCGTCCGTGATGACGACGACTTCATTGCGCTGCTGCGGGTTGAGGAGCGGGCGGAGCACGCCGAGCGCGTCCTGGAAGTCCGCGTGCCCACCGGGGAGCGCGAGCGCGTTCAACTTCTCTTGGAGGGCCAGTTGCTCCACACCATCACCCGCGCCGAGTATCCGCACTTCGCTGCCAAGCACCATCACGGTCGCCGTCTCATCAGCGGCGAGGCCACCGATCAGCGTCGCCGCCCGCTCCTTCGCCTTCGCGAAGCGCGTCGGGGCGATGTCCGTCGCGCCCATGCTCGATCCGCCATTGAGGACGATGAAGAGCTGCTTCGCGCCACCGGAGGGACGCAGAAAGCCGACATTGAGGAGCGGCCGGGCGAGCGCGCCGACGAGGATAAGCGCGATCAGCATCTGCGCGAGCATCAGCCAGGTGAGTGGCGGACGGCGGCGGTGGAAATGGCGGCCCCGCTCGCTCGTCGCCTCGGACCAGAAGCGGAGCGTCGGCACCGGGAATGTGTCCGGCGCGTCCTCGCGCATATAGAGGGCGTAGATGACCGGCAGCGCGATGAGGCCGAGCAAGGCGAGGGGCGCGAGGAGCGTCATTCCAACACCCCCTGCGCGATCAGCGTGCGGGTCGCGAGGTCCTCGAAGGGGATATCGGTTGCGACGCGGACATACGTGATGTTGTACCGATTGCAGTACCCCTCGACCTCCGTCAGCCAGGCGTCGAACCGCTCCTGGTAGGTGGCGAACGTCTCGGGCGTCGGGCGGATACGGATGCGCTCTCCGCTCTCCGCGTCCTCCAATTCAACATCGCTGTCGAGCGTTGGATGTAGTTCCCACGGCGAGAGTGTGTGAAGAATGACGATCTGCCAACCGCGCTCAATGAGGATCGCGAAGGCATGTTCCATGCTCGTCGTGGTGAGCAGATCGGAGAAGAGAACCAGGTAGCCGGGTCGTCGGCTCGTGTTCACATAGGCGCGCAGCGTGTGCGCGAGGTCAGTCGCTCCATCATCCGGCGGCAGGGAGGCGAGGAAGTGGAACAGTCCCGCCGCGCGCGCGCGGCCCTGGAGCGGGCCGAGCGTCCGCCCCGTCTCTCCGACGAAGGGCGCGACGGTGACGCGGTCGAAACCGGCGAGAGCGAGGTAGCCGAGCGCTGCCGCCGCCCGTTTGGCATAGAGGAATTTGTTTGGCTCGCCCCAATCCATCGAGCGGGAGCGATCCACCAGGAGATGCACGGCGAGATCAATATTCACCTCGCTCAGCCGCACGAACATCTCGCCCATGCGGGCGTAGATGTTCCAGTCCACGCGGCGGAAATCATCGCCCGGCGTATAGGGCTTGTAGTCCGCGAACTCCGGCGACGTGCCCCTGCGGATGCTCCGATGCTCCCCCGCGATCCCATGCGTGAACGACCGGCGCGACCGGAGTTGCAGCCTCTCAAGGCGGCGCAGGAACGCCTCATCCAGCAGGGGAGGGCTGAGGGCTGAGGATTGAGGACTACGTTGTTTATCGCCGCGCGTTGCCACCATTGCTTTACCGTATCCCCGATACATTGTCCTGATCGTAGAGCATCATTCTCCACGTAGTCCTCAGTCCTCAGTCCTCAGCCCTATCTCCCTTATGGCTGCGTGAAGTAGCCCTGGACGACATCGCGACGATCCCGCGGGACGCGGTTGGCGTCCGAGCTGGTCTGACCGACGTTACCTTGCTGGCCGGACTGCGGCGCGCTGTTCCCGCCGCCAAGCGAACTGCCCAGGTTCTGTGGGTTTCCGGTACCGCCGGGGAGGGGTTGAGACTGGCCGACCGGTTGGCCCGTGAGTGGCAGCGGATTCCCCGCGTTCCCGAGGTTCTGCGCCTGCGACGGATCGCCCGGCTGATAGGGGACGGGCTGGCCGAGACCCGCGCCGGTGCCATTCTGATTGTTCGCATTCTGGCTGCCATTCTGTGGCTTGCCGTTGGCGTCCTGTTGTCCTTGCGGGGTGCCATTCGCGCGTTGCTGCGCGTCCTGAATCGCGTTTGAAAGGTCCTGTTGCGAGCGGACCTGACCGCCCGTCTGCTGCACCTGGTTGGCGAGGTTGCGGATGGATTGCGACGCGTCGTTGCCGTTGCCTTGCTGCAAGGCCTGGGCGGCGTTCTTTTCCGCGTCGGTGAGGGGTTGGTTGCCGGACGTGTTCTGGTTCGCCGCCTGCTGGAGGTCATTAGCAATGTTCTTTTGCGCGTCCGGCGAGAGTTGGCTGAGGTTGCTCGCCACTTGCTGCAAATCCCGCGCGGCGGCGCTGTAGTCGCCGTTTTGGATGTCTTGTGCCACCTGCTTGGTCGCGGAGTTGTCATTCAGGGCGTCCGCCAGCCGTTGGAGATCCTGTTGGGCCTGCGCGGACTGCACAGCGAGTTGCTGCAACTGCTCCGGTGTCAATTGCTGGTCGCTGAGCGCCGTCTGATTGCCGTTCGCGTCCACGCCGGTCTGCGGTTGCTGCTGTTTGACGTCCGGCAACTTCGGCACAGGCGCGAAGGCGCGACGGTCGAGAGTATTGGAAATGAGGAGGAGCAAGACAACGCCGAGCGTGATGATCGCCAGCGCCAACGCCATCACCTGTTCCTGCGCGATGCGATGCAGGCGCAGGCGCTTTGCCCGGCCGATGCGATACGCGGTGCGGGCAGCGTGATTGAGGAGATGCGGCGCGAGTTGGCTATCCATCTCCCCCTGTGCCAGTTCGAGGCTGGTAGCGAGCGTGGCGTCCAGACGGTAGCCCTGATCGAGGAAGCGCGCGAGCCCCATGCGAGTCGGACGCTGTAACCAGGCATAGACGAAGGCGAGCGTGCCGATCATCGCAGCGGGCACGGCGATCGCCGCCGTCGCTGGCTGCGTCCCTTTGGCGATCGCGCCGAGGCAAACGAGGCTCGCCACGAGCGCGCTGAGCGAGAAGGCCCGGAGCGCGATCAGGAGCAGTCGCTGCCGCCAGATGCGATCCTGGATCTCCAGCATCCACTGAACGAAGCGCGTCGCCTCCAACCCGCGCCGCAAGACGGTCAGGCGGTTATCGCTCATCCCGCGTCGCGGCAGCGCCGGTGGCCGTAAATCGGTGCCGAACCAGAAGGGGAACCAGAGGGCGCGCCACGCGAGCGCGCCGAGTGCCATCTGTCGGTCGTGCTGAGCGCTGAGTGCGGGAGTTCGCGCGCCAAGCAGCGTCTGTCGGGCAGGCGCGGGCTTCCACATCTTCGGGAACGGTAATCCGATTGGTACTCTGCGCTGTTCAGTCGCCACATGATTCTCGCTTCTGATTACTCAGTACTCTGTACTCAGTACTCGTTACTCCAATGGTGGAAGGGCGGGCAATCGTTGTCGCCGCCCGCGCCGCAGCGTGACAACGGCGAAGCCGACGAGCAGGGTCGCCAATCCCGCGCCAATCACCGTGATGCCCGCCATCCTGATGCGCTGGTTCGCACGTTCTATCACCGTTGCCGCGCGGTCGGCGAGCGGGGCGTTGCCGAACTCCGTGAAGGTGCCGTAGGCACGGTTCGCGTTCTGCCGGGCCTGGATGACATTCCAGCCGTTAATCTGGGACTCCGCTTTATTCAGGTCATCGGTCGCCTGTATTCCTCGCGCCGCACGCTGTTGATACTGGACGAGCGTGAGCGGCGGCTTCGCGTCCGGCATCGTTTTGTAGAGATCGGACGCTTGCTTGAGGAGATCGTTCGTGCGGGGATAGTCGTTCGCCTCCAACGCTTGCTGAGCATCGCGGACGCGGGCTTCCGCTTCCGATCCGGCGCGTGCCTTCGAGAGGAGCGCCTGGGCATCGGCGGCGCGTTTTGGCGTGCCCGTCTGCTGGAGGAAACCGATTGCGGGGGTGAGTAGCGTGACCGCCTGTGAGTATTGGCCGAGGCCGACGAGTTGTGTCGCCTCGTCAATGTTGTAGTACATGAACTGGTTGCGCTGCCAGAGACCGCCGAGGAACTGCGGCAGGTACGCTTTCCATTTTGATTCGAGCGTCGTCGCGGCGGCGTTCCCCTCATTCTTGTAGACGATCTGCATCGCCTGCCGCCAATCCTTCCCCGCTTGGGGCTTGCTGAGTGTGGTGAGGAAGTCGCGGTACTGACGGAAGCCGTACGTATCAATCAGGAAGGCGACGACACTGTACTGCTGGCCGACGAGTGCATTGTCAGAAGTCGTCAAGAGGGTCGCCCAGTCCGCGAGGCGGTCGGCAATCGCCTGTTGGCCCAGCGTAGCAACGAGCGCGGGCAGTTCCGCCGGGGGCGCTTCGCCATAGAGGGCAGTGCCGCGTAGGAGACCGGGGGGAAGGTTGCCGCCGCTCATCATCGCCACAATCTGCTGCGTGAGCAACATGCGGAGATTGAGTGTCAGTTCCGGCGCTTTGAGGCCGCTCATGCGCGGCACACAGATATAGACGCCATTACTGTCCATGCCGCTATAGAGATTCTGATCCGTCTGCGCGGCGGGCACGGCGGCAATGAATTGCGAAACGTCGGTGTACAAAAAGATCGGTACCGGCCGGGGCACGAATTGCGAGCCGTCGAAGATGTTCGTCTCCATCTCATAGACGGGGTCGGCGATCTTCTTGTAGATGTCCGCTTGCGGCGCGACCGGATCGCGGGTGATGTAATACATCGAGAAATAGGTCGTATCATCGTGCGGCCACAGGCTGTTCGGTGCGGTGAGGAAGGGCGTATCGTCCGCCGCGACGCTCGGCACGAGCAGCAACATCCCAAGCAGCGCGAGCAGGAGCGTGCAGGCCCCCGTGATGCCACGGCGCTGCCGCCTGCGAAGGGTGTTCCAAAGGAAAGCGGAGTGTGCCGCCAGAGGCCGGGTGTTATTCATGGCAAAAACCGTATCGCATATCGGCGGGAGGGCGCGTGCGTGACAGCCACCAAACGCCGTCTGCTACCGCCAAACGAGGACCTCGCCGGTGCCGTTGGGTGCTGGGACACTCTACCATAGATCGTGTCCGCCTGTATTCATCATGCGCCGCACCCTTGCTGCAAAGATACGCTACCGCGATTGTCGAGCGAGTGCAAGGAGCAGGAAGTAAAAGAAGTGTGAGGAGCGAATCGCGACCGGGAGAAGGGCGTTCCTTCCGGCTGTGTGTACCGCTCTCCTTCCTTAACGTCCAAAGACGTGCAATTGGTTGATTGAGTTCCCTGATGCTGGCGCGATAGACATCCAGGTTCGACAAGTTCTCCCATGCCGCGCAGCCAAATGCGGGCATCGAACTATCGCAACAGGAGCGCCAGCAGGGTGCCTTCCCTCTCATCGCCCTACGGGACAACGGCGGAGCAAGGAGCAATATGTGGCAATGACCATCGTAAAGCCAGTGCGCTTACACGGCGATCAGGCTGGTTTCGTACATCCGGCCCCAGAGTTCCTCCCACACGCCACCCTCGATGTCCACCGCGTCTATCGCCGCCTCGAGGCGATCCGGCATGTGGGGCGTCGTCAGTACGGTGGGGAGATGCAGCCGATAGCGACTGGAGAGGATGCCATCCAGAAAGGTGATCTCGTGCGTGTGTGCGGGCGCGAGATCGAGCAGGACGAGGACATCCACATTGAGCGCGCGCCAGTATGCCTCGCGGGAGACACGACGGGCGATGCGCTGCTCATGATCGCGGCGGCTCTCCGGTTCGGGCGCGGGTTCTTCCTTCTCCTCGCGCGGCAGGGCGATCTCCGTGATGTACGCGTTGAGGGCGAAGTCGCGCCACGTCATCAGGAAGTGCGAGATGAGTGGTGCGTGCGACCGCAGTCCGACGAGAACGTACTGCGCGATCCGCGCCGCGCGCGCCCGGTCCGCGTTGAAGATGAACCAGCCTTGCCCCTGCCGCACACGCGCCTCAATCGTGTCGAGATACGCGGACATACGGATGAGCAGGTCGCGATCCTGAATCGAAACATCATCGGGTTCGGGGGAAAGCGCAAAGCGGTCATACATCGCCATATGGTTCTCACCCTCGGCTTGTGTACGAACAGTCCTCTTGCCACCGTAGTGTACGCGCGAAGTCGCCGGTCGCCAAGGGGGTTGGGTCCCTACGCTGTGACGCTCGCTGTCGTCATCCAGTGCGGATTCTGGACGGTGCCGTCGAAGTCCAGGGTGGTCTTCCAGCCTTCGATCATGCCGCCCTCCGCCCCGTCCACGGATGTGGCGCGCTGCTGAAGTTCCTCCATCTCAGCGCGACTGAGCGGGCTGAAGGTGTCGCCGACACGGAGGGCCTGCTCCAGGTCGCGCGCGTTCTCGCAGCCAGTGATGACGACGGAGGTTGGCAGGCTGAGGGCGTAGCGCAGGCATTCCTCCGCCGTGATCGTCCCTTCCTTCGGGAGGCGGCCCGAGGCGAGCGGCTTCATGCCGAGCACGCCGATGGTGCGCTCGACGAGTACCGGGAGCACCAATGCCTGGAAACTGTTGTGGTGATAATCAATCACGTTGAGCGGCATCTGGACGGTGTCGAACTCGAAGCCCTGATTGAGCATCTTCAGATGGATATGGGGGTCCTTGTGGCCGGTGAAGCCGATGTAGCGAATCTTGCCCGCCTCCCGCGCTGCGACGAGCGCCTCGATCGCGCCATTCGGGGCGAAGACGCGCTCCGGGTCATCCATGCGGATCATTTCGTGCAGTTGCATCAGATCAATGTGGTCGGTCTGGAGCCGTTCGAGGCATTGATCAATCTGCGCGGCGGCGGCCTCGCGGGACTGACCGTCAATCTTCGTCATCAAGAAGACGCGCGCGCGGTAGCCGCCGCGCAGGGCGTGGCCCATTTTCACCTCGGCCTGCCCGCCGTGGTAATCCCAGCAGTTGTCCATGAAGGTCATGCCGCCGTCAATCGCGGCGTGGATCAGCCGGGTCGTCTCCGCCGGATCCTGCGGCCGCGCGATATGCGCCCCGCCCAACCCAATCGCGCTCACCCGCTCGCCCGTCTTGCCCAATGTCCGGTACTGCATTCCGTTACCCTCCTTTGAATCTGTGTCCTCTGGGCCTCTGTGGTTTAGCCCGTCATTCCGTTGATGAGGTATTTCGCTAAGGCGTCGCGATCGAGGTGTGCGATGCCGAGGGCGGCGGGAGTGCGGGTGGCGGCGCGGAGGTCCTGGCCCGTGACCGCCGTGCCGAGATCGGTGAGCGCCGACATGACGGGCGTCGGGACATCGAACTGCGCGCCGAGGGCGGCCCATGTCGCGATGCCGTACGGGATGTCTTCGAGGAGCCAGCGCGTATCGAGGGAGCCGGGGGCGCGCAGTTGCGTGAGCATCCGGCTGCCGTTGATCGTTGCCCAGAGATCGCCGCGCGGGCCGAATCCACCTTGCCAGTAGATCTCCTCGACGGGATCGAGCGTCAGGCCGAGCCGCGCGGCGATCGCCAGCCGTTCGGCGTCCACCGCCTTGATCGCCCGCACGACGCCGGGCGTCACGCCCTCCTCGTAGAAGTAGAAATCGCCCCGCGCGTATTCGACGCGCCCCGCGTTCAGCAACACCCCGGCGGGATGGAGGATCGGGTTGCCCGCTGAGAGGCCGCAGGCGACGACATGCGGGTAGGCGCGCGCGCCGGGGAAGAGATCGGCCAGCAGTTCCAGCAGGCGAGCAGTCTCCCGCGCGGGGAAGGCGGCGACGCCGAGGCCGGAGACGACGCCCCAGATATGCGCGTGGTCCGGCGCGAGTTTGCGGCAGACATACGGCGCGGTATCGGCCTCCGCGATGACGACACCGTCCAATTTCCCCGCCGCACGGGCCGCCTGCGCGAAGGCGAGCGCGCCCATGTTCCCCGGCGTCAGCACGATGACGTGCCCCGGCCGCAGGTGCGGTACGCACGCGGCGGCAAAGGCCCGGTGCGCGTAGGATGGCACGGGGACGAGCAACAGATCGTTCGCCGCCATCGTCTCGACGATGTCCGTCGTGACATGATGAAGGCGGGCCATCCCTTGCTCGGCAACCCCGGTGAGACGGATCGTCCACTCCTTCAGCGGCGCGAGCGTCCCGGCATGTGCAGGAATCTCCCAGAGCGTCACCGCGAAGCCGCGCAACTGGAGGTTCGCCGCCAGCGAGAACCCGGTATTCCCCCCACCCAGTACCGCCACCCGCCGTTCAGCCATCAACCCCTCCTGTCAATGGACAAACCAATCATCTGGTTTCCGTATATGCGCGGGCGAGAGCAGGGAAGAGGGCGCAGTAGGCGCGGCGAGACATCATAAAGGCATCGAGCAGGTACGACTCGTTCGGCGCGTGGACTTGATCGCCGGGCATGCCCCAGGAGAAGAAGACCATGTCCGCGCCGATCGTCGTTTGCAACGTCTCCGCAATCGGCAGCGTGCCGCCGAGCCGGATAACGAACGGTTCTTTGCCGTAGAGGTCTTTGAGGACATCGCGCGCTGCCTGCACGGCAGGATGATCCAGGCTGATGCTGAATGGGCGCGCTGCGCCGGGGAAGCGGCGCAGTGTTGCGGTCGCACCGGGTGGGCAATGTGCGGCGACATGCGCCTCGATGGCATCGAGCACTGCACCTGGCTCCTGATTTGGGACGAGGCGGCAGGTGATCTTCGCGTGCGCCTCGCAGGGCGTCACCGTCTTCAATCCCTCGCCGGTGAAGCCGCCCCAGATGCCGTTCAGGTCGAGCGTCGGGCGCGCGCCGCGTCGCTCGTTGACCGTGTAGCCCGGCTCGCCCCAGAGGGCGGGGAGAGCGAGTTCTTTCTGGTATTCGCCCTCATCGAAGGGCACGGCGGCGATCTGCGTGCGATCCTCCGCCGTCAGTTCGCGGACAGGTTCGTAGAAGCCCGCGACGGTCACGCGGCCCGCGTCATCGTGCATCGTCGTGACGAGGCGGGCGAGCGCCTCAACGGCATTTGGGGCCGCCGCGCCATGCTGGCCGGAATGGAGGTCGGTGTTCGCGGTGCGCAGATCAATCTGGCAGGCGGCGATGCCTTTGGCGCTGACGGTCAGCGAGGGGCTGTCCGGCCCCCACATGCCGCCGTCCGCCGAGAGGGTGAAATCGGCATCGAGGAGGGCGGCGTTGTCACGGACGAATTGATGCAAATTCGGCGAGCCAATCTCCTCCTCGCCCTCGAACATGCACTTCAGGCCAATCGGCAGGTGGCCGTGGACGGCGAGATACGCCTCGATACCTTTGATTGCCGCGAACATGTTACCCTTGTCATCCGCCGCGCCGCGCGCGTAGAGGCGTCCGTCGCGGACGGTCGGCTCGAAGGGCGGCGTCTTCCAGAGGTCGAGTGGATCGGGCGGCTGCACATCGTAATGGCCGTAGAGGATCGCCGTCGGCGCACCGTCCGGTGCGGGCCAGACGCCGTAGACGACCGGGTTGCCGCTCGTCGGCAGCAGTGCGACCTCTTGCGCGCCGAGCGCCCGCAGGTGCTCCGCGACCCACTCCGCCGCGCGGCGCACATCGCCCCGATGCTCGGGCAGGCTGCTGATGCTCGGTATCCGCAGGAGCGTTTTCAGTTCTTCCAGTTGGCGCGCGTCGTGTTCGTTGAGATAGGCATCGCAGGCGGTGTCGCTCATGCATTCCTCCGCGGTAGGCAATCGGTAGCAGGCAGGGAACGAGACGGATATGGTGACGGAGAGGGTATCACGGGCATGGAAGACGAGCAACGAAGCGGCGCACGGACGGTCGGGCGATTACACGACATTCCGAATGCCTGACGGATACTGAACGGTGCAGATGGAACGCCGACTATGGAAGCAGATATAACCACTCACGCGTGCCGAACTGCTCCGTGACGCGGCGTTCTGCTTCCGCTTCTTCGTCGGCATGCAGGGTGTCCGGTGTGAGGCCATAGCGGTTCGCGAAGAAGGCGACGAGGCGTTCGATGATCGTGTCGCGCGGGAGATCGGTCTGTTGCCGGAGGGGGGAGACCCGTTTCGCCGCGCTGGCGATTCCCTTGTCGCTCAACTTCTCTCGCCCGATCCGCAGGACGCGCGCCATCGTGTCCGTGTCGAGTTCGCAGGCGATCGTCGCGTGATGGAGGACGGCGCTGCCGCGCCGCGCCTGCGCCGCGCCGCCGATTTTGCCCGTGGATGATGTAATGTCGTTCAGCGGCGCGTAGGAGGCATCCACACCGAGCGCGCGCAGGCCATCTACCGCCCAGGCGTCCATGAAGGCGTACGACTCCGCGAAACTCATCCCCGCGACGAGCGATTCCGGCGCGATGAGGGAATAGGTGATCGCGCCGCCCGGCTGGATAAACATCGCGCCGCCACCCGTGATACGCCGGACAAAGCCAATGCCGAGGGACCGCGCGCCCTCCTCGTCAATCTCGTTGCGCACCGATTGGAATCGTCCGAGCACGACGCACGGCGCGTTCCAGCCCCAGATCCAGAGCGTCGGAGGCCGCTGCCCGGCGCCGACGCGCTCCGTCAGTACCGCGTCCAGCGCCATATTGATCGCCGGGCTGCGCGGTACCGCGGGGATCAGATGCCAGTCGTATGACCGCCAGCGGTCGTCGAGTGCTGCTGGGAAGGGCGGTTCACGAACCGCCCCTACAGGCTCCTCATTGCTACTGCCCATAGGGCATCCGCTCATTGCTCATCGCTCGCGTCACCGCGATACCGATGGCTTCGGGGGAGAAGCCGAGAAAGGTGACATCGTTGCCGACGGTGGCGTGAATGCGGGCGGCGATCTCGGCGGCGGGCAGATTCGCCGGCAGGCCGGTGAGGACGCGCGTGATCGTGTCGAGGGCCTCTTCCGGGTAGAGGAAGAAATCTCCCGTCACTTCCACGTCCGCGAGCCTATCGCCTCGGACAGCGTACTCCACGACGACGAGTTTGCCGCCGGGCGTCTTATATTCTCCGTGCATGTCGCCTCCGACGAGGACGGAGGACGGAGAGAATCCTTCTCAGCGTCTCGGCGCCCCACATGCAGTATACCGTCTTTCGTGATATGCCTGCCTTGTGTGCCTACCGCGGTGTGTGCGGCGCTTCCGGGGCCGGCAGGGTCGTGATCGGCTCCCAGGTGAACCGGTCCCGGAAGCGCAGCAGCAGCAGCAGAACGGGTCGCCCGAAAAGTGCGAACATCGCGACATTTCCCGCCGCTCGGAAGGCGTCGTAGACAGCGGAGGTCGCACCGTAGAAGACGAGATACCGCCGTACCGTCTCTGTCAGCCCCAATCCCGGCGCCCAGTACAACCCGCTCTCGGCGGGCGAGGCGGGCGCCGCGAACGGCCAGAACCAGAGATTCATGATCGCCCCGAAGCCGAAGCCCCACAACGCGGCGAAGGCCGCGAGAAGGACTAAGAACTGAGGATTGAGGATTGAGGATTGAGGAACCGTGCTCCCCCTCTCCTTTGCTTCCGAGCAAAGGAGAGGGGGCCGGGGGGTGAGGTATCCCACCATCCCCGCCGTCAGGCCGACCCAGCCGAGCGTCATCATCTGGAAGGGGAGCCACGGCCCGAGGCCGCCCGTCAGCAAGCCAGAAACGGCGATGCTCGCCGCGCCGAGCAGGAAGCCGAACGACGGTCCCCAGACGAAACCGACGCAGATTGGCAGGAAGAAGATCGGGCTTGCCCCCAGGATACCAGGAATGAGCCGGAGCGCCGCGTTCGCTGCGACGAGCACGCCGAGCAGCGCGACCCGCTTCGCGTCCGGGTCCGCGCCGCCGCCCGTCTCCACGAGCAGGACGACGAGGCAGAGAACGCCGATCACCGCGAACAAGAGCGGCGCGTCGCTGCCGTGGGCGGTGAGATCCGCGCCGGCGGTCTGTGTCCGCGCCAGCCAAAAGGGGCTGAGGAAGGCGGCAATACCGATCAGCGATGTGACGGTGAGGATGATCGCCGTTCGCCATCGTCGGATGCCGCTCACGGTTCGACCACCGCCCGTTCGCATGCCGGGAGCGCGGCAAGGACATCCGTGACGGTCAGGAAGGCGCCGCCGAGCAGTTGGCTGATCTGCGGCGCGAAGGGGGAGCCGGGCAGCACCGCGCGCGGATGTCCTTCCGCGACGATCCGGCCCCGGTCGAGCAGGATGACGCGGTCGGCAGCGCGGGCGACGAGTTCGGCGTCGTGCGTGACGAGGAGAACCGCCCGGCCCTCGTCGCGCAGTTGCCGGAGAATGGCGAGCAGGTCTTCCTTCGCGCCGGGGTCGAGGCCGCGTGTCGGCTCATCAAGGAAGAGCAGCGACGGATCGGCGGCGAGCGTCGCGGCAATCGCCACCCGCGCCCGCTCGCCGACGGAGAGATCGCGCGGGTGGCGATGCGCCATGCCGCCGAGCCGGAGCGCGGTCAGCAGGCCGTCCGCGTCGCCGTAGCGGGCGGGGAAGGTGCGCTGGTTATGTGCCCGGAGGGTGAAGGCGAGTTCGTCCGCGACCGTCTCCGCGAAGAGCAGCGTGCCCGGCTGCTGTGGCACGTAACCGATGTGTCCGCCACGCGCCGCCACACCGCCCGCCGTCACATCTCGCCCCATGAGGCTGATCCGGCCCGTATCCGGCACGCGCAGCCCGAGCAGTGCGCGCAGCAGTGTCGTCTTGCCCGCGCCATTGACGCCGACGACCGCGACGATCTCGCCCGCATACAGCGCGAGGTCGAGATCGCGAAGAACTGCCTGCTCGCCGAGCGTGACAGAAAGGCCGGACGCCGTGACGAACGGCGCACCCGCGGGCTGCGTGGTCGAGACGGGCGGCAATGCCAGCGTCATCAGGCCGTCCCGAACTGCGAAAGGAACGGCATCAGCGACCGAGAGCGGGAGGGGATGCCAGCCAAGCACCCGACCGAGCGCGACGATGGGCGGCGCCCATGCCGCCGATTGCCCGCTCGCCCGCGCAAGAATATCCCGAACCGGCCCACTCGCCAGCGACCCATCGCCGGGGAGGAAAAGCCCACCCGTTGCCCGTGCGATGATCCGTTCCAGCCGGTGCTCCGCGAGGATCATCGCCATACCGGAGGCGGCCTGCACCGCCGCGACCGCGTCGAGTACCGCCCGCGCGCCCTCCGGGTCGAGTTGCGAGGTCGGTTCATCGAGGACGAGCAATCGGGGCGCGCGGACGATGGCCGCCGCTAAGGCGACCCGCTGCCGCTCGCCACCGGAGAGCGTCACGATCTCCCGCTCCGCCAGATGCGCCATGCCGACCGCGTCGAGCGCATCTCGTACCCGTCGCCGCATCTCCGACCGTGGCACACCGTGTTGTTCGAGCGCAAAGGCGACATCGTCCGCAACACGGGGCGTGACAGCGGCCGTTTCCGGGTCCTGAAAGAGCATGCCAACGACCGCGCTCATCCCGCGTGGGCCTTCCCAGTGCGCCGCGTGCCCGGCGACTGTCACCGCGCCGCCGAACCGCCCGCCGGTGAAGTGGGGTACGAGGCCATTGAATGTCCGGAGTAGCGTGGATTTCCCCGCGCCGGACGAGCCGAGGAGGAGCGCCGTCTCATCACCAAACAGATCCCAGGAGACGGTTTCGAGGATGGGCGTCGTCGTACGGGGATAAGCATAGGTAACACGATCGAGGCGGGCGACGAACCCGCCCCCGGCCCTTCCCGGCGCGGGAGAGGAGAGAAAAGAGGCGGATATCGCGGTAGTTGCCATCTGCGTGAACCCGCTCGAACCACGTCCCCCCTCCCACGCCGGGAGTACGAGCGCGGGCAGTAACACGGGCAGCAACGCGAGACCGATCAAGGGATTGAAGGGAGGCCAGAGCAGGAGTGGATAGGGGTAATAGACGAGCGCACTCCCGCTGAGGGCGACTGCCGCAACGATGATGGCCGTAACGGTTGCGCCGATCGTGACCGCGCTATCACATGGCCGCCATGATCGGACGCGATATGACGTGCGCTGGACACGGGTACGATCAGATTGTGGGACGCCGAAGCCGCGCGCCGCCATCGCCTCGGCGAGGGCGATGGCTCGTTCGAGGCCGAGCGCGAGCACCGGCACGACGAGCGGCGGCATGCTGCCCAAAGGGCCCCCGCGCATCCCGCGCCCCGGCGTGTGACCGCGCACGGTCTGCGCCTCGCGTACTTCACCGAGCGCGGCGATCGTCTGCGGTAAGTAACCGAGGGCGATCGTCATCGTCACGCCGAGACCGGTGAGCGGGCGGGGAAGGAGGCGCAGCAACTCTTCGTAGCCGACCGCCGCGTTGAGCGCCGCGAAGGTGAGGATCAGCGTGCCGAGTGCGAGTGCGGAGATTACCCCGTAGAGGAGCGCGTTGAGCGTCACCGGCCCGCCGATCACCGATCCAACGAGCGGCAGAGCGCGCGGCAGCGTGAAGAGCGCGCGATCCCCGGAATGGACGGTCAGCGTGTTGAAAAGGATAGCAATCGTCGTCAGTGTCCATGCCGCGCGCAGGAGAAGCGCCCACTGCGCCCCGGTTCCCGGCCGGGTGGCGCGCGCCGCTCGGCATGCGGCCCCGGCGCAGAGCGTCACGAGCAGCACATAGAGCGGATTCCGCGTCGTCGCGACGACCAGCGTGCAGGCCACTGCCCAGGCGAGCCAGGAGAGGGGGTGAAGTGCTGAATTCGTAGTGGGCGGCGTGCATGGTGGAAGCCCGTCGTCCGGCGTTGTGCGCCCTGCTGTCTTGCTCGTTCGTTCGGACTGCATATGCATCTTCCCGCACTCAGTACTCAGTATTTCGTGCTCGTTACTTTCCTCGCCGCCGCGTGCGGACTGGGACAAATGCGAGCATTACGAGCATGATCGCCGCGACCGCCACGAAGCCGACAATTGACCGGCTCTTCGACGCGCCGGGCGGCTTTGTCGCCGCGCTGACCGGTGTCGCGCTTCCGCTCGGCGCGATGGCGGCGACGCGGGGCTGGGTGTCCGCCGTGGCGGTCGCGATGGCTGGTATTTGAGTGGGTGCGGTGGTCGGAGCATCGGTCGCGTCGGGCGATGGTATCGGCGTCGCACTGGTTGATTGCACCGCTGACGCGATCTGTGCCAGCGTCACAGTGGGGAGACCGCTTTCACTATCCGTCCATGACCAGCCGTCCACATCGCCATCGTGGAGGACGCGATTGCCCGCGCCGAGGCTGGAGTTGCGCCATGCACCGTCCGGGCCGCGCAGGTAGTAATGCCAGTAGAACGACGGCGAGCCGTAGGATTTGCAGAAGCAGTCTTCTCTCGGCGATGCGCACCCCTCGCCGTCAATCGAGCAGACCGCCGTGCCGAACGAGCCGCCAACCGCGACATTGAGCGCGAGGCCGGACTTCAGTAGCGCCTCCGCGCCCGTGATCTGGCCGCTCGTCAATGGGACATACGCATAGAGGATGCGCCCGTCGCTGTGCCGCACGACGATCCCGACCGCGCCCGCTGCCCGTGCCGGTCCCGTTCCACTCGTCAGGGCAATGAGGACGAGCAGCGCGGCGAGCAGCATCTTCAGGCCGCTCAAATCAAGGGCTGAGGATTCCGGGCGCCCTTTGGGTGGGATGAGGACGAAGCCTCTTCCGCGTCTTTTCAGTCTCGTTGCCCGCTTCGCTGCCATGTTGCTTCTCTCACGTAGTCCTTAGTCCTTCACGCGTAGTCCTCGCGAAGCGTTGGGAAGGCGCGGCCATTGAGAGCGGGGACGGCTTGGATAGTGGCAAGGAGGTTGTCGTCCGGCGCGGCCTTCTGGAAAGGAAACGCGCCGCTCGGGTTCTGGAGGGCGACGAGCGCGGCGCGTGTCCGCGTGATCTCCGTTGGGTTGGCGCGGGCAGCGATCTTCGCCTGCAGGACATACGCGGTGCTGTTCGTGTCGCCGTCGCCGCTCTTGGCGTCGAAGGGGTAGAGGTTACTCGATTGCAGGGTGCCCTCCAGATACGCCATGCCGCGCGTCGTCGCGTCGCCGCCCTGCCCGCTGGCGACGAGCGCCTGCACGACGATGGCGGTCGTGTTCGTGTCGCTCGTTCCCTTGGCGTCGAAGCCCCACCCACCGTCTATCTGCTGCGCCCGAAGGAGGACGCCGTTATCGAGTTGTTTCGCCGCATCCGAGGATCGCGCGATGGCGTGGGCGAGGATCACGAGGGCGTGGATGAAATACGAACCGCCGTAGATGCCGTCCGCGCTCTGCTCGGCGGTGCTGAGGCTGAGGAGGTCCGCGCCGCCGAACGACGACGGGTCCTCGCCGATATTGGCGGCGACAAGCAGGTACTTCGCCGCCGGGCCGGTCTTCAGACCGGGCGCGCTCGCGTGGAGGTAATCGAGCAGGCTTGCATTACCCTTCTTGACATCATCGAGCGAAATACTTGATGAGATGAAGGCGAGCGCCACGTCCGCGCTGACACTCGGATCGCTCGCCGGCCCGGAGAAGCCGGGGTAGCCGCCATCCGCATTTTGTTGCCCGCGCAGATAGGCAAGCGCGTTCATCACCTCCGGCGTGGGCGCCGCCACGACCGGCACGGTTGCCGTCATCATCAGTGCGACCATGAAGATTGCCAGGAGCGTCCCGATTCGTGTGCGCATGGAACCTCACCCCCCAGCCCCCTCTCCTTTGCTTCCGAGCAAAGGAGAGGGGGAGCACGATTCCTCAGTTCTCAGTTCTCAGTTCGTCGTTCTTTAAACCTGTCGTCCCCCGCCGGTCCTTGCGGAACCGGGCGAGGGACGTATCATGGCGCGGGCGCCATCGTCCGTCTCCTTTCACGCGAAGGGTGACGAATCCGGGGAGCGGCGGGTGGTCGGGCTGACGACACGAAGTCGGATACCGTTGCGGGACAGCGCCGGACTCGAACCGGACTTCCCCCTGCGCGCCTCCATTGAGGCGCCCGCTCCCAAAAGAGATACGATTGGTAAAACCGAGGCGCAACCAGTGCGCGCCGGAGTAGGATGCACTGACAGGATACCATATCGGTGAGCGATGAGCGGTGAGCGTGGCGGGGATGGCATACTCGGTGGTGACGGGCTTCCCACCTATCACCACTCTCTCATTGAGGCGTCAATCTGTGTATGCCCGCGCCGCTTTGAGCAGATCGCGTGTCAGTTCGGCATGTCCGGCGTGTTCGGCGGGGTGCTGCGTCTGGAGGATCAGGTAGGCGCGCCCGCTCATTGCGCCGAAGCGACGATGGTGAACCGTCTTTTCCATGTCTGCCGCCGTCAGCCGGTTCAGCATCTCGCGCAGGCGGGGTTCGAGTGTGCGCCATCGCGCGTATAGCGGCGCGGTGGAATCGCCGGAAACGGTGAATTCCGCGTCGCGGTCGCGCTCGACGTGCTCGCCGCCAAGTTCACCGATGATCGCCGCTTCCGCGCTGCCCATTGTGTGGAAGGCGAGGACGTAGAGGCTGTTTGTCAGCGGCGCGGGCGGACGCCAGTTCAAACCCTCGGCATCAAGCCCGTCAAGGCAGGCGAAGATGCGCTCAATTGCCGCGATCAGCGGGTCGGCAAAGGCGACGATTTCGGGGTTCGGCGCGGGCGTGGTCGTCATGACTTTTCCTTTCTCATGCGCGTGCGTTCGTCTCCAGTCCGCCGATTCTCCGCGATTTCCAGCAATTCCGCGAGGGGCAGATCGGCGAGCGAGGTGAGCCGGAGGTCGGCGGCGCTGATGTCGAGGTCGCGCGTCATCGCGTTCGGGATGGCGACACAAAAGAGGCCCGCCGCCTTCGCCGCCGCGATGCCGTTCGGGGAATCCTCCAGCGCGATTGCCTCCGTCGCATCGAGGCCGAGCGCATCGAGAGCGGCGAGATACAACGCCGGGTCCGGCTTGACACGCTCAACATCCGCCGCGGTCTTGACGGTATCGAAATGGACATGCAGCCCGAGCCGCTCCAGATGCCCAAGCACCCACTCCGCGGTTGCCGCCGACGCCAATCCGACCTTCAGGCCGCGCCGTTTCGCCGCCGTGATGCATTCCTCCACACCCGGCAGGATCATCTGCTCGATCACCCGCTCGTGATAGCGCGCACGCCGCCGCTCGCGGACGTCTTCGCGATCAATCGCCCGGCCCGCTCGCTGCTCCAGATAGTCATAGATATCGAATGAGTCCGTCACCGTGCCGATCAGCGGCGCCCATTCCGCACGCGGCAGTTCTGCCCCGTGCTCGATGAACATCTCCTGCCACGACTCGAAATCCGGTAGTTCGGTATCGAGAATCAGCCCGTCAAAGTCGAAGATCAACCCGTGAATCATGGACCCTCCTGGTTCGAGGTTCGAGGTTCGAGGAGCGGATTCCCCGAACCTCGAACTATGTCCCAAGGACGAAGCGGTGGATTGCTTCCGCGACACCGTCGGCATCGTTGGTGGCGACGGTGGCGGTGGCGATCGCTTTCAGTTCCGGTTCGGCATTGCCCATCGCGATGGCGATGCCGCCACCGTCGCGCACGGCAGCGAGCATTGCGAGATCGTTCAGGTAGTCGCCAATCGCCATCGTCTCCGCGAGTGTGATTCCCTCCTGCGCGGCGAGGTGAGCGAGTGCCTTGGCCTTGCCGCAGCCCGCATTGAAGAGATCGAGCGCGAAGGTCTTGACGCTCGCGGTCGCGGTGACGGGGCGATCAATCAAATTGCCGATGCGCTCGCCGAGCGCGCCGATGAGCGCGTCGCGGAGGGTGAGGAGGGGCGGCAATTCGTCGTCGAACATCGCGATGCTGAGGATGTTGCCGAGCGTCGGGAGCGTGTCATGGTCTGTGCGCGTCACCCCGTCCCGCGGGATGAGGTATTCGCGCGTTGCCCGATTCTCCGCCGACTCCGGGCCGGTGTAGAGCCGCCCGCCATGCGCCGGGCTTTCAAGCAGGACGGGTTGGTAGCCGTGCGCGCGGCTGATCGCGACTGTCTCGCACAGCACAGCGGGCGGGATCGCGTCTTCGTAAAGCACCGCGCCGGTGGACGATTCCTGGATCACGGCGCCGCCGTGGAGAATCAGCGGCAGGCGGAAGCCAAGCATCTCAGCATAGGCGCGCGCCGCGTAGAGCCGCCGACCCGTTGCGAGCGTCACATGGACGCCCCGCGCCACTGCCTCGCGGATCGCCGCGCGCACGGCAGGCGAGACTTCCCCGGCGGAGGTGAGCAATGTACCGTCCACATCGAGCGCAATCAGCCGAATTGCCATGCCGCCGCCTTTCCTCCGGGGAAGCATAGCAGAGCCGTGCCGCGCACATACTCCGAACGATCTCCCTCTCCGCTCCGGGAACGGGCGTCCGGGCGGATTGCAATAGGCATCGGGCGGTGCGATGCTGTGAAAAGCGAGGATGGATTGGTCGCGCGGGCTTTCCTGCCCGCGCGACGGGGAAGAAGGAGGAGCAGGAACGTGACGGAGATGCACCTTTGTCCCTCCGATCAATTACGCGCCTATGTCCGGCAGGTGGCGCTGGCGGTGGGCGCTGATGATGACATCGCGGACGAACTCGCCAACCATCTCGTCAAGGCGAACCTCTCCGGCCACGACTCGCACGGCGTCCTCCGCCTGCCGCAGTATGTATCGCAGGCGGACAAGGGTGGCCTCGTGCCCAATGCGCGGCCCACGGTCGTCCGCGAAATGGGCGGCACGGCGGTGATGGACGCGCATTTTGGCTTTGGCCAATACTCGACCGCCGTCGCGCTCGACTGGGCGATGGAGCGGGCGAAGACGCACGGCATCGCCGCCGTCGCCTCGCGCCACGCGACGCACATCGGGCGGCTGGGCGAGTACACCGAACGGGCGAGCGCGGCGGGGATGATCGCCATTGTCACGATTGGCACCGCCGCGCCGGGCAGTGGTGGCGTCGTGCCGTTCGGCGGGGCGCGCCGCTTCCTTGGCACGAACCCATGGTCCTTCGGTGTCCCGGCGGACGGCGGCACGAATATGGTCTATGACGCCGCTACCTCGACGGTCGCGGAGGGGAAACTGCGGGTCGCGCGCTCCAAGAACGCGGCGCTCGCGCCGGGGCTGATCGTGGATAGGGACGGCAACCCCTCCACGAATGCCGAGGATTTCTACAACGGCGGCGCGCTCCTGCCCGTCGGCGGCGATGTCGCCGGGCATAAGGGCTACGGCCTCGCGATGGCCTCCGCCCTGATTGCCGGCCTCGCGATGGTGGACGACGATACGCCGGTGATGCCCGTCCCCTCAGCGCACCCGGCTACCGGCTTCGAGCGGGGCGCGCTCGGCGGGGTCTTCGTAATCGCGATGGATCCGGCGGCGTTCGGTGACAGCAAGGAATACCGGCGCCTGACCGGCGAAACGCTCGCCGCCGTCAAGGAGACGCCACCCGCTCCCGGCAAGGACGAAGTACTCGTCCCCGGCGAGCCGGAAATCCGCTCCCGCGCTGCCCGCGAGTGCGATGGTATCCCGATCCCCGACGCGATCTGGCAGGACCTCTCCGGCGTCGCCGCGCGCTTCGGCATCGCCATGCCGGACGGGGTGTCGTCGGTGGCGTAGGCGTTCAGCCTGCGCCACCCAAGCGAAGCAAGAGGAGGCACCGATGGTTACGGTCTTTTCCGCACCGACCGAACGTAAGACGGATATTTACACGCGCCTCGGTGTCCGGACGATCATCAACGCGCGCGGTGCGACGACCGCCGTCGGCGGGACGCTGCCGCTACCCGAAGTGACGGCGGCGATGGCGGAAGCGGCCAAAGCGTTCGTCGTCCTCGATGAACTGAACGCGAAGGTCGGCGAGAAGATCGCGGCGGTGACCGGCGCGGAGGCGGGCTACGTCACTGCCGGCTCGGCGGCGGGAATGCTCCTCGCGGCGGCGGCCTGTATCACGGGTACGGACATGGCGCGCATCCGCCGCTTGCCGGAGACAACCGGCATGCCGAACGAGATCATCGTCCATCGCGCGCATCGCATCAACTACGACCAGATGTTCCGCGCGCCCGGCGCGAAACTGGTGGAGATTGGCATCCCGAGCGCTACCGAGCGGTGGGAATACGAAGCGGCGTTCACCGAGCGCACCGCCGCCGTTGCCTTCGTGGACTCGCCCTCCATCGGCCCCGGTGCGCTCGATTTCGCTACGGTAGTTGAGATCGCGCATGCACACGATGTGCCCGTGATCGTGGATGCCGCCTCGACGCTGCCGCCGGTCAGCCACCTGACGCGCTGGATCGCGGGCGGCGCGGACCTCGTCATTTATAGTGGCGGGAAGGGGATTCGCGGCCCACAGGATTCCGGCCTGCTCGCCGGGCGCGCGGATCTGATCGCCGCCGCGCGGATGAATGGCAACCCGAACGCGGGTATTGGCCGGGCGGCGAAGGTGAGCAAGGAAGCGATGGTCGGCCTCGCCGTTGCGCTCGACCGCTTTATCACACACGACCACGACCGCGATTTCGCCGATCACCGCGCGCAGGCCGAACTGATCGCGCACGAACTGGCCGATTTCCCGAACGCGACGTGCGAGGTGATCGCCGACCCGGAGCGCTACCCGATGCCCATCGCGGTGATCCGCCCCGTTGACGGCGCATGGTCCGCGCCCGCCATCCGGGCGACACTGGCGGCAGGCGACCCCGGCATCTTCGTCAATGTCGAACTCGGCGGCATCGGCATCAATACCCACTGCCTGCTGGACGGCGACGCGGAGCAGATCGCCACGCGCCTCCGCGCGCTGCTGCGGACGATGGTCTGACGGGGAGCCTCATCTCCCGCTCCCTTCCCGCGAGACGGCGGCGCGGAAACCGACATTGCGATGCACCGGCGATCGCGTTACGATTTGCGGCAGCGCGCATGAGCGCCAGACACGCGACCGGAGTACGACGATGACCGCGCCCGCAGGCACGGATGAGTATCCAACGATCCTGTTCAATCGGTACCGCGTCGAAGCGACGCTCGGTCAGGGTGGGTTCAGCACCGTCCTCAAGGCGTATGACCTTCGGATCAAACGCCTCGTAGCGATCAAGATGCTCAAACCCGCGCTCGCCACCGACCCTGACCGGTTTCGTGCCATCGAGGAGCGCTTCACGCGTGAAGCGGAGGCCGCATCCCGGATGGGCGTGCATCCGCATGTCATCGCGGTGTATGACCTCGCGACGGACACGGAGAACGCCCACTACCTCATCCTCGAATACATCGCGGGGGGCACACTCGCCCAACGGCTTCGCCACGGCCCACTCCCGCCTTCCGACGCCTTACGCATCGCGGCGGACGCGGCGCGCGGATTGCACGCCGCGCATCAGACCGGTATCGTCCATCGGGACATCAAGCCCGCCAATATCTTCCTCACCCTGGATGGGCGGGCACAAGTCGGTGATTTCGGCATCGCCCAGATTGACGATCTCTCCAACCGGACGCAGACGCTGACCGGGCACCCCGGTACGCCGCTCTACATGAGCCCCGAACAGGAGCGGCAGACCGCCTATCTGCGCCCCTCGACCGATCAGTACAGCCTCGGGCTCGTCCTCTTCGAGATGCTGACGGGTATGGCATACAAGCGGCTGGAACCGGACGACGCCATGCGCGCATTGGACTCCCAGCCTCCGGCGCTCGCCGGTCTGGTGCGTCGGATGACGGCGTTCGAGTCGCGCGATCGCTACGCCACGATGGCCGATGTGGTCACGGCGATAGATGCCGTACCGCCTGCCCTCGATCAGGACGCTACCCCCACGGAAGCCGCCGCGACGATCATTCCGTCACTGGCAGAGCAAGCCACCCCGGCGACGATTGCGCCGCCGCAGACGCCGATTGTCAATCTCCAGCCGGTCGCGCCGGTCGCCCGACCGCCGGTGTCACAACCGGTAGCGGTGGGACGGCAATACAGTCGGCGGGCAGTCCTCGTCACGGTCGGCGGATTGATCGTCGCGGGCGGCGGAGCGGGGGCCGTCGCGTACGCCATTCACGGCTCCGGCGGGACCGCAACGCCGACACATGCGCCACCGACCGCAACCGATGCGGTACGTGCCGGGACGCGCCTGCGCGTGGTGACGGATGCGGTGCTTCGCGTGAGACCGGAATCTACGAGCCAGATCGTGGTGACGCTCCGTGCGGGCGATGTGCTTATCGCACAGAGCGTCGCGGTGTTCGACAGCACGACCCAGAAGTGGTATCCGGTGATGCTCCAAAATGGCGCCACCGCATACGTCCGCGCCGATTTCGTGACCGCGTAGGGAAATGGCGCGATCCGCTTCGATGACAGGATCGTCAGACTCGCTACCCGCCGCTGCCATGCCACTGTTCATCGTCCTCGCGCATGATCGTCCTGTGAGGGGATACCTCACGCAACGAGACGACATCGCGCGGCAGCGGAGGACAGGGCAGATGTATTGGGACGACACGCCGGACCGGAGCGCCAAAAGTTGGACCATGCACGCACCGCGCCGCAAGCCGCGCGGAGTGGCGAGCCGGGAGCGGCAGGAGTACCGTCTGGCGGTGTACCGCCGCGCGCAAGAGCGCTTCCGCGAAATACTGGCAGGCGGCGCCGTGACACGGACGACGGCCACCTGGCGCGCGCTCCAGGATGTGTGCCGCACCTACGACCTTGAGCCCGCCGAATGGGGACTGCTCATTCATTGCCTGATGTCCACGTCCTCGTAACCCGCCCCCCCCTTCCACGGTGGCGGGCTTTCGCCTGCCCGTCTCCCTACCCCGCCGCTTCCTGCCGGACAGCAGATAGCCCTCCGTATGGAGGGCGCGGCCCGCTTCCAGGCCACGCTGCACGCCGCGCAACCAGTCCGGCGCGACCGGGTGCGGGCTGTCTTCGCCTATCTGTAGAAATCAGCAACAAGGAATCGCACCTCCACTCAACAGACGTTATTCAAGATCGCGAGGCGGGTCGCTGCCGCGCGTGAGGAGACACCGAGCCGGTTGTAAATCGAAGAGAGGTGCTGGTCTATCGTGCGGCGGCTGAGGAAGAGGCGCGCGGCGATCTGTGCGTTCGTCAGCCCCAGCGCGACCAGACCGATCACTTCGGTCTCCCGCGCTGTCAGGTGAATGCCGTTGGGCGGCGATGATGCCGGTACACGCCGACCGGGAGACGGCGTGCCGCGCGCGCTGAGCAAGGCGAGGACGCACCAGGTGAGCATGTATTCGTACGGGGTGAGCGCCTCGGCAAATGACGCGCCGTGCCGTTGGTCTTCCCGCTCCGAGAGCGCGAACCGATAGGGCGTGGCAGGATCGAGATGGTCGTCTCGTCGGTCAATCATGACAGATTCCCTCTTCTCTCGGGGTACGGCAAAGACGCCGCGCCAGAATCTGACGGGGCGTCTTTGCCGGGCTAATGCGTCGCGCGCGTTGCTATACCGGGGTGCGGCGTGCCCGCAGGCGCGGGCGGTGCGAGGCGCATCGCGAGCGCCTGCAATGCCTTCGCGACTGCCGCGCGGCGCTCGCGCATCCGCGCGCCCTGTCCATGTGGGCGATGCGCCTCTTCCACTTCCGCGACCCGTGCCCGCTTCGCGGCCTGCGCGCGCCGGTCATCCTGTATCGCCTGAGCGACCTCGCCGGTCATGTAATCCAACATTGCGCCAATCCTTTCCGGTATGCCGGCCTCTGCCCGCCGTATCCAATCGAATGAACGGGCGCGACCGGCGTTTTCGCGGACGCTCACCTTCATGATGGATGGCGGAAGATTGTCAGCGCCATATATTGGCAGGACGATGTGTATGTAGTATCGTGAACGGATTGTAGGCGAACAATCGGAAGGGACACGCTGGCATTACGGACGCAAAGTGCCGACGAAATGCGCGGATGGGGCATCGGGGCGTACGGAGAACGAGGCAAGGACGAGAAGAGCGAGGTCGTGATCGGTGGACGTCCGGCGTATCCCACTGACTGAACTGGTCGCGGCCTGCCGCGAGGAGACGGAGCGGTTCCTCCGGCGCGAGCCGTCGCGCGATGCGTTCTGCTTCGAAATCGTCCGGCGGGCCGTCCGTGACCGCGATCAGCAGGCATGGGCAGCCGTCTTCGCGCAGTACCAGGGCATGGTGCTCGCCTGGGTACGGCGGCATCCAGTCTCGGGCAGCACGCATGAGGATGATGCGTTCTGGATCAACCGCACCTTCGACCGCTTCTGGACGGCGGTGAGACCGGAGCGGTTCGACGCCTTTCCGAACATGGCGGCGCTCTTACGTTACCTGAAACTGTGCGCGCACAGTGTCCTCCTCGATGAGATGCGCGCGCGGGATGCGGCGGGGCGCGAGCGCCTCACCGATCAGGTCGCGGAAGGCATCGAGACGCCGGATGTCGCTGATGTCGCGTTGGGGCAACTGGCGGGGAGCGATCTCTGGGCGGCGATCGTCGCGGAAATGCAGGATGAGGCAGAGCGGCGGGTGGCGTACTGCTGTTTCGTCCTCGATCTGAAACCGCGCGAGGTGCAAGAGCGTCATCCTCAATTGTATGCGACAGTGGACGATGTCTACCGGATCAAGCGGAATCTGCTCGAACGGCTGCGCCGGAACGCGAATATTCGCGCGTTTTTGGCATGAATGCGCGAAAACCGGCGCGCGCCGCGTTTAGTCAGTGAGAAAGGGGATGATGGCTGTGGCGAATGGTGCGAATCCCGATGCGATGAGCCCGGATGACCTGATTGCCTTCATAGACGGTGAGGCATCCGCGGCAGCACAGGAGCAGATCGCGTCCGACCCCATCCTTCGCGCCGCCGCTGACGACTACGCGCGCACCCAGCGTCATCTCCAGCGCCGCTTGTACCGGTTCGCGTGCCCATCGCCACAGGCGCTCGGTGAGTATGACCTCGGTCTGCTTGCCGCGGCGGAACGGACCCGGATCGCGGCGCATGTGGTGGAGTGCCCGCGGTGTGCGGCGGAGTTGCGGACCTTGCGTGACTTCCTGGCGACCGGGGACGACGCGCCGCCGATCGGTGCGGTCGAGCGGATGCGGCGGATCGTCGCGACGCTCTTGCCCCCGCCACCGCGCACCTCGCCCTACGCGAGCCTGCGTGGGGCGGAGGACGCGACGACGCGCACGTATCAGGCGGGCGATGTGACGATCACGCTCGATCTCGGTGCGCCGGTGCGGCGAGGGCGGACATCTCTCGTCGGGCTGCTCTGGCGCAATGGCGACGATCCCGAAACCATTGCCGGGAGTGCGGTCGTCTTAATGGATGACGGCGGCATCACGCAGACGACCGCGATTGATGAAGTTGGCAACTTCACCTTCGATGACATCACCCCAGGGACTTACCACATGGAGGTAACACTTGGAGACGATCACATCACCATCGGAGGCCTCTCCATCGGGCAATGACGAACCGATCACGCCCGCCGTCGCCATCCGTCATTTCTTGACGCTGGATGGCGACGCAGCGCGTGGCTGGATCAAAGACTGCACACAGCATCTGCCGGTAGACGAGCTCCTTCCCCTCCTCAAGGATGAATCCGAACGTTACCTCAATAGTGATCCTCAGGTCGCGCAGCGGCTCGCTGAGGCGCTAATTGCCGCGGGCGAGGCCGCGGACAGACCGGAGTACCGCGCACTTGGCCTGATGGCGATGGGGGATGTCTTCGGTGTCCTCGGTCGGTACGAGGAGTCCGTCGCGGCAGTGGATACGTCGGCGGCGATCTACCAATCGCTTGGGGACGAAATCGGCTGGGCGCGGACGCGCAAGGAGTGGCTCCGGTCATCCTATCATCTCGGTCGGGGCGAGGCGGCGCTTGCGGTCGCGGAGCAGGCGCGTGACATCCTCGCCCGACACCAGGTCTGGCGCCGGACCGCGGTGATTGACTATTGCATCGGCGATGTCTGCGCCCAGTTGGGAAAGTTCGCGGAGGCGCTCAGCCATTACGATCGCGCGCAAATGATGTTCGATTCGCTCGGCGAAGCGGCGGAACTCCAAGCCGCCCGCCAGCGATCGAACAAGGCGATCCTTCTGACGGAGTTGGGCGATTTCCAGACGGCGCTTCAGCTGTACGAGGAAATCCGGCCGGTCTACCTGCGCCATAACCAGACACTGTCGGCACTGCGGCAGGAGCACAATGTCGCCCATGTCCACGCCGCGCAGGGACACTATACCCGCGCGTTGCGGACCTGCGCCGCCGTGCTTGCGGCATTCGAGCAGGTTGGTCTGGAGATCGAGGCGGTCTTCGTCGCGATTGACATGATCGAGTGCTATCTCAACCTTAACCGCAATCATGAGGCGCGCGAGTTGGCCGAAGAGACCATCGCGCGGGCCGAGCGCTGCGGAGCTCAGACCGAGGCCGCGCGCGCCCAATTCTTCTGCGCGCTGGCGCACGCACAAGTTGGTGACACCGAGCGGGCGGCGGAACTGTTAGATGCGGCGGCGCGCTCATTCGCGTCCACCGGCCTCAGTACGCAGGTCGCGCTGGCCACACTCGAACGCGCGACTTTCAATCTCGCCGATGCCGAATGGTCACTTGCCCTCGATGGGGCGGAACGGGCAGGGGAGTTGTTCGCGGAGCGCGGGCTGACGATCCGGCACGCGCAGGCGGATCTTGTGCGGGCGCGGGCATCGTTTGCGTTGGGCGATAGTGAGACGGCGACGCACCTCGCCCGTGCCGCGCTTGCGACGAGCGACGCGCACGATATCCGCTGGCTTGCTCACAAGGGGCATCATCTCCTCGGTGACATCGCGCGATCGCGCGGGGATCTCGATGCGGCGCTTGCCGCGTACGACGATGCCGTCGTGAGCATCGAGCAGATGCAGAGCGCGCTCGCCATCGAACTGCGGACGCACTTCCTCGCGGATAAACTCCGCATTTACGAGGACGCAATCGCGGTGTGTCTGCAGCGCTCGCAGCCCGAGCGCGCGTTCGCGTATCTGGAGCGCGCGAAATCGCGTGCGCTGGTGGACTACCTCGCGAGCAACATCGAAGTCCAGATCAAGGGGCGTGAAGATGCGGACGCGGCGATGCTGGAGACTCTCTCGCGGCTGCGTGAGGAGCACAACTGGTTCTATAACCGCCTGTACGGGTACGGGTTCGGTGGCGATCAGGGAGGGCCGTCGCTGACCGATGACGCGCTCCGGGCGGCAATTGCCGATCGCGAGCGACAGATTGCACGCATCCTCGACCGGCTCGCACTTGACCGCACGGAAGGGCTCGGCGTCGCCGTCATGCCCGCCGAGCAATTCATGCCACCGACCCTCGACGCGGGTACGATCCTCCTCGAGTATTACCTGACGCCCGACGATGCCACCGTCTTCGTTGTATCATCCGCGGGGTTGGCGGTGGTGCCCCTGACCGTCCGACCAAGCGAGATCCGGCGACTCCTGCATCAGTGGCAGCTCAATCTGACCGCTGCCGGTCGCATGGTGGCAGACGGCATGCCGCTCGATGGACTCGGTCGGAATGCGCGCGGCATCCTGGGGACGCTCTATCGCGCGCTCTTTGCCCCGGTCGCAACGCACCTCACCGGGCATGAGCGGCTGATCGTCGTGCCGTATGGTCCGATGCATGCGGTGCCGTTTCACGCACTGTATGATGGCGAGCGCTACCTGATCGAGTCAATGGAAGTCTCGGTCTCCCCATCGAGCAGCCTGCTCCGGCTCGATTCCGAGCGTCCACGGACCGTTTCCCGGAGCGCGCTCGTTGTCGCGTATTCCGATGGCGGGCGCCTGCCCGCCGTGCGCGAAGAGGCAGAGGCGGTGGCGGCGCTCTTACCCGGCGAATGCTTCAGCGAAGCGGCCGCGACGCGCGACGCGCTCGCGTCCGCCGCCCCGCGGCATCGCATCCTCCATCTTGCGGCGCACGGCGAAGCGCGGCTCGACAATCCGACGTTTGCCCATTTGAAACTCGCGGATGGCCAACTGAGCATGGTTGATATTTTCAATCTGCCGTTACGGGGCGCGCTCGTCACGCTCAGCGCCTGCGAGACGGGGCGGAGTGTGGTGGCGGGCGGCGATGAACTGATCGGGCTGAGCCGCGGGTTCCTGTACGCCGGCGCCGCGACCCTGGTGCAGAGCCTTTGGCGCGTCGAGGATGGCTCAACCGCGCGCCTCATGAGGCACTTCTATGGGGGTATCCGCGCGGGGGTCGCTACGGGGGTCGCCCTCCGCGAGGCGCAACGCGCACTGCTCGCCACAAGCGGCGCGCATCCATTCTATTGGGCGCCGTTCCAGCTGGTCGGTGACCGGGGTGATGTGTAGGCGTTCGTGGGAACGTCTGTCGTTGGGGAGGGAGACCATCATGGAAATCACGGAAACACGGCAGGCCGCGTCTTTGGATCAACAATCACTCGATTTCGTGCCCGACGAAATCTGCATCGTCGTTGATGTCACCACGCAGCTAGACGAGACAAGCCGCAGGCAGATCTATGGCTGGGATTCCGGGAACTACTCCGTGCTGCGCGCAGTGAACGATTTCCTCGGCACGCAACTGCTCATCCCACTCGAACGTCGCGGTGATCGCAACACGATCTACCTTGACAATCGCGGTGGCGCCTTCCCCGATCTCGACGCGAAGACCATGCGCGGCCATCTCTACTATCGTCTCGAACTCGATCCGGCCATGCGGATGGATGAGCGGATGATGACTGTGCGCAAGACGGTCATGCAGATCAATTTCGGCTTCGGATTTCCAGGGTCAACGGCGAAGATGCCGCCGGGGGTGAAGATCCGCGCCGCGATGCCCAACTGGCTCGCGGTCGGCAGCGGCTATGAAGATGATGGTGGCCCGGCCGCGCCACCGGAGCCGGTCCCACCGACGGGCGTCGGCCCGGTACCCAATTGGCGGTTTCGATTTTCCCGGCCCGTCGCCGATGATCCTGACGGCACGGCACGCGGAAGCGACACGCTGCAGGGGTTGGTTGACGCGGCGCGTGCCGATGCCTCGAACGATTGTGACTCCAACGTGATCGTCGCGGTGCTTGATACGAAGCCACCCGATACGGCAGTGGACGCTGCGGCGGGTCAATTCGGGGATAACCTGCTGCTGCAACAAGTCACCGGCCGGAAGTACCCCGATGGTCAACCGAATCATACCCGCCACGGCAAGGTCAATTTCCGCGCCCCGTTCTTCCCGACAGCCAATCAGTTTGCCCACCTTCGCGCAATCTTGCCGGTTTGGCTGGGGCGGTTAGATGAATGGTATACCGCCCAGACCGCGGCGCTTCTTGACGACCTGCGCGCCAAGCGCTATGCCATACCCGATCACGGGCTGTTCGCGTCGGGCATCATCAAGGATATCGCGCCCGACGCGCAGATTCATCTGATCCAGGCGATGGATGATGCGGCCGTGACCGATATGCTCGAACTGACGGACATCCTCAGTTTGCTGCCCTCCACGCTGCTGGACGGCACGCCCGCTGAGACGCGGCTGGTCATCAATCTCAGCCTCACATTCAGCGTGCAGATGTATCAAGAATTCCTCGCGAGATGGTTTGCCGCCTTCCCGGCCGCGGCCACGAAAGCAGACGCCCCCGCGCTGTACGATCTCGCCCACCGGAGTCTCAAAGATGTGATTGATTGGCTCGACCCGCAACGTGTATTGGTCGTTGCGGCGGTGGGAAACTATAACGTTTCCGGTCTGCGTCGGCCCGATCCACGCTACCCCGCGCAGTTCGACAATGTACTGGGGGTGGCGGCGATCAGCCAGGAACTCCGCGCCGCGCGATTCACGAACCGCGGCGACGAACTTCCCCGCACCGTCGAGAATGGCATCGCCACATTCGGCGGCGATGTCGCCCTCAATGCGGATAGCGATCCGGTCGTTGAAACGGAATATGACGGTTCGTCGGACGCGATCCAAGGCGTTGTCAGCGCCATTGATCTCCCCTTCCTGCCGACGGCTGGAAGGGCGATCGGCGGCGGGTCGAACCAAACCGGTTGGGCACACTGGGTCGGCACGTCCTTCTCGACACCGATCATCAGCGCCCTCGCCGCCATCCTCTGGAAGGAGGATTCCCGCCGGTCTGCCGGGGATGTCATGGCGGCCATTCAGGGGTACGCGGATCCGACGATCCGCACGCGGCGGGCGCTCGGCTGTGACGCCATCTTCGCCGAGCAAGTCGAAATCTGACCCGCCTGCATCGAGATGGTATGCCCACCATCCCGATCAGTACGGGAGCGAATCGCCGGGGCGCCTGGTTCCATCATGAGGCGACCGGAACGCCAGATGATACCTATCTCGTCATCACGGAGATTGCCGCGCCGACCGTCGTTTGCAACGACAGCAACACGGCGACCGTGCAGAGCCCGCCCGTCTTCGGGAGCCGGGACGATCGCTCCCTCGATAGCGAGGACGACTGAGCCAACGGTGGCCGCTGGAGAAGGCGGCTACCCATTCCCCCTCCCAAACCCCGCGGTGTGAGAATCGCCGCGGGGTTTCCGTCTGTCCGCTTTCTCATGCCAGCCGAATTGTCGGATGAGGAAGCCGCTGCCGACGTGGAGGACGATCGGCGAGCCGTGCGGGCAGACGGTCGGGCTGTCTGTCGCGCCGAGGCGACAGAGGAGATCGTGCATCGCGCCCGGCGAGAGCGGCTGGCCGCGCCGGAGGGCGGAGCGGCAGGCGAGTGCGGTGCAGAGGCGGTCGCGCCAGGCATCCGTGCCGTCGTCGGCGTAGTCATCCGCCTCGGCGAGCGCGTCGAGCAGGAGTGGGCCGAGACCGTCCACACCGGAAAATTCGGCGGGCACGGAACGCAAGAGGAAGGTGTTGCGCCCCCACGACTCGCACGCCACGCCAACCGCCGCGAGATCGGGCATCCGCTCGGTCAGGCGGCGCGCATCGGCGGGCGAGAGGGCGAGGACGAGCGGTTCGACGCCCTCCTCATCTGCCAGTTCGTTCCGGGTTCGCTCGCGCAGATGCTCGTACATCACGCGCTCATGCGCCCGGTGCTGATCCACAAGGTACAAGCCGTCCGGCCCCTCCGCGAGAATCAAGCGATCCTCTAATTGCCCGACAATCCGCAGCGCCGGCAAGTTGCTCTCCGGCACCGTCGTCTCTGCCATCGGCGCTGACAGATCGCGCATTCCACCGAGCGACAACAGATCCCGTATTTCTCCTCCTTCCCGCGTCGGGAAGGGGGCTGGGGGGTTAGGCAAAAACGACCAATCCGCGTCGTCCGGTGGCAGCGCGGGCAGCCGACCGAGCGTGGCGCGGCACGCTTCCGCCAGCGCCTCGCCGAGCGCCGCGGTATGCAACAGACGCACTTCCGCCTTCGCCGGGTGAATGTTGACATCCACGGCATCCGGCGGCACGGTGAGATGCAGCACGGCGAGCGGATGTCGCCCGCGTGGCAGGAGGGGCCGGTATGCCGTCTCGAACGCGGCGGCGAGCGGCGGGCACTTCACGCAGCGCCCGTTGACGATCAGCGTCACTGCCGCGCGGCTCGGACGTGAGACGGCGCGATCACCGATAACACCCGCGATTGTTCCTTGCGATACCGTCGCGGTGAGTGGGAGGAGATGGGCGGCAACAGTGGGGCCGTACAAGGCGGCGGCCGCGTCGGTCAGGGTGCCGTTCCCCGGCGTGTGGAAGGCGGTATGGCCGTCGAAGGCGAGCGTGAAGGCGATGGCGGGGTGGGCGAGGGCGAAGCGGCGCATTGTCTGGCCGATCTGCTGCGCCTCGACGCGCGGTGTGCGAAGGAAGCGGCGGCGGGCGGGGAAGGCGGCGAACAGGTCGCGCACCGTCACCGTCGTGCCTCGGCTGCGCGCTCGTTTGCTTTCCTCGATGATCTCGCCGTGGCGCAGATGCAAGATGGTTCCGGCGGGCGCGCCATCCGTCGCGGTATGCAAGAGAACATCCGCGACCGCCGCGATGGAGGGCAGCGCCTCGCCCCGGAAGCCGAGCGTGCGGACGCGCAGGAGATCATCCAAGGCGCGCAGTTTGCTCGTCGCGTGGCGCTGGAAGGCGAGTGCGACCTCGTTCGCCGCGATGCCGCCGCCGTCGTCCGTGACGCGGATGCTCTCCAACCCGCCGCCGCGCACCTCCACGATGATTTGCCGCGCTCCTGCGTCGAGCGCGTTCTCGACCAACTCCTTGACGACAGCGGCGGGCGTCTCGATTACTTCGCCCGCCGCGATCCGCTCCGCGACGACGGACGGCAGAATAGCGATTCGGGGAAGCGCTGAGTGCTGCGGGCGCCCTTTGGGCGGTATGAGCGCTGAGGGCGCGGTGTCGCTCTGCTCCCACTGTTCGCTATTCATGGCGTGTCGCCCAGTCGCGTCCGTTGCGGACTTCCTGCCCGTCGTGATGCGATATTTTTCGGACGCGAGACTGCAATCGGTCGAGCGCCATCATTGCCTCCAGCGGTGTCATCCGCGCGAGATCGAGTGCGGTCAGGTCGTCCAGCAGCCCATTCATCTCAACGGAGTGCTGAGAAGGATCCGCACGCTGCCCATCTCCGCTCCCGATTCCGATCCCGATCCCGATCATTCCCCCGTCCTTCGCGCTCCGCTTCGTGTTCTTCGTCTCTTCGTGGTTCAATACCAGTTCCCGTGCTCGTTCGACGACGTGCGGCGGGAGGCCGGCGAGGCGCGCGACGTGGATGCCGTAACTCTTGCCCATCGCGCCGGGGGTGATGCGGTGGAGGAATGTGACGTTGCCGTCCTCCTCCGCGACGGCGGCGGAGGCGACCTGGACGCCGGGGAGGCGACCCGATGCGTCCGCGAGGTCGTGGTAATGGGTGGCGAAGAGCGTCCGCGCCTGCACGCGGCCCACGAGGTCTTCCACGACGGCGCGGGCGATGGCGACGCCGTCGTCCGTCCCGGTACCGCGCCCGACTTCATCGAGGACGATCAGCGAGCGCGGCGTCGCGTGGCGGAGAATCGCCGCCGTCTCCATCATCTCGACTAAAAAGGTGCTCGCACCCGCCGCGAGGTCGTCCTGTGCGCCGATGCGCGTGAAGATACGATCCACGAGACCGATGCGCGCCGACTCCGCCGGGACAAATGAGCCGACTTGCGCCATCAGGACGATCAGCGCCACTTGCCGCAGATACGTGCTCTTGCCCGCCATATTCGGCCCGGTGAGCAGCAGGAGTTGATGCCCTTCGGTGTCCAGAATCGTCTCGTTCGGGATGAACGTCTCGCCCGTGTTCGCCAGCGATGCCTCGACGACCGGATGTCGCCCCGCGACGATCCGCAGCGTCGTGTCATCCGCGAGTATCGGGCGGACATAGCGATGCTGAACGGCGCGATCGCCGAGGGCGCAGAAGACATCCACCAGGGCCACCACGCGTGCCGTGCCGAGCAGGACCGGGGCCGCCGCACCAATCTCGCGCAGCACACCGCGATACAACTCCTCCTCCCGTGACGCGATCCGCTCCTCGGCGTGGAGGATCGTCGCTTCCCACTCCTTGAGGGAGGGCGTGACGAACCGCTCGGCGTGGGTGAGCGTCTGCGTGCGGCGATAGTCGTCGGGAACGTGGGGCAGGTTCGGGCGGGAGACCTCGATGCCGTAGCCGAAGACGCTGTTGTACTTGATCTTCAAGGAGCGGATGCCGGTGCGTTCGCGCTCCGCCGCCTCCATCGCCGCGATTGTCTCGCGGGCGTGCGTCGCGATGTGAACGAGGTGGTCGAAATCGGCGTCGTAGCCGTGGCGGATGCGGCGGCAGGTCTCTTTGCCCTCCGGCGCGAGCACGGCGCGACTGATGAGGTCGGTAATCGGTGTGCAGGGATCGAGGCGGGCGGCGAGCGCGTCAAGGGTGGGCGAGTCCGCGTCGTGCAGCATCGTCGTCAGCGTCGGGACGGCGTGCAGCGCGTCGCGGAGGGCGAGCAGTTCGCGCGGTGTCGCGGCCTCCTGCCGGGCGCGGGCGGTGAGACGTTCCATATCCCCGATTGTCGCGAGCAGGGTCAACGTCTGCATGCGGAGCGTCGTGCGCGTGACGAACGCCTCGACAGCGTCCAATCGCTCCTCGATGGCGGCGCGATCGGTGAGCGGCTGGGCGAGCATCCGGCGGAATAAGCGCCCGCCCATCGCCGTCTTCGTGCCATCCATCGTGCCGAGGAGGGAGTGCGCGGCGGTCTGTGTCCGGCCCGTCCAGTGGAGTTCGAGATTGCGGCGCGTCGCGGCGTCGAGATGCATCGTGCCGTCGGTTGCGTAAGTCTTGAGTCCGGTGAGGAGCGGCAGCAGCATTGCGTTCGTCTCGCCGAGATAGGCGAGGATCGCCCCAGCGGCACGGATGGCGAGGGGAGCATGCGCGCAGCCGAACGCCTCCAGCGAGACGACACCGAAGTGCCCGCGTAGCGCGTCTGTCGCCGTCCCCAAACCGAAATAGCGCGCGTCGTACGACGTGACGTGGCCGGGTGTCTGCGGCTGTCCGTGCGGGAAGGCATCGGGGTCTTCAGGCGATTCCGGCTTCGGGACGAGACATTCTCGCGGGCCGATACGCAGCAGGTCGTTCTCGACAGCGACACGGCAGAGGGCGGGATCGCCGTCCGCGAACTCGGTGACAGCGAACTCGCCCGTCGTCACATCCACATAGGCGAGGCCGTAGCCCGCCGGGCCGGGGCAGAGGGCGGCGAGGTAGGAGTTCTCCTTTGCGGGCAGCAGGGCCGGTTCCGCGACCGTTCCCGGCGTGACGACGCGCACGACGGCCCGCTCCACGAGGCCGCGCCCCGGCTCGGACATCTGCTCGCAGATCGCGACGCGGAACCCCTGCCGAAGCAGCCGCGCGAGATATGAATGCGCGGCGTGATAGGGGACGCCCGCCATCGGCACGCGCCCATCCTTGCCGAACGGGCGGCCCGTCAGCGTGATGTGGAGGGCCTGCGCGGCGACCTTTGCGTCCTCGTCGAACATTTCGTAGAAATCACCCATGCGGAACCAGAGAATCGCGTCGGGGTGCTGCGCCTTGATGTCGAGATATTGCCGTCGCGCCGGTGTAACCATGACCCCGTCCCCCATCTGCCCCGCTGTGGTGAGGGGGAGTATACCACGCGGATCTCATCGCCGACACCGCCTCGAAAGTGGCGCTCACGCATGATCCGGTGTGTGCTACACTGCTGTCGCCCCGAAATGTGGAAGGGCCTTTGCGCGAGCAGGAAAGGAGCGCACCGTGCCGCGAGTCAACCGCTGTGTCGAACTCTTCGAGCAGGGCCAGCCAATCTATTACGCCGCGCCGGGCGAGCGGAGTTACGAGGCAGGTGTTCAGGCCGCCCAAACCTGGGCGGATTACATCGTCTACGACATCGAGCACCACCCGTTTGATATGCATGAACTGCGCGCCTACATGGCTGGGCTGATCGCTGGTGGCCCGACCCGCAGCGGCCACCGTACCCCCGCGGTCATCGTCACGCTGCCCTTCGATGGTGTCAGCCCGGACGCCGTGCGCGCCAACTCCTGGATCATCAAGCAGGTACTCGCCTGCGGCGTCCACGGCCTGCTGCTCGTCCATGCCGAGTCGCCCGAGGCGGTGAAGACATTCGTGGAGTGCTCGCGCTATCCATTCAACCGCGTTGGGGTTGGGGAGGGGCTGGATGAGGGGCGGCGCGGCGGCGGTGGCCAGGCCGATGCCGCCGCCGTCTGGGGCATTCCCGTGCGCGAGTATCTCGACCGTGCCGATCCGTGGCCGCTCAACCCGCGCGGCGAGTTACTGCTCGGCCTGAAGATCGAGAACAAGCGCGCCCTATCGAACTGCGAACTGAGCCTGAAGGTGCCCGGCATCTCCTTCGCCGAATGGGGCCCCGGCGACATGGGCATGTCGCTCGGCTTCCCCGATAATCATGACGAACCCTATCCGCCCGAGATGGAGGCTGCCCGCAGCCGCGTTCTCGCCGCCTGCAAGGCGAACGACATCCGGTTCCTCAGTTCGGTCTATGCGCATAACGTGGCGATGCGGATTGACGAGGGTGTGCGCATCTGCGCCGGCCGGGATGGAGAGAGCGCCGCGAAGATCGGCCGGGAGTACACCAGACGTACGATGCCGGTGTGAGCGGACGCAGCGCCACGCAGGCTGTGGCACGGCGAGCGATGTGCTTCCTGGGGTGTCGTCGGAGCGAGCGATGCGGCTCTATTTGATGGTACTGGCGCGCTCCGGGGAGCAGGGCGATCCGGTGCCGAGCTACCTCATCCAGACCGACGATGGCATCAATGTCCTTATTGACACGGGCTTCCCGCCGGAGATGGTTGCGATGGCGCGGCGGGCGGGAAACACCGGTCAGTACATTCGTGAGGCCGTCTCCGTCACGGAGCATCTCGCCGCCCAATCCATCGCACAAGAAGTGATGCCACCACCTTCACCCAATGAAGTTCCATAAACTCCTGCCGCTACGTCTTCTGCTTTTTCGGGGGGATCTCAATAGTTTCGCGCGTGACGTTGCCAGTCTTCGGATCGAAATGGAGGATGGTGCCTATTCGCGGCGTACCCTCTTCGTCGCCCTCATCCTCGTCTTCCCAGTCTTCGTCTTCATCCCACGGCGGATATTGGAGCGGTGCCTCGCCCCGCGCGGCGGTGACGCGGGGATAGTCGGCCGTCGGGGTCAGTTTTCCCTTGGCATCAAGCAGCTTGACGCCGAACTCCCACTCGTCGCCGTAGTCAAAGAGGAAGAGGAACTCCTTTTTGCCAGTCTTGCCCGGGTACGGCACGTCGCGAATGAGAATGTCGTCCACGTCCGGCGATTCATCGAAGTCGGTGAGGAAGGGGAGATCAAGCCCCGCCAGGCCGGGTGGGAAGAGCGCCGCCGCGAGCGCGGATTCATTATCCTCATCCTCCGCTGCCTCATCATCCGGCTGCCAGTCCTCGAAGAGGTAACGCTGGAGGGCTTCGGACATCTTTGAAGGGTCGGCATTCGGGTCGCTTTCAATCAGTTGGGCGAACTCCGCGATCAGCGCGCGATCCCCCTCGGGCGCTTCGGCGGCGGCTTCCTTGAGCATCGCCACCATCTCCGCCTGCAATCTGGCCCGGTCTATCTCCGCAGGCAGTTCCTCCGTCGCCTCGAAGGCGGGGTCTTCCGCGAGCAGGGCGAGTTTGCGCATCTCCGACCCTTCGGGGAAGAAATCGAGCATCTCCTCGTCGTCCTCGCCCTCGTCGCTGTCCCAATCGCCCATGTGATAGGCGTACTCTGTCTTCTTATCCCACGGCTTGCCGCTCAGGAAGAAGGACCAGAGATGGTCGCTGTCGAAATCGTACGCGTCGAGGATCGCGAAGCCGAGATCGCCGAGCGTGTGATTCGCGGCGATCTCGATCTCGCGCTGGATCTCCGTCGCGTTCTCCGGCGCGTATCCGGCCGCGCAGCCGAGCATCCGAACGCGGAAGGAATAGATCGGCGGTTCAGGCGTGAAGCGTTGCCCCTGCATCGTTCTCCTCCTCGTACGAGCCATATCGGCGCGAATGCACCCAGTATACGCCCAGAGAGGAAACCGGCTTCGATTATGTCACGGCGACCGGGATGCGCCGGGCCTGGAGGATGCGGCGAATGAGCCAGAGGATGCCGACGGGGACCAGCGTGCAGTATGCCTTGCCGATCACCTGGCCGGTGATGAAATCGAGCGAGCCGAAGGCGAGATAGAGGAAGATCGCGCTGTCTATGATGTCGCCAATCGTATTCGCGACGATCATCGCGATCAGCCAGAACCGTCGCCGCATCGGTGTGTAGATCGTGAAGTCCGCCAGTTCACCCAGGAGGAAGGCAACACCGCTGGCGAGGGCGAACTGCTTGGAAATGAACACGGAAAGAGACGCGCCAATCAGAATGGCGATCACGGCCCACCAGCGACCGAGGGTGTCCTGGACGAGGTCGCGGAACTCGAAGCAGAGGCCGGCGAAGAAGACGCCCGCCGGGGCCATCAGCCCGAAGCCGACGGGGACGATGCCGAATCGCTCGATTGCCCAATTCGCCCCGACAATCGCGGCGACATACCCCGCGAGGAGCAGGTAGCCGATGGCGCGCCGGTTGAGCGTCATCCGCGCGACTCCCGGACAACTTTTGCGCTGGCGGTGATCGTGATGCCGCCGCGTGGTTTCTGCACGATCATCGTGCGTACCCAATGCGGCGCGCATGCATCCATAATGTCTCGTGCGACCCGCGACGCGAACGCCTCGCCGAAGATGCCCGCGTCGCGGAAGGTCTGGAAGTAGAGTTTGAGCGATTTCGACTCGATGCACGACTGATCCGGGCGGTAGATGATTGTCACCTCGTACCAGTCGGGTTGGCCGGTAACGGGGCAGCGCGCGGTCACCTCATCGGAAACCATCCGCACGACCGTCACATCAGACGGCGCGGGGAAGGTATCCAGCCCTTTGAATGGGTCATCGTGCGGCTTCAGGTGGCGAAAATGGTGATCGGTCATCTGCTCCTCCGGCGTCTCTCATCGCCGACGCAGTATATCACTGCCCGCTTTTGGGTCGGAAACCGTTGCATCGAACGCCGGAACGTGCGATGGTAGAGAGACGTGAAAGGAGCGTAGCACATGGGTAAGAAGGACAAGGGCGGTAAAGAGACGCGAAAGCCCAAGAAGCCGAAGGCGTAGCCGCGTTTTCATCTGAACCACAGAGACACAGAGGACACAGAGAGATCAAAAAGTGAGAGACCGAAAATGACTCTCTCGTATTTTCTCTGCGCACCCTGTGTCTCTGTGGTTCAATCGGTTTCACCCATCCCGTTTGTCCCGCGCTCCGCTGCTGTGCGACAATGCGCCGCCGGGCCGGGCGTGGCCGGTGCGGAGCAGTCGGCAAGAAGGAGAACGACGCGGTGACAACCGATCTCGCGCGGGACCGCGAACGAGCATGGGCGCTCTTTTGCGAGTGGACAGAGAGCGAAAGCCTGCGCAAGCATGTGCTGGCGGTCGAGGCGGCAATGCGCGCCTATGCGCGGCGTTTTGGTGAGGATGAGGAGGCGTGGGCCGTCGTTGGTATCCTGCACGATCTCGATTACGAGCAGTACCCGACGATGGACGGCACCGGCCATCCCTTCAAGGCGGTCGAATACCTCCACTCCGCCGGCTACCCGGAGGTCGTGACGCGCGCGATTCTCTCTCACGCGGACTTCAGCGGCGTCACGCGCGAGTCACCGATGGAACACACGCTCTTCGCGGTGGATGAACTGACCGGCTTCATCAGCGCGGTCGCGCTCGTCCGCCCCTCGAAGCGGGTCGCGGATGTGGACGCGAAATCGGTGCGCAAGAAGATGAAGGACAAAGCGTTCGCGCGGGCCGTCAGCCGGGATGATCTCATGCAGGGCGCGGAAGAACTCGGGCTGGAGTTCGATGACCATATCACCTTCACGATCGAGGCCCTCACAACGCAGGCGGAACGGCTCGGCCTCGCGGGAACCCCGGAAACAGTACCGTCGTAGGGGCGGCTCATGGACCACCCTCGTTGATCGTCCAGGTATGTTGAGAAAGGAAGGAATATTTTCGTGCGTGAGAGAGAGATGGAGCGTATCACGCGAATATCGCGGCGGCGCGTGCTGGCGTTTGGCGCGGCGTCCGTCGCGTCGGTGGCCTTAGCGGCGTGCGGTGGTGGAAGCAGCGCGACGGAGACACCGAAGGGTGGGAACGCGCCCGGAGGCCTCGCGGCGACGGCGCAAGCAATCGCGTCCGCCGCCCCGGCCGGAGCCGCAAGCACGGCACAGGCGGTTGCCTCGACGGTACCGGGTGGCGCGGCAGTGGTAGCATCGCAAGTGCCGGCGGCCTCTGTCGCGGCGAACACGCCGGATGTCGCCAGTCGCAATAATAAATACAAGGCCCCGCCGCCGGTGACGATTGATAAAGCGAAGAAGTACACCGCGACCATCGTCACGAACAAGGGAACGATGAAGGCAGAACTCTACGCCGACACCGCGCCGGTGACGGTCAACAATTTCGTCTTTCTCGCCAACGATCACTTCTACGATGGCGTGGTCTTTCATCGCATCGTCGCGGGCTTCGTCATTCAGGGCGGCGATCCGACCGGCACGGGCACCGGCGGCCCCGGCTACCGATTCCCTGACGAGCCGATCCCCGCCAACCGCACGTACGATAAAGGCGTGCTTGCGATGGCAAACAGCGGTAAGAATACGAACGGGAGCCAATTCTTCATCTGCCTTGACCAAGCGAAGGCACAGCTACAGAAGCTCTATACCATCTTCGGTAAGGTGACGGAGGGCTTGGATGTCGTTGACAAGATCGCCGCCACCCCGACCCGGCCGGATTCGCGCGGAGAGAAGTCGGTGCCAACCGAGAGAGTCTTTATGCAGAGCGTGACGATCCAAACGACCTAACCCCCGACCCCTTCCTTATTAGGGAAGGGGAGATGAGGGGCGGTTCGTGAACCGCCCGCCGCACAGGAAAGAGGTATCCATGGCAGGGGCAAACAACCAGTACGCGGCGCAGGGCGCGCCAAAGTTCGCGCTGGAGCGCGGCAAGATGTACAAGGCGAAATTCGAGACTTCGATGGGAGACTTCGAGGCGGAACTGTACAGCGACACGGCGCCGATGACGGTCAATAGTTTCGTCTTCCTCGCGAATGAGGGTTTCTACGATGGCGTGATCTTCCATCGCGTCGTACCCGGCTTCGTCGTGCAGGGCGGCGATCCGACGGGCACCGGCAGCGGCGGCCCCGGCTACAAGTTCGCGGACGAGGGCATTCCAAGCCACCGCGACTACGAGAAGGGGACGCTGGCGATGGCGAACAGCGGCCCCGGCACGAATGGCAGCCAGTTCTTCGTCTGCGTCGCGGACCTGCGCGGCCGCCTGCCGAAGCAGTACAACATCTTTGGCAAAGTGACTGATGGCATGGATGTCGTGGACAGCATGGTCAAAGTGCCGCTCCTGCCCGGTGGCGACGGCGCCCGCTCCAAGCCTGCCGAGCCGATTACGATCAACAAAGTGACAGTAACGAGTAACGAGTAACGAGGGGCTGCGGTCCCTTCTCGTTACTCGTTACTCGTTACTCCGCTCGAAGGAGGGGCTGTGCGTTTCTTGCTCGTACGGCACGGGGAGAGCACGTACAACGCGGAGGGGCGCATTCAGGGGCAGCAGGATGCGCCCCTCTCCGAGCGCGGGCGGCAGCAGGCGGAGCGGATCGGGGAGCGGTTGCGCTCCTATTCGTTCGATGCCTGCTATGCCTCTGACCTTTCCCGCGCGGCGGATACCGCCCGTGCCATTATGCGCCATCATCCCAACGTTCCCTTTGCGTTCACGACGCTCCTGCGGGAAATCAAGTTCGGCATCTTCGAGGGACGGATCATGCCCGAAATCGAGGAGATGTACCCCGAGGAGTACGGGCAGTGGATGGAGAGCCGGCGCAATTTCGTCCCGCCCGGCGCGGAGAGCGGCGACGACCTCTACGAGCGGGCAGGCGAAGCCCTTCGCTGGCTACAGGAGCGTGGGCACGACGGTACGGTGCTCGTCGTCGCGCACGGCGCGATCCTCAACGCCTTCCTCAGCCGGTTCCTTCACCTCGGTGGTGAGAGCCGCTACCGCTTCCACTTTGACAACACCGCGCTCGCCGTCGTCGAGGACGAGCCCTTTGGCCCGCGTCTCCTCCTTGCCAACGATACTACCCACCTTGGCCCCGATGCGGCTTTCCCATAGGAACAGATTGAACGACGAAGCGCACGAAGGGGAAGGAGGGCATGGCGGCTTCTGTACTTTTGTTACAATCGCGTCGTCCTGCTATTCTCCTTCGTGCTCTTCCGGACACCCGCTGCGCGGATTCGTGGGTCACGTTTTCGGGGGTGTGTCATTGGAGATAGGATTTGATCTCATTGTGATCGGGCTGGGAGCGATGGGGAGCGCGACGGCGTACCATGCGGCGCGGCGCGGGCAACGGGTGCTCGGACTGGACGCGTACCCGCGCGGCCACAAGAACGGTTCCTCGCACGGCACGACGCGAATCATCCGCGAGGCGTATTTTGAAGCGCCGGAGTATGTGCCGCTCGTGCAGCGGGCGTATACGCTCTGGCGGGAACTGGAAGCGGAGTCGGGCCGCCATCTCCTGACAATCACCGGTGGCCTGAATATAGGCGTGCCGGAGAGCGAGTTCGTCGGCGGCGCGCGGACGAGCGCCCAATTGCATCATCTCCCGTACGAGGAACTGACGAGCACCGAAGTCGCGGCGCGCTTTCCCGGCTTTCGGTTGCCGGAGGAGATTGTCGCCATCTACGAGCCGACCGCCGGTATCCTCGACCCGGAGGCATGCGTCTTCGCGCACCTCGATCTGGCGGCACGACATGGCGCGACAATTCGTCACAGCACTCCAGTCCGCCGCTGGTCTGTGGGCGGCGACGAGGTGCGCGTGGAGGTGGAGACTGAACAGGATGCGTACACCGCAGAGAAACTCGTCATCACCGCAGGGCCGTGGGCGAACGAACTCTTGCGCGGGGGGCCTTTAGGCAGCATCGAGTTGCCGCTCCGGGTGCAGCGGATCGTCAATGTCCATTTCGCGCCGACCATGACGGAGTTGTTCGCGCCGGAGCGTTGCCCGGTCTATCTGATGCAGGTGACGGAGGGTGATTACTACGGCTTCCCCGCGCTTCCCGGCGAGGGCGTAAAGATCGGCAGGCACGACATCGGCGAGGTATGCACGCCGCAGACGATCCGGCGCGATGTGGACGCCGCGGAGATTGCCATGCTCCGCGATGTGCTGGATCGCTACATGCCGGGCGCGGCGGGCAATGTGCTCAGGACGCTTACCTGCATGTACACAAACACGCCGGATCGCCATTTCATCCTCGATCGTCATCCCGCATCTGCCAATATCGTCTATGGCTGCGGCTTCTCCGGCCACGGCTTCAAATTCGCCAGCGCGATCGGCGAGGTAATGGCCGACCTCGCCCTCGATGGCACGACGCGGCACGACATCGGCTTCCTCTCGGCGGCGCGGTTCATGTAGTGGGTAGATGTTTGTAGCGGCATCTCTCATGGATGTCGCCTCTTTGATGACGGAGGTAGCAATGACCCATGTGAATCCCGGCCGACCGGCCGCCGATGAATATCGTCCGTACTTCGACACATACATCAGTCTCGTACCCGATGCCGACATTGTTGACTTCCTCGACGCGCAGATCGTGGAGACCGTCGCATCCTTGGCGTCGTTCACCCCGGCACAGGCGGAGTGGCGACCCGCGCCGGAGGAGTGGAACATCAAAGAGATCATTGGGCACCTCGCCGACGCGGAACGTGTCTTCGCGTACCGTGCCTTGTGGTTCGCCCGCAATGACCCAACGCCGCTGCCGGGGATGGATCAGGAGGTCTTCATGGCAGGGGCAAACTTTGCCGACCGCACGCTCCCCGATGTCGTTGCGGAGTTTGCGGCAGTGCGTCGCGCGACGGTGGCGCTCTTGCGGAGCCTGGATGCGGCGGCGTGGGCGCGCGGTGGGGTGGCCGATGGGAGTCCGGTCAGCGTGCGCGCGCTGGCATACACCATCGCGGGCCACACATTGCACCATGCCAAGGATTTCCCACGACACCGTGGCATGGGCGGCGGGGTTTGAGGGGGTACCCTGTGCGGTCGCCGTCGTTCACCCGCTGGCAGGGTTGAGGTACTGCGAAAGCATGAAGCCGGACTTGTCCCCGATCTGGACGGGATACCATGTGCCGTCGTCGCCATCCACTGCGGGGCCAGTGACGAGCACGTCTGTCCCCTCCGCGACGCTCGTAATGATCTTCCCGGTCGTCATACTCGGCGCGTCCCGCACATTGACACTGTCGCCGCCCGCATTCGCCACGATGTATTTCCGCGTTGTCGGTGCGGGAGCGGATGACGCCGGCGCCGTGCCGGGCGTTGGTGATGCTGTAGGTGGCGATGGCTGCGACGAGTATGTGTACGCACCGGGAAGGGCAAATCGGATACCGCCGGTGACGATCTCGACATCCACCGCGCCCGCCGCGTGCGCGGGCGAGACGGCCGTGATCGTCGTATGGTCGAGGACTTGCACATTCGTCGCGGGGAGGCCGCCAAAGGAGACGGTCGTGCCGTTCTGGAAGTTCGTGCCGGTGAATGTCACCGTCGCCCCGCCCGTCACCGGGCCAGTCGTCGGGAGCGTGCCGGTGATATGCGGCAGGCTGTTCAGTACGGCGTCGCTGAATGCGAATGCATCGAAGGTGCCGACGCCGGTTGCCAGGTCATACCCCACCGTCGCGGGATAGTGCGGATCGGTGGTGCTGTCGCACGACGCATCGAAGCAGTTATGCCCCGTCGTGATGTCGTGGAAGAGACTGGCATTGCTGTTGAAAAGCCGATAAATGATTGGGTTGGCGAAGCCGAGGCGCGGGTAGCCCGCCGTGAGGAGGTGCTGGTTGGTCAGCGTCGCGGCGGCGGCCCACATCGGCGCGGCGACGCTCGTCCCGCCCGTCGCCATGAAGCAGGTCGGGATGGCGGTTCCGGTGGCACGCAGGCAACCTTGTGGGTCCGTCGAGTAGATGATGTAGCCGCTCTTCGGATCGGCGTTCGCGGCGACATCGGGCACCTGCCGCTTGCCGTTGCTGTAGGAATTCGCGACGCCTGGCCCGGTTTGATAGTCCTGCATCGGCCAAACGCTGCTCAGGCCACCGCCGCCTGCCCCTGTGCCCACGCCGAAACCATTCCAGACGGTCTCGCTCGTGTAGACGTTCGTCGCCGGGTCAATCGTCAGCTTGGTGCCGCCGACGCCGGTGACGTATGGCTGGCTGGCCGGGTCATCCACGGCGAGTGTGTTCGCGTTCGGCGTGTGATGAAGGAGGCAATCGCGCGATCCGCTATCGCCTGAGGCAGCGAAGACGCTCTGCCCCTGCGCCGCCATCTGCTCGAAGATCGTGTTCTCCGGCATCAGGAAGGTATTGACGTTCCGGTTTTGCTCGCAGCCGCCGAAACTGATGCTGACGACCGAGGCGAGATTGTCATTTGCCATCGTCTGCAAGGAGTCAATGATCGAGGAGATCCGGTAGTCGGATTCGTAGACGAGCAGTTGCTGGAGTTTCGGCAACATGCCGAGGTAGACATCAATATCGAGTTCGACTTCTTCCTCGAAGACACCGGGATGCGTGCCACCATCCACCGGCACGCGCGTCACCGGGACGTTCGTGCCGAAGCAGCCCTGGTAGGCGGCGACGTTGGCGTCCTTGAAGTCATCCACTTCCATCAGGCCGATGATCTGCCCCTGCCCCTGCTCGCCGCGCTGCGTGAAGGGCGTGAAGTTATACGCCATCTGGAGTTGGTTCGGGGTGTACGCGCCGAAGGTGGAGGCGACGCTCCGCGCGGCGTCGCAACCCGTCGCGCCGGTCATCGGTGCGACGGGCGCGCTGCCTTCTTCGGGCGCGGGCGCGGCGACCATGTGTGTCTTCGGTGGGGTGATGATGTTGTCCAGCCCGGCGATTGCCTGAATATTCGCGCTCACATTCGGCGGCAGCGTGGGGGCGACATCGGCGGCGGCAGAGATAGTGCCTGAGCCGTCCTGGTAATCCGAGATAGTCACCTTGAACGCGGTCTGGACCTGATCCACCGTGCCGGTCGCGTTGATGATCGAGCCAATACCGCGATCGGTGACGGACAATTTCGCGCTCTTGAGGAAGTCTCCCACCGCCTGCCGTCCGCCGCTGATGAACCGCTTCGAGAAGTCGGCGGGCGAGAGGTAGTGGTGGAACTGCGGCGAGGCTGGGTCGTAGAGGTCATGCAGGAAGGTGTCGAGCGCGTGCTGATCCTGCACCTTGAGGGAGATGGCAAGGGTCATCGCCTGCTGCGGGTCGGTCGGCCCGATACGCACTCCTGCTGGCCCGGAGAAGGATTGTGCCCCTTGTTGCCCCGGCGCGCCAACCGGTGGCGGCGCGGCGAAGGTGGTGAGCGGCGCGCAGCAGAGGCTCGCGATCAACAGACTCGTCACGCGGATCCCGGCCCGGTGGCCGTGCGGCAGCAGATTCATCAGTGATCTTTCCCCCCACACCGCAGACTGTTCGCGCGGGCATTCTATCATCGGCGATGTATTATGTCACGTCGTGTCGGCGATGAAACCGGCGGGCGGTTTGTGGCGTCTTATGGAGCGACCTGATGGTCGGCATGCCACCGCGCACAACGGTGACAAACTTTTTACATCGGGTAGATTTTCTTGGTGAACTGCGTGTATACTGATGGGTGCAAAGGTGGAGTTTGCGCGGAATTTCGTTACAGGAGGTTCACATGGACATGGCAAGTTCGAAGAGCTACTCGGCAGTGGCGCCAGCGTCCCTGACGCGTACGGTGGTGCGCTGGGCGGTCCTTGGGGCGGCGGGCGTGATCGCGCTCTTTCTCGCGTTGAGCCACAGCATGGCCGCGAGCGCGGCAGCGCCCCCCAACTGCGTCCGCATCAACTTCACGACCTGCGTCGTAGACGGTACGGCGTACCTCATCACGGATGCTGGCACGACGAATGTTGGCACGACGTATATCCCTGCCCCCGCCCCCACGAATTCCGGCTACCCGCCCAACACGGTGATCGTACCCCCGTACTTCGATAACATCTACGGATGGGTCGAGGTCGTGACCGACAGTAACGGCGTGCTGATTGATGTCAATCCCTTCACGGGGCAGCGCATCTTCCCGTTCACCACCGGTTTCGTGGGCGGTTTCATCCCCAACTTTGTGCTGGGGAATGTGACGAACGTGCCATTTCTCACTGCCAACATCTGTGGTCAGTTTGGCTGCCCCGGTGCGTTCAACACCTTCAACCGGTGCAACTTCAACGTCAACTGCGGCACGCTCCCGGCGGGCGCGGTCTACGTTGGTAACGGCACGTACTTCTACAATGACAACAACGCGTGCCGTGGTGATGGCCGGGCGGCGTTCGTTGTTGGCAGAGGCTACTACTGCCGGAACGGTGATCCGCTGTTCGGCGGCGCCGGCAATGTCTTCTTTCGCCCCTTTGAGGTGAGCCAACCGGCGACCGCTCCCGTCGCGGCTCCGGTGACGGCGGCTCCTGTTGTGACAACCACCACCACGACGGTCGCCGCTCCGGCAGTCGTCGAACAGCCCCCGGTAGTCGCAGCCCCGGCCAACACGGTGACGGCGCTCACTGCGCCGCAGACTCAGGCGCCGGGCGGCGGTAACACGCATATCCTGAGCGCTCCGGATCTGCCCGCGCCGTCGGCCCCGTTCAACCGGGACGACAAGGGATAAGCTCCGCGTTGCATCTCCCATGCACTGACCAGTAGACACGAAACCCCGCTCCAGCCTCTATGGAGCGGGGTTTTCTTCTGCGGATGCTACACAAATGGCTGGAAGGTCATCGGCAGCGTGAAGGTGAGCCGTGCCGGGAGGAAGCATTCGTCCGTCGTGCATGCCTGATAACGCAGGGTCGCGGTGATCGTCACGTCCTCGCGTTGTTCGGTGAAGATGAGGGCGGTCGTCAGGGTGATCGTCCCGTCATACACCGACAATTCCTCGTCGAGCCAGTCGGTATGAAGGGTGCGCGGCGGTGGATAGCGCACCGGCTCAACTACCACCGTCTCCGGTGCGTCAATCTCCAACGTGATTGGGATGTATCCATCGGGTAGCGGCTGCCCGTAGATGTGGGTACCGGGCGCGGTCTGGATCGTCATACGCAGCCCGATCCGTTCCCCACGCACGAAGGCGCCGGTATCGAGCGATGCCACGGCAACAATCGCGTCGCTTTCCTGACGATCGCGCGGCCCGTTGCCCGCGACGGTGAGGGCGAAGTGCTCGCGCAGACTCGTCGTGGCGGCGTTGCGCATCCGGTGGCCGTCGTGGAAAACTTTATCCGCCACGCGGCCATCCGCGCCGATGAAATAGGTGCCGGGGTAGGGGATGCCATAGTGATCGTTCGTCGGTTCAACGGTTGTGTTGAGGATGCCGAGCGCCGTGATGAAGCGGCTCCCCTCATCGGCGAGCAGTGGGTAGGTGATGCCGCGCGCATCGGCGAAGGCGGCGAGCGTCTCCTCGGAGTCATAACTGAGGGCGAAGGGGACGATGCCATTCGCTTCAAGCGTCGGCAGGTTCGCCTGCAACTCCACGAGTTGCGCTTTGCAGAACGGTCACCACGACGCGCTGCGATGTACAACGATCATCGCGCGCTTGCCGCCCCGTGCGGCGGCGAAGTGGACCGGCCGGCCGTGCTGGTCAGGCAGCGTGAAGTCGGGGAAGAGGTCGCCAATCGCGGGGCCGGTCGGAAACGTTGGTGACATTGGTGTGCGTATCACGATACATCCTCTCCTCTGGTTGAAATACCCAGTAGGAGGAAACGCGATGTGCAACGCGCTATTCCTTATCTCCTTTCGGCGGGCTTCAGCCTGTGATCCCTATCGCGGGGATTCATTCCAGACTTAGCCAACACTTACCCCGCATCCGTTTGCACTTGGCGTGGCAAACGAAT
>CALBSO010000093.1 GCA_937968015.1 uncultured Thermomicrobia bacterium
AACTTGCATACGTCAGGCTTGCAATCGTCTAAGTTCGATTGGCTGCCTACTTAGCTGGTTTGGGTGATTGGCGTTGTTTGCGTCGCGTTCGCTGTCGCGGTTGAATTATCAGAGAGGATATTCGCTGCCACTGCCGCATTGATCGGCGCCGCGATGTTCGCGTTGATCAGCGACATTTCCTCACGGTCGGGCAGTTCGCTGGCATCCTGATTCTCGATCTCTTCCGCAGTCAGTTCGCGCTTCTTATCGTCTGCCATTCCACATTCCCTTTCACCGGGGCGGCCATGTGGCCGCCCCCGCCCAACGTCTCCGAGAAGGTTAGGTCGTCGTCTGCGTAATCGGAGCGGTCTGCGTGGCAGTCGCCGTTGCAGTTGAGTTGTCCGACAGCACATTGAGCGCTGCGGCGAGATTGACTGGCGCTGCCACATTCGCATTCACCAGACTCATTTCCTCGCGGTCAGGCAGCTCCTCACCTTCCTGCGCCTCGAGTTCTTCCGGGGTCAGTTCCTTCTGCCGCTTCTTCGTCATGTCATTTTCCTTTCTTTCCATGCGGCCCACTGCGGACCAGCCAAACGAACCTCGTTGGTTGGGTTAGGTGGTGGTCTGCGTAATCGGGGCGGTCTGCGTTGCATCGGCGGTCGCCTTCGCATTGTCCGACAGAACGTTCGCCGCTACCGCAGCGTTCACGGGGAGGGCCGCGTTCAGGTTCACCAAGCTCATCTCCTCGCGGTCCGGCATTTCTTCGCCGCCTTGCGCCGCGAGTTCCTCCGGTGTGAGTTTGGGCTGCTTCTTCTCATCTGCCATGCAATGCCTCCTTACGAGTCCCAGGACACGGCGCCGGCCGCTCGCGTCCTACCGATTATTCCGAGGGATGACCGTTTGGGGTTCCCTCTTCGCTCGCCCCGCTACCGTCCTGAACGATCGGGGCGTCCTGAGTCGCGGAAGCATGGACCGTGCCACCGTTGTGCCCAACGTTCTTCGCGACCTTGATGTTTGTACGTCGTGCGACGTTGATGTGGCTGCCATCTTGGCTGCCCTCTGTTGCCTCACGCATCACGCGATCAACCGCGTCACGCACCTGCTTCATCCCGCGCTTGAGATCGTTCCTGGCTGTCATGCGTCTATCCTCCACTTCATCCGCGATTCCACCAGCCGAGGAAGCAAGAAGTATGCCAAATACCGAAGAGCAGGGCATCTGTAAAGATGACAAAATTGTCATGTATTAGGATCGAAATCGTGGCACTACTCCTGCATCCTAATCGCCTACGGAGACGATCCCTTTGCCCTCCGCCGTGTGTGGAGCGATCATCGTCGGGCAAACGGGACTGCCGCCGATTACCCCGCGCATTGGCCGGCAGGTAGTGTCCACAGTCGTGCAGGTGGCGGTGGTCGCACGATCGCGAATGCGCTACCTATCACAGCCGGACTCGATGCTTGGGAACCGATCAGTCAAGCGCGCGATGTTGCGGAAGGTACCGGGTGATGGTGTTGTATGTCTTGAAGTGGGATATTCCGCCGGAGACTCGCGAGGAATATGCGCGATGGCTCGCCCCGGCTATCCAGCAGAGCCTCAACGTTCCGGGTGTAATCGAATACCGCGCCTACACGACGATCGCCGGCCCAACGCGCAAGGTAGCAACCTACGAGTTCGCCGACTTGGCCGCATGGGAGGCATGGTACAGCCACCCGGAGATCCAGCGGATGCTCGACGAGTGGCAGACCTTGACGACGCACCGGACGCGTGACCTTTGGGGCCCGGAAACGATCACGATCCGCCCGAACGAGAGCGAATAATGAATGATCGTGGCGGCGACGCGGAATGTCGCTGGTTGCCATACTGAAGCGGAGGCATCGCATGCAGTTCCCCAGTCTACGCGTGGACGGCCAGGTAGCGTTGGTCACGGGGACCGGGACGGGCATCGGGCGGGCGAGCGCCCTCGCGCTCGCCGCTGCGGGCGCCACGGTCGTATTCACGGAACTTCCCCATCGCCTCGCCGCCGCCAAAGCGACCGCGCAGACTGCGAAGCACGACTACGGCACGGAAACAGGAACGGTACCGCTCGATGTCACACGCCTCGACCTGATTGACGCGGCCGTCGCACAGACGCTCGAATGGTTCGGACGAATTGACATCCTTGTGAACAATGCCGGGGTCAACACCCCCCAAGCGGCGCTCGATGTCACGGAACAGATATGGGACCGTATCCTGGACACCAACCTGAAGGGCGTCTTCTTCATGTCGCAGGCGGTGGGGCGCGGGATGATCGCGCGAAAGCACGGGAAAATCATCACGATCGCCTCACAGATGGGCGTCAACGGCTACGAGCGGCGCGCGGCGTATTGCGCCAGCAAGGCCGGAGTAATCAATCTCACCCGGGCCCTCGCGGTCGAGTGGGCACGCTATGGTCTTCGGGTCAATTGTATCGGCCCGACCTTCGTGGAGAGCGAGACGAATGCGACGCTCTTCCAGGATGAGGCATTTTATGAGGAGACAGTCGCGCACATCCCGGTCGGCCGCATCGCGAAACCGGCTGACATCGTCGGCGCGGTCGTTTATCTCGCCTCGCCGGCAGCCGATATGGTGAACGGGCACACCCTGCTGGTTGACGGCGGCTGGTCCGCGTGGTGATGACCGCCTGCCATCACCCCGGACGGATCACTGTGGTGAAATCCGGAGATTCCGGTACGCAATTCGGAGCGGCGAGCACAAGGACGCCAATAGCCTGATCCCGCTATGTCTGGATCTCTTCACCCGACAGTATGCGACGGAGGGTGGCGAGCGCGCGGAATTGGAGCGCGCGGATGGCGTCCTCCCGTTTGCCCATTGCCTGCGCTACCTCGCGCCCGCTCATCCCCTGGACGAAGCGCAAGACGATCACATCGCGCTGATCGTCGGTGAGGGTGTGGAGCGCCTTGAGGAGATCCGCCGAGTCAATATTGAGATCGAGCGGCGGCCCGGTATCCTCGATGCCCTCATGGACTTCGGGGATGAGCGTGACGGTCGGGCGGAGGGCGCGATAATGATCCACGACGCGGTTATGCGCCAGGCGGTAGAGCCAGGCGAGAAAGGGAACACCCTGCTCGCGATAGCGGCCCATCGCCCGCCACGCACTCTCGAAGATTGCTTCGGTGAGATCCTCGGAATCCGACGCGTCACGGATGCGTGCGACGACATAGCGCGCAATCGTTGCGCGGTGCCGCTCGTAGAGCACGCCGAACGCCTCGCGGCTCCCGTCACGCGCCTGCTGGATGAGTACCGCCTCATCCACATCGGTCACGATGGAGAGGGATACCGACGGATCGCGGGCCGCCCGGCGTGCCGCGACCGCGCGGAGCAGCATTGCCCGGCTCGGTCTCATCGTTTGGGGAGACTCAGCCACCGCCGTCATCGCCCTTATCCTACCCCGTTACTCCCGTCCACCCGGGTGGACTTTCACGTTGTACGGACGCGTACATATCGCACGTTCACTGTGGTCGTATATCACCGAGCACCGCGCGTCCCCGGTGCAGATGGGTATGGGGCGTCTCATCCGGCACGGAGCAGCCATTCGCGAGAATGAACTTCCGGCCGCCCGTCTGCTCCACTGCGTCCTCTGCTTCGGCGATCAGCGCTCGCTCGTCGCCTTTGGCGAGGGCGCCGAACTCGTGCAACCCACCCATGAAGCATTTGTCGCTTTTCAGACGCACCTCGCGCAGCGAGAGCCCCGTCAATCGGTCGCTCCAACTGAGCACCTGGACGGGATAATCAATGGCGAGGTCCATCAACAGGTCATGATCGCCGTGGACGTGGCAGACATTGAGCCAGCCACTCTCCGCACCACGCAGGGCGGTGAAATCGTACGGTCGGCCAAACTCCCGGTAGCCGATCTCGCCGAGACCGTCCGACGTGATCCCTTGTAGTGCGTAGTAGACGCCGTCGGCGCCGGCGGCGATGGCGGCGGCGATATTTCGTTGCAGGTTCTCGGCGATGACGCCGAGCGCGTGGTGGATCGCGGCGGGATGCTCGCGCAGATGGCGGGTGAATGTCTCAGCATCAGCGGCGAAGCGACGGACCTCGGCGACTGGGTTGTAGATCGTCAGGATGATCGGCGTCTCGGCCCCGAGCGCTTCGCGTAGCATGCGGATGGCGACGAGCCGCTGGCCGAACATCCCCTGATCGGGGGCAACCGCCTCGATCAGCGCCCAATCCTCGGGCTCACGCACCGCCTGGCGCGGGAAGGGGTAGGGGAGGTCCGGCATAATCTTGACGATGTCGAGATCGAACTCCTGATCGAAGAAGCGGAGCGTCACCTCCGCCATCCGCGCGCCGGACCCGCCGGGGCGGAAGTGATGCCAGAAGCAGAGGGGCAGCCGGTCCACCGGCTGACCGCTCACCGCGGCGCGCACCCGCTCGATCCGTGTCATTTCCTCCACTGGCTGCCCCCTTTTCCTCGCCGTCTCCGCTACTCCCGTTTTCGCGCTCGACCACGATGCATCGCCCATTCTCAAGCCCCATGCGAATGATGCATGAGTCTACCACAACGGGTGTTGGAGGAGAACGTACACCTGGAAACAGGCGGCAGACAGCGGACAGCATGCACGGGTTTCCGCCGTGACGTACTATTCGTCATCCATCGCTGAAGAGATTCTCTGCGTGGCAGAGCAACGATCGCTGGGAGACGAACGCATGATGGGTTTGGCTCACCCCGCTATCACTCGCTGCTCGCTGTTTGCTGGCGGCTGGCGGCTGCTCGTCTCACAGGCCGATGCGAGGGATCGGGTCCGCGGTGCGTGGGGCGAAGTGTATCCAGCGCTGATGGAGAGATTGCCAGGTCGTGACGTCCTTCCAGAAGGGAGTTTCGTCGCGCGGTATACCGTCGGTCCGTTCGTCCGGGGAGCGGATACGGTAGCGGGCGAAGAGCCAGCCGTCATTACCGAACGCTTCGAGGTATTCGGCGCGTGGGTCGGGTTGATCGAGTCCGAAGCGCGTCGCCCACCATTCCGCCATCCCCTCCGGCAGCCGACCGCCGGGGAGCGCCCGGACGTGGAAGGCGAGCGTGACGTATTGCGCGCCGGCGTCGGTAATGTGGAGCGCGGCGCCAAGCGCGTCGAAGGGGAGGTAGGGCGCGTCGAGCGGTGGCGCGGCCGGATCGCGATAGCCGTCCGCGCCGATTCGGAAGATGACCATCGCCTCGATATCGCTGATCCCCGCGATTAATCCGTGAAAGAGAGGGACGGCATCGAGGTTCGCGCCATTCGGGACCGACGCCGCGATGGCGTCCGGCACACGCGCCATGTCATGGACGGTAAGAAAGGCAGATGGGCTTGCCACAAGCGCCGCCGCATCGCGGTCGAGCAGTGCGGGCAGGGGCGTCGTCGCGTTGGCTGCCCGCTCGTAGACCACCGGTTCGTCGGATTGCGAGGTCCGCGCTGCCAGCGGAGCATAGCCGAGCGGGGCGAGCGCCGCGCCGACCTGCTGCGCGCGGTCCGCGCGCACGGGGATCGTGATGAGCCGCGCCACGGGTTGATCATCGGCGCCGTCGAGCGCGATCTGCCAGCGGAGCGTCGCCGCGTCCACTCCGAGGGGGGTAAGCGCGGTGGCGGTGGGGACTGAACCAGGGGGAAGTAACCATTCCTGCAACGAATTCGACGCCTTGACGTGCGTGTCCGCTGTCCAGTCGGCAACGGGCGTATCGCCGAGACCAGCCCGCGCCCGCAGCCCCTCCCAGTCGTTGAAGGTAAACCGCCGCCAGAGCGTCGCGGTCGGTATGCGCGGCAGGTAGGCGACCGCATCCTCCAGATGTGTGCGGATCGGCGCGGTCGGCGGCTTCGGTTTCGCCCCGCACCCGGAGAGGAGAATCGCGATGGCGAACGCGATCAGCACGCCACGCGACGCTTTCGTTCGCCCGGTGTGCGTGGAAAACGGCAGGGCGGATTGCCCTGCCGTTCGCCGTCCGTGCCGCGTTATCACCGCGCGCATGACCGCCGCGCTACCGCTGCGGTGGGGGCGGCGGTTGGTAGCCTGTCTCTTATACACATCTGACGCTGCCGACGATCTTACGCGTGTAG
>CALBSO010000094.1 GCA_937968015.1 uncultured Thermomicrobia bacterium
CCATTCCTGCCAGCGTCACTGCACGCCGGTGTCTCACATCATACGGCGAGGCGTCCGCCCACAGAGCAGATTTGGCCCTGTGCAGATCAGCTGCTTGACACGGAAGGCTCACATGATGCTCCACAAATACAGACCGTTGAAAAATCCGCTCGGGACCTGATCGCCAGGTGCGTTGATCCTGTTGCCATGCTTATCCAGCGGGCACAATGAATAGCGTCGCAATCACCACTCCGAGCGCTCCTCCCGGATACGGCCGCCGCCCCCAACCATGCGTACTCAACAGCCGCTTCAGGTTCTGCCCGCTCGCCGTCAGCAACGCCTCGCCGTTCACCTTCACCAACCCGCGCAGCCGGAAGCGGCGCAAGCCGTGCCATCCCTTCGCTTCCGCGAACAGTGGCTCGACCCAGACCCCGCGTTTGCGCATCGCCTTCTTGTACGCCGCCGTCTCGTGATAGCCGCGCACGCGGTCGAGATATTGCTCGTCCAGGCTCCGCTGCACCGTGCGTCCCGCTTTGCCCGGCGTGCAGCGCGCTTTGCAGGGGCAACGATTGCATGCCGGCGCGGGCGCTTGATAGTGGATCGAGCGACCCTGCCGCTTCCGCTGGCGGCGTTTCAGTACCGTCCCTTGTGGGCAGGTATAGGTGTCGGAGGGCGGATCGTACCGAAAGTCCTGCTGGCTGAACCCGATCCGCCGTTTGTCCGGCCCGGGCAGCGGGATGTAGGCATGGATGCCGGCGTCTTCCAGCGCGATGATGTTCTCGATCCCCGCATAGGCGGTGTCGGCGGTGACCTGTCGCGGATGCAGATGCCAGCGGAAGCAGGTGTGCCAGACGAGGTCGCGCATCGGCTGTCCCTCCTTCACCTCGGCGGGCGCGACCAACGCTTGCACGATGATCCGCGCCTTGCCGCCATCGACGACGTAATGCGCCTGATAGCCGAGGCGGGTGCTGCTCCCCGGACGATGCATGAAGGTCGCGTCGGGGTCGGTGGTGCTGATAACGTAGTCGGCGAGGCGCTTGCGGACGTGATGATTCTGGACCTCACGCCGCTGTTTGCCCGCCTCCGCCAGCCAATCGTGGCGCTGCGCGTTCGTGTCGGCGAGGGCCGTCCATTGCTCCGCGGACAGGGGTGCGGGGAGCGCAATCGGTGGCGCCTCAGCATCCGTCGTAGACCGATCCGACGCCGCATCATGCACGGGTGTGGTCGCCGATTCGGCTGATTCGTCCGGCGTGAAGAGGTCGCGCAAATGCGGCTCGATGGCGAAGCGGGGCACGAGCGAGGTGCGCGAGGCGTTCGCCTCGACTTTGGTGGCATCGACATAGAGTTCCTCGCCCCCGACGAGTCCCGCCGCCACGCAGCGCGCGGTGATCGTCTCGAAGAAGCGGCGGAAGACACTCAGGCCATAGCGCTCGCGGATCTTGGTCAGGCTGGAATGATCGGGGAGTCGTTCATCGAGGTCGTAGCCGACATACCACCGTAGGCTCAGGCGATCCGCGACGACGGTGATCAGTTGCCGCTCCGAGCGGATGCCCTCGAAGAACATCACCAGTTGGAGCTTGAAGAAGACGACGGGATCGACCGAGGGACGACCGCCACTCGCATAGCAATCGGCCACAAGCTCACGCACAAAGGCAAGGTCGAGGGTGCGGTCGAGATGGCGGTAGAAGTGGTCGTCGGGGAGGAGGGATTCGAGAGAAACATCAGTGAGCGGGGCAAAGGCCCGCAGCTTGGCACCCATCACGGCGGCATCCCTCCTTCGCGGGACAAGAGAAGGAGACGATGCTACGATTCGACCACCCATTTTTCAACGGTCTGGAAACTTGCACGCACGGTTCGGGGAGGGCGGTTGGAAAAGGGCCGATGCGGCACCTCGCTGGCCGCCTACTCCACTATGGCAGGGCGGGTTTCGACTTACTGAGACAGCGCGTGCTCTACCGTGGCTGAGGTGTTCACCCTCTCCGCGGAAGAACCAGCCTCATACGACGTAGCGTGCTCCCAATTCCAGCCCGGCCCCTCCTTCCGGGCAATCGCATCTGAAGGAGCGGGTGACTCCGGTAGGATGAGTGATCGGCCGATCGGTCGTCGCGCGGCGGCTTTCGACTCCTCCGGCGATCCGGTCGGTTCACCCCCGCGTGCGTGGGGACGATGGGGATACCTTTCTTCAGCCCCTCGCTCCCCTGGTCGCCCTTCGCGCGGCGCAGCGTCACCGTCAGGCCGCGCTCGCCGAACGCCAGGTCGGCGCATGTCGCGCACGCTCAGTCATCCATGAGGTGACATGCTACCTGCCGCCTGGGATCGACGGGTTGCAGGCGCGGCGTTTCCATGCGGCAGCGTTCGAAGGCGAACGGGCACCGATCGGCGAAGCGGCAGCCGACACCAAGGTCGATCGGTGTTGGTGGGTCGCCCGGAATCTCGAGCGGCTCACCGATCACTTCGTCACCGATCGGCAGCGTGTGCGAGAGGAGCGCTTTCGTGTAGGGGTGCTGCGGATTCTCGATCACGTCGTCGACGGGTCCGATCTCCGCAAATGCACCCAGATACATCACCGCGATCCGGTCCGCCATATAACGCGCAACGGCAATATCGTGGGTGATGAAGACGATCGCCATCTGGCGGGATCCGCGTAGATCAAGGAGTTGGTTCAGGATCTCGGCCCGCACCGAGACATCAAGCATTGAGACCGGCTCATCAGCAATTAACAGATTGGGCTCCAGCAGCATTACACGCACCGTGGCAATGCGCTGCAGCTGGCCGCCGGAGAGCTCATGCGGGTACCGACTGAGAAAGTCCCCCGCAGGCACGATCCCGGCGCCTGCGAGCGCCGCGACGATGCGCGCCTGACGCTCCTGCTGCGTGCCGATGTCGTGTATATGCAGCACCTGCTGTAACGAAGCAGCGATCGTTTGTCGGCTGTCGAACGCCTCGAACGGGTTCTGGAAGATGATCTGTGCCTGCCGTCGGAACTGCTTCAATGCGGCACTTCCGAGGTGGGTCACATCGTGCCCGCGGAACCGGATCGCCCCACTGGTCGCGGTATCGAGGCGCACGATCAGCCGCCCGGTGGTCGATTTGCCGCAGCCGCTCTCACCAACCAGTGCGAGGATCTCGCCGGGGTTGAGGGTGAAGCTGACCGCGTCGACGGCGTGGACCGCGTGCGACCGGCGCGTCAGGACATCGGCGAAGCTCCGGCGGATCGGAAAGAGCCGACGGAGCGCCGTGACGTCGAGAAGCGGTGCAGGAGATATTGCGCTCATGCCATCGTCTCCTCGGCTGGGTGTGCGATCGGTCGTGACTCGAAGAGCACGCAGCGGACGAACTGACCATCACCCAGGTCGTACAAGGGCGGTACCGCTGTCGAGCAGCGTGGGGTGACGTACGGGCAACGTGGTGCGAAGCGACAACCCGGCGGCGGATCAAGCAGATCGGGCAGGTTCCCCGGGATCGCCGCAAGGCGCTGGCGTGGCCCACTCAGACGCGGGACCGACGCGATGAGCGCCCGTGAGTACGGATGGGCAGGGGCGGCGAAGAACCGTCTCTTCGGTGCGACCTCCATGAGTTGACCGGCGTAGAGGACCGCGACAGCATCCGTGGTCGCGTTGATGACGCCGACGTCGTGCGAGATGATCAGGGCGGTCAGATTGTACTCCTGTTTCAAGCGGTTCACCTCGCGGAGGATCTGCGCCTGCGTGATCACGTCGAGGGCGGTCGTCGCCTCGTCGAGGATCAGGAAGGGGGGATTGCATAGTAAGCCGAGCGCGATCATCGTTCGCTGCATCATGCCGCCCGATAGTTCAAACGGATAGGAATGCAGCACCCGATCGGACAGATGCACGGCACGCAAGAGATCGCTGAGGCGCGCATCCCGCTCGGCTTCCCGAAGCGCGGGTTCGTGCTGACGCAGGATGTCGTTGAGTTGGTCGTGAATCCGGTTGACCGGGCTGAGCGCCGCGAGCGACTTCTGGAAGACCATGGCGATCTCGCGCCAGCGCCATGTGCGGTTCAGTTCCGCGTCCGAGAGCGTGGCCAGATCGACCCCGTTAAATGCGATCGAGCCGCCCGTGATCGCCGCATTCTCGGGGAGCAGACGGAGGATGGCTGCGGCAATCGTCGACTTACCGGAACCGCTCTCGCCGACGAGTCCGACCGACCGCCCCGCCGGGACTGACAGGTCGAGATCCTGGACTGCCTGCACCGCACCGCGGCTGGTGCGGTAGGCGACGCTCAGATGGTTGAGGGTGAGCAGCGACCGGGTCTGGTTCACGACCCCACCTTCCGTGTCCGCGGGTTCAGCACGTAGGCTAGACCGTCACCGATCAGATAGAAGGCCATCACCGTGACCACGATCGCGATCCCGGCGAAGACCGACGGCCACCAGGCGGTGACGATATAAGAGCGACCCTCGTAGATGAGCCTGCCCCACGAGGACTGGTTCGGGTCTCCGAGACCGAGGAAGGAGAGGCCGGCTTCGAGGAGGATCGCGCCGGCGATCTGCAGGGTGCTATTGGCCACGATCGGCTGAATACCATTCGGAATGATATGCCGCGTGAGAATGCGGGGTCGGCTCTCGCCGAGCGCAATAAGCGCCTGGACGAAGGTGCGCTCGCGCAGCGTCAATGCCTGCGAGCGCATCAGCCGCGCATTCGCCGGCCAACTCGTGAGGCCGATGATCACCATCACATAGAGCAGGTTGCTCCCGAGGGTTGCTACGACAACGATGATGAGGAAGAAGGCGGGGATGATCAGGAACATGTCAGTGATCCGGCCCAGCAGCAGATCGATCCAGCCACCGTAGTACCCGGCGACGCTGCCGATGAGCACGCCAACAATCCCGGAGATCCCAGCCGCAACCAGCCCCACGGCCAGCGAGAGACGCGCGCCGTAGACGATTTGGCTCAACACATCGCGGCCGAGATGATCGGTGCCGAGCGGGTGGGCGGCATCCCCGGGACGGATAAACTTTGCGGCGCTGATGTCAAACGGCCCGGACGGCGCAATGAGGGGCGCGAAGAGCGCTGCCATGAGGACAACCAACAATAACGCCACGCCGATGACGCCGTAGCGGCTTTCCAGAAAGAGCCGACCCGCGTCACGGAGCCGCGTGGAGCGCCGGCTGATTGCCGCTTGCGGTAGCGCAATGGACTCCGGTACGGACACGGACACACCCTTCCAATCAGCGCAGGCGAATACGCGGGTCGAGTACGGCATAGACCAAATCGGTCAGCAAGATCGCCAACGAGACGGTCACCGCGAGGATCAAATAGATGCCGAGGAGCAGTGGGTAGTCGCGCTGGAAGACCGCGTCGAGCGTCAGCCGGCCGATCCCGGGCCAGCCGAACACGATCTCGACGAGTGCCGATCCGGTGATGACGTAGCCAAGGCTCAACCCGAAGACCGTGACCGTCGGCAGGAGCGCGTTGCGCAGCGCATAGCGCCGGAAGATGCGCTGCTCCGACATGCCGGTGGCCCGGAATGTCGTGATGTAATCCTCGCGCTGCTGTTCGGCAACGCTTGCCCGCGTGATGCGATAGTAGATCGGGGTCTGAACCAGCACGAGCGTGAGGACCGGCAGGATCAGATGCTTGCCGACGTCGAGGACATTACGGTACCCGGTGTATCCAGCGCGCACGTCGTGCATCCCGGACGTGGGGAACCAGTGGAGTTTCGAGGCGAAGACGAGGATGAGGATCAAGCCGAGCCAGAACGATGGCATCGCGTAGAAGGTGTAGCTGGCGAAGGAGAGGCCGAAATCGACCTTCGAGAACGTCCTGCGGGCGGCGACTGCGGCGAGCAGCGCGCCGAGGATGACCGCGATGATCGCACTGGTGATCGTGAGCAACAGCGTCGCCGGCAATCGCTCGAAGATCACAGGGAGGACGGGACGGTGGTAGGCGAACGACTCGCCGAGATTACCATGGAGGATTTGATTGACGTAGAGCGCGAACTGGAGCGGGAGCGGCTTGTCGAGTCCCAGTTCATGCCGCACCGCGGCGATCTGGTCGTTCGTCGCCGTGTCGAATCCCGCGTAGATACGTGCCGGATCGCCGGGCGCGGCGTGGAGCAGGGCGAAGTTCAGCACCACCGACAACAGAATGGTCGGGATGATCGTGAGCAGTTGTCGGCCGACGTAACGCCCCATCGCCAACCCAATCTCGTTCATTAGCCGACCGAGCAGAGGCGCCCGTACCGTCCGAAGGCCAAGGTGGATCTCTCGATCCCCGTCGCTCTAGAGGCCACTATTTCTTGCCGACCTTCGTCAGCGTGAACCGGTTCAGCCCTGTCTTTCCCTTGGCCTCCGTGAAGTATAGACCGGTGACGTTGTCGTGATAGGGGCGGGGAATTTTGACCCCGGCCAGCGGGATGATTGGGAGATCCTTGGCGAGTTGCCGTTGCACGGCGTAGTATTTGTCCTGTCGCGTCTTTTGATCGGTCGCTTTCGCGCCATCGTCAAGCGCCTTGTCGACGTCGGGGTTGCTGTAGAACCAGAAGTTAATCCCACCGCCGGTGCCGACACGATTCTTAAGGTTGGCAGGGTCCGGCCCTTGGAATCCGTCTAGCAAGCTGACATCGTAGTCGCCCTTCTGCGTCCGATCCTGCCAGGCGCCGATCTCCAGGGCAACCAGGTCGACGTCGACGTCAATCGCCTTGAGATTCTCCTTGACGACCTGCGCCATGTCGCCGTATTGCGGGCTGGCGGTGAAGTACGGGAAAGTGAGTTTGAAACGCGAGCCGCCCTTGGCCGGATAGCCCGCGGCGTCGAGCGCGGCCGCCGCAGCCGCCTTGTCGTATTGTGGCACCTGCGCGTCCGGTTGCTTATCGGCCGCCCATGCGATTACGTCGGTGTAGAAGGTTGTAGCGACGCTGCCGAAGCCGCTGAGCGCCTTGGCGACGACCTGCTGACGATCGATCGCCTGGGAGATCGCCTTGCGCACCTCAATCTTGCTCGTCGGCTCCTTCTTCATGTTGCAGCCGAGGTAGTAGACGCTTGGGTAGGTCTTGATGTCCACCTTCACACCCGGCGTCTGCTGGAGGGCCGGGACCTGCGACAGTGGCGGCGTCGGACCGTTCACAAAGTCCACCTCGCCATTCAGAAAGGCCTGCGTGGCCGTGTTGGCGTCCGGGATGATGCGGAAGATGACCTTGTCCAGGTACGGCCCTTCGCCCCAGTAGTCCTTGTTCGCCTCGAGGTTGATGTTGTCGCCGGTCTTGTACGAGACGAATTTGAACGGTCCAGAGCCGATTGGCTTCTGGTTGGCCGGGTTCTTGGTCCAGTCCGACCCATCATAAATGTGCTTGGGCAGAATGAAGGTACCATACCAGCCGAGGAAGCCGAGCAGGGGGGCGGAGGGTGCGGACAGGTTGAAGACGACGGTGGTGTCGTCCGGCGTATCCACGCTCTTAATGGCTGAGAGATTGTCCTTCCCCGGCGCGCCCTTCTGGGCCAGAATTTGCTCGATCGTGTACTTGCAGTCGGCCGCCGTGACGGGCTGCCCGTCGTGCCACTTGGCGCCGGAAACCAGCGTGAAGGTGATTGAGAGCCCATCGGCGGCGACCTTCCATTGCTTCGCCAGCTCCGGGATGATGTTGTAGTCGTCGTCGAGCACGACCATCGTGTTGTAGAGATTCGAGTGGACAATATAGCCGTTGTCATCGATCTGGAAGTCGGGGTTGAACGTCTTCAGGTCCCCGGAATTCGAGACGACCAAGGTGCCACTCCCGCCCTTCGCGCCGGTACTGGCAGCAGCACCGCTCGTGCCCGTAGTGGTGGCGGCAGCGCTGGATGGCGCGACGGCTGCCGTGGCGGGGCTCGTGGAAGCGGCGGCAGGCGCGGTCGTGCCGCCGCTACCCGGCGTGCTCGTCGGACTGCTTCCGCCGCAGGAAGCAAGGATGCCTGCGATGGCCGGGGTGGACAATCCGAGCAGGATACCCTTGCGGATCAGGTCCCGCCGGGAGAATCGTCCGGCTCGGACGACCGCTTCGAACGTGGCCACCGCCTGGGGATCAGGTCGTTGCAGACTCGTCAGGATCGCAGCGCGGTGCATCATCTCTCCCTCCTTGCCAGCCTTCCGCTTGCATGTATCCTACTCCGCATATCCGGACGATGCGTGGTGTCGCCGGTATAGGAACGCAAATGGTCCGCTCACGTGGTTCCGTCCAGATACTCAGCGGCGGCCAGCACCGCACCGAGTTGTACCCCGACCAATTTCCTTATCGGGATGACCCGGCAGCTGAGCGAACCTTCGAGGCGGTCGCTCCACGCGGCGAAATCCTGGCGCGCTTCGACGAGGTGCTGCCGGATCGTCAGGGTCGCGTTGCCGATGCCGACCTCGCCCTCAAGCATGCGAACGAGCATGCCGAGCTGCAGCAGGCGATAGAACTGCGTGTGCTCATTGCTGCTGAAGACTTCGGCGACGGTCGCGGGGCGGTTCGTCTCAGGGCTCTCGTGCGCCCAATGGCGTTGTGCTTCCCGCATGGGGCCGGCGTCCTCCACCGCGCCGCGGATGCTCGTCTCGAATGGCGAGAGTCCACGGAGATCGCCAGCGACAGCCTCAAAGTGGCGGCGCAGGATCGTCACTGCTTCTTCCTGCAGATCGAGTCCGTGGAGGATCGCGGCGCGCCGCAGCGTATCGGTGATGCTCAGGTCATTGATGCGCAGGTCATCGAAATAGGGCATCTCGATGACGAGCGTGAATGTGCCGTATTTGTTTGCGTAGTCGTGGCTGGACGTCCCGGAGGCCCGTTTGGTCGGGTCGACGCCGTTCGCCTCCAGGTAGTCGTAGCCTTCGCGGCTGGTCGGCATCCGGAAGATCGCCGGTGCGAGCGGTTGCATGTACGGCGTTTCCGGCTCGCCGAGATTGAGCGGCAGCTCCTCCCAGGTGGGCAACTGATGGAACATGTCATACAGCGACTCGGCTGCGCGGCTAATGTAGTAGTAGACGCCGCCGAAGCCGGCATTGTGGAGGGAGACCATCAGCGTCGGCTGTAACTCATCAATCACGCGCATGAGCATCAGCGTTTCGGGCAACACGCGGTCGAAGAAGAGACGCTTGTAGGCGATCGGGAAGGTCCACTCGACTTGCTGGTCGGAGGCCGGGCGGAAGAAGTTTCGGGCATAGTTGCGGGGCGTGAATGGCCCGGCAAACCAGCCCTCGTTGAGGCGGGTGCCGTCGGGATCAACGCAGGGGATCAGGTGCCATGTGTAACCTAGGCCGTCGCGCAGCGCGGTATCCTCGCAGAGGAGGCGCGAGAGATGGTGCAGCAGCATCGCGCCGATCGGCTCGTTCGGATGCGGACAGCCGAAGAGGAAGGCGTTCTTCGGTCCGCTCCCAATGGAGAGGAGGTGGAGCGGCTCACCGAGGCGCGAAGTGCCGACTCGACGGATACGAGCGATGCCTGGATACGTTTCAGCGAGATGTGCAATGTCGGCGTGTAATTCGTCGACAGTCAGGAACCGATCGATCTTCGGCACATGGGACATGTATGACCGGATGTCCATCCTGTTCCCTTCAGGAATGCGGGACTGCTTGTGCTGAGCGGTCGAGCGAAGTGCGCGACGCACCGCCACGGTCCAACCCACCGACACCGCAGCGCGGTTGATGGTAGACCACCCCCTGCTCGTTCCTCCATCAACCGACCTTGTCGATAACCTTCATGGAGCACGGTACCGCTGTGCCTTGATAGTGTCAATACGCTGGTCAGGGCTTGTAAATTACCCGGGGATGAAACGAAGAATTTGACATAGCGCGGGAGCGTCCGACACGTCATGCACCGCCGTCACCGGGCAGGTGAGCGTGTGCCGCCCGAAGGGGATGCCTTTCTTCGCGCTCTCGCCCTCTTGGTCGCCCTTCGCGCGGCGCAGCGTCACGGTCATGCCCCGCTCACCGAACGCGAGGTCGGCGACATCGAGCGACACGAGCTCGGAACGGCGGAAGGCACCGGCGAAGCCGAGCAGCAGGAGCGCGCGATCGCGGGTACCGATGAGATTGTTGGGGAGCACCGTGAGCATCGCGCGCAGGTCGGCGAGAACGGCGGGGGCCTTCTGGCTCGGCGCGACGCCGTGGGTGCGCCGGATGCCGCGCATGGTGACGAGGACCACCTCGCTCTTCGCTGGCGTCTCATAACTCGCAGCCCGGTGCGCCGGGCAGGGAGAATATCGCGCCGCGCCGTTCCGATCGATCACTACATCCATCGTCGCTATGGCCGCAGAGCTAACGGCCTTCGAGCACATCTCCGGCGCTTTGTCCGCGCGATGGCGAACGACTTGGCGACGCAGATCGCCGCATCGAAGGTGCGATGCGCGGCAGCCGCGCGCCACAGAACGGGCAGTAGCGGATTGGCCAGTAGCGCAACTCGGGTTGACCGGCCCTCACGGTCTCGTAGTCGGTGCCGTAGAGCAGCCAGCCTGTCTCCCCGTCGGTTGGATTCGCGAACATTACGCCATATGCGGATCGAAATTGGTCGCAGCAGAGATGAATCGGCGCATCTCCCGGGGACATCGTGGCACCTCGCATCTACGCTGGAGTGGAGCGGTAGTTCACTCCGAACAACTCCAGCGCGTTGCCGCCGAGTACCTTGCGGCATGCCTCGTCGCTCGTCAGTGCCGCCGTGACGCGCATTGGGGAATCGAAACGCGCGCTCGGCCAGTGCGAACCGTAGATGACGCGATCAACGCCGCAGGAGATGCGGATCAGATCGTCGAGATCGCGGGGATCGTCGCTGCACTCCAGCGGATAGGTTCCGACCCAGACCTGTCGCCGGATCGCGTGGCTGACGCGATCATCGTAGAAGGGGACATCCCGCCGATTCTCGTTGTATTCCTTGTCCAGGCGCAGGAGCAGGTGCGCGAGCCAGGACAGTCCGCCGCCAAGGAAGACGATGCGTAATGCCGGGAATCGTGCGAGGACGCCGGTGCCAACGAGATGCGTCAGATGTGCCATCGCGATCAGCGAATGCTCCATCGCCGCTTGGTCGAAATCGCTTGTGAACTGTGACACGTAATTTGCCGTACTCGGGACCATTAATTGCTCCACACCCTGAAGAATGATCGGGAGGCCATGTTCCGCCGCCGCAGCATAGATGGGGTCGTAGCGGCGGTCGCCGAGGAGCGCGGTGAGCCCGGCGATCGGGATCACCGCCGCGACAACCCGCTCCTCCCGCCCGTATCGCGCGATCTCGCGCGCGGCATCCTCAGGGGCGTGTGGGGCGGCGATCACCACCCCGTACATTCCGTTCGCGCTTCCCAGCCACCGCTCATTGAGCCAGCGGTTGTATGCCCGCGCGAGGGCCGCCGCGTAGTCTGCGGTGTGTACGATGCTGAGTTTCAGGAGTGGGCCGGGCAGCAGCACCGCCAGATCGCTGCCGATCGCGTCGAGACGGGCACGCAGTTCGGTCGAGTTTTCCGCCGGTGGAGGCGGAGTCGTCGATGGTGCAACACGGGGATAGAGGCTGCCGGTGACGTTCCAGGGGGCGGGCATTCCCGTGGCATTCGTGACCGCGTGTCGCCACGGCGGGTCGCAGAATGGCGCGAGATCATCGGGCGTTTCCGCCAGATGCGGGCCGACATCAACGACTGGGTATCCCATCACTCTCTGACCCATAGTCTCTTTACCTCATTGATTGCTGCCACCACAATACGCTGCGTCGGTATGCCAAGTCACAGGAGGATGTAGATGCAATCGTCTTCGACGGCGACGTTGTAGCGTCGCAGTTTGACGCGCGGATAGGCGAGACACTGCCCCGTTGTAATGTCGAATTCCAACGAGTGCCACGGACAAATGACAATCGTCCCATCCCGCACCCATTGATACCGCCAGTCCGTCTCGGACGAGTTCGCGAGTGTGCCGGATACGTCTCCTGCGCAGAGCGGCCCCCACTGATGCACGCAGAGATTGGGGAGTGCGTAGAACGCACCCGCGACATTGAAGACGCCAATCTCGATGCCGCCCGCGTCAACGATCTTGCGTGCACCCGTAGGCAATTCTTCCACGGGGCCAACGAGAATCTTTCGCGCCATCCTTGGCCTCACATCCGTTGGGGTAGCGTTTTTCCCGGTACATGCTCGCTCGCCGGAAGCGGCGAGATACCGAGGACCGCGAGCCCGTTCTCTCCCATGATCTTCCGCTTCGTGTCTGCGCTGACGGGGATGTCGAATACCTTCTTCGGGTGGTCAAAGTCGTGATGCGGGAAGTCCGATGCGAAGAGCACAGAGTCCCCGCCCCCGATCATGCGGATGACGTCCGCCATGTCCGCGAGCGATTCGGGCTCCTCGATCGGCTGTGTCGCGTAATACATCTGTCGGCGCATGTAGGTGCTCGGCCGTTCGGCGAGCAATGGAGCGCTCTCCCGGTCTTCCTCCCAGATGCGATCCATGCGCAGCATCGCATGCGGAACCCAGGAGATGCCAGCCTCGATATAAATCATTTTGAGGCGGGGGAAGCGGACGGGTACGCCCGTGCTCATGAGGTTGGCAAGCGTCGTCATCATCTCGATCGAATGGGTGTAGGTATGGAACATGAAGGGCGTGTCGAACTGTCGCAGATCGAACGGCAGCATCGGCATCTGCACTGGCGCACCACCGTGATAAAAGACCGCGATCCCCGCCGCTTCCGCCGCCTGATAGATCGGGTCGAATTTTCGATGTCCCCAGAGTGGCTCCAACCGCGTTGTCGGCAGCATCACGCCGACAACGCGATCCTCGCGCGCATAGTGCTCGATCTCGCGGGCCGAGCCTTCGGGATCCTGCGGCGCGACTGCCACGACGCCGTACAGTCCACGAGTCTCCTGCAAGTACGTCGCAGTCAACCAGCGATTATAGGCGCGGACGAGCGCCATTGCGTACTCGGCATTCGGTTGCTGACCGATGGCCAGGAGTCGCTCCGGGAAGAGTACGCCGAGATCGATTGACAGGTCGTCGAGCGCGGCACGAACCTCGGCGGGCGTCTGCCGGGAGATCTTGCGTGTGGACCAGTGACCAGGAAAGACCGGATAGAGGCGCGCATTTCCACCGAACGGCGGGACGATTGGCCCGTCCACGAGCATCTGTCTCCACGGCGGGTCGCAGAATGCGGCAATCTCCTGCCGCTCATCGAGAATGTGGACATCGAAGTCCACAATCAGTAGCTGATCGAGTTGCCGGTGACGGCGAATGCCGATCGTGGGGATCGTCGTGGACATATGCCTCCTCCTCTCGCCGCGATCGGGAAAAAGAATCGCCCGCCGACGCGACCATTTCGTAGAAGTGCGCAGTCAACAACCGTAAGGCATTCCTACGCGCATTAGTGAATGCCGTATTCCCATCCTACGCGCATCAATGACAGTACGTCAAGGTCGCGTGCAGTATCTGCAATTGAATTGACAATAACGCAAGGCTCTTGTAAGATCGCGTCGATAGCACTTCACGGATGGGCGATTGCATTGCGAAAGGCTGGGATTCCGCTATGGTAGCCCGCGATTCCGCTGCGACACTAATGCAGACGGTGGAGCGCGCCCTCTCACTCCTCGCCTGTTTCACAGACACGCAATCTCGCGTCCGCACCTCGACCTTGGCGCAGCAACTCAACCTCTCGCAGAGCACGGTGTCACGGCTCCTCGCCACGATGGAATCGCTCGGCTTTGTCGAGCGGGATCCGACCACCGGTCTCTATGGTCTTGGGCTGGAGGTGGTGACGCTCGCGGGGGTCGCGCTCAACCAGATCGAAGTGCGGCGGCAGGCGATGGCCGAACTCTCGATCGCCGCCGCCGAACTCGGCCTCGCCGCGAACCTAGCGATCCTGCGCGGTGACGCGATCTTCTACCTCGCGACCGTCGAGGGGCCGAGGGCGCTGAAGATCTACACGATGATTGGGCGGCAGAACCCGCTCCACTGCACCGGGATCGGGAAAGTGCTTCTGGCGCGGCTCCCGGAGGTCGAGCGCGAGGCGATCCTCGCACGCATTTCCTATCCCACCTTCACCCCGTTTACCGCCGGTTCGGCCGATGAACTCCGGCCAATGCTCGATCACGTCCTCGCACGTGGGTACGCGATCGAGCGAGAGGAACTCGCCTTTGGCCGCGCGTGTATTGCTGCGGCGATTCAAGACGCGGGAGGGAATGTCGTCGCCGCCACGAGCATTTCCGGGCCGCTGAGCGCGATGGACCTCGATGGACGCGAAAGCGAACTGGCGGGGCGGGTGATCGAGATGGCCGATCACATCTCACACAAGTTGGGGTTTATCACTGCGCCCGCAATGGCTGTCGCCCCGGCGCGGGTGGTGCGAGCGATGGTTGAGGAGCGTGACTAGTCCGGACGGACGAGCACGCATCGTGAGCGGGCATGATGCCCGATCGGGGGAACAATGGCGCGAGACGTTTACATCGACGGTATGGCCCACCAGTTCAGTCGGCGGTACCTCCTCCGCTTGAGCGGGATTGCCGCAGTTGCGGCGGGTGCGGGCATCCTTGCCGCCTGTGGTGGTGGAAGCGCGGCGACCAATACGCCTGCGGCGAATACCGCCACGTCCACGATAGCGGGTGGCGTGACCGCTGCCGCAACGAGCGTACCAACTGCATCGCCGAAGGCTGCGGGGGCATCGGTGGTCTCCCCGACCGGGGCCGCGTCCTCCTCCGCCACAACAGGCACGGCCAGTGCGGCGCGGGTGAGCATCCCCACCAATACCAAAGCAAACGGCACGGTGAAGTTCTGGCACGTTTGGGGTGGGGATCGTCAGCCGCTGATTGAGAAGATCATCGCCAACTTCCAGACCGCCGCGCCTGGCCTGAAGGTCGAGCACACGGTGCTCAGCCAGCAAGGTTTGCAGGAGAAATACCTCACGGCGATCGCTGGGGGCCAGCCGCCGGATGTCATCATGCTCGTGACGAGGGACCTACCCAGCTTCGCGTCGCGCGGGGCGCTGCGTGGGGTGGACGACCTGATCCAGCGCGACAAGCTGGACGTGAAAGGCACCTTCTACGCGGGCGATTTGGCGCTCAGCACCTACCAGAGCAAGCTGTACGGCCTGCCGCTCACGCCGGGTGGTGGGGGAAACCTTGTCTTCTGGAACAAGGCGATCTTCAAGGAAGTCGGGCTCGACCCGGAGAAAGGGCCGAAGACCTGGACCGAGTTCTCCGACTATGCCAAAAAAACGACCAAGGGCTCGGGCGGGAACTTTGACCGGATCGGTTCGCTCTTCTATGTCAGCGACGGGAACTGGTTCAAGGTTTGGGCTGCGAATAACGCGGGCGAACTCTACTCGCCGGACGGCCTGACCGTGCGCTTCGATGCCAAAGAGAACGTCGAGGCGCTCCAGTACATGTACGACAATCTCAACACCCTCTACGGCGGCTACACCAAGATCCGCAGTTTCGCCACTGAGCCGGGGCCGGGTGGCGGCGAGGGCAATCAGTCCTTCTTTCAGGGCAAACTCGCCATGCACTTCAGCGGCGTCTTCCATTTCCTCCAGCTCTCCAAAGAGGCACCCAATCTGCAGTACGGGGTGACGATCTTTCCCTACAACGACAAGAATCCCGCCGCGAAATCCGTGCAGTTCGCCGACGGCATCTGGAATTATATGCTCCCTAAGGGGGTCAAGAACGTGGATGGTGCGTGGGAGTTGGTCAAGTACTTCTGCGCCGGGCAGGGGCAGTACGACTTCTTCAAGGCGCAGGGGCGGCCGAGCATGGTGCCGAAATTCAACGAGGATCCCTCCTATTCCAAGGACAACCCGAACTGGCCGGTTGTCCTCCAGGCGCTCCAACTCACGAAAGCCACGCCGGTTACCCCGGTCTATCCCGAAGACCAGACGATCCTTCAGCAGTACACGGAAGGAGCGCTCCTCAATAAGCAAAGCCCCGCGGACGCCTTGAAAGCAGCGACGGCGGACGCGCAGAAAGTTCATAACGAGAAGTTGAAGAGCTAGGCGATACCGATGCGGCAGTCAACGGCGCTTGACAATGTTCGGCCGACACCTCGCGCCCGCCATCTCTCGGTCGGCCAGCGTGAGGCGCTGTGGGGGTATGCCTTCGTCCTGCCGTGGGTGATCGGCTTCCTCGCCTTCTCCGCGATCCCGATCGCCGCGTCAATCTATTTCGGGTTCACCGACTACAGCGTACTCACGTCGCCAAAGTGGGTCGGCTTGCAGAACTACGTGAAGATCTTCACGGACGACAAGCTCTTCCCGACGAGTCTCGGGAACACGCTCTACTACGTTGCTCTCGCGGTGCCGGGGCAATTACTGATCGCCTTCGGTGCCGCGCTGCTGCTCAACCAGAAGGTGCGGTGGCTGACGTTCTGGCGATCGGCGTTCTACTTACCGGTTGTCGTACCGTATATCGTCTCCTCCGTCCTCTTCCTCTGGATCCTCGAACCGCAGGTAGGCGTCCTAAAGTATGCGCTCGGCAAGGTGGGGATCGCGAGTCCGCAATGGTTCCAGAGCGAGGTATGGGCGAAACCGGCCATTGTGCTTCTCAGCCTCTGGTACATGGGCAGCTACATGCTCGTGTTCTTGGCCGGATTGCAGGGCATACCCGATCATCTTTACGAGGCGGCGAGTCTGGACGGGGCGGGGCGTCTGCGCCAACTGCGGAGTATCACCATCCCAATGCTGACCCCGACGATCCTCTTTAACCTCGTGATCGGCATCATCAACAGTTTTCAGGTCTTCACCTTCGCCTTCGTCATGACGAAGGGTGGGCCGCTCAACTCGACCCTGTTCTATGTCTACTACATCTACCGGCGCGCCTTCGAGAATTTTGAGACGGGGTATGCGTCGGCGCTCTCGACGATCCTCTTCATCGTCGTGCTGCTGGTCACGCTCGCCGTCTTTTCGTGGTCGCGGCGGTGGGTGTATTACGAGAGCGGCGGCGACGCCGAGGGGGGTCGCTGATGGGGATGAGAGCTGCTGGGCGCACCGGGGCGCGGGCGAAGTCGGCGCGCGGCGTCGATGTGCCGCGCATTCTCACCTATGCTATCCTCGCGGCCGGCGCGTTCGTGATGCTCTTCCCGCTCTACTGGATGGTGGCCACGTCGCTCAAACTCCTGCCGGAGACGCGGCAGTTCCCACCCGTCTGGTTCCCGCTCCCCCCGCGCTGGGGAAACTATGCTGAGGCACTGCGCTTTCAGCCGTTCGGGCGCTATTTCCTCAATAGCTTCCTGATCGCCGCGCCCGTTGTAATCGGCGACGCGATCGTCTCATCATTCGTCGCGTACGGATTCGCGCGCCTACGTTTCCCCGGGCGCGATGCGATCTTCATGGTGCTCGTCAGCACGATGATGGTACCGTTCATCGTCCGGCTCGTGCCGCTCTTCCTGATTTTCCAGCGTCTCGGATGGATCAACTCGTACTGGCCGCTCATCGTGCCATCGCTCTTCGGCACGCCGTTCCACATCTTCCTCCTCCGTCAGTTCTATCGTGCGCTTCCCGGTGACCTCGCCGAGGCGGCGCGCCTCGACGGGTTGAACGAGTTCGGCATCTGGTGGCGCATCTACGTGCCGCTCTCGAAGCCCGCGATCGCGACGGTGGCGATCTTCGCCTTCCAGCAGAGCTGGAACGACTTCCTCGCTCCGCTCATCTTCCTTAACGATAACAAGAAATACACGGTAGCGCTCGGTCTCGCAAACATGCTAAGCCAGAGCGGCGCCTCTACTCAGTACTGGAATCTCCTCATGGCATCCGCCGCGATGGCGGTCGTGCCGATGATCCTGCTCTTTGTCATCTTCCAGCGCTACTTCGTGCGCGGGATCGCGCTCTCGGGGGTGAAGGGATGAGCGGACCAGCCATGCACATCAGAGCCGTTGAAGCATTCGTGCTCGTGGGAAATAAGGACTATATGGGTGGTGCGGGGCTCGCGCCGCCGGATCACGGCGTGCATCGGTCGCGCCGTGCTCTGGCAGAGATTGGGGACCTGCACATTTGTGTCTATCCGCCGCAGGCACAGACCTGCCTCGTGAAGATCACTGCCGATGACGGCACCGTCGGCTGGGGTGAGGCGCACGCGCCGCTCGGCCCGCGGGCGACGAAGGCCGTGATCGAAGATGTCCTCGCGCCCGCGCTCATCGGGCAGGACCCGCTCGCGATCGAGCGGCACTGGGAGCGGATGTACGGCTCAATGCGCTTGCGCGGTCATGTGACGGGGTATCAGTTGGAGGCCATCGCGGGCGTGGACATCGCGCTCTGGGACCTCGCAGGCAAGGCGCTCGGTCTGCCGGTCTACCGTTTGCTCGGCGGGCCATTTCACACCGACCTTCCGGCCTATGCCTCCGGGGTGCCGGGCGCGACGGTGGAAGCGCGCGTCGCGAGCGCCGAACAGTTCATCGCGGACGGCTACACGGCGATGAAACTCTCGATCGGTCGCGGCGACATCGACACCGATCTCGCGGGCACGGCGGCAATCGCGGACGTGGTGCGCGGGCGCGCCGATCTCCTCGTTGACGCGCACGGCGCGTACACGGCGGAGAATGCTCTCTTCGTCGGGCAACACCTGCAGGCGATGGGCGTGTACTGGTTCGAGGATCCGCTTCCCCCCGAGGACATCGACGGCTACGTGCATCTGACTGCCGCCCTCGACATGGCGGTTGCCGCCGGGGAGACGGAATGTACGCGCTGGCAGTTCGAGCAGCGGCTCGCACGGCGCGCCGTGGATGTCATCCTGCCGGATATTTGCCGCGCAGGCGGCATCACCGAGGGGCGCCGGATCGCGACCGTCGCCAGTCTGCACAATATGAAATGGGCAGCGCACGTCAGCATGGGCAGTTCCGTCCATGTCGCGGCTGCCGCACACCTCGCCGCCGCCAGCGCGAACTTCCTCGTCTTCGAGTTTTCCAGCACACCGAACCCGGTTGGTGACGCGCTCCTCACGACACCGCTGCATCCGGTGGGCGGCTCACTCGCGGTGCCAACCGGGCCGGGGCTCGGCATCACCTTCGATGAGGAACGCTTACAGGCGCACATCCTCGACAACTGATGCACCACATTGACGATGGGAGAGGGACAAGATGCCAAACGATACGAACGCGAACGGCGATTCGCGACCCGAAGGGCGATTCCGCGGCGTCTTCGCGATCCCGCCAACCCCCTTCGATGACGCGGGCAACATCGACGAATCCTCACTGCGGCGGTGCGTGGACTTCTGCGTCAGCGCAGGCGCGCATGGAGTCGCCGCACCCGTCAACGCCAGTGAGTCCATCGCGCTCACCGACGCGGAACGTATTCGTGTTGCGGAGGTGATCGTCGAACAGGCGAACGGGCGCGTCCCGACGGTGATTGGCGTCTCCGGTGTCAGCACTACCGCCTCGGTGCTGTACACATGTCATGCCGCCCGCATTGGGGCGGCTGCAGTGATCGCCATGCCGCCGTACGTCAAGCACGCGCCCGCAAGCGAAATCTTCGATTTCTACACCGCCGTGGCGCGAGCGGCGGACGGCATCCCGGTCTGGATTCAGGACTACGTCGCTCCCATCGGCACGCCGATGGCGCCGACGCTATTGGCGCAGATGCTTGCGGAGATTCCCGATGTCTCCTTCCTCAAAGAGGAGACGGCGCTCGCCCCCCAAGTAATGACCCGCATGCGCGCACTCGCGGGGGAACATCTGCATGGCATGATGGGCGGGATGGCGGGCCGCTATCTGCTGGAGGAATACCGGCGCGGCGCGTGCGGCACGATGCCGGCCTGCGAAGTGGCCGACGCCCATGTCAAGGTTTGGAACGCACTTGAGCGCGGCGACGCGGCGGAAGCGCGACGCTTGCACACCCAACTCCTGCCCCTCCTTAACTATGAGGCAATGTACTCGTTCACCATCTATAAAGAGGTGCTGCTACGTCGTGGGGTGATCGCCTCCGCGCGTACCCGCGTGCCCGGCGCGGGCGCGCTCGATACTGAGAACCACCGCGAATTGGATCTGTTGTTGCGTGATCTCGAGCCGCTCCTCACGGCAGATAACGGACGGCCCGCACATGTTGCGTCGCATGGTTGAACTCGCTCCGCGCGGACCGCTCTCCCCGCACGACGCACTGATCGCCGCCGTCGCCCGCCTGACAATGCGCTATCCCTTCAAGGTCTGGGGTTTCGGTGAAAGTATCGCGATGGAGGCGCTGCTGCGTGCTGAAGGCGAACCACACGCGTTTGCCGCCGCGCTGCTTGACCGATGGGCGTGCGATGCGGGGCCGCTCGCTGATGACGCACTCGCGCACGTCGCGCCCGGCGTGCCCCTCCTGATGCGGTTTGCGGAAGCTCGACACCCGCAATTGTTGATCCGTGCGCGCGAACTCGCGGACGTGCTGGCCGCGCTGCAGACCGGCAGCCATGGAGCGCGGATTCACCGCCCGGATCTGAGCGGGTGGGAGCACGAAGTCTGGGTGGATTGTATGCATCTCGACGGCCCCTTCCTCGCGCATCTCGCGCAGGAGACGGGCGAACCCGCATACACGGACCGTGCGGCAGCGCTCCTGCTCTCGCACGCGCGGGTGTTGCAGGACGAGTGGAGCGGTCTCTTCTCGCATGGATTCGACGATGCGACAGGGCGGCCGAACGGAGTCTACTGGGGCCGCGGTGAGGGCTGGGCGCTGCTTGGGCTCGTTGACACCGCGCGGGCGTTGCCCGACACGCACCCCGCACAGTGGGAAATCCGCCAGCGGCTCGGCGCGCTGGTCGCCGGTATGGCAAGGAACGAACAGATGCCCGGTGTATGGCATGCCGTCGTGGATCACCCCGACACCTATCACGAGCCGTCCGTCGGCGCGTTCGTCGCGCTCGGTGTCGGGCGGGCCGTTCGCCATCACCTGCTGGATGCGTCCTACGCGGCGCTCGCCGCGCGTGCCCTCAGCGCGACGATTGCGGCGATTGATCCGGACGGCGCGCTTCGGGGGGTCTCGGACGCGACGCCGGTTGGCACGGACACGGCGCACTATGGCGCGCGTGGCCGGGGTGTCTTTCCCTGGGGACAGGGACCGGCGCTGCTCGCGATGATCGAACAGGCTGTGCCAATGGCAGAGAGGGAAACGTATGGCTGAACGGATCGCGCGGCTAGAAACATTCGTGCTCAAAGTGCCGCTGGCGCGGGGCGCGACCTATTGGGGCAAGGCGAGTTGGGGCGGCGCGACTGGAACGTGGCACCGACCTCTTTCCGCCGAATATCCGCCACCGCAGCGGCGGCAGTACGTCTATTCCGACACGATTGATTGCTGCCTTGTCCGCCTTGAGACCGCCTCCGGCGCGGTCGGATGGGGTGAGGCGAAAGCGCCGGTCGGTGCGGAGGCGACCGCGCGCATTATCGAGGGGTTGCTCGGCCCGATGATGATCGGCGCGAACCCGCTGGATATCCGCGTGCTCTGGGAGCGAATGTATGGCGCGATGCGGGTGCGTGGCCACTCCACTGGCTTCTGGCTGGAAGCACTTTCGGGGGTGGACATCGCCCTGTGGGACCTCGCGGGACGATTGCTCGGTCAGCCAGTTCACGCGCTGCTCGGCGGCGCGTTCCGCGAGCGGATGCGGGTCTATGCCTCTGGGCTGCCGGGCCTATACGACGGCTCGGACGACACGGCGCTGGAACGCCTTGCGGACATTGCCCGCAGCCATGTCGCGAACGGGTTCACCGCGATGAAGATGGCGGTCGGACATGGCATCGAGAACGACATTCGCGCGGTGACGACGATCCGGGAGGCGATCCCGGAGCGGGTGGACCTCTTCGTGGACGCGGCAGGCGTCTATGAGCCGCAGCAGGCGATCCGCCTCGGGCGCGCGCTGGAGCGGCTGAATATCGGCTGGTTCGAGATGCCGATTCCCACGGACAACTTGCCGGGGTATATCGAGGTCGCGCACGCCTTGGATGTGCCGATCGCGCTCGACGCGCTGGCAAACCGCTTTCAGGCGCGTGACTACATCACGGCGGGCGGCTTGGACGTTATTCAGCCGGACGTCTGCCGCGCCGGTGGAATCACCGAGAGCCTCAATATGGCGGCGGTCGCGGACCTCTACGGCGCGGCGTGTGCACCGCATGTGAGCATCGGCTCAGCGGTCCACTTCGCGGCGACGCTGCAACTCGGTCTCGCATTGCCCAACCTGATCATCGCCGAACACTGGATCGGTGAGAATCCAATCGGCGATGCGATCCTCGCGACCCCGATGCCGACCCCGATCGATGGCTACATCACCGCTCCGGTTGGCCCCGGCCTCGGTATCACGGTGGACGAGGCGGCGGTGCGACGACTCGCTGAAGGTCAATCATCGTGATATCTAAAGCCCTCGCGCAAAGTTGGTCTGAACCGTATCCTTCGATCTCTCATCGTGATGCCGATTTCATGAGGATCGTGGGAAATAATATAACTACCCCACGATCTCCTTGCCCGCATGTCCGTACATGCTTAGAATAGCTTATGAGAATGGCACTTCTCAAAACTAATGAGGGCGGAATGCATATGCGCCGCTACTGGTGGTATGATCGCATGTGACGATCAATGCGATGAACGGTGTTTCAGCATCGTTTACTGTATTTTTCTCTTGCAACGCCGATTGCACATACTGCGACGAAGAACACGATGGGAGGGACCAATGAAGCGCGTGACGATCACGTTTCCGGACGACCTTGAAGCGGCTGTGACCGAGTTTCAGCACGAGCAGCCCGTCCCCCCGACGGTGAGCGCGATCACCCTCGTCGCGATCCGTGAGTATCTGACGCGCCACGGGACGCTCGCGCCGCGTCGGCCGCTCCGTATCACCCCGGTCGACGCTGAGACTGCGGGACCAACCGACAGCCAGGATCACGATCGGCTCTTCGCCGACGCAGTCGCGCGCGAATGAGGCGGACCATACTCGCCGACACTGCCCCCCTCTACGCGGCAGCGAGTACGCGGGATCAGTACCACGCACGGGCACAAGCCGAGCTGAGCGAACTCGAGCGGGGCGGGTGGACCGTTGCGGTCACGGTCCCCACCGTAATGGAGACCTACACCCTGATGCTCCATCGCCTCGGCATCCCTGCAGCGCATCAGTTCCTCGACACCCTCACCGGCGCCGCAACGCTCATCGTACCGATCGAGGAAGATTTCGCGGCAGCGATGGAACGCGTGCAGTCCTATCGCGATCAACCGCTCACCCTCTTCGATACGCTGCTCGCGGCGGTCAGCATCCGACTCGCCCTGCCCGTCTGGACCTACGACGCCCACTTCGACGTCCTGCGCGTTGCCCGCTGGTACTCCGATACCGCGCGAAGGGAGACGTGACGGTGGATCATGCGCCCGTCCCCATGCCGGTGACGCGCATCCAAGCCGTGGCCGCCGCCATCCATAATCCGGCAGCCGTCTACCTCGCACATCTCGCGCCCGGCTCGCGGCGCACGATGCGCGGTGCGCTCCTGACGATCGCGGCGCTGCTGACCGATGGTGCCGCCGATTGTTTCGCCCTCCCGTGGTCCGCGTTGCGCTACCAGCACACCGCCGCAGTCCGCGCCATCCTCGCCGAGCGGTACGCGCCTGCGACCGCGAACAAACATCTGGCCGCGCTGCGGGGCGTGCTCAAAGAGGCGTGGCGGCTGGGACAGATAGAAGCCACCGACTATCAGCGCGCGGTTGATCTCCCCGGCGTACGGAGCGGCACCCTCCCGCGCGGACGGGCGCTCACACCGGGCGAGCTGCGCGCCCTCTTCGCCGTCTGTGCCGACGGCTCCCCCGCCGGCGTGCGCGACGCGGCGCTCCTCGCCGCCCTCTATGGTGGTGGGCTGCGGCGGGCGGAAGTCGTCTCAGTGGATATGTCGGACTACCTCCCCGAGACCGGCGCGCTCATCGTCCGCCATGGAAAGGGTGATAAGGCCCGGGCCGTCTACCTCACCGGCGGTGGCAAAGAGGCTACCGATGCCTGGGTACGGATGCGTGGCGATGAAACGGGTCCGCTCTTCTTACCTATTAATAAGGGAGGCCGACTGACGCACCGGCGGATGACCGATCAGGCCGTTCTGGCGATGCTGTCCCGACGCGCGAAGACGGCCGGCGTCGGTCATTTCTCGCCCCACGACCTGCGCCGCACCTTCATCTCCGACCTCTTGGACGCCGGCGCCGACATCGCCACCGTCCAGAAGCTCGCCGGCCATTCCTCGGTTACGACCACCGGCCGCTACGACCGCCGCGGCGAGCACGCCAAAATGCGCGCCGCCACCCTCCTCCATGTGCCCTATCAGGGCTGATAGCTGGCATCCGATAAATTCTTTCAATTATCGGATGCCAGCCGCGAGGCGACCAATTGACCCGATCCTCAACTGCATCTATACTTTCTCTTGGTTGCGGAGAAATGATGCGCAACCGGAAGGAAACCTACGATGACCGCGACGATGGATCAGGCTCTCGATCACCTCGGTATCCCCGCCGACGCACGCGTGCTCGTCGCAGCGATCGTCGACGTGCTGGCGGAACTGCCCGCCCCCGGTGCGCGCGACCTCCCGACGCACGAGTTGACCCCGACGGAGGCAGAAACGCTCCGCGACGGCGGGCTCGACCTCACACCGCATGACTACGGCGCGGCCGATCCCTTCCTGCGCACCCGCGTGAAGTATGCGGCGCTCGTGGCGGAGGGATGGACCGTCGCGGATGTCGCCGCACGCCTCGGCACGAGCGTCCAGTGGGTCCGCAAGCAACTGCGCGACCGGGCGCTCCTCGGCGTGAAGCACGGTGATGCGTGGCGACTGCCCCGTTTCCAGTTCGACGAGGATGGCAGGCCGCTGCCGGGCCTCCCGCAGGTGCTGCCGCATCTCGATCCCGCGAAGAGCCTCGTGGCCATCTACAATTGGCTGACGACCCCGGACCCCGACCTGTCTGCTGATGGGTATGCACTCTCCCCACGGCAGTGGCTGGCAGAGGGGCGCGATCCAGCGATGATCGCCCGGCAGGCGGCGGATGTGTCGTGACGACCGCGCGCCCCACGGTTCCGACGTTCGGGCCGCCCGATCCCGCGCGGCTCGCCCGCTCTGCCCCGGACATCCGTTTGCTCCCCGCCGGGACGCGCCTCTGGCGCATCTATTTCCGGGGCGGCCGCTATCCCGCACTCTGGAACGGCTTCCGTTTCATCGGGCCGAGCGACAAGAATCGGTTCGACCACCACGAGGAGCCGAAGCGGGAGCAGGCGCGCGGCATCCTCTACTGCGCGCCGCTGATCCCGGTCTGCGTCGCCGAGGTCTTCCAGCGCGACCGGACCATCGACCGGCATGCCGGTGAGCCGTGGTTGGTGGAGTTCGAGACGGTACAGCCGTTCCCGCTCCTCGATCTCACCGGGCAATGGCCCGTGCGGGCGGGCGCGTCGCAGGAGATTAACGACGGCTCGCGGGAGATCGCGCGGGCCTGGTCCCGCGCGATCTACGCCGCATATCCGGCGGTCGTGGGGCTCTGGTATCGCTCGAAGATGCACGGGGGAACGTCGGTGGCGCTCTCTGAGCGGGCGGCTACGAGCCTGCCCGATGCGCCGGTCTTTCATGAGGCGCTCGCCTCCGCGCGACTGTTCGACAGCCTCCGCACCGTCGCTCACGGCCTCGGCTATGACCTCGTGTGATGGCAATCGGTGGAAGAAGGGGATGACAGGATGGATGCACCACCAGTGATGATAATCGAGCAACCGGACAGCGCGATCGTGCCGGTCGACGCCGCCCGGACGCGGGCATACATCGATGCTGCGACGGCGCCCAATACCCGGCGGGCGTACCGGAGCGACTGGGAGCACTTCACCCGCTGGTGCGCGGCGTACGGCCTCGCATCGCTGCCCGCGATGACCGAGACGGTCGCGCTCTATCTCGGCGCCCTCGCCGGCGTCGCCAAGGTGAGCACTGTGCAGCGCCGCCTCACCGCCATTGCCAAGGCGCACCGCACTGCGGGCTACGATACCCCAACGAAGAGCGAGGCGGTCCATCTGACGATGCGCGGCATCCGTCGCACCCACGGCGTCGCGCCGAACCAGAAGGCACCCGCGCTCCCCAACAACTTAATCGGGGCGCGTGATCGGGCGCTGTTGCTGCTCGGCTTCGCTGGGGCGTTCCGGCGCAGCGAGCTCGTGTCGCTCGATGTCGCCGACTTGGCGTTCGGCGAACGGGGCATGACCGTGACGCTGCGCCGCTCCAAGGGCGATCAGGAGGGCGAGGGCGCGAAGAAGGGCATCCCCTTCGGGCGGCACGCGCTCACTTGCCCGGTGAGTGCGGTAAGGGCCTACATGGATATGTCCCACTTTACTGAGGGGCCTCTGTTCCGCCCGGTCAACCGGCATGGGCAGGTGGCGGCGCTGGCGGCCGGGCTCGACCCAGAGAAGTATGCGGGCCACTCGCTCCGCGCGGGGCTGGCGACAGCGGCGGCGGGCGGAGCGCAGGAGCGGGACATCATGCGCCAGACCGGCCATCGCTCCGTCCAGATGCTCCGCCGCTACATCCGCGACGGCGAGCTCTTCCGCGACAACGCCGCCAACATCGCCGGGCTGTAGCTGCGCGGGGAGTCTCCATAGTGTTGTACATAGCTCAAGCAGTGGCTACGTTCTCATTCGCCGAATCCGCGTACGGACACTCGATTAGAAGGAACAGGCCGAGTGTTACTTTGATCGCATGATGGTGTCTTCAGCGCTCTGTGTCGCGTGCTATCGTGCGGTCTCGCCGGGCGATCGTTGCCGCGCGCCGCATCGGGGCGGGCACGTCGCGTGTTCCAGGCTGCTCGCGTTGGCTCCCACACCGGACGCGCGACGGCATGCCGGAGATGGTTTCGAGACACGGAGACAGCAGTGTCCGTGCTCCCACCGGGTTCTGGTCGCCCTCAACCGCGCGGACCGCCACCTACACGGGCGTCATCACGCCTGCCAAGGCGGCGCGCGTGCGACCGAACGCCGCCTCAAGGTTGTCGAGGGAAGCGGACGCAGCGGCGAGATCGTGCGTGCGCACCATCCCCTCCAACCGCTCGCAGGCGGCGACCATTTCGCGGGCACCAATCGCGGCGCAACTCCCCTTGAGCGCATGCGCCTCCCGCACGATCGCGCGCAGATCCTCCCGGTGTGCCGCCTCGCGCAACGTGGCGAGCCGTGGGGGCGTATCATCCAGGAAGAGCGTCGTCACTTCGCGGACGATGTCGGCGTCGCCCCCCATTTCGAGCTCCCGCAGGCTGGCGAGGGCAGACGGGTCAAGCACCCGGCCATCCGGCGCGTCCTCCGTTGCTCCCGCCCCCGCGCGCGGCACCCACCGCGCCAGCACACTCGCCAGGTCTTTCGACCGCACCGGCTTGGCGAGGTAGTCGTCCATCCCCGCCGCCAGGCAGCGCTCGCGATCCCCCTGCATGGCGTTGGCAGTCATCGCGATGATCGGCGTGTGGCGCGCATCCCCTTCCCGCTGCCGGAGGGCGGCGGTCGCTTCGTAGCCGTCCATCACCGGCATCTGACAGTCCATCAGCACCGCGGCGTGCGCACGCGCGGCGAGGGCGGCGAGGGCGGCCTGCCCATTGCCGGCGATCTCCACGCGATAGCCGAGGTTCTCGACCATCCGTGCGGCGACGCGCTGATTGACCGCGTTGTCCTCGACCAGGAGCACCAGGGCCGCCGGGTCGCGATCCGCCGAGGCGATCGCGGTCTGCGCGCGCGCGATCGTGGCCTCTGCAACGGCGACGCTCTCCCCGGTCGGCGGGGGCGTCTCGGCGATGACCGTCGCCAGACAGTCGTAGAGGGCGGACTGGCGCACCGGCTTGGTCAGGCACGCGGCGATCCCCGCCTCCCGCGCCTCCTCGGCGACCCCCGACCGCCCGATCGAGGTGAGCATCACGAGCCGGATCGCCGCAAGGGCGGGGTCCGCCGTGATCGCGTGGGCGAGCGCCAGGCCGTCCATCCCCGGCATCTGCATGTCGAGGATCGCCAGGTCGTATGCCTCGCCCCGCGTCGCCGCCGCCCGCAGCAACGTCAATGCTTTTGGGCCGTCCGCCGCGCTCCCGTTGCGCATCCCCCAGGCGACGACCTGCTCGTGCAGGAGCCGGCGGTTAGTGGCATTGTCGTCGACGATCAGCACCCGCTTCCCCCGCAGGTCCGCATGTGACCGATCGGCGCCGACCGACGCGGCGGCCTGCCGGGCGAAGCGCGTCGTGAACCGGAAGGTGCTGCCCTTTCCCGGCTCGCTCTCGACGCCGATTGTGCCGCCCATCATCTCGACGAGCTGCTTGGTGATCACCAGCCCGAGCCCGGTGCCGCCGTACTTGCGCGTCGTCGAGCCATCCGCCTGAGAGAAGGAGTGGAAGAGCCGCCCGCGCTCCTCCGGCGTGAGCCCGATCCCCGTGTCGGTGACCGCGAAGGCGATGACGACCGCGTCTACTGCCTCCTCCGCGAGGCGGGTATGCACGACCACCTCGCCCTGCTCGGTAAACTTGACCGCGTTGCCAATCAGGTTGGTCAGGACCTGGCGCAGCCGGAACGGATCGCCGCGCAGCGCGGTCGGCAGGTCGGGGGCGACGGCGGTGATCAGCTCGATCCCCTTCGCCTGCGCCTGTGTGGCGAGCAGCGCGCCAACCTCCTCGACGGTGGCGGCGAGGTCGAAGTCGAACGTCTCCAGGGTCAGTTTACCGGCTTCGAGCTTGGAGAAGTCGAGAATGTCGCCGATCACATGCAGCAACGTGTTGCCCGACATGGTGACGGTCTCGACGTACTCGCGCTGCTCCACCGTCAGGGGGGTGTCGAGCAGGAGTTCGGAGAAGCCGAGGATGCCGTTGAGGGGGGTGCGAATCTCGTGGCTCATGTTGGCCAGGAACTCCGCCTTGACCCGGTGGGCGGCTTCCGCCGCCTCCATCGCCCGCCGGAGCTCGATCTCGCCCTCCTTGCGCGCCGTGATGTCGCGGTAGTTCGCGACGATTGCCCCGATGGTCGGATCGTGCAGCTGATTGGTGGCCGTTACTTCCACCCAGCGCGACGACCCGTCCGGTTGGCGGAGCCGATAGTCGAATGCGGCGCTCGCCCCCGGCGCGGCATGGATATCCTGCCGTCTCTCGATCACCGCCGCACGGTCGTCGGGATGAATGAGGTCGCTCGCCTGCTGACCGACGAGCGCGTCGGCCGGGTAGCCCAGCACCCGTTCGCTCGACGGGCTCGCGTAGGTGATCTCTCCTTCCCCGTTTACCAGGATGATCGTCTCCGCGCTCTTTTCGATCAGCGCCCGGAAGCGCCGCTCGCTCGCGGCGAGGACTTGCCGCGCGACCTCCTGGCCACCGACGCGCCGTTGATACCGGTAGAGCACCGTCGCGAAGAGGGCGAGCAGGATGAGACAGAGCACGACGATCGTTGGGGCGCCGATGGCGATCCGCTGCGCCGTCCGTGTCAGTCGGGCGAACTGTGCGCTTTCGATGGCGCGATGCGCCGCGTCGTCATCACGGATGGCGGTTCGCATCGCGGTGAGGAGCGGAGCCGCCTCGGTATCATCGATCGCTTGCGCGCGGGTGGGATCCCCTGCGTCGGTCGCCGCGAAGACCGCCGTCACCCGATCCTCGTAGCGACCCTGCAACGTGAGCAGGGATGCGGCGTTCGTACGATCGCTCGCGTCGCCGTCCCGCCGCAGGTGATCCATCGCGGTGATGAAGTGTGCCGCCGCCTGCTGATACTCGTCGCGGACGGCGAGCGTGGGTGCGAGCCGGTACGTGCGCACGAAGTTCTGCTCGTCGGTGAGGCCGTTGCGCGCATCCTGGAAATCGTTGCTGAGCGCACTCGCCTGAATCGTCCGCGTGGCGATGTCTCGCACAGTGAACGCGAGCCACCCGGCGGCCACAGCCATCACGAGGATAACGAGGACCGTTCCACCGATCGCCCCCCGGCTGAGGAGATGGGATGACCGGTCACGCCGCTCCTGCGAGGGAGGTGATTGCGCGCGGATAGGGAGGAAAGAACGGAGCATCGGTGAGACCCCCTACGTGGGGGTTGCCAACACCTCGCGTCGGAACGCGACCCACTCAGGCAGGAGCAGGACTGGCAACCCGGCCATCTCCAAGAGACCCGTGGCTTTGCGCCCCCGCCTCGCGACGGGCTTGCCATGACAAGCGATCAGGAGCGGATGCGTTTACCGCGATTCGCTCCTGGTATAACGGCAGAGTACCACAAAATGTGATGATGAGAGTATATTTGCACGAATGTTGATAAGTGACGCCTTCCGCGTTGGGGTCACGGGGATATTCGACATGCACCGTCACTACGTGGCCCATCCCCTCCTTCGCTTCACCCCGATCGGTCATATTTAACGCTTTTGGGATTGCAAATTTGGTGGTGACGAGGAGGGCGATTGCCGTGGTGGGACAAGCGAAACTCCGCGCAAGACACTCGCATAATCGGTGTCATTCGTCGAGCGGCATGGCGACGCGCACGTTCGCGTCTCGCGGTGCGGCCGCTCCCGCATGCAGAAAGAGGCCCTCCGCCCGCTCCGCGCTCACCGGTGGCGAGAAGTGATAGCCCTGCCCAAAGTCGCACGCGAGCACCCGCAGTTCGTCGTGTTCGGCCACCGTCTCGATCCCCTCCGCCGTCACCTGCATACCGAGCGTGTGCGCCAGTGTCACGATCGCCCGCACGATCACCGGGTTCTCCACCGCCACCCCCTGCCCGTGGATGAAGGCGCGATCGATCTTCATCATGTCGATGGGGAAGCGTTGGAGGTACTGCAATGACGAGTAGCCGACGCCGAAGTCGTCGAGGCTGATGCGCACCCCGAGCGCGCGCAGTTGATCGAGCACGAAGGCGGCCTCCTGGATGTGCTCCACCAGCACGCGCTCCGTGATCTCCATCTTCAGGTGCCGGGGCGCGAGTCCCGTCGCGTGCAGCACGCGGGTGATCTGCTCCACGAAGCCGGGCGCGGCCATCTCGCCCCCCGAGACGTTGACGGAGAGCATCAGGTCCGCGTGGGCGGGGAAGCGTTCCTGCCAGCGCCGCACCTGTCGGCATGCCGTCATCAACACCCATCGGTCGAGGGACGTGATCAGCCCCGTCTCCTCGGCGAGCGGGATGAATTCCCCGGCGGGGATCGGCCCGCGCGTCGGATGTTCCCAGCGGACGAGCGCCTCGAAACCCGTCAGCGCCCCGCTCTCCAGCGCGATGATCGGCTGATAGTGGACCGTCAGTTCCTCCCCCTCGATCGCGCGCCGCAGGTCGTTCTCCAGGCGCAGCCGGGCGACGGCGTGAGCGTGCATCGCCGGGTCGAAGACGACGTGCCGCGCCTTGCCCGCTGCCTTCGCCCGGTACATCGCCGTGTCCGCATCGCGCAGGAGGTCGTCCGGCGCGTGATCGTCCGCACCGTCGAGGACGATACCGATGCTCGCGGTGACAAAGAACTCCTGGCCGCCGAGCGGGAACGGGGCGTCGAGCGCCGCGTGCACCCGCGCGGCAACGGCGGTCGCGTCCTCGATGGCGGCGATCTCCTCCACGAGAATGGCGAACTCGTCCCCGCCCAGCCGGGCGACGGTGCAGTGCGGGGGCAGCGCCGCGCGCAGGCGCTGCGCGGCCGCAGCGAGGATCTGGTCGCCGCGCAGGTGCCCGAGGCTGTCATTGATCTGCTTGAAGCGATCGAGATCGAGGTAGAGGACGGCGAAGCGCTCATCGGGATGGCGCGCGGTGCGCGCCAAGGCATGATCGAGCCGATCGATGAAGAGGGTGCGATTGGGCAGCTCGGTGAGAGTGTCGTGGAGCGCGCGATGGCGCAGGGCGTGCTCGGCGCGTGTGCGCTCGGTGACGTCGTGGATGATCGCGAAGAGGAGCCGCCGCCCTGCGAGATCCAATGGGCCGCGGCGCGCCTCGACCTCGCGCACCTCGCCTGTCGCCAGGCGATGGCGCAGGTGGACCACGCGATCCGCGTCCATGACCAGGTGCGCCATTGCTTCCGCGGATGCCCCGGCGGGGGTGGCGGTGATCGCGGCGAGGTTCGTGGCGACAAGATCGGCATAGGAATAGCCGTAGAAGGCGCAGGCGGCGGGGTTCGCGTCTACGATATCCCCGGTCGCGGGGTCGATGAGCAACTGGATCGCCGGATGGTTCTCGAACATCTGCCGGTAGCGCGCCTCGCTGGCGCGCAGCGCCTCCCGTTCGGCGGCCTGGGACTGCGCTTCGCGCCGGAGCGCGGTGGTGATCCGCGCCTGGTACTGCCGGAGGAGGAAGAGGAAGAGGACGATCGCCCCGAGCCCGGGGAGGAAGACGAGGGGGGTCAGCACGACGATGAGGCGCTCGGTCCGGTGGAGCTCATCTAGGCGGCGCTGCAACGCCGCTCCGCGCTGATCCGCCGCCTCGCCGATATCGCGCTCGATGCGATTCAGGATGGGCCGGACCTCTTGCTCCTGGATCGCCGCCGCGCCTAGCCGGTCCCCCGCGTCCACTGCGGTGAACAGCCGCTCCGTCGCGGCAAGGTAACGTGCCTGCGCCGCGAGTAGGTCGTCGGCGAGCGTCCGGTCCGTCGCCGCACCATCCTGCCGCATCGCCTGAAGGGTAGCACTGAGGGTGTCGGCGGTCGCTTGGTGTTGCGCCCGGATGGCGGGGGAGGGATCGAGCCGGTACTTCCGCAGGAGCGAGTCTTCGAGGGTAGCGAGGTAGCGGGCCTCCTCGTAGCCGTCGTCGCTGCGCACCGCCCGCGTGGTCAGCGCGGTCGCGTCGCTGATCGTGCCCGCCGCCCAGATCGTGAATGTGGCAAGCAGCAGCAGGACGAGGGTGAGGCCGAACGTGACGGCACGCCCCGTCGTGAGCAGGCGGTGGGCGGCGCGGGTACGAGCAGCGGGTCGGGTCGGTATCGGCGAGCGAGCGGTCGCCGATACCGGGGCAGCGGGAGGCGTCATCACGGTTCCTCTCCAGAGCGTCGGTCACCATCGTCCCGCGCAGCAACGCGGGTGGTCGGTCGCCGGGGCGCGTGTGGCAGCGTTCATCAATGACGATGTAAATATCGTCATATGTGTAAACGTGTGCTTGCGACGCTTTGTGATGCACGGGAGACCTGAGGCCATGAGCGGTGCAGAGGTAGATGATTTTCGATCGGCTTGGCACGCCAAACTGAGTCACGGCCTCCCAGCGCTTCGCCAGCGGCAGCGATCCGATGGATCGCCCTCCGATCCGCCTTTCTCCCGCGCCGCGCACTTGACAGGGTGGAATATCTCTGTTACATTCGCATACGATGATATATGAATACAGGAGACGATGATGGACGAACGCGAACGCACACTCTACGCCCTGCAGGCCCAGCTCTGTCAGGTCCTCGCCGATCCTTCCCGCCTCGAACTGATCCACCTGATCGGCACGGGGGAGCGGACGGTCGGCGAACTGATCGCCACCACCGGTCTGCGCCAGGCGAATGTCTCCCAGCACCTCGCACTCCTCCGCCAGCGCGGGATCGTGGCGACGCGCCGGGAGGGGACGACGGTCTCCTACCGCCTCGCGTACCCCGAGATCCTTGAGGCCTGCGCGCTGACGCGCCGCATCCTGCTGCGTCAACTGGAAGCGGCGGGCGAACTCGTCGCGCCGGTAAAGGAAGGATAGCGATGGGATTCGCGCGATTCATAGCGGAAGGGAGCGCTGTTCGGGTAGGCAACGAGGATCCGCGCGGGCGTAGCGATGGATTGAGTAAGGAGATTGCACGATGAACAGAACGCATGACTATGGATTCAGCACGACGCTCGCGCTCCCCTTCGCAGAGGCAATAGAGCGGACGAAGGCGGCGCTCAAGGAGCAGGGATTCGGCGTCTTGAGCGAGATCGACGTGCAGGCAACGCTCAAGGAGAAGATCGATGTCGACTTCGAGCGGTATGTGATCCTCGGCGCGTGCAACCCGCACCTCGCCTATCAGGGGTTGCAAGCCGAGCATGAGCTGGGCCTGCTCCTCCCCTGCAACGTCATCGTCCACGACCACGACGGCGGCACGCGGGTCTCGATCGTGGACCCGGCGGCGATGCTCGGTGTCGTCGCCAATCCCGCCATGCGCGCCATCGCCGACGAGGCGAAGACGCGATTGGAGCGGGTGCTCACGGCACTTGGTGGCGACGCCACCGCCACGGGATTATAGACACGGCGGTGCATGGTGTTTGTCCGTGCGCGGCACGGACATGAGGGCAGCGTCCACACGGACGACGCAAAGACGGTACGATTGGAGACAACACATGGGGTACTACAACGATGGCGGGAGCTGGGGTTGGGGGCCGATGCTGATCGGCATGACCCTGATGCTCCTCTTCTGGGTCGCCGTGATCTTCGTGGTGGTCTACGCGATTCGCACGTTCGGGCACGACGGCCGCGCGCGGCATGGGGGCGATCCCGCCGAGGATCGTGCCCTCGCGACGCTGCGCGAGCGGTACGCGCGCGGCGAGATCGACCACGCGGAATACGAGGAGCGCCGCCGGATGCTGACGACGGAGATGCCGCAGCGGCGCTGACCCGACGACCGGTGTCGCGCAATGAAGGAGGGCGGCATGCCTCTGTACGAGTTCCAATGCCCCGACTGCGGCACACGGTTTGAGAAGCTGGTCCGCGCCACCACCGCGCAGGGGGGCATCGCGTGCCCGTCCTGCCGGAGCACGCAGGTGGAGCGGCAGTTTTCGACGTTCGCGACGAACTACTCGGCGGGTCGTCCTGTGCGCCGCAGCCGGGCGGCTGAGGACTCCGTCCAGCAGGCGGTCGGTCTGCCTCAGCGTAATGGGGCTGGTGTTAGCATTCCGGCGAACAAATCTAATGTACCAGATAACTGCGATGCTTTGACGCCTTCGTGTGTCCCGTCCCTACCAAGATCGCCTCGTGGGCGTGGGAATCTGTCAGTGAGCAAAATGGCGTGCGACCGAACGCATCGCGATGATCGGTGGTGGCGTCGAACCAGCCCTGCGCTTCGGGTACCAGATAACGGAGGGAAAGGGTCACTGCCGCGTCCGAGCGTCGAATGGAGAAAAGCCAAGCAGGGACAGGAAAGAGATGGCGAGTCGAGCGTCGGTGGAGCTACCGCTCTACCAGATAACATTCCCTACAGCGTCACTGATCCAACCACCGCAGCGACCGTCTCCAATGTGGCGATGTGGTGGCATTATCGCGCGCGCATTCGGTGGCTTCGTGTCTGTACGTATTCAGAAAATCGGTGAAATCGCGCGCCGCGGTGACATGATCGCCACCCGGAAATGGGTTGCGTGGCACCGAGAGCGATGACGATCGCGAAGTGACGCTGTAGGGTTAAGTAAGAGTTGGTAAATTCGCGCAGACGGACAAGCATAACCCTGGACATTTCCCCTTATCCACCGTGGTTTCAGGGTCGCGCGAACTTTGCAGCATCTACTTAGTTATCTGGTACATTAGATCGACTCGTCAGGAAACTAAGAAGAGCCGAGATTGCCGTCGCCGGATTGCTCCGTCACTTGCTCGCCACACTCATCCGGGTCGCGTGCGCCGTCGCGCGAGGGCGACGACGATCAGCCCACCGATCACGACGATCGCTCCCGCGATCAGGAGGATCGGCGCACGACTGTTCTGCCCGCTCCGCGTCACATTGCCCGCGTTGCCTGTGATCGTGCCGGTCGAGGGAGAACCTACCGGCGTCACGGCGGAGGCTTGTGCCGACGATCCGGCGGCAGTCAGGACCGTTGGCGAGGAGACAGCCGCCGTAATGGGCGTGCTTGGGGGCACCGGCGTCGGGAAGGGGCCGGATCGGGTGGGCGGCGCTGCGGTGGCGGTCGGTGGTGGCTGCGTGGCGCCGGGTATCCCGGTTGGGGGAATGGTGCCAGAGCCGAGAACGGTATCCTCCCGGTCGCTCGCCGCCGCGGGTCGCGACACCCCGGCCAGCGGCACGAGTTCGCCGTTCAGTCCTTTGCTCGCGTAGACGATGTACGTCCCCGGTGTCGCGAAGGGATTTGCATTTGGCCCGCAATCGAACGTCAGGACGGTGATCTCGGGTATCGCCGGGCCTTTCCAGAGTGTCTCGACGGCGAAGGTCGTGCGGAAGGCTGGGGAGTCAATGACCTTGTAGGAGGCATCCTCGTGGCGGATAGGATGGCCACGGAAGATGACCGTGGACTGCGCGGCGGCTTGCGCGATCGTCGGCGTGGACGCTGGGGGCGGCCGGGTGGCACCCGGGGCGGGCGTCGCCGCGGGGACACAGGCACCCACTGGGACCGGCGGCGTCCCGACAAGGAAGGTGACGACGAGGACGACGAGCGCGGCGGCGCGACCGGCGGATGATATGATACGCAATGACGACCTCCCAGCATTGTCGGGGGCGAGCACGGCACGGGTGGCCGCGCGCCAGCGATGATCACTCAGTAGGGGAACGTCGCGCATACCTGCCCGGTTCCCGATCGCGTGGCCGCGGCCATGATGTCACGCCCATCGGTCTCCGATCGTCGCGCAGCCTGGCGCACTCTGCTCCCACGGTCGAGGCCAGCAAGGCGCGCAGATTGGCGTTCCATTCGCTCTCGAGGACGTCGGCGACCAAGCGGTTCTCCGGATCGACATGCACATACCGGCGTTGCGCCAGCTCCGCCTCCGCCGCCTGGGCGCGCAGTTCATCGTGAATCGCCAGCGTCACAGCGATCGTCTCGGGCGTCATGACCGCGACGAGGAGGGTCCCGACGGCAGCATCGAGATCGCGCCCGGGAATCCGCTGACAGGGAGCGGTCCCATGCGCGACCCCGTCGCGTTGGCACAGGTAGTCCGGCACAATACGCCGCCCACCCCGCTGGTGATAGCGCACCGTCATCCGCTCGCCACAGCGGCCACAGACGACGAGTCCCTGCAGCAAGACCGGCCCCTCCCGCAGCGGACTGAGCCGCTGTGGTGTATAGGCCTGACTGTTTGCCGCGAGTTGCGCGAGCTGTCCCTCAACTCCTCCCAGGTGATGTAGCCCATGTGCGCGTCGCAGATGACGACCTGCCACTCCTCGCGTGGCAGCGTCGCGATGTGCACCTTGCCGTCAGCGGTCTTCGTCGTGCGCATCCGGCCGAAGACGAACGCCCCGGCATAGCACGGATTGTGCAGCAGACGCAGGATGTCGTCGTGATGGAGGAGCAACGTCGGCAGTTCGAGGGCTCCGACGATTTCGTGGCTCCCGGGGAGTGCTTGATCGCCGTCGGAACCAAGTAGCGCTGCCCATGCCGGAACGGACGCACGATCAAGGCTGTGAATCTCCACCATAGGACCACTGGCATAGACCGCATCCACAGCCGTTTCCCGCTGCTCCGGTCTCGGTTCCGGTCGCGTCTCGCAGAGCGACGCAAATGTTTGACACCGATACCCCGTGCGGGTACGATACGTGACATAACGTTGTGTCGAGACTCGGGGGCGGCACCGCGTCGGCCGTGAGACATGCAACAGAGCCCTGTCAATACGGTCGATGGCGCGATGAAAACTCATACCGGTGACGTGCGTATCGAGTACGCACAGAACCGCAGAGATGTCTCTCTCGACAATTATTTGGCGAGGCGGCGGTGCGGAAGGATGATTTCTTCCATCCTATCGTGCTTCCCCGCGATCCGCCCAAGTAACCGGCGGACACCGATGCGACCGATGTCATACGCAGGCTGCGTGACAGTCGCCATAAAGGGGGAGTCGTCGTCGAGCGCGGGGATATCGTAGAACGAGGCGACGGCGATATCCTGCGGCAGGCGGAGCCCCGCCGCGGTGAGGGCGCGGAGCGCACCAATCGCCAGACGGCTATTGGCGATGAAGACCGCTTCCGGGCGAGGCAGTGCGTCCAGCAGTTGTCTGACGAGCGTATAGCCGCTTTGTTGTCCGATGAGACCGAACTTTACGAGGTTGGGGTTAACCGGGACTGGAGTTGCCCCGGATTGGTGGCTCTTCCGCGGAGTTGGTGAGTAGCAGGAACACCGAGCAGAACCGCAGTGTTTCATCCGATTGCCGTGTAGAGGGCGCGCCGCCGGAGTAGATCGAACTTGGCCCGCCCGTACATCGCCCGCTTCACCAGCTTCAGCTTGTTGACCTGTCCCTCCGTTTGCCCCTGGCTGTGCGGCAACGTGAGCGCGGCGAGCACGGCCGCCTGGTCTTGCCGCCGCTTTGTGGCGAATGCGCGGATTTCCGCGATGCCGCTGCTTGCCGCTTCTGCCATCCATTGATCCAGTTGTGCCGATGGCTCCCCCTCCTGCCGCTCACGCAGCAGCGCCGCGAAGGACGCGAAGAGCGCGAGCGTGGCTTGCAACTCGGAGTGCAACTCACCGACCTGTGCGAGCGCGCGTTGCTCATGTGTGCTGCGCCTCTCCGGGCGCATGACCGCGATGCCCGTCGCACCCGCCGGGGTGAGGCTGATCGGCGCACGCTGCAACGGTTGGCCTGCCCGTTCCCGTTCGCGCAGATGACGAGCCAAAAGCGCCACGCCGCGATAGGCACCCGGATACCCTTGAGCAACGACCTCGCGCCACAGGTGCTTCGCGTTGTGGCAACCGCCCCGCCACCGTTCGAGCACATACGCCTCGTATGGCGTGAGCGCGCTCGTCTTCCGCGTCGTGTGGCGCCGTTCGGGGGCAGCCGTGAGGGCGATATACTTCTGCACCGTATGGCGGTGGAGGCCGAGCGCGCGGGCAATCGCCGATCGGTTCATCCCCTGTGTCGCGAGTCGCTGGATCGCGGCGAAGCGCTCCTCCATCTCCCGGCGCGTCCGTTCTCGCGACGCGGCGCGGTCGGGGCGCAATCTGATGAGCGACTCGGGTTCGGCAGCGGGGAGGGGAACTTGGGCGATCCGCTTCGCGTGGCGCTTGAAGATGCGTAGTACGACGTCGCGCAGATTGTGCAGGAGATGGAAACGGTCAGCCACCTGGATGGCGGCAGGGGCCGCATGCCGCGCTGCCTCGGCATACTCGCCGCCCCGGTCGCGGCTGATGATCTCCGCGCCGGGGTGTGCCGTGAGCCACGCGGCGAAGGTTCGGCCGCTCCGATCTGGTAAGAGGTCGACCCCGCGATGAGCTTCCAAGTCCACGAGCATGCTGCCATAGGTACGACCGCGACGCAGGGCGAAGTCGTCCACGCTCAGCACGCGCGGGGTGGGCAGCGCGTGAATCGCCGCGGCACGGATATGCGCGAGCAAGGTGTCGCCGGAAACCATCACCCCGAGCGCCCGCAGGAGACGGCCACCCGCCTCGCCGCCGAGGGCGAAGGCGACGTGGGTGAACCAGCCGCGCAAACGGTCGGTCCGATGGGCATAGGGAATCGCAACACCGGGCAGGCGCTCGGAGAAGATGCGGCGCACGCAGTTGGGCGAGTCGCAGAAGAAGCGCCGTGTCCAGAGCAGCACGCGTGCAGGAATCCCTTGCCAGGGGAGATCGGCAAGGATACGCCGATAGCGCGAATGGATCCGCGACGACGGCTGACCGCACAACGGGCAACAGGCCACGTCGCTGCATGTCCGCGCGGTCAGGGTAATCCCTTCCTCGTCGGCGGCAAGGGAGAGGAGATGGAGACGGTCGGGATCCGGTAACAGGGAGTGGAATGACATACGCAACCTCCGTGGTAGAACCAATCGGTTGCGTGATGCCAGAAAGAATGCCACGCGTGGTCACCAACTCCGCGGAAGAGCCACCAAACCGACGCAACTCCAGCTCCTCAAATAGCGGACCATTGTCCTGTCCTTTCTGGCACAACCTTCTTCAGGCTTGACACTGAACGTACATTGAGTAGGATAGGTAGGAACGGTGCGACACGGGATACCGGTAGGAACGGAAGGAGCGGTGGGATGACCCATACCGTAGCCATCACGAACCAAAAGGGCGGTGTTGGCAAGACGACACTGACAACGAATCTCGGGGCGGCCTTCGCACATCGCGGGGCGCGGGTACTAATGATCGACTTCGACCCGCAGGGCCATCTCACCACGGGAATCGGCAAGCGGGACATTTACGACAATCGTGAAGATACGCTCTTCCAAGTGATCACGGGAAAGGATCTTGCGGCGATCAATACCCTGATCCGTCATCACGAGACTGAGAATTTCGATTTCATTCCCGCGAACGCCGACCTCTTCTTAGCGGAACGTGAACTAGACCGTGCTCGCAATCGGGAGTATAAGCTGCGCAATCTCTTGGAGATGATCGTCACGCCTTATGACTGGATATTCATCGACTGCCCGCCCGACCTCGGCGCGCTTACCGACAACGCGATCAACGCCGCGCGCAACGTTATCGTCCCAGTACAGGCCGAGGGGACGTCGACATGGGCTCTGGAACTCCTGCTGGATCAGATCGAGACGATCGAGCGAGAACTAAGGATCCAGGTCGAGATTCTGGCGATCATCCCGAATCTCGTGCAGACCTCCACTATGGGACGGGAGATCCTCGCGGAACTCCGGCGCGACGTGCCGGGGGTTGCCCCCTTCGAGATGCCCAAGCGCGTCATCCTCGGCGAAGCGTGGCGCTCGGGGCGCTCTATCTTCGCTTATCAGCCACAATCCAGCGACAAGCGACACGAGAAAGAATCCGTGATGCAGATGTACAGCAAACTAGCTGAATACGTGGACAGCCGAGTTGAGGAGACATCCTATGTCCGACGCTAGATCTCCCCTCGCCGAGCGGTTCAAGAAGCGTTCGGGAAGGCGACCAGCGCAGGAGAAGAACCGGATCAAGACCAGCGTCTTCATCGACGAGGATGTGTTGGAGCGAGCGACAAAGGCGTGGAAGGATTATAACCATGCCAACTACCCGAAGGAAGTCCTCAAGGCTCTCTACCTCGAGGAACTGATCGAGTGCGGCCTCCGCCACATTGAAGAGGTAGAGTCCTCCATCTCCGACCAGTAGCACCGATCACCGCACCCTTACCTGCAACACCATTCACACCTTCCTTACCGGTAGGGATGGTAGGATAGAAATACAGGTAGGATGTTTCCTACTTGTGAGGATGAAATACCGGTATGGACAGCGGGATTGACTGCCTCCCTATGCTTAACGGCGTAGGGAGGATTGTATGTTAACGGATGGTGCGCCGTTTCGTTTCGATGGGTTTGCGTCACCGAACACCACTGCTGTGCCGGATGAGTTCTTCGACGTGCTCGCGCCGCATCTGTCGGAGGCGGAGCTGCGCGTAATGCTCTATATCATCCGTCGCACCTTTGGCTTCAAGAAGGCTGCGGACCCCATCTCGTTCTCACAGTTCCTCACCGGTATTACGACGCACGACGGGCGGGTGCTCGACAATGGATGCGGTGTGAGAAGCCGAGGACATCTCAGCAAGTCTCTGAAGAGCCTAACCGAGAAGGGGGTCATTGTTGCCTTCAAGTCACAAAGGGCGAATGGAAGTCAGGCGACGACGAGCTACGGGCTGCGCTTCAAAGAGCAGGTAGTTCCCGAAGCGAACCACCCCGGTTCCCGAAACGAACCACCCCTGGTTCCCGAAACGAACCCACAAAAGACAGACCAACAAGAGACAGAGAGACAAAGTCAATTCGAAAATTCGAATGCCCCCTCCCCAGTGAAAATTGTGGATAATCTGGGGATAACCGGCTATCTCGACAATCTGATTGTCGACATCTCCCGCGAGTTCGGTGACACCACGCATCTCGCCTCCAACTGCAAGCAGGCCCGCAACGTCTTCGCGGAACTCGACCTCAGCGAGGAGGTCTTCGTCGAGCAGTATGTGTACCAAGCACGGCAGAAGACGAAGCACCAGACGAAGGTGCGCAGCAAGATGCCCTACTTTTTCGCCACGTTGCGCGAGATGTGCGGCCTGAAGGACGCGAAAGAGGCACGGTGAAAGCAACTTCGCGCACGACGCTGAGCGGGAGGGACGAGGGGAGACGACCGGGGCATCCGCACCCCGATAGGGGCCGCTGCGGACATACTTCTTGCCACTGTCACATGGACGCAGTGGCCTGCTCAAGAGGGCCAGGATCGAGCAGCGGAAGGCGTACTTCTTCACTGCGTCGCGTGGTCAGCAGAGAATGCTCACCTTGAGCGAGGGGCTGTATCTAACCAATGGTGCGAGTTGACGTGGACATGGGACGGCTTGATGCTGAAGG
>CALBSO010000095.1 GCA_937968015.1 uncultured Thermomicrobia bacterium
CTTGGCAGCAAATGGCTCAACGTGGAGGAATCTACAGAACTTCGCGGACACAACCTGGTTTCGTCGCACGATGTGGCATACTGAGTGTGACATGTGCGATGTATGAAACTGGGGGGGATATTATGGCCATCACGCCGTTTCCTGGGTCATCGGTTGGGGTCGCGTCCGGCGATGAGCGACCGCAGAAGAATACCTGCGTTCATGATGAACTGCTGGCAGATGGCAGTATGGTCCTCTATCATACGTGCAAGCAGCAGTTGATGACCATTAACCCGACGGCTGCACTCGTCTGGGAGTGCTGCGACGGGGAACACGATCTTGGCAGCATCGCCGACGAACTGCGGTCAGTCTTTCCCGAGATCGTCCATGCCGAGGCCGACATCTTGACACTGCTCGAGACCTTGCTTGAGCAGGGGATGATCGTGGACGAGGGTCGCTAAGCCGACAATGGAACACACGCCACCGATCGTCGTGCCGCGTGTCACGCGCCCCACCGCCGCGACGACATTGTATTACGCTGTCCACGGCTACCATGCAGCGCTCACTATCCCGGATCGCGCTGCGCGATCGTTGGCGCGCTCCATCCTCCGCGGATTTGGCCCGCTTCCAGCCGCGCCAGATGAATCCGTGACCGATTTCGCCTTGCGGCATGCTGATCGCGCTCAGTGGGAAGTCACCGTTGCCGACCAGATCGTCTACCGGAGCACGGGTCTGGTGGACGCGGTTGCCGCGCTGGAATGGCAACTCATCACAAATGTGCTCGCCGATCAGCGCCACTCCTTCCATCTGCACGCGGCCGCGCTCGCCTCCCCTGCGACGCGCACCGCACTGCTCATCGTCGGCGAATCGGGGAGTGGCAAGACGACGCTGACCCTCGGGCTGATGGCGCGCGGCTTCCTCCCGTACAACGATGACATCACGCTGATCGCCCCCGCTACCTGCGCGCCGCTTCCCTTCCGTCGTGCGTTCCACGTTGACGCCCGGACGCAGGCACTCGTGACAGCCCTCCCATCCTCCCCTCCCTGGGACGTTGGCGGCGCCCCCGCTGGTTACTTCCTCGTCTCCGATTGGGCGACGGCGTCATGGCCGATTCGGACCGTCCTCTTCCCGCGACTCGCACCTGGTGAAATGCCCCGCCTTGATCCCCTGTCGGTCACCGACGCCGCGCTGCGCTTGCTGACGTTCAGCATGACGCTCAGTCAGTCGTCCGCACTCGCGTTGCAGGCTGCGGGGCGGATCGTCGAGCGGGCTCAGTGCTCCATGCTGGTCAGCGGCGACCTCGCCGCGACGCTTGATCTGGTCATTGACCAGGTGGTGCGCGATCACGGTAGGCGCGACCGATCATGAATAGCGATGCATCACGCCGAGCGGAGAATGCCCTCTTGATCGCTGCCGCCGGTGCGGATACACGGCTCCCCGATGCCGATGCCGTTGCCCGTCTCGATTGGCGTTACCTGCTCGTGGCAGCAGGCGAGCAAGGGATTACGCCGCTGCTCGCCCACCGGGTCGGGCAGGAGCGCTATCCTGTCCCGTCGCACGTTGCGGATCACCTACACGCCGCGTATTGGACCAACCACTTCCGCAACCGCGTGCTCCTGGCACAGTTGCAACGGCTCCTCGCCGCCGCCGCCGCGGAGGGAATCGCGATCATGCCGCTCAAGGGTGCGGTCCTGGCGACCTGGTATTACGCGACGCCGGCGCTCCGACCGATGAGCGACCTTGATCTTCTCGTCCACCCCGCCGATACTGCCCGTCTCGCGCGTCTGCTCTCCGTACGCGGGTTCACCATCGTGCCGAAACCCGCCTCGCTGCTGAACGAGCGGCGCGAGGCCGCGCAATTCCGCGAGCATGGTGTCGTCGCACAGGCTGATGGGATCGCGGTGCTCGTTGAGTATCGCTCCGAGGCGCTGGACCCTGCGGTCGGCCCGCTCCTCCTGGCCAATCCGGAGATGGAGGCCGCGTACCACCGCCACAACCTCCGCATGTGGCAGCGGAGTCAGGTCGCGCAGCTCGGTGATCAGCCCTGCGCGCGACTCTCCGCGGAGGACCTGCTGCTGCATGTGGCGAGCCACCTGACGACCCGGCACGCCGGGTTGCGCTTGCTCTGGCTCCGCGACCTGGCCGAAGTGGCTACGGTGCATCAGGATACCCTCGACTGGGAATATATCTGCGATACGGCGCGCCGACTCCACCTCTCAACGCCGATCGCTGCCGGCCTCGCCGCGAGCGCGCGTTGGCTCGGGGCGCCGATCGCGCACGCGCCGATCGCGCGGCTGCGGTACGCGTCCGGGCGGCGGGCGCTCTGGCCGGTGGTCGAGCGACGAATGTTCGACGCCGAGATCGCGGCGCTCGGGACGGCCGATCTCGCGAAGGTAGCACCGCCGCTCGCGTGGCGCTCGCTTGCCGTGAGTATCGGGTGGTTTCTCGCCGGGCGCGCGCCGTGGCGCACGTTCGGGCGGATCGTGGTGCCGAGCCGCGCCTACATGGCGTGGTGGTACATCGGGCCGGTGGGGTTGCGGCAGCAGTATTGGCGCGCGGTGGGGTTCCGCATCGCGTACGTGGGGTTCAGTGCCTTCACGGCCCTCGCCACGCGCCTGCGGGCGCACGCGGTGGCGCGGTGTACCGGGCGGCTCGTGCGGCGGATGCACGCCCGGACACCCTATGGCATGCACGACGACCCGGATGACCGCAAGAGGGCGTCCGAGAAGCCCCTGAGCCCGCGGTGAAGGGTCCGTTTTCGAGCGGAATCGGTCCTCCAACGACAGCGAATGGGCAGAAGTGGGCCACGATACGATCTCACGCTGCATCCCGTCGGGAGAGTAGGAAAAGCGCGATGGCGATGGCGAGAATGACCCCGGCGTTCACGCCGAGATCCACGAGGCGGCGGTTGAACTCATCATGCGAGAGAGTCTTGCCGTCGGTGATACTCGCTTCCGCGCCAATGGCAAGGATCCGCCGCGTCGCCGAGATTGCGCCAATGAAGAGAAACGGCCTGAGCGATGCGCCACGTTCCTCGATGTAGGAGAGGACGGTTCGTAAGACCTCCATGATAATCATCACGAGTAACAGATCGTTGACGAGCGTGACAATTGCCCGTGGGAAACCCTCATTGAAATGTTGGGCAAAAGTATAAACACTGTAGGCGAGCATCGCGAGCGCACCGGCGAGGAAGACAAGCCCGACGAGCACGTAGACGAGCGTGTCCGCGCCGCTCAACCAGGGAGTGATGACCCGTCGCACCGCCTCCGATTGTCGGCTGTGTTCTTGCTTAGACATCTTACCTTCGTCAATCGTCGTTTGCCCGTCCGTCTCGATTTGCACACGCCTGCTCCTCGTCTCAGCAACCATCCTAGTGTGTGCGAACACCAGTCAGTATAGTGGCAATTGCCATCAACTGCCAGTGGCAAAGGGCCAGATCGTCATTGCCGTGCGGCCAAGAATCCACTGCTTGTCATCTTCCAGCAGGAAGGGGAGATGTTGCGTGATGATCGCCAGTTCCTTATCGAGCGGCAGCGAGCGATGCGCGCCGGGATAGCCGGTGCCCCAGACGAGCCGCGACGCGCCGAATGCCTCGTAGAGCATCTTCACCCAGGGGAAGACATCACGGTATGGGTACTCCTTCCCACGCGAGGTGAGCGAGAGCGCGGAAACCTTCACGTAGGTATTTGGCCGGTCGGAGAGCGCGAGGATGTTCGAGAAGTGCGTGTACGGCGGCGGTTCGGTGATGTCCGGCTTGCCGAGATGGTCAACGATCACCTTGACGCCGGGATAGCGATGGGCGATTTCGCGCAGCCGCCACGCCTGCGGCGGCTGCATCTGCACATTGATTACCGCGCCGAGTTCCTGCGCCGTCTCCCACAGAGCGTAGTTGCGCGACGCGCTCACCCACGCCGGATCTCGGTCGCGAACCAGGTTGAGGCGGAACCCCGCCATGCCCGCCGCCATCCACTTGCGCACATCGGCGGCGTTCGTCCGGGAATCCGGATCAATCAGCCCATGCGCCGCGAAGAGGTGTGGGTGCGTCATCGCGCTCTCCACGATATAGCGGTTGTTCCACCCGGATGTGCTCGGCTGCACGAGGACGGTCTGCGTCACACCGGCGGTCGCGTTATCGGCCAGTAGGTCCTCAATCGGCGCGTCCGTAGTCGGGAGGGGGACATCGAGCAGCGTCTGTTCGAGTGTGTAGCGCGGCGGGTCAATTTTCCAGACGTGCATGTGCGTGTCCACAATCGGGCCTCGGTGCGCGGTCTGCATCCTGCGGTTCTCCTCCTTGTTCGTCGCGGCATGGCCATCCTTGGCCGTAGTGTACACGCTCTCTTTTCCTTCCGCGCCGCAGCGACACGCCGTCTGGGTGAACAGAAGAACGGAAAATGGGGCGAGGCTGTAAGGAAATGACAGAGATGTCACCTCGGAGGAGACTGGAGCACAAATGAATGTCAGGTGAATCGTGCATCATCATCCATGATGGGGTGGGTCGCCACGCATATGTGTTGCGGCCGGAACCGAGTGTCGGCACGGTGCGCGACATGGCATGACACGAAAAGGAGGGGTTTGCGATGCGCTGGAACCGACCGGGTACTAACGGATGAGCACGCACATTTTGCTCGTTGATGACGATCTGCTCGTCGGCAAGTTGCTGACGTTCCTGCTCGACGACGCGGGCTATACGATGGCCGTCCTCACGGACCCACGCCGCGCGAGCGAATATCTGCACGACAACCCCGTTGATCTCGTCCTCCTCGACATCATGCTGCCATATGTGGACGGCTACGCGGTGGCGAAGGAGTTGCGCCGCGTACACCCGGATATCCCGATCATCTTCCTCAGCGCGCGCGCGCAGGTGAGCGACAAGGTGGAAGGCTTCGAGCATGGCGCGGATGACTACGTCGCGAAGCCGTTCGAGCCGACGGAATTGCTGGCGCGCATTCAGGCCGTCCTCCGCCGCTACCACCGTGCCGAACGGAATGTGTATGGCTCGGTCATCAAGGTGGGCGACGCCTGCCTTGATCTCGGCGAGCTGGAATTTTCCGCGCCGGACCAACAGCCCGTCTTCCTCACACCGACCGAGATGAAGATTCTCGAATGCCTGATGCGCAACGCCAACGCCGTCATCACGCGGGAGGCGCTGATCGAGCGGACGTGGGGATACGACTGCGACGGCTTCGGCAATCGCGTGGATGTCTATATCCGCCGCGTGCGCGCCAAAATCGAACGGGATCCCGGCGATCCCGCCTATATCCAGACCGTTCGCGGTACCGGCTACCTGTTCCGCGCGGGGAAGCGATCGGCGGTAGCGTGAGATCGGGAACCGAGCGATCCACCGTTATTCCACTGCCGTGTCACCGACCATCGCTACGGGAACCTCGATTGGCGGGCGGCGGTTCCGGCCATGCACGGTCTCCGGCGCGAAGAGGGCGAAGAGGGTCACGGCAACGGCGAACAATCCGGCGGTGATGAAGAGCGCCGCCCCCGCGCCCGCCTGATCGCTGATCCAGCCGAGCAGGAAGGGGCCGACGACGTATCCGGCGTCCGCGAGCGTCAGGTAAATACCCATCGTCACGCCGTTCGCGCCGGGTGGCGCCATGTCGGCGGCATAGGCGGCGGGCGCGGAACCGCCGACGCCACCACCAAGCCCCCAGAGGAACATCCCGGCGATATAGAAGGGATAGTTGAACGCGACTGCCAGGCAGGCGAACGCCGCGCCACAGACGATCGTGCCCGGAATGATCCCGCCACGGCGGCCCCAGCGCGTCATCATGATCGTCGAGAGCGGGATGGTCGCGAAGTTCATCAGCGAGGCGATGCTGAGCGCGAAGCCCGTCGCGGAGGCGCTGATGCCGAGGCGGTCCCGTCCGAGGATCGGTACGATATTGAAGAGCGCGCCGGTACGGGCGAAATACTGCACGAAGGTCACGAGGCCGATGAGGAGGAACCCGCGCTGCCGAAGCAAAACGCGCAGCGCCTGCCTCATCGCCATCGCCGGTTGTTTCGCTTCGGCGGCGCGGGCGACGGCGAGATGCCGCGTCTCCGGCACCTGTAGGAAGCAGACGAGCGCCGCCAGCAGGCTGAGGAAGCCGAAGGCGTAGAAGGGCGCGCGCGTCCCGAAAGCGTCTGCCACCACGCCGCCGAGCGACGGCCCGATGCCGACCGCGCAGAGGAAGATCGCCTGATAGGTGTTCATCATCCTGGCGCGGGTTTGCGGTGTCGTGATGTCCGCGAGGACGACTTGTGCGCCGGTGAGGACGGTCGCCGCCCCGACACCGCCAACGAAGCGGAACAGGACAAGCAGCGGGAACGTCCCCGCGACGGCGCAAAGGAGGCTGCCGACCGCTGTGACCACCTCGCCGACAATGATGATCTTCCGGCGGCCAACACGCTCCGCGAGACCGCCCATTGGCAGGTCGAAGAGCAGCCGGCCGAGGCCGTAGACGCTGATCACCAGCCCCGCAGCCGCCTGTGAGACGCCGAAAGAGCGCGCGAAGGTTGGCACGACGGGGACGATGCTGCCGAAGCCGAGTTGATTGATGCCGACGACGAGGCAGAGCCAGCCGAGCGTCCGGTGCGTCGAATCGAGGGAGCGTATCGCTGTGAACCGTGTCTGCACCGGCCGCCTCGTTTCGTCCGCCTCCGGTCTGACCGCCGGTAGTATGCACGATTCCCGATGCGATGTCGTCATCGGCATGGCAGGATGCGGTTTGCTCTCCCATGCCGAATGCGGCACAATAGAGGGGGTGAACATGCGATCCGAGAGAGGAGTAGCGCATGGTATCCATGCCTTTGACGATGACCCAACCGACGATAGACCGCCCGACGCTGATCCGCCGCCTCATCAACCTGCTCGGGCCAGGCTCTGTGCTGACTGAGCGGGGCGATTTGCTTGTCTATGACTCCGACGGCACGCACGAGCACGCGATGCCGGACGTGGTCGTGCTGCCAACGAGCGTGCAGCAAGTCTCGGAGATTGTGAAACTCGCCGCCATCGCCGGCATGCCGATCGTGCCGCGCGGGGCGGGCACCGGCCTCGCGGGCGGCAGCACACCGATCCGGGGTGGCATCGTCGTCTCGTTGACGCGGATGAATCAGATCCGGTCGGTGGACTACGCGAACCGCCGCGCCGTCGTGGACCCCGGCGTCGTCAACCTGCATCTGTCGCAGGCGACCCTGCCGCACGGCTACTACTACGCGCCCGATCCCGCGAGCCAGCGCGCGTCATCCATCGGCGGCAACGTCGCGACGAACGCGGGCGGGCCGCACTGCCTTGCCTACGGTGTGACGGTCAACCATATCCTCGGCCTTGAGGTCGTGCTGCCGGATGGGCGGATCATCGAGACGGGCGGCGTCCTCGACACGCCGGGTTACGACCTCACCGGCATGCTCGTCGGATCTGAGGGGACGATGGGCATCGTCACGGGCGTGACGGTGAAGTTGCTCCGCTCGCCGGAAACGCTGCGCGTGCTGCTCGCGATCTACGACGAGTTGGAGGCCGCCTCGCAGACTGTTACCGGCATCATCGGGGCGGGCATCATCCCCGGTGCGTTGGAGATGATGGACGGCCCGGCCTGTAAGGCGGTCGAGATGACCTACCATGCAGGTTACCCGGACGACGGCAAATCCATCATCCTGCTCATTGAGTTGGACGGCCTCGCGGAGGGATTGGACGAACTGGCAGAGCAAGTGACCGCGATCTGCAATGCGTGTGGCGCGCGGGAAGTGCGCGTCGCGGCGACGCAGGGGGAGCGGGACGCGCTCTGGGCCGGGCGCAAGGGCGCGCTCGGCGCGATGGGTCGCCTCGCCCCGAACTACTATCAGCAGGACAGCGTCGTGCCGCGCACGAAACTGCCGGAAATCCTCAACTACGTCGCCGAGGTGGCGAAGGACGCGAAACTCAAGGCGACGAACATCTTCCACGCGGGTGATGGCAATTTGCACCCGCTCCTCCTCTTCGACCGCAGCAAGAAGGGTGACATCGAGCGGACACTGGACGCGGCGATGGAGATCACGCGCGCCTGCATAGATATGGGCGGCGCGATCACCGGCGAGCACGGCGTCGGCTTCGAGAAGCGCGGCGTAATGACCTATTCGTTCACGAATGAAGACCTCGCGGCGATGGCGAAACTGAAGCGCAGTTTCAATCCATACGACCTCTTCAACCCGGACAAGATCCTGCCGGACGCGCGCGTCTGCGGCGAGATCCGCGAATTGCGGGAGACGGCGATGCCATCGCACTACGCGGAGATTGCTCAGATGCAACCCGCCGCACCGATCGGGATGGTGGGCGAGCATTCGCCGACGAGCGCGCACGAACACGACACGACGCCGGCCGAACTGGCCGACATGGCGGTGCCCACGGGTGGTAAGGAGTGATGATGGCGGCTCAATCGCACCTTCATGATGGGATGGCGGCACTCCGACAGGCGGTCATCTATCCCGGCGAAGATGGCTACTGGGTGGCGGAATGCCCGAGCCTGCCTGGTTGCATCAGTCAAGGGGAAAGCAGAGCAGAGGCGATTGTCAATATCCGCGAGGCGATTCACGTCTATGTGGATGCCCTCGAAGCCGACGGGCGACCAGTACCGCCGGAACGATTCGAAACGCTCCTGGTCGCTGTCTAGGCATGCTCCCGCGCGTTTCTGATCAGGAGTGTATCAAAGCACTTTCGCGGGTAGGGTTCGCGGTCGTCAGGCAACAGGGGAGCCATATCGTCGTGCGGCGTGATGATCCCTTCGCCCAACTCGTCGTGCCGGATCACAAGGAACTGGACCGTGGGACGCTCCGGGCGATCATTCGGCAGGCGGGGATGACCGTCGAGGAATTCGTAAGGTTGATGCGATGACCCGATCAATACGAGTGGGGCGAAATGATTTCTGAGTCAGCCGTCAATCTCGATCATCTCGCGGCATCTGTCGAGGGGATTGTCGGCGCGGGGCATCTACGTACCGGCGAGTATGCGGAGGCCCACGCGATTGGGGGGCGGACGCCGCATGTCGTCGCGGTACCCGGCACGGCGGAGGAAATCGCCGCGCTCCTGCGCGTCGCGGATGAGGCGGGCGCGGCGGTCGTGCCATGGGGCGGCGGGACGCAGCAGACACTTGGCTACCCGCCGCGCCGGTACGATGTGGCGATCAGCCTGCGGCGGCTCAAATCGGTCATTGAATACCACCCGGAAGATATGACGATCGCGGTCGAGGCCGGGATCACGCTCGGCGACCTTGACGGTGTCCTCGCCGCGCGCGGCCAGATGCTGCCGCTCGATCCGCCGCTGCGGGATCGGATCACGGTCGGCGGAATGTTCGCGACGAACGCCTCCGGCCCGCGCCGCCACGGCTACGGGACGCTGCGGGACTTCTGCATCGGCCTGCACGCTGCGTATGTGGACGGCACCCTCGCGAAGGCGGGTGGTATGGTCGTCAAGAATGTCACCGGATTCGACCTGATGAAGATGCATCTCGGCGCGCTCGGCACGCTCGGCGTCGTGCCACGCATTAATCTGAAGGTGCTGCCGAAGCCGGCGGCGGAACGCTCGCTCGTCTTGCAATTTGACGGGCCGGGAGCAGCGTTCGCGGCGGCGGCGGCGCTTGCCGCATCACAACTGCGGCCAATGGCAATCGAATTCAGTTCACCGACGACTACGGCCAGTCTCCTGTCGCCGCTCGATGGCTACCTGATCTGCGTGCGTTGCGAGGGCGGAGAGGCGACGGTCGTGCGGCAGGAGAAGGAAATCCGCGATCTCGGCGCGACGATGGGCGCGACGGACATCGCGACGATCATCGGGGACGCGCACGACCGTCTCTGGATGAGCCTGGCCGACTGGAACGCAACCGCGACCCTCACCGCGCATACTGCCGTGCTGAAAGTGACAACCCTGCCCACCGACCTGCTCGCCGCGCTCACGGAGACGGTCGAGGAGGGACGGAAGTACGGGCTGACCATCGCTGTCCGCGCCTCGGCAGGAATCGGCGTCGCGTACATGCGCGTGACGGGCGATGCATCCGGCGAAGGTGTGCGTCGGACGCTCGATGCCGTGCAGCCCCGTTGGCCGACGCTGACGATCTATGGATACGATCCAGCGCACGCCGAAACCCTCTCCATCTGGGGTGTCGAACCGCCAACGATCGCCGTGATGCGCGACCTTAAAACCGCTTACGACCCACGCGGCACGCTCAATCCCGGCCGCTTCATCGGCGGTATCTGACATCGGTACAGTGATAACGAGACGGAGAGACGATGGGCGACGGACGGCGGGTGCTGATTACCGGGGCGACGGGGTTCGTCGGGACGTACCTTGTCGCGCATCTCGCCGAGGCATACCCCGGCTGGCAGGTGACGGGGACGACGAGGCACGCCGCCGAAGCGGATGCCCGTTTCGTTCCGTGCGATCTCCGCGATGGTGGGGCGGTCGCGGCGCTCATCGAGCGAACGAAACCGGAGACGATCGTTCATCTCGCGGGGCAGAGTAATGTCCCGGCGTCGTTCGCGGATCCGGAGACGACACTCGCGAACAACATCATTGGCACATTGCACCTGCTCGATGCGTGCCGCACGTACGCGCCACAGGCACGATTGCTGATCGTCAGTTCGAACGAGGTCTATGGCCCGACACCGCCGGAAGCGCAACCGCTGCATGAGGACCGGCCGCTTCGCCCGGTCAATCCCTATGCCGTCAGCAAGGCGGCGCAGGAGATGCTCGCCTTGCAGTACGCGCACTCCTACAACCTCGATGTCGTCGTTGCGCGGCCCTTCAACCATATCGGGCCGGGGCAGACGGATCGCTTCGTTGTCAGCGCCTTCGCGCGGCAGATTGTGGAAGTCGAGCGGGGCGAGCGCCGGACGGTCTCGGTAGGAAATCTCGATACCGTCCGGGACTTCACCGATGTCCGCGATGTCGCGCGCGCGTACGGCCTGCTGCTGGAACGGGGCGAGCGCGGCGGCATCTATAATATCGGGCGGGGAACGGCGGTGATGGTTGGCGATCTGCTCGATATGCTCTGCCGCCTCGCCCCGGTGGCGATCACGATTGAGCGTGACCCGGCGCGCTTGCGGCCATCGGATGCGCCGGTGATGATGGCGGACACGACGCGACTCCGGCAGGCGACCGGCTGGCAGCCGGAAATCTCGCTGAGGCAATCGCTGGATGAGACATTAGCGTGGTGGCGAGCGACCCTCGCCCGGAAAGGGAAGCCCGATGCAACAGGCAACGACACGTAGCACCGTGGACCCGGATATTCTCCTGCGCGGCCCGCGACTGGGACCGGCGCTCGCTGTCTCACCGGATGGCGCGCGCATTGCCTTCACCTGGAATCGGGATGGCCAGTTTCAGCTCTATGTCGTGCCCGTCGCGGGTGGTGAACCACGGCAACTGACGGACGACGCGGACGCCGCGCAGATGCCGGACTGGACGCCGAATGGGCAGTCCATCCTCTTCCGGCGCGACCGCGATGGCGATGAGAATACCAACCTGCTCCTCATCCCCGTTGCCGGTGGCTCGCCGCACCATGTGACGGAGAACGGCACGACCGTGGACGGCTCGCCCTCCTTCACGCCAGATGGGCGCACCGTCGTCTTCGGATCGAACCCGGACGGACCGTATCACATCTACCGGGTCAGTGTGGATGGTGGCCGGCCGCAGCAGTTGACGCATGGCGAGCATTCCGAACTGGCCGTGAAAGTCTCGCCCGACGGGAGGCGTGCGGTCTTCACCCGTCGTATACCGGCTGGGGCGCGGATGCGCGCGGAACTCGGTATCCTCGATCTTGCCAGCGGCAACGAGCGCATCCTCGGCACCTTCGGCGTCCATTTCGCGGATCCCGACTGGTCACCGGATGGACAGGCCGTGCTCTTCTCGGACGATGCCAGCGGGTTCCAGCAAGTGATTCTGGTGGACGCGGAGAGCGGGGCGGTGACGCCGCTCTCACCGCCGACGCACGATACGACCCTCGGTTCGTTCTCCCACGATGGCCGGTCTGTCGTCTATCTGGAGAATCGGGATGGGAATCTCATTCCCGTTGTGCAAGAGATCGCGACCGGCATGCGGCGCGATGTGGCTGTTTTCCCGGACGGTGTGCATGCGAACCCGACACTGACCCCGGACGGTACGACACTCGTCTGCATCTACAGCGGGCCACGACACCCCGCCGATCTCTGGGCGATCCCGCTCGATGGCGGCGCACCCCGGCAGTTGACCGAAAGCCTGCCGGAAGGGATTGATCGCGACGCGCTCGTGCGGCCTGAACTGGTGCGATACCCATCGTCGGACGGCCTGATTATCCCGGCATGGTTCTACCGACCGCGCGGCGTCGAACGGCCACCGGCAATTGTCCTCGTGCATGGCGGCCCAACGGGGCAAACGATGAATAGTTGGAATGTGCAGGTGCAGTTCTTCGTCTCGCGCGGCTACGCGGTGCTCGCGCCGAACAACCGGGGCAGCACAGGCTACGGACGGGAGTTCCGCGATGCCAACCTGCGCGATTGGGGCGGCGGCGACCTCCGTGATCTCGTCGCGGGCCACGACTGGCTGGTGGAGCATGGCGGGGCGGATCCGGCGCGGATCGGCGTGACGGGCGGCTCGTATGGCGGCTACATGACATTGATCGCGATGACAAAGACGCCCGCAGTCTGGTCCGCGGGCGTCTCGGTTGTCGGCATGTCGAACCTCCGCACGCTCTACCAGACGACGCGGAAGGGCGATCTACTCCCCTACCTGATCCAGCAGATCGGCACGCCGGACGAAAGCCCGGACCTCTATCATCATCGCTCGGCGATCAACTTCATCGAGGATGTGCAGCGGCCGCTCTTAATCCTCCAGGGCGGGCGCGACCCGCGCGTGCCGCTTGCCGAGGCGGAGCAGATGCGCGACCGCATGCGCGCAACCGGCAAGACAGTTGGCTATCATGTCTACATGGATGAGGGCCACGGTTTCCGCAAAATCGAGAACGTCGTGGACGCGATGCATCGCACGATTGGGTTTTTCGAGGAGCATATGGCAACGGGGTAGGAGGCAGGGGAAGGGGCAATTCCTTGACCCGCATTGAAAGCGCCGCGAACCCGCTAATCAAACGCATCCGCGCGCTGGAGCAGCGCAAGGGGCGCGAGCAGGAGGGTGCGTGCTTCGTCGAGGGTATCCAACCCGTCTGGCAGGCGGTGGATGCCGACGCGGAAATCGAAACGCTCGTTGTTGCCCCCGATCTGCTGACGAGCACGGCGGCGCGGGAGATGGTCGCGCGGCAGCAGGTGGCGGGCATGCCGGTCGCGGAGGTGTCCACCGCCGTCTTCGAGCGGATCGCGACGCGGGAAAACCCATCCGGGCTGGCCGCAATCGTCCGCATCGCGTCCCACAGCCTCGAATCGCTCTCCGTTACTTCGCAATCACTCTTCGTCGCCCTCCATGAAATCGGCAATCCGGGCAACCTCGGTACGATCCTCCGCACGGTGGATGCGGTGGGCGGCAATGGCGTCATTCTCGTTGGCGAGGGGACAGACCCCTACCACCCGAACGCGGTACGGGCGAGCGTGGGCACCCTTTTTCGCCTCCCGCTCGTGCCAGTGCGCCGGATTGAGGATGTCTTTGAATGGAGCCGGGCGAATGGCATCAGTGTCGTCACGACGTCCGCACGGGCGTCACAGGAATATTGGCAGGCTGCCTATCCATCGCCGCTGCTGCTCCTATTCGGCAATGAAGGGCGCGGATTATCGCGGGAGATCGTCGAACAGGGCGACCTCGCGGTACGGATTCCGATGCACGGTAGCGCGAGTTCGCTCAACCTCGCGGTCGCGGCGAGCGTGTTGCTGTACGAAGCGCTGCGGCAACGACAATCAGATCGGTAGCGCAGGCTTTTGCCCGCGCTACCACCGCTATCCGCTCTGTTGCCATTCCTGGCGGGAGCGGAGGAAGAGCCGCCACCCCGCAAAGAGCGTGAAGAGAAAGAGCGGAACGGAAACGAACGCTCGCCAGTCGCCCAGACGCACGAGATAAATGGACGGGACACCGAAGATCCAGAGCATGTTTGCCCAGAGTATCCAGAGCAGAACGAACAGGTGCTTCATCGCGCGTGATGCCTTCCTCTTGGCGGATCGTTCTATCGGCGTCCAATAAGACGCCGCCCTCCGTCAGTATACCGTGCGAGGAAATCCATGCCATGCTCTTGCTCTGACATCACTATTCATCGCGCATCGCCGATGCCGTCCACGGCGTCGGGATTTTCGAGGGCGGTGATGTCGCCGAGTGGCAGGTTGAGATAGCGTGCTCGGATAACACGGCGCATCACTTTCGCATTGCGCGTCTTCGGCAGATCGCCGACGAACTTGACCGCCTCCGGCTTGAGCGATTTGCCGAGTTGGTCGGTGATCGTGGATTCGATTGCTGCGCGGAGCGGTTCGCTCGGTTCGTGCCCCGGCCGGAGGACGACGAAGGCGACGATCGTCTCACCCTTGATGTCGTGCGGGATGCTGATCGCTGCTGCCTCCTGCACCGCCGGGTGAGAGACCGCCGCCGACTCGATCTCCGCCGGGCCGACGCGCTTGCCCGCGACTTTAATCGTGTCGTCCGAGCGACCGAGGATGTACCAGAAGCCGTCCGCGTCAATGCGCGCGAAGTCGCCATGCACCCAGAGGCCAGGCATACGCGACCAATATGTCTCTTCGTACCGCTGCGTGTCCTGCCAGAAGCCGCGTGTCATCCCCGGCCACGCGCCGCGCAGCACAAGTTCGCCGACCGCGCCGCGCACCGGATTACCGGCATCGTCCACGACATCCACCGCCATTCCCGGCACTGGCGCGGAGAAGCAGGTTGGCTTGAGAGGAAGGATGGTGAAACTGCTGAGGATGCCGCCGGAGATCTCCGTGCCGCCGGAGTAGTTGATGATCGGGCAACGGCCGCCGCCGATCGTATCGAAGAACCATTGCCATGGCCCTGGGTTCCACGCCTCGCCGCTGGAACCGAGCACCCGGAGGGAAGAGAGATCGTGTTTTCGCGGCCACTCGTCTCCCTTCGCCATCAGCGCGCGGACGACGGTTGGTGCGACTCCGCAAACGGTGATCCGGTACTTCTCGATCAGCGACCAGAGGCGATCCGGCTCCGGCCAGTCCGGCGTACCCTCGAAGAGGACGAGCGTCGCGCCGAGGGTCAGCGTGCCGGTGATTGCCCACGGGCCCATCATCCAGCCGAGGTCCGTGAACCAGAGCAGCGTGTCGTCTTCCTGCACATCGAAGCAGTGCGCGAGGTCCTGCGTCGCCTTGATCGGGAAGCCATCGTGCGTGTGCAAGGCGCCCTTCGGCCTGCCGGTCGTGCCGGAGGTATAGATAATCATGTACGGGTCCTCGGCGTCTGTCCGCTCCGTCTCCCGCTCCGGCGACTGCCGCGGAACGATCTCGTGCCACCAATGGTCACGGCCCGGCGTGAACGGAACCTCGCTACCCGTCCGTGGGAAGACGATCACCGATTCCACTGTATCCACGCCGGCGATCGCCGCATCCGCTGTCTCCTTGAGCGGCACGATTTTGCCCCGGCGATAGAAACCATCCACGGTAATCAGCGCTTTCGCGCCCGCGTCCTTGAGTCGCGTCGCGACGGATTCCGCGCCGTAGCCGGAGAAGATCGGGATGTAGATCGCACCGAGTTTCGAGACAGCAAAGGTCGCGATCGCCGTCTCTGGCAGCATCGGCATGAAGATGCCGACGCGGTCGCCCTTGCCGACGCCAAGCGCCGCGAGCGTGCCCGCCAGTTGATTGGTTTGCTCCCAGAGTGCGTGGTAGGTTAGGTGGCGGGTCGCGCCGTCGTCGCCCTCCCAGATCACCGCGGTTTTCGCGGCATGTGCGCCGGTCGCGTGCTTATCGAGCGCGTTATGGACGTAGTTGTACTGCCCGCCGGGGAACCACGTCGCCCACGGAACGCCACGCGACAGGTCCACCACGGCGTCGTATGGGCGGTAGAATTGGAGATCGAGATCCTTCACCGTCGCATCCCAGAACCATGACACATCATCCGCCGCGCGCATCAGGAGTTCTTCAAACGATGCGATGCCCTCGCGCGCCATGAAACGGCACAACCGGCTCTGCTTCAAATACGCGTCGCTTGGACGCCAGACGATCTCGGCGTCGCCGGAATCGTGTCCGACCGGCATCGCGCCCGCCACTTCGCTTCGCGCCATCTTTTCCTCCTTCGCATCGCGCCCGGAATGCGCAGGGTTGCTCGCTCTTTGCGGTATCATCGCACCGTTCGTCAATGATCGCGACGATGCCTGCGCTCAGTCTTGGGGAGGCTCAAGCCGGGAAGATACTCGCCCGCGTCATCCGTGGCTTTGCACAGACGGACATCGGCCTTGAGATGATGCTTAAGGCCGATGTCCGCGGTCTGCGTGATAGGCGCTTCTCACAGAGCATGCGCGCCCGTACGCGCCATCTCCGGCAGGGAGTGACACGCCACTCGTCTACCGGTATTTCTGTGCCACCTGACTGAGGGACGGGCCTGCCTGCTGCATGTCCTCCGGTGTCAGTACCGGCACAATCTCCACCGACGCATTGAACGCGAGCCAGAGCGGCTCTGCCACACGAGGGATGTCCGCACCTGTCTCCAGAGTGCAAATCGCGTAGATCGAGCGCTGACCATTGGCCGCCGCGAAGTACACGGCTTCCGGCCGCAGATCCTCCAGGACCGTCTGAATTCGCTGTGCCATGTTCGGGTCGCGCACGAGCGCATTGCCCGACTCATTCGTCAGCGTGGCATGAACAAGACACCGCATCGTTTTCCTCCTTCGCAGCGCAGGCCGCCGAAATTCGTCACCACACCGATGACAATAGATGAAACGCAGGCGGAGCAAGAACGGATGTCTGTCGAGCGTATCTCAACGGGTAGGCCCAAACAGGTCAAGGAACAGAGAGTGGGGCCTGGCTCTCGCTGGCTACTATCCAATGTTCATGCGTGGGTCGAGCGCGTCGCGGAGGCCGTCGCCGATGAAGTTGCAGGCGAGCACAGTCAGGACGATGGCGACACCCGCCGGGACCCAGAGCCACGGCTGCTGTTCGAGTACTTGTAGGTTGCTGGCAACATTGATCATGTTGCCCCAACTGGCAGTCGGCGGCTGCACGCCGAGGCCGAGGAAGGAGAGTCCGGCCTCCAATAAGATCGCGTTGACGACGCCGAAACTCGCATAGACCACGAGCACATCCACCGTGTTCGGAAAGGCATGGACGGCGATCATCCGCGGCGCGGACGCGCCCATCGCGCGGGCGGCAACGAGAAACTCCTGCTCTCGGAGCGACAGGAACTTCGCGCGCACGAGGCGGCACGGTACCGGCCAGTTCAAGAGGCCGATGATTAGCAGTGTCTTGATGATGCCCGGCCCGGTGAGAGCGACGATGGTCAGGATGATGATGATCGCCGGGAAGGTCATCACGACATCCGTGAAGCGCATGATGACGCCGTCCACCCACTTCCCGAAAAATCCGGCAAGCGCACCGAGCAATGCCCCGACGACAATCGAAATTATCGCTGCCGCGAAGCCAATGGAGAGCGAGACGCGCCCGGCATAGAGTGTGCGCGCGAAGGTATCCCGCCCCGTCCGGTCGGTGCCGAACCAGTGCCTGCCGGTCGGGCCTTGATTGCGTCCGAGGAGGTCTACGGTGTTCGGGCCGGAGCGTGCGACAATCGGCGCGAAGATCGCGAGGAGGATGAAGAGGATGACGACCACCAGGCCGACGACGGCCAGCCGATGACGCCGGAACCGACGCAGCGCCTGACGCGTTGGCGTCAGCACCGTCGCCTGGCGTGCCGTGAGCGGTTCTGGGGTTGTCGGCGCAAGTGCGCGGGCGTCAGATTTGACCACGCTATTATCCATCGCGTCCTTTATCCTGGTGGGGGCAGGCTTCAGCTTGCTGTAAAGTTCGGCAGGCTGAAGCCCGCCCCCACCACTCTCTTAGCCGTAGCGAATCCGTGGATCAATGAAGGCGTACGTCAGGTCCGTCAGCAGATTGGCGATGAGGATGACAGTGGCGATGATGAAAGTCATGCCCATGATGAGCGGGTAGTCGCGTCCGGCGATGGCATCGAGATAGAGCGTGCCCATCCCCGGCCATGAGAAGATGGATTCGAGGAAGACCGCACCGCCGACCAACGCGGGGATGGTGGCGCCGACGACCGTGACGATCGGGATCAGGGCATTCCGCAGCGCATGGCTGCCGACCGTGACGCGCTGAGAAAGCCCCTTCGCCTGCGCCGTGCGAATGTAATCCTGTGAGAGGACGCCGAGCATCGCCGAGCGGGTGTAGCGCATGATGCTCGAAACCTGAAAGAGCGAGAGCATGAGCGCGGGCAGGATAAGATGGTCGAGATGATCCCAAAAAGAATACGGCACGCCCGGCGTCGCCAGCCCCCCGGCGGGGAACCAGCCGAGCCGGAGCGAGAAGATGTATAACCCGAGCAGACCCGCGAAGAAGGCAGGAGTGGACGCACCGAGAAAGGCGAAGATCGTCAGGACGAAATCGAGGACGGAGTACTGCTTGACGGCGGAGACGACGCCGAGCACGATGCCGACGACGATGCCAATGGCCAGCCCGCTCCCCATCAGCGAGAGTGTCGGCCCGATCCGCTGCTTGATGACCGTTCCGACTGGTTCGCCTGTCTTGATGCGGTTGCCGAGGTTGCCCTTCGCCACTTCGCGCAGCCAGAAGAGGTAGCGGATCGGCGCGGGCCGATCCAGCCCAAGATCATGGCGGATGGCGTTCCGCTGCTCGATGCTCAGGATGACATCCGGCGACAGATAGGCGTCCAGCGGATCGCCCGGCGTCAGTTGAAGCATCCCGAAGATGATCGCGGTGATCGCGATCAGGATTGGGATCGTGATGAGCAATCTTCTTTGGATATACCGACCCAACGTATCGCTCCACTCCTTGCGCAATGAGGGATGAGCAATGCGCAATGAGGTCAGCGATCCTCACTCATTGCCCATTGCTCGTTGCTCGTTGCTCGTTGCTACTTCGATAGGCTCCAGAGTTCGGCCTGGTCGTAGTATTTGCCACTGCCTGCCGACGGCGTGTAGATAAAGTTCTGGACATTCTTGGAGACCGCGCCGAAGCGCGTCGTCACCCACATCGGCGCCCAGATCAACTGATCGTTCTGAATCTTGCAGGCGTTCTGGTAATCCGTGGCGCGCTTGGTCGGATCGGCCTCCGCCCGGCCATCGGTGTACGCCTTATCCTCATCCGCGTTGGACCAGAAGCCGCGGTTCGAGCCGGACGGCGGTAACGCGGTGGAGAGGAAGTAGATGCTCGTGACATCCGGGTCCGCGCCATTCGCGCCGCCGGCGTAGTAGATGGTGAATTCCGGCGCGGCTTTGTTCACGAAGCCGTTGAACGTCGGCACGTCCACTGCCTTGATCTTGATCTGAATGCCAACATCCGCGAGTTGCTGCTGAACGGCGACAAGGATGTCCTGCGAGAGTTGATCGCCGTAGTAGGTCAGCAGTTCGATCGGCTGGCCCTTGATCGCGTCCCAATTCGCATCTTTCAGCAGTTGCTTCGCCTTGTTCACATCGCGCGTGTAGGGGTTCGCGTCTTTCGGCTGGTACTTCGGGTTGTCGAAGGCGCACGGGACGACGACCGCCGCGCCCTTGAAGAGTTGCTTAACGATGGTCGAGCGATCAATCGCGTACATGAACGCCTGCCGCACGCGGACATCCTGGAATCGCGGGTCTTTCAGGTTGAACTGGAAGTAGTTGACGACCTGCGACGGGCCGGGGATCAGCGTCAGGTTCGGGCTTTGCTTGACGAGTTCCGATTCGTCCAGCGTCACATACGTGAACTGGATCTCACCCTTCTGCAAGGCGATCAAGGCACTACCCGGCGCCTTGAAGTAGCGGTTGATGAGCTTGTCCAACTTCGGGCGACCGCGCCAATACGCGTCGTTCGCGACGAGTTCGACGTACTGATCGGGAACGTACTTGCTCCACTTGAACGGGCCGGTGCCGATCGGGTTCGTTATCCACCAGGGGTTCTTCTCCAACTCGTTCGTCGGGATCGAGGCGAGCGCGTGCTTCGGGAACATGAAGACGAAGATCATCGCGTCCATCAGCGCCACGTTCGGCTTGTTCGTCGTGATCACCGCCGTTAGCGGATCGGGCGTGGAGATGCCGGCGATATCCGTGTACTTTGGCTGGTAGACATTATGGCTGTCCGGGTTCTTCGCCAGTTCGACCGAGAACTTGACGTCATCCGAGGTGAACGCCATGCCGTCGTGCCATTTGACATTCGGGCGCAGTTTGAAGGTGAAGGTCTTGGCATCGGCGGAGACTGTCCACGACTCGGCCAGTTCGCCCTGCATCTTCGTGAAGCCGACATCGTACATGACCAACTTGGAGAAGTATTTCTCCAACCAGACGTAGCCCGCACCCATGGATGGGGGATAGAACTGCGCCGGGCTGCCGCCGGGGCCGACATCGAAGCCGCCCGTCAGCGTACCGCCGGTCGTGCCAGCGACCGCCTGCGTGGTTGCTGCCACCTGCGTGCCAGCCGGGGCGGTCGTTGGGATCGCTGCCGCGGAACCGGACGGGCTGGTCGCGGCGGCTGCGGCCGTCGTCGTCGCGCTCGTCGCGGCTGCTCCGGTTGTGGGCGCGGCGGTCGTCGGAGCGGCGGCAGCCTTCGTCGGGGCGGTCGTTGCGGTCGGGCTGGAAGAGCCGCCGCACGCCGCGAGCATGCCGACGATGGTCAGGGACACAATCAGGAGACCCGTGATTCTCTGAAACCGATGCATCAGCCTCTCCTTTCTATCGTGTGTCAAACGGATGGCGTTACCGCGCGGGAAGGGCGGCGACGCGCGCGGGCTGGCCGGTCACCAGTGAACGATAGGCGGCCTCGATTGCCGCGATGGTCGCCCAGGCGTCCCGAACGCCGTAGAGCGGGGCGCGGTCCTCGCAAATGTCCCGGATAAATGCCCCAATCTCCGTCGCGATCGTGCCATGTGCGGATTCTCCCCCGATCGTACGCCCCCTCCTTTCCGTGACCGTGCTCCAGATGTCCAATTGTGGCCGGTTCTCGTCCACCGTCAGATGCCCGTGTGAGCCGATCAGTCGGAGGGTAGAGGCGCCGGTGCCGGGTGTCGGTGCGAAAGGGATTCTGCCCACGGTGAGTGAGCCGATTATATCGTGTTCCAGCCGCAAGGAAAGGATACCGACATCTTCGACGCCGAATTGCTTATGTGCGTCGAAGAAGAACGTCCCGGCCTCCGCGAAGACTTCCGTTACGCGCGCGCCGGTGAGATAGTGGAGGTAATCCACTGGATAGACCATGAAGTTCATCAGTTCGCCGCCACCGGAAAGTGCCGGATTGGCGACGAACTCCGGGCGCTCGACGGACGTGCCGAAGAAGACACCGCTGGAAAGGAACTCGACATCGCCGGAGCGGATCAGCCCGAGATGCCCCGCGTCAATCGCCTGCCGCGCTCGCTGGATCGGCGCGCCGAAGAGCCGATGGACGACCGTGAACTTACAACCGGACGATCGTGACGCTACCTCCGCGACCATCTTACATTCATCGAGCGTCACCGCCATCGGCTTGTCCACGAGGACGTGCTTCCCGGCCTGAAGCGCCTGCGTCGCGAGCCGCGCGTGGCGCGTCGGCTCCGAGCAGACAAGGACGAGATCAATATCGCCCCGGATGAGCGCCGCGTCAGGATCACGGAGTACCGGAACGTGGTATCGCTCGGCGAGGATGCGGGCGTCGTTGTGCGCCCATTCGGGGGCGTCGGATTCCTCGACAATCGCGCGGATGACCGTATCCGGGTGCGCGTCGAAGACCGGCAAGTAACTCGCCGCGTGCCGCACCGCGCTGAGGACGAGCAGACCGAGAGGCGCGGTGTTACTCATTGTCTGCCTCCCCGACGGTGACCGCTCTGCCGGTTTCCAACGACTCCTGGGCCGCGAGCGCGGCTGCGAGCGCGTGCCGGACTTGCGCCGTTGTCACAATTGGCGTCTCCTCGCCGCGTAATGTCGCGACCCAATGGCGGAGTTGGTGATAGATCGCGTCCTCGATGGACGGGGAGGGAAGATGGACACCGTCACTGTACAGGTGCGGATCGTCCTCGGTGCTGTGGCTGAGGCTTCCGGCTTCGCCGACGGCGAGGATGCGGCGCAATGTATCGCCCCGTTGACGGAGCGCATAGGCGATTTCCAGCAGCGCGAGGCTGCCGTCATGGAAGCGAACGGTCATGTGAAAACTGTCCGGGATGCCCATCGTCGGCGCGAAAGCGCGGAAGCCGCGCGTGAAGACGCGCGTTGGCGCACGGCCAAAGAGCCAGACGGCGAGATCGAGCGCGTGGATGCCGTTGTGCAGCGGGTGCCCGCCGGAACGCGCCGGATCGAGTTGCCACGCCCGCCAGCCGCCTGCCCAGACATCACCGGCGTACCATGCCAGATGCAGCAGGCGCAGCCGCCCGATCGTCCCCGCCGCGATCTCTTGCGCGATCTCGCGGTTCACGGGTTGGAAGCGCGCCGTCTGCCCGACCATCAGCGAGACGCCGTGGCGCCCCGTCGCGGCGACCATCGCGTCGTAATCCGCCAGAGAGAGGGCGGCGGGCTTCTCGACGTGGATCGCTTTGCCGCGCTCCGCCGCCGCGATCGTCAGCGCCGCATGCGTCTCGGAGGGCGTGCAAATGTCTACCGCGCTCACATCCGGCGCGGCTAGGGCCGATTGCGCGTCGGTTGACCATGTGGCGTTGCCCGCCTGTGCCGCGAGTGACTGGGCGCGGATGGCATCCGTATCCACGATATGCGATACGCGCACGCCGGGGATACGGGCATACGCCGCGACATGATCCCGCGCGATGCTGCCCGCCCCGATGATGGCGATTGCGAGCGTCATGCGCCAGCCGCCGCGACGACGGGCGTCACGAGTGTGCCGAGTCCCTCGATCCACGCCTCCATCCGGTCGCCCGGTTGCAGATAGGTGTGCGTCGTCGCGCCGACGCCGGAGGGCGTGCCCGTGAGGATGACATCGCCCGGTTCGAGGGTCATAAAGCGTGAGCAAAACTCGATCGTTTCCGCGACGGTGAAGATCATGTCGCCGGTCGTGGCTTTCTGTCGCACTGCACCGTTGACCGAGAGCCGCATTGCGAGATTTTGCGGATCGGGCACCGCGTCGGCAGTGACGAGATATGGCCCCATCGGCGCGAAACTGTCTGGCCATTTGCCATTCAGCCAGTCGAAGAAAGCCATGCGCGGCGTGATCTCGCCCCGCTCGACACCCCAATCTACGGCGCGCGCCGAAATGTCGTTCGCCACCATGTATCCGGCGACGACGCCGAGCGCGTCGGCAGCGCTGACGTGCTTGCATCGTCGCCCGATCACGACCGCGAGTTCGAGTTCATAGTCCATCGCCCGCGAAATCTCCGGCGCGGAGACGGGTTCGCCCGCCGCGATGATGGAGGTTGATGGCTTCAGGAACAGCAGTGGTACGGCATTCGCTTTTTGCACATCGGCGACCTTGCTTTCGCGCACATGATCCTGATAGTTTCCGGCGAGCGCGAGCAACTTCGGCGGGCGACGGAGCGGGGCAAGCAACTGCGCGGCTGAGAGGGCGACTGAATGTGCGCTGGAGGCATCGCGCGCTCGTTCCATCCAGTCGGCGCCGCTTTCGAGAAGGTTGAGGAGATCGCCCGATCCGAGGTCCAGGATACGCTGATCGCCTTCCGGGCCAGCGAGAACGCCGTGCCGTACTCCTTCGCTGCCGCGGTAACTGACCAGTTTCATGTAACCTTCTCCTGTCATCAGGATGATTGACAGCCCCGCATGCCAGTCTTAGGATGTCCTACAACTTGTAGGTGCAGTATATGGTCAGCGGAAAGGGAATGCAAGCATGGCGATCATCGCGCCGTTGCGGACTGAAACGATTCATCGCGCCGCGCAAGAAACGATCAAACACTACATCATCCAGCACCGGTTGGCGCCGGGCGACCCGATTCCGACGGAGACGACGCTGGCGCGCGAACTCGGCATCAGCCGCAATTCCCTCCGTGAGGCACTGAAGGCGCTTGCGACCGCCGGCATCGTCGAGACACGGCACGGGTTGGGCACCTATGTCGGGCAGGCGTCGCTCGGCCCGCTGATTGACGGGATGGTCTTCAATCTGCTGCAAAACATCAGCCGGGATACGCGGACATTGCGCGAGATGCTCCAACTGCGCGAAATCCTCGAAATCGAACTCGTCCGCCGCGTGACGGGCATCCACACCCCGGAGCAACTGGCGCGGCTCGAATCGTACGTCGGGCAGATGGAGGCGGACGCTGCACGCGCGACGATGAACTCGGATGCTGACCACGCCTTCCACGACGCACTCTACGCACCGTTCGACAATCACGTCGTCACACTGATCCTGCACGCCTTCTGGGATGTGCAGGACGCCGTTGCCTCTCAACTGCCCGACGCGCGCCCAATTGCCGCCGCGAACGCCCGCTGGCACCGTAACATTCTCGAAGCGGTGCGGCGGGGCGACGCCGACGGCGCGGTCGTCGCAATGCGCGAGCAATTCACGGGCATCCGAACCCGCCTCAATCTCTTGGCAGAATAGCGGACGCGGCCCCATCTCTGCGTATACTGATATGGGTGCTGCCCGTGCCGCGCGACTGACGCGCGCTTACCGGGCGGCCCGCAGCAGGAGCGAAGAGATTGAACACATTGCAGCCGCCAGCCGGGGATGATCTGGAGGTGACACTGCTCGCGCAGGGCGAGCAAACGGGAGATCAGATCGCCGCGCAACTGGCGGCGTTCATCCGAGGGGCGCGACGGAGCCTCGACATGGCGCTCTACGACTTCCGCCTCAGCGATCCGCTGAAGCGGGTCGTCGCGGGCGCGATGCACGAGCGCGCGGCGGCGGGCGTCGCCATCCGTATCGCCTACGACGCAGACAAGCCGGAGCCGCCACAGGTGGCGCAAGGAATGGATCCCGCGCCATCCGGTACCGGGTCGTTCGTCCAGTCACTCGGCTATCCGTATCGCCGCATCGGTGGGCTGAAGTTGATGCACAACAAATACATCGTCCGCGACCTACCGGACCCGGAGGCGGCAGACGACGGCTCCGGCGCATCCGTCTGGACGGGTTCGACGAACTTCACCGACGATTCGTGGAATGTCGAGGAGAATAACATCCTCCGCCTCGCCTCGCCGGAACTGGCGCGGTTCTATGCCCGCGACTTCGCGGATTTGTGGAGCGAAGGCGAGATCGGCGCGAGTGGTTCGTTCGATACGGAACCGGTCAGCCTCATCTATGGCGGTACACCGCTGACCGTGCGGGTCTTCTTTTCGCCGGGGCGCGGGCTGCAGATTGATGACGAGGTGGCTCGACGGGTCTCCGCCGCACGCCAACGCGTCCGGATCTGGAGCATGCTGATCAATTCGGGCGCGCTCATCTCGGCACTCGGTGATCTCCTCGCAGCCGGGAATGTGCCGGTGAGCGGCGTCTACGACCGCACGCAGATGGCGAGCGTGCTGACCCAGTGGCAGGATGTGCCGCACAATGTCTGGAAGATCGGCGCGGTGCGGCACATCGTCGCGCGGGCCGGGTTAATTGGCAAGAATTCGACGCCGTACCGGCCGGACACGATCCATGACTTCATGCACGCGAAAGTGCTCGTCGTGGACGACACCGTGATCACCGGCTCGTACAATTTCTCGCGCAGCGCCGAGTTCAACGCAGAGAATCTCCTTATGTTGGAGAATGCCGCGCTCGCCGACCGCTACAGCGCGTTTATAGATCATGTGATGACGAAATACGCGGCGGGCAACCAACCGCTCTGATCGGTGGAGGAACGACGATGACCGACGAAAAGGCGCCGAACCGGCCGGAGATGGCGGAGGGCATGATCCCGAACGTCACGCTCAATCGCGCGGCACGGCACGGCCAGCCGACCGAGGACCGCAAACTGCTCTCGTGGACGGATCGTGACCGCGAGCGGGCGGCGGCCTTCACGCACAGCGATCCGTGGCGCATCATGCGAATCACGGGCGAGTTCGTCTCCGGGTTCGACGCGCTCGCGGGGATCGGCCCCGCCGTGACTGTCTTCGGTTCGGCGCGGACGCACGAAAACGATCCGATGTATGCCGCCGCGCGGTCGGTCGGCGCGGCACTGGCGCAGGCCGGCTTCGCGACGATCACCGGCGGCGGCCCCGGTATCATGGAGGCGGCGAACCGAGGCGCAATGGGCGCGGGCGGCATCTCCGTCGGCGCGAATATTGAACTACCTTTCGAGCAGGGCTTGAACCGCTACGTGAATCTCGCGCTCAACTTCCGCTACTTCTTCGTGCGTAAGACAATGTTCGTCAAGTACGCCGAAGGGTTCATCTGCTTCCCCGGCGGGTTCGGCACCCTCGACGAGTTGTTCGAGTCGCTGACGCTGATCCAGACGGGCAAACTCGGCATGTTCCCCGTCGTGCTTTTCGGGCGGACATACTGGCAGGGGTTGCTCGATTGGATTTCTTCCACGGTTCTCGCGGAAGGGAAAATCAACCCGCCCGACCTCGATCTCCTGAAAGTGACGGATGACCCGGCGGAAGCGGTGCAAGTCATCACCGCGGCATACCGGCAGAGTGTCGCGACACCCCACGATGGTCGCGGCATTCCCGCGACATGGGACCCGGACCCGAAACTTCCCCATCCTCCGTAATGCCACCAACTTAGATGGTGCGATGCTCCAGTGGTAGCGGCGCGGTGGTATGATCGCGCCACGGAAAGGCCGGGTATGAGTATGGAGACGGATGGCAATGACCATGACAACGACAGTGCGGGATGAAATCGCGGAGTGGGAGCCGGAATTGATCGCGACGCGGCGTGACTTCCACATGCACCCGGAGATGGGCCTGGAAGAAGTGCGGACGAGCGGCATCGTCGTCGAGCGGCTGCGCGCGCTCGGCTTCGATGAGATCGAGACCGGCATTGCCGTGACGGGCGTCAAGGCGGTGCTGCGGGGCGGCAAGCCCGGTAAGACAATTCTCCTGCGGGCGGACATGGACGCGTTGCCGATTGAGGAGGAGAACGATGTCGAGTACCGCTCCCAAACCGCGGGAACGATGCACGCGTGCGGCCACGATGCGCACACGGCTATCCTCCTCTCCGCCGCGCGCATCCTGATGGGCCATCGCGACGAACTGACGGGTACGATCGTCTTCTGCTTCCAGCCTGCCGAGGAGGGTCGAGGCGGCGCGCAAAAGATGGTCGCGGCGGGTGTACTCGAAAACCCGCATGTGGACGCCGCAATCGGCCTGCATGTCATCCAGGAGATGCCGCTCGGCACAATTAATGTCTTTCCCGGCCCGATGATGGCCGGTGGCGATGTCTTCGATGTGACGATACAGGGCAAGGGTGGACATGCCGCGATGCCGGATGAGACGGTGGATGCACTGATCGTTGCGGTCGAGTGCGTCAACGCGCTCCAGACGCTCGTCAGCCGCGAAGTGGCCCCCATCCTGCCTGCGGTGGTCACGGTGGCGACGCTGCACGCGGGCGGCACGGCGGCGAACATCATCGCGGATACCGCGACCTTCAACGGAACCACGCGATACTTCGATCTCGAAGTCGGCGACAAACTCGCGGCGCGCCTCCCCGCGCTCGTGCAATCAATTGCTGAGGGCATGCGCGCGACGGCGGAAGTGGAGATACGCCGCGTCGTGCCGCCGACGGTCAATGAGCCGCGGATGGCCGAACTGGTGCGAACCGTCGCGGCGGATGTCGTCGGCGCGGACAAGGTGCTGAGCGGTCCGCGCACGATGGGCGGCGAGGACTTTTCGGAGTTCACGCACTATGTCCCGGCCTGCTTCTTCTGGGTCGGCTCGCGCGATGAGGCGAGTGGTAAGGTCTGGGGCCACCATCATCCGCGCTTCGACATTGACGAGCGCTGCCTCTCGATCGGCGTCGAGATGATGGTGCGGGCGACAATGCGCTATCTTGAGCAGGGCGGTGCGTAAGTCGCCATGAGGCGGATTACTGGTGATACTTCGCCTGTTGATCGGCTCGTTTCGCCAATGGAGTCGAGCAGACGATGCGGAAGGGAACCCATCATGGCAGAAGAGAAGCAGATCGTTGACGTGCCCGGACTCTTCGACTCCCGTCCGCTCGGCTACGTCCAGTGCGTCACCGCCGGCACCCTCGTCTTCGTGGCGGGGCAGGCCGGGCTGGATGAGCGATTGCAGATCGTCTCGCCCGAGTTCGCTCCCCAGGCACGGCAGACCCTCATGAATGTCCGTCGGGCGCTCGAGGCAGCGGGTGCGCGACCGGCGGACGTCACCGCCGTGACGATCTACCTGACGGATATGGGCAACCTGCGGGCATTCGGGGCGATCAAGCAGGAGGTGCTGGGGGAGATGCAGGCGACGAGCACGGCGGTGGCCGTGTCCGCGCTCGCGCTGCCGGGCATGCTGATAGAGGTTACCGTGATGGCGGTCCGCTCAGATCACGCCTGAGAAGAGAAAACAGGGTGAGCGGCGCGATGCCGGATGGCGCGGCTTACGTCCGAACGGACCAACGGCATGTATCGAGATTGTCGGACTCCGGGCGCACGCGGCCCTCCGCCTGCATCTTTTCGAGATGCGCGAGGACCGTCGCCGCCGCCGCGCGGCGGAAATGAGGTAGCACGATTGGGTAGAGCTCAGGGATCATCGCCTCGATTGTCGTCGGTTCCCGCGCGACGACCGCATAAATCTCGCCCTCCCGCATCAGGCGATGTTCGATGTACTGTGCAAAGATGTTTGGCGGCGGGGTCATCGTCGGTCCATGGCCAGGGATGACGACATCGGGGTTGAGTTGCCGCATCCGTTCGAGTGATTCCAGATATTCGACCATCTTGCCGTGCGGCGGGAAAATCCCCACGGTCCCATTGCCGGAGACGAGATCACCCGCGATCAGCGTCCGCGAGACAGGCTCATAGAGCGCGATGTGGCCGGGGGAGTGGCCGGGGGTGTCAATCGCCTGAAGTTCGCCCTCCTCGATCGTCAGCGTCATGCCGTCCGTCAACTCCTCGTCCACATCCGACCAATTGAGGAACTGACGGAGGATCGGTTGCTCCTTCGGGTTGAGCATCACCGGGCAGTCGTAGATCCGCTTTAACTCAGGCGCGGCCGTCGCATGGTCGGGATGGCCGTGGGTGAGGAGAATCGCCTTGACCTGAAGATCGCTTCTCCGCCCCAATACCTCCTGGATCACCCCTACCCCGGCGGCATCACCGGGATCAATGATAAAAACCTCGTGCGCGCCGACGATCGTCGCATTCGTCGGTTGGTCGCTCATGAACCCACCGTTCGGTATCTCGATCACTTCGAGTTGAAGTGCTTTGGACGTCGTTCGTTCGCTCTGCATATGAAGGGGCATACCTTTCCCGTGAGAGGAGCAAGGGATCGGTGGCACCGGTTACAAACCTGTGCCACCATTTTCTGAACGCTCTTCCGGCGCCGTGCTATTCCCCGGCGTCGTCACCATTGCCGCCGCGACCAGTTCCGCAATGTCGCGCACCTGCAATGTCTCATTCGCGCCGACGCCGTTGATGCCGTCCTCGAACATCGTCATGCAGAAGGGGCACGACGCGGCGAGCGTCGTCGCGCCGGTCGCCAGCGCCTCGGTGACGCGCGCCTGATTGATCCGGCTGCCGCGCGTCTCCTCCATGAAGAGGCGACCGCCACCGCCACCACAGCAGAACGATTGATTGCGGTTCCGCCCCATCTCCGTCAGTTCGGCGCCCGGCAGCGCGTTGACGACGCTGCGCGGATCGTCGTAGACCTTGTTGTATCGCCCGAGGTAGCACGGGTCGTGATAGGTGATCTTGCCGCTGGCGACATCGGATGCGGGGTCGAGCGTGATGCGCTTCTCGGCAATCAGTTGGCTGATCAGTTCGCTGTGGTGGACGACCGCGTAGTTGCCGCCGATCTGCGGGTACTCGTTCTTGATCGCGTTGAAGCAGTGTGGGCAGGCGGTGACGATCTTCTTGAAACTGTACTGATTGAGCGTCTCGACCGTTTGCCGCGCCATCATCTGCGCGAGATATTCGTTGCCGATACGGCGGGCGGGGTCGCCGGTGCAGGTCTCCTCCTTGCCGAGGATGGCGAAGTTGATCCCGGCCGCTTGCAAGATGCGCGCGAGGGCCATCGTCGTGCGCTGATTGCGGCTGTCGAACGAGCCGAGGCAGCCGACGAAGAACAATACCTCGACCTCTTCCTCTGCGGCAGCGGCTTCGGCCATCACCCGAACGGGCTGTGCCATCTTCTTCGTCCATGAGTCGCGCTGGCTCGGCGGGAACTGGTATGGGCTACTGAGGCGTTCGAGGTTATTGAAGACGTTGGTCAGTTCGTCGGGGAACTCGCCCTGCTCGAGGACGAGATTGCGTCGCATGCCGACGATCAGCGGCACATGCTCGATGAGGACCGGGCACTGCTCCATGCACGCGCCACAGGTCGTGCAATCCCAGAGTTCTTCCGTGCTCACGACGCCGCCGATCAACTCGCGTTCCGGCCCCTCGCCCCAGCGGAAGCGCGCCGAGTTCTCGCCCTCACCGAGTTCGCCGGAGAAGATGCCGCCGCTGTCCGCCAGGTAGCCGCCGATCTCCAAGATGAGGTCGCGCGGTCGGAGCGGCTTGTCGGTGTTGAAGGTCGGGCAGTATTCGAGGCAACGGCCGCAATGCATGCAGGCATCGAGGTTCATCAGTTGCGCCCAGGTGAAGTCCTCCAGATGAGCGATGCCGAAGGATTCCGCCTCCTCCAGATTCTCGATTGGCGTCAGTTCGCCCATCGGCTTCAGCCGCCGGAAGAAGACATTGGCGAGGCTCGTGAAGGGGTGGATCATCTTGCTATAGGCGAAGTAGGCGAGGAAGGCGAAGGTGGTCAGGAAATGACTGAACCAGTTCACCTGATGCAGCGCCTTCAGCCAGCCGTCCGACAGCCCACGCAGGGGGATCGCGAGCGCATAGGAAACAAACGACCATCCCGCCCATGCGTCGTGCTGGACGCCGAGGCGGAGCGCGCCGAGCACATATCCCTGTACGGTGAGGATGGCGAGGAAGGCGAGCAGTACGAGGTCGTCCGCGCTCGTGTCCTGCTGCTTCGGGCGGACGACGAGGCGGCGGTAAAAGGCCATCAGGACACCGGCGATCAGCAGCAGCCCGGCGAGGTTCATCGCTAGTTTGTAGCCGAGATAGAAGTTCCCCCGGTAGAAGCTGTAGTGGAAGAGCGGCACGGTGATGTCGTCCTCGACCAGCACGATAAAGGTGCCGATCAGGAGTGTCACGAAGCCGACGAAGATACAGAGATGCATCAGGCCGCCATAGCGGTTGCGAGGGCGGACGATCCGACCGTGCAGGATACTCTTCGTGATTGCGCCTCGGAGTCGCGTTCCCCACTGGTCGAAGCGGTTTTCCGGCAGCCCGATGCGCCACATCCGCACGCGGCGCGCGAGGCCGTAGGCGAGGAAGCCGATCGGGATAATCAGCAGCGCATAGATCGCGATCTGCCCGAGCGTCTGGACATTCCATTCGATCTGCCGCGTCGGCATCAGCCTTGCTCCCCTGTCTGTGTGGCTGGCGATTCACGCAAGGTGAGACTGGCGCGTTGCGTGGCCCGAATGGCGATCAACGTACTGAAAATCGTCGCCGCGAGCAGAAAGATGCCGATGATCGCGCCCGCCGTCAGCAGCCTGCCACTCCGGTTGCCACTCCCCACAAACAGCCCGACAAGCGCCGCGATGAGCGCGGCAACGACCGGGAGCACGAGGAGCACGGCGGCGATGATGGCGATGGTCGTGCGCTCTGCGCGAAGCCGTGCATGCAATCGCTGGCGGCGCGGCTCCACAAAGGCAATGAGCGCGCCGAGAACGGTGCCGCCGACGGTGATCAGTGTCGCGCCGACGATCCGTGTCCATCCCCAGCCCGCGATGGCGCCGACAACAATCAGCAGGACACCAACGGCGACGACCGCGCTCGATGCGTAGATCAAACGGCGTTGCTGCGCTTTGTCGTCGGACCAGATCGCCGCGAGTCTCGTCACGCTGCTCCCTTCCTCGTCCGTGCTTCCCAGAGCAGGCGGTTCGCGAACCGCCCCTACCCGATTGATTCGGTCAATTTCGGCACGACGGTGAGCGCGTCGCCGACGATGCCGAGATCCGCGAGTTCGAAGATCGGAGCGTCCGGGTCATTGTTGATGGCGATAATGTACTTACTGCCGCCCATCCCGGCGATGTGTTGAATCGCGCCGGAGATGCCGCAGGCGATGTAGAGCGTCGGCTTGACCGTCTTGCCCGTCTGCCCGACCTGATACGAGTACGGCACCCACCCGGCGTCCACCACCGCGCGGCTCGCCCCGACCGCCCCACCGAGTTTGGCCGCGAGCGCATCCAGCAGGCCGAAGTTCTCCGCCTTGCCCATGCCGCGTCCGCCGGAGATGATGATGCCCGCCTCTTCGAGATTCGGCCCCTCGGACGCCTGCGTGACGGTTTCGAGCACCTTCACGCGGCAAGTCGCTGGGTCAACGGGGAGCGTGACCGACCGCACTTCCGCCTCGCCGCCGACTTCCTCCGCCGCGAACGCTTTCGGGCGAAACTGCACGAGGTGCGGGCCGGGGCCGTCAATCGTCAGTGTGCCAATCGTTTCCGCGCCGTACGGGACCGTAACGGTCAGGTGGTCGCCATCGTATACAACATCCACCGCATTGGCGATCACGCCCGCGCCCAATTGCCCGACCAGCCGCGCCGCGACATCGCGCGCCGTGAAGGTGCTGGGAAAAAGGATGAGATCGGGCGATTCCTGCTGGATGAGTGCAGCCAGGGTTGCTGCGTGCGGCTCCGCGAGATATTCGCCGTACGCCGCGTCATCGCCGAGATGGACGACCGACGCACCGTGCGCCCCGAGCGCTGCCACGGCATCCCCACCCGCCGGATGGAGGACAACGGCCTCCGCCGCGCCCAATTTCCGCGCCGGGACGAGCAGTTCGAGCGACAGCCGGTGTGCCGCGCCCTCCGCTACGTCCGTCCAAACCCAAATCCGCCGTGTTGCCATCAAAACCTCCAAAAATGTCGTGTCACGCTAGATGACTTGGATCTGCCTGAGGAAGGCGATGATTTCCGGGACGCTCTCGCCGCTGCCGTCATCGGTGATCGTGCGTGTCTGCTTCGCCTGGCTGACCGGCGTGATGGCGAGGACACGTTCGCGCGCGCCGGACTCGCCGACCGTCGCGGCGTCGAGACCGAGGGCGGCGACATCGCGTGCGTCCACTGTCTTCTTCTTCGCCGCCATCATCCCTTTGAAGGATGGGTAACGCGGCTCAGCGATACTCGCGGTGACGGTGAGCAGGGCGGGAAGCGCTGTTTGGATCGTCTGATAGCCCGTTTCGGTATCGCGCTGGACGGTGATCGTCGTCCCCTCGATGGTGACCGAGCGGGCGAATGTCACTTGCGGCATACCGAGTAAGGCAGCCAGCGCACCGGGGAGCATGCCGCTGTAAGCGTCCGTGCTCTCGGTGGAGCAGATGATGAGGTCCGGCGATTCGGCGGCGAGCGCGGCGGCGAGCGCCCGCGCCGTGCCGAGCACATCGGAACCGGCGAGCGCGTCGTCGCTGATATGAATCGAGCGGTCGGCGCCGATTGCCATCGCGCGTCGTAGGGCGTCCTCGGCAGCGGGCGGGCCCATTGTCACCGCGACGGTTTCACCGCCGTGCTGCTCAACGAGGCGCAGCGCGGCTTCGAGGCCATATTCGTCGGCGGGGTCGAGGATGGATTTCGCGCTGTCGCGAATCAGTCTCCGCGTTCCCGGATCCACCCGCATCGCGAGGTTCGGGTCCGGCACATGCTTGACACAGACGCAGATTTTCATGTCCTTCGCTCCTCAGGATGTACTTTCGTACCGTTGCGGATTGGCAAATCGCCGGGCGCGCGGCGCGTCCGCTCCCTTTGTTTGCGATTCTCATGCGTTGATACAGACGTGCGGTACAAACGCGGGCAATGATAGAGAACGCCCCGCCGTTTTTCAACACGGGCTGTTGACGCAATTGCCGGAAACGGGTAGCGTATTCTTGTAGTCTTGTACAAGGGCAGGGATGCGACAGGCAGCGGTCGTATTCGCGGTATCGTTCGTACCAGGGTGTGGACGTTCGAGCGACGCACCAACGGACAGGGAGGGTTTTCCCAGATGGATCTCAATTACACGGCGGAGGATAAGGCCTTCCGGCAGCAGGTACGCCGCTGGTTGGAAGAGAACATCCCGAAGAAGCGGCCCGAAACGCTGGACGAGCGGCGCGCATGGCATCGCAAACTCTACGAGGCGGGCTACCTCGGCATGGGCTGGCCGAAGGAGTATGGTGGGCAGGAAGCGCGCCCGATGGAGCAGGCAATCGTCGGCGAGGAACTGGCGCGCGCCAACGCCCCGGTCTCGCTCAACGGCCTCGGCATCGGCATCGTCGCCCCGACGCTCATCCACCACGGCACCGAGCATCAGAAGCGGAATCACGTCTCGAAAATCCTCACGGCGGAAGAACTCTGGTGCCAGTTGTACTCCGAGCCGAACTCCGGCTCCGACCTCGCGAGCCTCCAATGCCGTGCGGATGTAGACGGCGACGAGTTCGTCATTAACGGGCAGAAGATCTGGACGAGCGGCGCGGTGATCGCCGACTGGGGCATCCTGCTCGCGCGGACCGACCGGAGCGCGCCGAAGCATCAGGGCATCTCCTGCCTCATGCTCGACATGCATCAGCCGGGTGTCGAAGTGCGCCCCTTGAAGCAGATCAGTGGCAGCAGTGAGTTCTGCGAAGTCTTTTTCACGAATGTCCGTGTCAATGCGGATAACCTCATTGGCGAGATGAACGCGGGCTGGCGGATCGCCCAGACGACGCTCTCGTACGAGCGCGGCGGCAATGTCCTCTCCCGGGTCGTGCGCCTGCAAGAGATGTACGACCGCATGATCGCGGTCTGCAAGGCGCTCAAGCGCAACGGCAAGCCCGCGATCGAGGACCCGAACGTTCGGCAGAAACTCGGCGAAATCTACGCCGAGATCGAGGTGCTGCGCTACTCCGCGCTCCGCCTCCTCAGCCGGCTCGAAAAGGGCCAGCGCCCCGGCCCCGAGGCCTCGATTTCCAAACTGCACTACTCGGAACTCGACAAGCATGTGCAGGAGCTCTTCCTCGACATCCTCGGCCCTTACGGCTTGCAGACGGGTGGGCTGCCGCCGGAATATGCGCTGCACGCGGACTCTGACTTTGGCGAAGCGGGCAGTTGGGCGTACTCCTTCTTCTGGTCGCGCGCCGGGACGATCTACGCCGGTTCGTCCGAGATACAGAAGAACATCCTCGGCGAGCGCGTGCTCGGGCTGCCGAAGGAAGTGCGCGAAGATCGGATCGCCCTTGCCCAGAAAGCAGCCGCAGGGGATTAGGAACCGAGAGATGAACCCCGAAGGCACGAAGAAGAGACGAAAGGAAAGGGGAATCTTCTTCGTGCCTTCGGGGTGAGAAAGGTTGGCAGATTCATGGATTTTGATTTCACGGAAGATCAGGTCATGCTGCGCGGGCTGGTGCGGGAGTTCTTGACCGAGCAGGCGCCCGTCGCGCATGTGCGGGCGATGATGGATGACGAGCGGGGCTACGACCCCGACATCTATCGCCGGTTCGTACAATTGGGCATGCTCCCCTTCCCGGAGGAGTATGGTGGCGCGGGGCTGGGCATGGTCGAGCAGGCGATTATTCTGGAGGAGATGGGGCGCATTCCCTATCCGGGGCCATACTTCGCAACCGTCATCCTCGCGGGGAGCGCCATCATGGCCTCCGGCGATGAGCAGGCGATGGCGCGTTACCTCCCCGATGTCTGCAACGGCGACCTCACCATGACGCTCGCCTTCCTCGAAGATTCGATTGGCTGGGGGCCGGGCGAAATTGCGCTCGCCGCGAAGAAGGACGGCGATGCCTACGTCCTCAATGGCATCAAGCGGTTCGTCCCGTTCGGGCACACGGCGGATGTCATCCTCGTCGCGGCGCGCACCGGTAGCAGCGGCGCAAAGGGGATTTCCTTGATCGCCGTGCCACGCGATGCCGCCGGGCTGCGTATTGACAAGGACGTGATTTCCGATCTGACTGAGAAGAGCGCGACACTGCATTTCGACAAGGTGCGCGCCCCCGCCGAGAACTTGCTCGGCGCTGAGGGCGGTGCATGGCCCGCCTTGGAGACGATGCTTCAACACGCGGCGGTTGGGGCGAGCGCGGAGATGCTTGGCGCGTCCCGCAAGTCGCTCGAAATGTCCACGGACTACGCGAAAGTACGTAAGCAGTTCGGCCAGTTCATCGGCCAGTTCCAGGCCGTCAAACACAAGTTGTCCGAGATGCTCGTCGCGGTCGAGAACGCGCATGCCGCGACGTACTACGCTGCCTGGGCGCTCGACGCGGATGCGCCGGATGCCGCGCTCGCCGCCTCGGTCGCCAAATCATTTGTCAACGGCGCGTCCCGCAAAGTCTGTGGCGAGGCGATCCAGGTACACGGCGGTATCGGCTTCACCTGGGAATACGACCTGCATCTCTACTTCAAGCGCGCCAAGTACTTCGAGCCAATGTACGGCGATCTTGAAGAGCACCGCGAGCGCGTCCTCCAGGAAGTCCTGGCCGGGCACATCTCAGGATAATGGGTGGAAAAATGAGTTGATTGATGGGAGGCATACATGAGCACATCAGGCGCGGAGACGGGGCGGGTGGTGACCTCGGTCGCGGAGTTGAAGGAACTGATCGGGCAGGAGATTGGCGTGAGCGAGTGGGTGGAGATCACGCAGGAGCGGGTCAATCAGTTCGCGGACGCAACCGGCGATCATCAGTACATTCATGTGGACCCGGAGCGCGCGAAGACGACCTTCTTCGGCGGTACGGTGGCGCATGGCTACCTGACGCTCTCGCTCATCCCGTATCTGGGGGGTAAGCGGGCCTCCGGCGTCAAGATCAGCCTCGGCGGGCGGATGGGTGTCAACTATGGCCTCAATCGCGTGCGCTTTGTCTCGCCGGTGCGTGTCGGCAAGCGCATCCGCATGCGCTCGAAACTCCTCAATGTCGAGGAGATCGGCGACCGTGCGGTGCAGATGACGAGCGAGCAGACCATCGAGGTCGAGGGCGAAGAGAAGCCCGCTTGCGTCGCGGAGACGTTGGGGCGGACATACTTCTAAGAGGTTCGAGGTTCGGGGTTCGGGGATCGGAGAAGGAATGAAACCACTTCGAACTTCGAACTTCGAACTTCGAACCCCGAACCTCGAACCCGTCAGGTGGTTCGTCTTTCCGGAGGGGATGAGGGGATGGCGATAGTATCACAGGCAGATCAGGTCAACGACGCGACGCGCGAGGATGCGACCTTCCATCGCGCGATGGAGGCGCTCTTTCATCCGAAACGGATCGCGATTGTGGGGGCGACGCCGCGGCCGGGGTTCGCCTTTGGTATCCATCGGTTAATTCTCGCGGGTGGCTACGAAGGCGACGTCTTCGGCGTGACGCCCCGGCATCAGGAAGTGCTCGGCTCGCCATGCTACCCGACACTCGACGCGATTCCCGGCGGTGTGGACAAGGCGATCGTCGTCGTGCCGAGCCATCTCGTCCTCGATATTCTCGGCCAGGCGGAACGTGCCGGGGTGGGCGCGGTCAACATCATCACCAGCGGCTTCGGTGAGCAAGCCGACGCGGAAGCGCACCAGCGGCAGCAGCAGATCGGCGATTTCGCACGGCGCACCGGCATTCGCGTCGTCGGGCCGAACTGCCTCGGCATCATCAGCACGCCTGCGAAGATGATCGCGAAAACCGGCGCGTACACGAATGTGCGGCGTGGCCCGATTGGTATCATCTTCCAGAGCGGCCTGCTCGCCTATAGCGCCGTGATCCCGCCGCAAGACCGGGAGTTCGGCTACACCTACGTCGTCACCACGGGCAACGAAGCGGACCTCGATGCGACGGACTTCATGCGCTACTACGTCGAGGACGACGAGACGCGCGTCATCGGCTGCTTCATCGAGCAGTTCCGCTCGCCGGAGAAGTTCCTGCGGGTCGCCGAGATGGCGGCAGAGCGACAGAAACCGCTTGTCGTTCTCAAGGTCGGGCGTTCGGAGGCAGGCAAGCGGGCAGCGCAAGCGCACACCGGCTCACTCGTTGGCTCGGATGCAATCGCGGACGCGATCATGCGGCAGTATGGCGTCGTCCGCGTGTACAACCTCGATGAGATGATCGAGACGCTGGCGGTCTTCCACTCCAAGCGGCTGCCGAAAGGGCCGGGCCTCGGGACGATCTTCGTCTCCGGCGGTGCGTGCGGCCTCGTTGCGGACCTCAGCCAGGACCTCGGTATCTCGCTGCCGACACTGGCGCCGGAAACGGTCGCGAAACTGGCGCCGGTCATCCCGGAATATGGCACCGTCGGCAACCCGCTCGACACGACAGGGCAGGCGGCGACGCAACCGGAGATCATGGAAGGCTCGCTCGTCTCGATGGCGGAGGACCCGAATATCCATACCGTCATCTACGGCCAGGCGTACCCAAGCCGCGTTGACCTCCAGACGCCGACCGGCGAAGTGCTGCGGACGATGCCGGAGCGTTACCCGGACAAGTGCTTCTTCATCATGTCCCTCGTCGCCGGCCGTGTGCAGGAAGGCCGCCGGTACGATCAGGAACCGGCCGAGCCAACGATGAAATGGGACGGCGTCCCGTTCTTGCAGGGCGCGGAGAATGGCCTGCGCGCGGTGCGCTCATTGATCCGCTATGCGGAGTTTCAGCGGACGCGGCAAGCGGAGGCACGCCCGAGTGGAGCGGCGAGCGCCATGGCGGAACGGGCGCGGGCGCTCGTTGCCGCCGCGAATGGCAAGCCGCTTGTCGAGCGTGCCGCGAAGGAAGTCCTGGCGCTCTACGGCATCCCCGTCACGCGCGAGCGGATCGCCAAAACGGCGGATGCAGCAGTGTCGGCTGCACGGGAGATCGGCTACCCCGTCGTCCTCAAAATTGAATCGCCCGACATCGCCCACAAGACCGAGGCGGGCGGCGTCCTGCTCAATCTCGTGGACGATGGCGCGGTCCGCGCGGGATTCAGTACGATCATCGCCAGCGCGCGGCAGTATAAGCCGGAGGCGGAGATCACAGGCGTGCTCGTGCAGGAGATGGTCTCCGGCGGGCGGGAACTGATCCTTGGCATGACGCGGGACCCGGCGTACGGCCCGGCGGTGGCGGTCGGGTTGGGCGGTATTTTCGTCGAGGTACTGAAGGATGTCGCGCTCGGTGTCCCGCCGCTGACGGAGCACGACAGCCGCGCGATGCTCGGCAGGCTGCGGGGCGTCGCGATCCTCGAGGGGACGCGCGGTGCGGCGCCCGCCGATACCGATGCCGTGGTGGACATCCTCGGCAAGTTCTCGCAACTCTGCCTCGATCTGCGCGACGTGGTCAGCGAGATTGATATCAACCCGTTGCTCGTCTTCGACCAAGGTGCGGGCGCGCGTGTGGTGGACTGCCTGATTGTGCCGGGAACGAACGGGGTAGAATGATACTCGGCGCGGTTGTGGGCCTCTTCGCGGATGTACATGGCGCGCATGGGACACTCAGCCGGGCCCTGGCTGCGTGCCGTGCCGAAGGAGTGGCGACGATCGCGCTCCTCGGCGATCTGGTGGATCGCACTGAGCAGGCGGACGCCTGCGCGCTGGCGCTCGCGGAGTGGCACGTCGTCGGTGTCTACGGCAATCACGAGCGGGAAATCGCGCTCGCGGCGGCCCGACAGGAGGTGGAACTGCGTGGTGAAACGATCCGATTGCTTAGTGACCTGCGCGAACGTGTCGTGATCGAAGATGTCTGCCTCACACATGAGGGAGACGAGTGGGGGCAGGTGAATCCGCTCTTGCGCGTGCTGGGCGCGCCGGAAGTGCCCGCGCATGCCCCCGATGCCCGGATCACATTCGCCGGGCACACGCATTACCGGCACGCGCGTGACGAGCGCGGGGCGATAGACATCGCGCGCGGCAGGCTGACGCTCGATCCGCGCCGCCGCTATCTGATTAATCCTGGCGCGCTGGCTTCCGGCCAGTTCGCTATTTGGGACCGCACGACACAGGTGATCCAGTTCCGTCAGGTCGAGCACTAAAGGGAGGACGTATGGGTAAACTGGACGGAAAATCGGCACTCGTCACGGGGGCAGGGCGCGGCATTGGGCGCGCAATCGCGCTCTTGCTCGCGCAGGAGGGCGCGTCGGTCGTCGTCAACGATCTCGGCACCGGGCTTGGCGGCGAGGGAAAAGACGAATCGGTCGCGCAGCAACTCGTCAATGAGATCAAGGCGGCGGGCGGCAGCGCCGTCGCCAATACCGGCTCCGTCGCGGACTATGACGCGGCGGGAGAAATGGTTCAGCAGGCGATTGATAACTTCGGCAAACTCGACATTCTCGTCAATGTCGCGGGCATCCTGCGCGACCGGATGATCTTCAACATGAGCGAAGCGGAGTGGGACATCGTCCTCGCGGTGCATTTGAACGGCGCCTTCAACACCTCCCGTCACGCATCGGCGCACTTCCGCGAGCGGGGAAGCGGCCGGATCATCAACTTCTCCAGCGTCTCAGCGTGGGGCAGCCCCGGCCAGCCGAACTACGGCGCGGCGAAGTACGGCATCCTCGGCTTCACCGCCGTCCTCGCGAACAGCCTCGCCAAGTACGGCGTGACGGCGAACGCCATCCTTCCCGGCGCGACGACGCGCATGATTGACTCGACCCCGCGCGGTCAGCAGTTCGCGCAGGAACACGAAGGCAAGATGCCGAGCGAATTAGCGGAGGGGACCGAGGGTGACCCAGCGAATGTCGCGCCGATGGTTGCATATCTCGCGACGGACGACGCGGCAAACGTGAACGGGCAATTCTTCGGTGTGCGCGGCAACATTATCCAGTTGTACTCCCACTGGGAACTCGCGGACGTCTTTCAGGCCGAGCGGCGGTGGAAGGCGTCCGAACTGGCGGAACTCGTCCCCAAACACGTCGCCGACGTGGTGAAATTGCCTGAGCCGGTGCAGTTGCCGGGGATGGAGCGGCCGGCGCGCGGCACCGCCGCCATGCAGGCGGACCCGGCGAGTTGGCACGAGGTCGCGCCCGGCGTGGAACTGTGGGAGCGCCGCGCGTACTACGACGCGAAGAAGTGAGGGGGGAACGGGTAATGGGACTCCTTGATGGAAAAGTCGCGCTCATCACCGGCGCGGGCCGGGGAATCGGCCGGGGTGTCGCGCTCCTGCTCGCGCAGGAAGGCGCGTCGCTCGTCGTCAACGATCTCGGCGCCAGCCTCGATGGACAAGGGGTAGATTCCGGCCCCGCCGCGACGGTAGCGGCGGAGATTCAGGCGGCGGGCGGCAATGCGGTCGCGAATACCGATTCGGTTACCGATTACGAGGCCGCCGAGGGGATGATCCAGCAGGCGGTGGACGCCTACGGCAAGATTGACATCGTCGTCAATGTCGCGGGTATCCTGCGCGACCGGATGATCTTCAACATGGCCGAGGAGGAATGGCAAGCGGTAATCAATGTTCACCTGAAGGGGACATTCAATACCTGCCGCCATGCATCGGTGCGTTTCCGCGAGCAGCGATCGGGCCGACTGATTAACTTCTCGTCCACATCGGCGTTCGGCGCGCCGGGTCAGCCGAACTATGCCGCCGCGAAGGCGGGCATCATTGGCCTGACGCTCAGTTGCGCGAATGGCCTCGCGCGGTATGGCGTGACCGCGAACGCCATTCTGCCGACCGGCCACACGCGGATGATTGACTCGATCCCGCGCGCGCGGGAGGCGGTCGCCCATACAGGTAAGTTGCCGAGCGAACTCGCCGTCGGAACCGAGCGCGACCCGGACAATGTCGCGCCGCTGATTGCCTTCCTTGCCAGTGATGCCGCACAGGAGATCAACGGGCACATCTTCGGTTCCTTCGGCTATAACGTCGCCCTGATGGCGCAGCCGAAGATCATCAAGACCCTGCGCGCCGACCATCGCTGGACGGTCGAGGAACTCTGCACGGTGATCCCGCGAGCCTTCAGCCCCGATCTCGAGGAGCAGAAGAACCGGTCGAACTTCGGCACGGAGATTGAGGCGATCCCGGCGGGCAAGTGGGTGGACGTTGGCAATGGCCTCAGTTTCTGGGGCACGAAGATCGAACCGTACCATGAACTGACGTGGGTTTAGGGGAGTAGCGAGTAGCGAGTAACGAGTAACGAGACGGCACAAACCACTCGTTACTCGTTACTCGCTACTCGCTACGAGAAAGGTGGGCAGCGCATGGAGAGTATTTCGGGGAAGACGGCCATCGTTGGGGTGGCGGAGTCGGACCAGATCGGGCGGGTGCCGGACAAGCCGGCGATTATGCTGCACGCCGAGGCGGCGCGCTCCGCGCTGGCGGAGGCGGGGCTGACCAAGAACGACGTGGATGGACTCTTCACGGCCGGTATCTCGACGCTCGAACTCGGTGAGTACCTCGGCATCGAGCCGAGGGTGACGGATACGACGGCGGTCGGCGGATCGTCGTTCGTCATCCACATCGCGCATGCGGCGACGGCGATTGCGACCGGCCGATGCGAGGTGGCGCTCGTCACACATGGTGAAAGTGGCCGCTCTCGTGTTGGTATGGCCGGCCCCGCGGTCGCGCGGGATGCGCTTCGCAATCAGTTCGAAGCGCCGTTCGGCCTGCCGCAGCCCGTCGGTGCATACGCGATGGCCTGCTCGCGCCACATGTATGAATACGGCACGACGAAGGAGCAACTGGCGGAAATCGCCGTCGCCACTCGGAAATGGGCGATGCTCAATCCGAAAGCGATGATGCGCGACCCAATCACGATCGAGGACGTGCTGAACTCCCGCGTGATCTCATGGCCATTCAACCTGCTCGACTGTTGCCTCGTCACAGATGCGGGCGGCGCATACGTGATGACCTCGATCGAACGGGCGCGCGACCTGAAGCAGACCCCGATCGCTGTGCTCGGTGTCGGCGAGGGGCACGATCACGCGATGATCTCGCAAATGCCGAGTCTGACCGCTTTCGCGGCGCGGCACTCCGGGCGACGCGCCTTCGAGATGGCGGGCGTCAAGCACGCCGATCTCGACCTGGCAATGATTTACGACTCATTCACGTACACCGTGCTGCTCTCGCTCGAAGAACTTGGCTTCTGCGCCAAGGGCGAAGGTGGCGCGTTCGTTAGCGGCCAGCGCACCGCACCGGGTGGCGACTTCCCGATGAACACGAACGGCGGCGGTCTCTCCTATAATCATCCCGGCATGTACGGGATGTTCGCGATCATCGAAGCGGTGCGCCAACTGCGGCACGATTACCAGGACCAGGGTATCCGGCAGGTGAAGGACGCGAAACTGGCGGTCGTCCACGGCACGGGCGGTGTGCTCTCGTCGGCTGGTACCGCAATCCTCGGGAGGGTATAACGATGGCCGACTACAAGAAACCGCTGCCGCAATCTGACCCGGTCACCGCGCCGTACTGGGAGAGCCTGAAGGCGCACCAGATGAAGGTTCAGCGGTGCAATGATACCGGCAAGTTCTTCTTCTATCCGCGCGGCATGAGCCCGTACACGCTTTCGGACAATCTCTCGTGGGAGCCGGTTTCGGGCAAGGGCGTCCTCCATGCCTTCACGATTGTCCACGTCAATCGCGCGCCCGGCTTCGGAGATGAACTGCCCTACGTCGTCGCGCTGATTGAACTGGATGAGGGCGTGCGGCTGATGTCGAACTTGATTGATGTGCAGCCCGACCCGGATCATGTCAAGATCGGCATGCCCGTCGAACTCGTCTATGACGACGTGACGGACGAAATCACGCTGCCCAAATTCCGCCCCACGCAGGCTTAATGGGTCTGAACCGGCAAGGCGCCAAGAACACCAAGAGGGAGACGAAAGGATTCGCGTATCCCTTCTCCGTCTCTTCTCAGTATTTCTTGGCGCCTTGGCGGTTGAATGAGTCCCCGTTTCAACGCGTTTGCGATGCCGAGATAACAGTGCGGAGGGCATTGAGCGCGCGGAGGTAGTCGTCGCTTGGGGCGACGGGGTTCGCAGGGAGCGGGAAGCCGATGCAGTCCACCAACCCGGCATACCGCTCCGCGATGCCGGGGACGACCTCAGCGTAGGTGTCGGAGACGCAGAACTCGTCCAGCACATCATCAGGGACGACGGTGGCGAGGTCGCTCCAGCGCTGCTGCGCGATCAGGCGACGCAGGTCACCGTTCATCGCTTCCCAGCCATGGTGTTCAAGGACGGGGAGATAGGTGCGGGTCGAGGCATAGAAGGCGATCCGGTAGCGCGCCTGCTCCCGCGCGGCGTGGACGTCTTCTTCCGTCGCGCCAGTGGCGATGAAGCCGCCGCCGATCATCTCGAAGGTTTCCAATGACCGCCCTGACTTCTTCGCGCCGATTTCGACATTCGGCCAGATGACCTCACGCGTGTACGCGGGCGTCGAGAACGGGTGGATACGCAGGCCGTCGCAGAGTTCTCCGGCGAGTTGGATGTTATAGGAGTTCACTGCGGCAATCTGGATGCCGGGTGGCGGCACGTCGAGCGATGCGGGGCTGAACTCCGGCGTCATCAGGTCCATCGCGTAGAACTCGCCCTTGAAGTTGAGCGGCGTCTTGTGCTGCCACGTCTCCCAGATCGCCCGAAGACCGAGGATATAGTCACGCAGGCGTGGGCCGGGAGAGCCCCAGACCGTGCTGAACCGTCGTTCGATGTGCCCCTTGACTTGTGTGCCAAGCCCGAGGACGAACCGCCCGTTCGACATCTCCTGCAGATTCCACGCCGTGTAGGCGTTCGCCATCGGGCTGCGCGGGAAGGCGATGGCGACCGATGTGACGAGGCGGGCGCGCTCGGTTGATGTGCTGGCAAGCGTGAGGGGCAGGAAAGGATCGCGCCGCAGTTCCGGCTGGGCGATGCTATCGAAGCCGAGGGCCTCAATGGTGCGTGCGTACGCCGGAATCTCCAACCACGGGATGTCGGGCAGGCTCGCTTCAAGTCGCATGGCTTCATCATCCTCCGCGAAGTGTCATGGCGCGTCACGCGCAACCGGGTCGCCGGGCCGGGAGCGCAAGGATACTTCGTCGGCGATGATCTGGCTATGGAGAATGGCCGGCGGCGTGGCGTGACGACGTTGTAACGGAGGGCATCGTTCCCTGACACTGCCGCGTCATGATCGCCCCGCATGATCGCATCGAAGCGGCCCCACATGCGGGTCGGGCAGCGATGCGTCATTAGCGGGGATCGAGGAACAATGAGCGATGAGCACAGCAACCGCCGTCCAGAGCAGACGGAAATGAGTACGGGCGGTGAAGCGGACGAGAAGCGCTGGCGGTACCGGCTCACCGTTCATCGTATCGCTCATGCCCGCCTGCGGGACGAACTGGTGATCGGCCTGAGCGGCAGCTTGGCGACATGGGTCGCACTACGGGAGACGACCGCGCACTGCGCGCTCTCGCCGACTGAATCGGCATGTCTGCTTGCCAGCCTCCAGTCAGCCACCGGACAGACCGCTCCACGTCCATGAGTGCCTGCTCCGCCGTCGCCATCAGATGGATATGACATTCGTGTCACTGCCCGGCCTCAGCAGCATGACTTGGCGGGCAGGCAACGTCTCTGCGGATTTTTCTTGCAATAGAAGGGATGGAGCCCTGAATCGGACTTGAACCGATGACCTCATTCTTACCAAATATCCCGCTCTAAACGCTGTAGCGGTCATGCCAGTTTCCCCTGTACACCAAAGGAATTATCGGATTTGCGTTCGAGCGTTTTCTGTTCAGTTATCGTGTCGTAAAATGCCTCTATGTTCTCGATGATTCTGTGCATTCCTACGTATGGAACCTGCCTCCATGCTCCACTATCGATCAAGAGATGTTCTGACCCTTCACCGATCGGGGGATTGGTGGTGGGGCAGTTTGGGCTATAGCGCTCCATCAAGACAGAAAAAATCGTCAAACTGATCCACTGCTCTCCTTACAACGGGAAGCATTGCCTTCCCCTTGCATCCGGTAAACTACTGGTAATCGGACACCGACCACCATATTTCTGCGACACCAAAGGGGCGGGGAAGGAAAAAGAGGACGATGGGAAGGATTGAAGAGACTCGCCGGGTTTCCCGTCTGCTTGATATGGCGTGGCGCATCGCCGCCGCTCCCCGCCAGTGGACGCGGCGACGACTGGCTGAACAGTACGAGGTGAGCGAGCGCCAGATCACGAATGACCTCACACTGATGCGGCAGGGCCTTCATTGGCAGGTGACAACTTGCCACACCGGCTATTATTTCGATCCCATCCCCGCCATCCCCGGTGTGCAATTCACCTTACCCGAGGCACTCGCCCTTCTCCTCGCCATGCGTGCAAGCATGGCACTCCCCGGCATCGCCTCGGTCGAACTGACGTCAGCAATTCTCCGTCTTGCGTCGCTTGTGCCGCCGCAAATCCAGGCGCTTGTCACGCTTCCGGACTCGCCACCATCACCACGGGAACACACCCTTCGTACACTGCAACTCGCTCTCGGTCAGCGCCGCCGTGTCCATCTGACCTATCAGGCCGCGTCGCATGGCGCTGAGATCACCGAGCGTGATTTCGACCCGTACGCGATCTTTCCCTATGGCCGCTCGTGGCATGTGATCGGCTACTGCCATCTGCGTCGCGCCATCCGCGATTTCAAGGCGGATCGCATCGCCGCCGTCGCCCCACGCACGAGCCTCTACGAGATTCCGTCCGATTTCACGGTCGCCGATTTCCTTAATGAAGGGTGGGGGTTGATGCGCGATACCGGTGAACCCGCCGAGGAGGTGGTATTGCGCTTTTCCGCACTCGCCGGCCGCTGGGTGCGGGAGGAGCGCTGGCACACGACGCAGGAGATCACCGACGAAGCAGACGGCCGGGTGTGCTTCCGCGTCCATGTGCCGGTCACGCCGGAATTCCGCCATTGGGTTTTCCATTACGGCAGCGAAGTCGAAGTCCTCGCCCCTCTGTCCCTCCGCGACTGGATGAGGGCAGAGGCTGAAGTCGTCGCAATGCAATATCGGCGTACGATTGGAGGGAACAGTAATGGGGTGTAGACGTGCCCAAGCGAAAGACGATTTCGGACTAACGGTGTCGCTCATTGCTCCGTGGTATTATCCTCTCAGACGGGCGGAAAGGGGTCGCCAGAATCTGCGGCAAAATCCTGTGCGCGAACTTCTCTACATTTGTAGAGGTGAACCGTCTCTTGCGATCGCGCGCGTAGCGTCCTCGCGTATGCGGGGGAACAGGCAAAGCCGCCTCGTGCCCGAAACCTGGTACGAGGCGGCTTTGCCTGTTTTGTCAAATGCGTACCGATAAATCTTGCGATCGCGAGAGACTTTGCAAAAACATTGACAAGGAAAACTCGGCACGTTAGAGTGGTAGCGTGTCCACCGATATACCGGTCCGATCCCGCCTGCCAGCATGGAGGGCCAGTATATCGGGAGGACACTGAGAAACGTTGACCGGGTGCCTGACCGGTAAGGGTAGACCCTGCCAAGGTCACGGCGTACTGGCTGTATCAGTACGAGCGGGTTCGATTCCCGCCCCGGTCTCTCTAGTATAGGAGAGCGCCGATTTGATGTCAAAGATAAATGGGGAATTTCCGTCGAAAAGTGTCGAAGGCTTCTCACGAGGATGCACAACGAAGGAGGGTGTTGGATGCCACGTTTGTCGTTTTCGTCTCTAGTCCTGTGGGCGAAATCGCGTACTGGAGAGCAAGGCCCTCCATTCCACCCGTTACTCTTTCACCTGCTCGATGTTGCGGCGGTGACCCAAGCGATCTGGGATCGCGTGCTTTCACTGGCGGCGAAGCGGGCGATTGCGGCGGAACTCGGTCTCGGCACGAATGTCGCGGCAGCGCGATGGTGGGTCATCTTCCTCGCCGGGGCGCACGACATCGGCAAGGCATCACCCGCCTTCCAGTACATGAAGAACCATGCCACAGACGAAGCGCAAAAGGCGTTGCACGAGCAACTCGGTGCCGCCAACCTTCCGAACACCCTGAAGCCGAATCAGACGCGGCACGGACCAATCAGCACACTTATCCTCCAAGATGTCCTCGCAACGGCGGACTACGGCTGGTCCGCGCGGGATGCGGAGAACATCGCCACCGCGATTGGCGGACATCACGGCATCTTTCCTTCCAGCAGCCTACTTGGAGAACAAGATACCAAATATGGACGCGGCGAAAAGGGTGCGTGGGACACCGTTCAGCGCGAATTGCTTGCGATGCTCGCCGATCTGCTCGGTGGGGTACCGGAGCGGGTTCCGCAGGGCGTGACCACTGCGGCGGCGATGACCATTGCGGGTCTCGTCTCGGTGGCGGACTGGATCGGCTCGGACGATGCCCGTTTCGCCTACGCGGAGCGCGGGGCGGACGGGCTACCAATCCTCTCGCCAGAGGCATACCGCGACCACGCGCGTCAGTGCGCGGCAACGGCAATGAGCGATCTGCGCTGGCAATTGCCTACGGAATCGGGTGAAGCAAAACGCGAATTCCGGGCGATCTTTACGTTCGAGCAAAACCCGACGCAGCAGGCGGCGATTAACCGGGCGGCGGACATGCACGCGCCGGGGCTGACGATCATCGAGTCGCCGATGGGCGAGGGCAAGACCGAGGCAGCGCTCTATCTTATGGAACACGCGGCGCGTGTCCTCGGTGCGACGGGGTGCTACGTCGCGCTGCCCACGCAGGCGACGAGCAATCAGATGTTCGCGCGCGTGGTGGCATACTTGCAGACGCGCTTCCCCGCCTCCGCCGATATGGTGAATGTGCAACTGCTCCACGGGCATGCCGATCTTTCCGCTCTGTTCACCTTGCTCCGCAAAGCGGCGGAAACCGGCACGACCACGAATGATGTCAACCCCACCGATGTTGATGGCGATGCGCATGCGAGCGTCGTCGCGGCGGAATGGTTCACCTACCGCAAGCGCGGTCTGCTCGCGCCCTTCGGCGTCGGCACCGTGGATCAGGCGCTGCTCGCGGTCTTGCAGACGCGCCACGTCTTCGTGCGGCTCTTCGGCCTCGCGCACAAGTGCGTCATCATTGATGAAGTTCATGCGTATGATACGTATATGACGACGTTGCTCAGCCGCCTGCTGATGTGGCTCGGCGCGCTCGGCTGCCCCGTCATCCTCCTCTCCGCCACTCTCCCGAACGGCCGTCGCGAGGACTTGTTGCGCGCGTACGCCGAGGGAACGGGCCATGCGCTCTCCGAATCCGCGCCGCTTCCTACCGCTCCGTACCCTCGCCTCTCGTGGGTAGAGGATGGTGTGCCCGGCGCGATGCCGATTGCCGGTGTGTCCCCACGCTCGACGAAGCGCGTGCACATCGTGTGGGTGGACGGCACTGTTCCGGAAGGCGAGGAAACGGACTTCCCGCTCGGTGAATTACTGCGGAAGAAACTAGCGCACGGCGGCTGCGTGGCGGTGATCTGCAACACGGTCGCGCGGGCGCAGGCCGTCTATCGCGCCCTGCGACGGTATTTCCCCGACGACGAACTCGCCTGCGATGCGGATGGGAACGCGATTGACGGTCATCCCGTACTTGATCTCCTGCATTCCCGCTATCGTTTCATCGAGCGGCAGCAGCGGGAGCAGCGCACACTGCTGCGCTTCGGTAAGCCGGGGGACACAATCGAGGTGGAGCAAGGCGGAGTGACGACGCAAAAGACCGTCAATCGCCCCAAGACTGCCGTGCTCGTCGCGACCCAGATCATCGAGCAGAGCCTCGATCTCGACTTCGATCTTATGGTGACGGACCTCGCCCCGGCAGACCTCGTCCTCCAGCGCCTCGGTCGCCTCTACCGCCACGACCGCCCCGACCGCCCAACCGGGGACGATTGCACCCTCTACCTCTGTCGCCCTGTCTCGGTCAGCCCGGAGGGCGTGCCGACCTTCGAGCGGTACTTTGATTTGGTCTATGACGCGCATGTCCTCCTGCGCTCGTGGCTCACCCTCCATGACCGCACGGGGCTGTTCATTCCTGGCGACGTCGAGGAGATCATCGAGAATGTGTACGGTGCGCAAGATTGCCCGACGATCTACCCGGACACGCTACGGGCGACGTGGCAGGAGACACGCGCTGAGAAGGAGAAGGGTGACGCGGGCGAAGCGGACGAGGCGCGGGATCGCCATCTAAAACGCCCCGACTTCAGCGGCGAACTGTGGCAGATCGTCCCCGCTCTCGGGATGGAGGAGGACGCGCCCGAACTCCACAAACAATTCCAAGCCCTCACACGATTGTCGGACGAGAGTGTGTCCGTTGTGCTGTTATACCCTCACGAGTGTGACGCGCTCCTCGACGGCAAACCGCCATCCTCGAAGCGCGTCCGGGAGATATTGCGGCGATCGTTGACGGTCAGCACACGCCGTGCGGTCGCAATCATTCGAGAGGAGGGAGAGAAGCCGACCGCATGGAAGAAGGCTCGGTTCCTACGGCATCACTACTGTGTGCGTCTCGAAGCCGATGGCACGTACGGGAGGGGGAAGAACCGATTGCGCTACGACAGGACCGAGGGTTTGACCGTGATACAGGGGAACGAGGTGATGCCCTGATGCAGCAATTCAATCTGCTCGATGAGCGGTGGATTCCTTGTATTCGCGCGGACGACGGCACGGAAGAGGAGTACAGCCTCGCCGGTGTGCTCGTGAACGCGCACGCGCTGCGGGAGATTCGCGACTCCTCTCCGCTGGTGATTGCCGCCCTCCATCGGCTACTGCTCGCGGTGATTCACCGCGCCACGCGGCCGGACGGTGAGCAGGGCGGCCCCGCATCGTGGGAGGAATGGCGCGACCTCTGGACGCAGGGACACTTCGATGCGGAGCAATTAACGCAATACCTCGAAGTATGGCGTCACCGCTTCGCATTGTTCGGCGACGATCGACCCTTCTATCAAGCGGCAAGTCTCGACTTCTCCTATGAACGCGCGATCACCAATCTTACGCATGAACTGAATACGGACGGCACTACGCTCTTCGATCACACCACGCGGGCGAACTCCCCGGCGTTCTCCCCCGCCCGCGCCGCGCGCTATCTCGTCGCGCATCAGGCATTCGCCATCGGCGGGCTGCTCTCGCTGGAGAAGGGACAGGACCCGAAACTCTATAAGTCCGCCGATTCCGCACCGCTCACGAAGGGTGCCGTACTGCTCGTGCAGGGGGAAACCCTCTTCGAGACGCTGATGCTGAACCTGCACCGCTATAACCGCCAAGATGCGGAGCCGTTCGCGATGGATGCGGATGACGCCCCAGCCTGGGAACGCGAGACGGAGACGAGGGCCGAAGACCGCCGTTTGAAGGGGTATCTCGATCTGTTGACATGGCAAAGCCGCCGCATTCGGTTGCACCCCACCAAGGAGCCGGATGGGACGGTTGTGGTGCGGAGCGTCGTCGTCATGAAGGGGAATCAGTTCCCGGACGGCTTCAACCGCTTCGGCCACGAGACAATGCTCGCCTTCCGCGTCAATAAGAAAGCGAAAGGGGCGGAGGACCCGACGCCCGTTGTCAGTTTCCAGCCCGAGAAAGCCCTCTGGCGTGACAGCCTCACATTGCTGCAATCGGCGGAGGATGCGAGGAAACGACCGAAGATGCTTGACTGGCTGGCGATCCTCACCGGACATCATGTCCTCGACCGCGCGCAGAGGGTGCCACTTGTCGCCTACGGTCTCGGATCGGATCGGGCAAAGATCTTCTTCTGGCGCACGGAGCAATTGCCGCTCCCGCTCGCCTATCTCTCCGACCCTGACTTGCTGGCGCGCGTCCGCGATGCTCTCGCACTCGCGGAGCAGACGGGGCGGGTCCTGCGCGATGCGATCCGCGAATTCGCCCGCTATATCTTCGTCCCCGACCCGTCAGATGATGTTCGAGTAACGCAAGACCTCTATCGTCAACGGAGCAAGGACATCGCTGCCTTATGCGCCACCCTCGCACCCGGTCGGCGGTACTGGGCGGCGCTGGACGCGGAATTCTCCCGATTTCTCGTCGCGCAAGCGGGAGAGGCGGCGAGCCGCCCGCCGGGAGAGACAGGGGAGTTGCCGATTGAACAGGCATTCATAGATTGGGGTAACGCAGTGCGCGACGCCGCGCGTGACGACTTCACCGCGCTTGTCGGCGGGCACGATGACTCGGCGCGTGCAATGAAGGCGACAGTGCAGGCGCGGGGGTATTTCGAGGGACTATCGGCCTACTGGCGCAGACGCGCCGGATTGGACAGGAAGGAGGAAATGAATGGTGGATAGCGATGCGCCTTTCATCCGCTATCTCTACAAACTTGCGAGCGACGAGCGCGGCGGCGGCAAGGACGCACCGGGCGCGCGGGCTGCACTCGCCGGATTGCGCCGGGGGCGCGGCAAGGAGCCGGGGACAGTCACCGAGATGTATTCGCTTGTCGTGCCGCGATTGCGAGAAGCAAAATCGTGGGAACAGCAGTCATGGGTGGACGAAACATATTTCCTGATTGCCGCACTTTTCGCGGGTCACCGCTGGAGCCGGGAAAACGCCGAACCGGATTCATTCAAGGAGTCCCGTAGCAACCTCGGCACGTCATTCCGCGCATTCGCGCGCGCTGCCGAAGCCGACGGGCATGCGGTGAGCGCGAGTACGGAAAAGCGCTTCGCCGCTCTACTGGAATGCGATCGCCAGCGGTTGCCCGATCATCTACGCTACGCCATTAACCTCTTGGGCGACATCCCAATTGACTGGGCGACATTGCTCGATGACATCCTCCGCTGGGATGCGGAGAAGCGGACGCAACTGCGATGGGCGAAGGCGTATTGGTATCGCCCGCCCGCGAGACCCACCGATGACGAATCCCCAACGGGACAGACCAACGACGATGACGACAATGGCGCTGACGCGCTCGCAGAAGAAGGAGACTAACCACCATGTTGATTGAACTGCACGCCATTCAGAACTTCGCGCCCTCGAACCTGAACCGGGACGACACCGGCGCGCCGAAGGATTGCCTTTTCGGGGGGTACCGCCGTGCCCGCGTCTCCAGCCAAGCCTTCAAGCGGGCGATGCGAATGGAGTTCCGTGACGGCGGCCTGCTGCCGGACAAGGCGGATATTGGCACGCGCACGAAGCGCATCGTCGAGGGGTTAACCGCGCGGTTGGGAGACGCCGGGATCGCGGAGGAGGAGTCGAGGCCGCTCATCGAACGGGCGCTTGGCGGCCTCGGCCTGAAACTCGAAGAGAACAAGACGCAATATCTCCTCTTCGTCGGCCCCCGCGAACTCGACGCCCTCGCGGTGGCGTGCGTGCAACTCCGCGATATGGGAGAGAGTGATACGACGGGCGACGGGGCGACGAAGAGCGGGCGGAACGCGAAGAGAGAGGCGAAGAGTGCCATCACCGGGGAGATGCAGCGGACCTTGAAGGCGGCAATGGACGGCGGCAAGGCAGCGGACATCGCGCTCTTTGGGCGGATGGTCGCGGATAATGCCGACATTAACACCGACGCCGCTTGCCAGGTGGCGCACGCCATCTCCACGCACAAGACGGACATCGAGTTCGACTACTACACCGCCGTGGACGACCTCAATCCGAAGGAGGAGACCGGGGCAGGGATGATCGGCACGGTGGAGTTCAACTCCGCCTGCTTCTATCGTTACGCGAACGTTGACCTCGACCAGTTACGCCACAACCTCAACGACGATGCGGCAGCAGTCCACCAAACACTTGAAGCGTTCGTGCGCGCCTTCGTGACCGCCATCCCCGCTGGGAAGCAGAACAGTATGGCGGCGCAGAACCCGCCCTCGTTCGTCTTCGCGGTAGCGCGGGACGCGGGCAACTGGTCACTCGCCAACGCCTACGTGCGCCCGGTGCCGCAGCACGCGGACGATCTCGTCAAGGAATCCATCGGGCGGCTCGACACGGAATGGGCGGGGATTACGAAGATGTACGGCACGCGCTCCATCGTCGGCACCTGGTGGTGCGCCTCCCACGACGTGCCGCAGTCCATCGCGCTGCGCGATGAGGTGCCGGATGTGGACACCCTCGTTGAGCGCGTGCTCATGGCAGGGACGGCATGAAGACGCTGCTGATGCGGCTCGCGGGGCCGATGCAGTCATGGGGGACGCAGAGCCAGTTCCGCGAGCGCGACACCGGGCTTGAGCCCTCCAAGAGCGGCGTCATCGGCCTCTTGTGCGCCGCGCTTGGCCGTCCGCGCGAGTCATCCGTCGCCGACCTCGCCGCGCTGGTGATGGGTGTGCGGGTCGAGCACGAGGGGGCGATGCGCCGCGACTATCAGACCACAGGGGGTTGGCACCTCCGGGAAGACAAAGGGCGATACGGCGTGGCGAAAGCGGACGGGAGTTTGTCGAAGGAAGCTGTGCCTTCCGACCGCTACTACCTCGCGGACGCGGACTTCCTCGTCGGCTTGAGCGGAGAGGATGAGCGGCTGCTCCACGCACTCGATGACGCCCTCGCGGCGCCGCACTGGCCGCTCTGCCTCGGGCGCAAGGCATTCGCCCCCGCCGTGCCGGTATGTCTGCCGGAGGGCGGTGTCGTGGACGGCGATGTCGAAACCGTCCTCAAGGAACATCCATGGCTTGGTCATCGCAGACCCGGCGAGCGGAAGCCGGAGAGTCTTCGTCTCGTGCTCGAATCCCCGACAGGAGCGCGGCGGCAGGACGTGCCGGCCTCGTTCGCGCTGGGGCGGCGGGAGTTCCGCGTCCGCTACGTCGCAACAGACTTCGTCTCGCTGAAAAATCTACCACAACAGGGAGGAGAAGTGACCGATGTTTCTGTCGAAACTGACGCTGAATCTGCGTGAGCGCGATGCCCGCCGCGCCCTTGGTGATTGCCACCTACTGCACACGATACTGATGCGCGCCTTCCCGACGCTGTCGGGGGAGTCGAACCCGCGTGCGGCGGTCGGGTTGCTCTACCGCATCGAGCCGTCGCGCGAGGCGCGTGTGTCTATCCTCGCGCAATCCGTCACCGAGCCGGATTGGTCCCGCCTCCCTGAGTGGTGCACCGAAGACCAAACCAAGTCCGTCGTCGCCTTCTACGACCGTATCGCGACGGGTCAGACGCTCACCTTCCGCCTGCGCGCGAACCCGACGAAGATTGCTGGAGAGCGCCCGGATGGTGGACATCTGGTGAATGCCCGTCGGAAGGTGCTACGTGATCCGGTAATGCAAATCGAATGGCTCGTCCGCGCGGGGGAGCGAAGTGGGTTCGATCCGGTCTTCGTCCATGTCGCCCGGCGCGCGCCCGACGGGACGATCACCGGCACGGTGGACGTGCCGGACGTTCGGATTGTGCCGGAACCAGATGTCCGAGGGAATGGCAACAGAACTCTCGGCTCTGTCCGCTTCGAGGGGCGCCTCACCGTGCGCGATGCCGACCAATTCCGCCGCACTCTCGCGGATGGGGTTGGGCGCGGCAAAGCGTACGGTTTCGGCCTCCTCTCTGTCGCACCGGCACGCCTATAGCACAGTTGTCGTTCTCTATCTGATCACTTACCTCAGCACTTTTACAACCGAGGAGTACGACATGAGCGCGAGCATGGATCTGCATCTGCTGCCCAAAATCCGTGATGGCTGGAGTTATCTCTATGTCGAGCACGCAAAGATTGAGCAGGAGGCAAAAGGGATTGCGATCTACGACACAAATGGCGCCACGCCCGTCCCCTGTGCGTCTCTTACCCTCTTGATGCTCGGCCCCGGCACGAGCGTCAGCCACGCCGCGATCCGTGCCCTTGCGGACAACGGGTGTCTCGTCGTCTGGGCGGGTGAGGAGGGTGTCCGCTTCTACGCGCAGGGGATGGGCGAAACACGCTCCGCCGCGCGACTCTTGCGCCAGGCATGGCTCGTCTCCGATCCCGTCCGACGGCTCGCGGTCGTGCGGCAGATGTACGAGCGCCGCTTCCCCGATCCCCTCGACCCCGATCTGACTCTCCAGCAAATTCGCGGTAAGGAGGGAGTGCGGGTGCGGGAGGCATATGCACGCGCCAGCCGTGAGGCGGGTATTGAATGGCAGGGTCGTTCGTACCGGCGCGACTCCTGGGCGAGCGCTGACCCTGTCAACCGCGCCCTCTCCTGCGCCAACAGTTGCCTCTATGGAATCTGCCATGCCGCGATTGTCTCCGCCGGATTCTCGCCCGCCCTCGGCTTCATCCACACCGGCAAGATGCTCTCATTCGTCTACGACATCGCCGATTTATATAAGGCGGACATGACGATCCCACTCGCTTTCAAGGTCGCGGCCGCAGGGAAGGAGAAATTGGAGAGTCGCACGCGCCATGCCTGCCGCGATATCTTCTACGCCAAACGATTGCTCGCACGGATCGTAGATGACATTGACGCGGTGCTGACAGTTCCGGTTATCGAGACGCCAGACTTCGATACGGACTTCGCCGCACCCGGTGGGCTGTGGGATCCGGATACGGGCGAGGTCGCGGGTGGGGTGAACTTCGCTGACGAACCGGAGGAGGTGCAAGATGGTGATATTCATCCTTGAGCGCGTCCCGACCAGCCTGCGGGGCGAACTGACACGCTGGATGCTGGAACCGAAAGCGGGGGTCTTCATAGGCAAACTCTCGGCGATGGTACGCGAGCGACTCTGGGAAAAGATTTGCCAAGGCATGGGTGACGGGGCGGGAATGCTTTTCTACAGCGCGGACAATGAGCAAGGCTTCGCGATCCGGTACTGGGGCAGCACCACGAAGCGGATTGTAGACTTCGAGGGCATTTCGCTTGTGCAGATCCCCGCATAGCAGCGAAAATACCAGTATCGTCCCCGCGCACGCGGGGGTGAACCGGGCAAACCGCACCTCAACGCGCTCGCGGCGCAATCGTCCCCGCGCACGCGGGGGTGAACCGTCGTCCATCCCCGCTTCGTCCGCCCAGACCGCATCGTCCCCGCGCACGCGGGGGTGAACCGTGACGAAGTGGAATGAGGCGCTGGATACGATCATCGTCCCCGCGCACGCGGGGGTGAACCGTAGGCGGCGGTCTCGCTCGGTGTGGACGCGGGATCGTCCCCGCGCACGCGGGGGTGAACCGATGCTGCCGATGGGGGCGCGGATGACGCGATCATCGTCCCCGCGCACGCGGGGGTGAACCGCACTACGACGAGGTACAGAAGGCCGCGACCGCATCGTCCCCGCGCACGCGGGGGTGAACCGGTCGCGTTGTCATCGTACTGTTCGGGCAGCGAATCGTCCCCGCGCACGCGGGGGTGAACCGTCGCGCGGCACACACCGGAGGATTTGCGCGCTATCGTCCCCGCGCACGCGGGGGTGAACCGGCCCGCGAATGGGGGACTCTCGATTGAGAGATATCGTCCCCGCGCACGCGGGGGTGAACCGTAGGACGGTTTCAACTCAACGAGAACCGCGCGATCGTCCCCGCGCACGCGGGGGTGAACCGTTCGCGCCCCGCCCGCCCTGAATGGCATTCGCATCGTCCCCGCGCACGCGGGGGTGAACCGCGTCATGAGGATCGCCGCCTGGCGTTTGGTGAATCGTCCCCGCGCACGCGGGGGTGAACCGATCGCGGTCGAGCGAGCGTGTGCGGTTGCGGGATCGTCCCCGCGCACGCGGGGGTGAACCGAGTTGGCTGAATATCTCGGAGTAAAGAGCGTCATCGTCCCCGCGCACGCGGGGGTGAACCGGCAATGGCGGAGATGGCGGAGTACCGCACGAAATCGTCCCCGCGCACGCGGGGGTGAACCGGCCACCCTCGCGGATAAGGTGCGCGCGCTCGAATCGTCCCCGCGCACGCGGGGGTGAACCGGAATGGCAGATCACGCAAGCGGCGCAATATCGATCGTCCCCGCGCACGCGGGGGTGAACCGAGTAAGATAGTCATATAGTCAAGCGACTACACATCGTCCCCGCGCACGCGGGGGTGAACCGTTGGCGTCGGGCTGCGTCCAGTCGAGCACCTTATCGTCCCCGCGCACGCGGGGGTGAACCGGAAACCGGCGTGTGAGTATCACTATCGGCATCATCGTCCCCGCGCACGCGGGGGTGAACCGTCGTTGGGCGACCGGCGAGAGGAGCAATGGGAATCGTCCCCGCGCACGCGGGGGTGAACCGGGGAACAGGGATGAACCACTTCACCGATTGCAATCGTCCCCGCGCACGCGGGGGTGAACCGGCGAGGCCGTCCAGACTCGCCTTGGTTTCGAGATCGTCCCCGCGCACGCGGGGGTGAACCGATCGCGCGGTGCTGCCAGTGATGCACCATCGCATCGTCCCCGCGCACGCGGGGGTGAACCGGGGGCAATCAACGCGGCGGTCGTGCAAATGATATCGTCCCCGCGCACGCGGGGGTGAACCGCCCAAGCCAATCAGGTCGGCGTCCGTCACCGAATCGTCCCCGCGCACGCGGGGGTGAACCGTAGGCCAACCCGTTACTCGTCTGGTGGATGGCATCGTCCCCGCGCACGCGGGGGTGAACCGTCCGGGTACTGCGCCGCGCCCAGTGTGTTCGCATCGTCCCCGCGCACGCGGGGGTGAACCGTCGTGCGGCACACGAACGGGAACGTCCTCATAATCGTCCCCGCGCACGCGGGGGTGAACCGAGCAGCCCCGCCGCCAGAAACGCCAGTCCCGGATCGTCCCCGCGCACGCGGGGGTGAACCGAGATCGCCGCCCTCCGCGCTACTGTCGTCGCGATCGTCCCCGCGCACGCGGGGGTGAACCGAGCTTGCGCATGTTCGCGGACCGTCTCGAGGTATCGTCCCCGCGCACGCGGGGGTGAACCGACCAGTTAGTCAATTGGACACCAGATAGCGGCATCGTCCCCGCGCACGCGGGGGTGAACCGTATGAGGCCGATCAATCACAACGAGTTATGATATCGTCCCCGCGCACGCGGGGGTGAACCGGACATCGGTTACGCTCCTCCCGCCGCTGCCTGATCGTCCCCGCGCACGCGGGGGTGAACCGACCGGCACGTTCAACTGGCGCGAGGCGAACACATCGTCCCCGCGCACGCGGGGGTGAACCGTGGAAGATGAGCGGGGGACCGTCGAAAGAAAAATCGTCCCCGCGCACGCGGGGGTGAACCGGGAACGAGATTGGCATCGCACAAGATCAGTTGATCGTCCCCGCGCACGCGGGGGTGAACCGCACGAGGCGATCATGACGCCTGAGCAGATTGAATCGTCCCCGCGCACGCGGGGGTGAACCGAATGGCCGAACTTCGACCCGCACGGCAAGGCGATCGTCCCCGCGCACGCGGGGGTGAACCGTGGTTGCCATCGGCAACATGAAACGCCTGGAGATCGTCCCCGCGCACGCGGGGGTGAACCGGGGAAGGATACGCTCCCTGAGGTGATTGCGCGATCGTCCCCGCGCACGCAGGGGTGAACCGGCGGGGGAAGCAGCGAACCGAGATCATCGCCACGGTATGTAAGTGTAGCCTGACGTAATATAGTGCGATGTCAGGCGAATCTGATGTCAGCGTGTCAACGGCAATAAATACGGCCGCCAAGCCGTAGCCTGCGCTTCAGTAGCCTCGATCCCAAGTGCCGATGCCAATCTCCGCACGCGCCGCCACGAAGAGCGGATCCTCGACAAGTTCCCATCGTTCCACGCCCTCCAAGATATTTGTGACCGCCCACACGAGTGCGTCAAGGCGATCCGGGCTGCTCCCGCTGGCGGGTGTCCACGTCGTCAGTTGATCTTCCAGTTCGAGAAGCGGGCGCACATGCCACGCGCGCCGCTGCTCGTATAGACTTGCGACCGGCTCCGCGCGCGTCAGTTTTCCCCGCGATGCATGCACAAGCGTTACGGGCACGTAGGGGTTCACCGTCTGCAACACCGCCGCCACCATCGCACCGCCTTGATTCGCTTCCGCGACGATCCGATCTCCGCCATGCGCCGCGAGTGCCGCGATTGCTTGTCGCGCCCAGCCATCCGGGGTGTAGCGTCCGCTGCGGTCATCAAGGACGTACACCGCGCCGTCCACACCGAGACCGACGACCACGATCCCCGTTTCGTCGGACTCCTCGCCGCTGCTTACCGCTGGATCAACGCCGACGACGACGCGCACGAGACCGGGGGGTGATCGACGCTGGTCGAACATCGCGCGCTGCCACAACGCGCCGGGCACATCTTCAAGCAGTTCGCCGTCCAGTTCCTGCCGTCCAAGCCGCGTCCCCTGATACCGCTTGACGATCTGATCGAGGAAGGCCGGGGCAAGGTTCGCGGCATTCTCGCCCGTTGAGCCGCGCGTCACCGCCGTCGTTGGCGCATTGAGTAGGTCACGCACGAGGCGCACGGGCCGGGGAGTTGTCGTGACGATCTGGCGCGGATCAGCACCGAGACGTAGGCCAAGTTGTAACTGATCCCAGGCGTCGGGAAACCGCCACGCCGCGAGTTCGTCCGCCCAGGCGCAGTCATGTTGCGGGCCGCGTAGCCGGTCGGGTTCGTCAGCGCTGAACGTTGTCGCGATCGCACCGTTCGGCCACGTTAACCGACGCTTCGAGGGTTCGTAGATGGGCCGTGCGTGGTTGGGAGAGATGGACAAGATGCCGCTGGTTCCTTCTACCATTACATCGCGCACATCCGCTGCGGTCGGGCCAACGAGGGCAACGCGCCGCGCCGTGCCCTGTTCCACCTGTGCGCGCACCCACTCCGCGCCCGTGCGGGTTTTGCCCCAACCGCGTCCCGCGAGGACAAGCCACGTTCTCCAGTCGCCGGGGGGCGGCAGTTGGTTCGGGCGGGCGATCCGCTCCCAATCCCCGCGTGGATCGAGCGCGGCAGCGAGACTAGCCGCGAGATTCATTTGTCGCCTCCAATGCGGTGAGCCGGTGTGCGACGGCGGCGCGGGCATCTGGAAATGGGCGCAAGGCTTCGACGATCACCGCCTGCACCCGCTGCCATTCCGGGCTAATAAGGATGTTCACCGTGCTGGCGTCTTGTAGTTCGCCCAGGAGTTTCGCCTGCATCTCAATCTGGCGCTGGATGCGGTCTATCGCCTTAAGCGCCAGGTGCGCATCGTCGCGTTCCCGCGCCTCGGAGAGAATGGCAAGGCTCTCGGCATTGACGCGCGCCAGTTGCGCCACGACATCGAGCGCATGGGCCGCGTCGCCCACCTCCTTTGCGGCGGCGAGCGCTGCGGGCAGATGCCGGTCCCGATGGCGGGCGAGCGCGTCCTCGGAAACGCGGTATAGCGCGGAGAGTTCACGCAAGGGCTTCCCGGCGACAATCTCGCGATCTATCGCCTGTGGGTCTTTGTGGGCGCAGACTGTGCATGTTCGCGGCATGAATTATCGCCGTCCCTTCTGATACTCGGCTTGGAGCCGCATGCAGTAATCGTGATCGTCCTCGTTGGCGCACTGCTCAATGTTAACAAGCCGCCCATACTCGCGTACGGCGCAGGGTACCCACACGATGGATGTCTGTCCCGCGCGCGGCAACCAGGTGTCAAGCACCCATCCCGGTAGGCTGACGAGGGCGAGTGCGTCCTCAATGGTCAGTGAGCGGAGCGGCACTCCTAGCCGCTCCTTGAAATCTTCCGCCGATGAGATGCCGCGCTCGGCACACGCGAGGTTGAAGGCATCGGTGGGACTAATCATCACTCGCCGCCCTTGTGTGCGATGCCAAGTCGATCACATTGGAAGGGCGCAAAGAGCGAGGACGTATTTCAGCGTCATCAGCGTCATCGGCGTTAATTCCGGTGCCACCAATGGCTTCGACCCGTAACGCTGTTGTGACGCTGGTAACGCTCGCAGCGTCATCGGCGTAATCACCAGCGTTATGCTTGTTTCCCTTGCTGTCATTGGCTTCGTCGGTGTCCCGTAACGCTGATAACGCTCGCAACGCTGTTTTGTCCTGTTCTTCTTGATCGGGGACGCCGAGCCATTGCAGGTGAATTTCCCGCTGTTTCGGCCATTCAACGGACAGCCCGCCGGCGCGCAAGTTCGGCGCGGAGCGCTTCAACTCCCCTGATAGCCGGGCAGCATCCGCAGGCCACCCGCGCTGTTTGCGTGTGGCCTCATCCGTGTGTGCGACCAATTCTCCCAGGAGGTTCGTCGCCGTGCCGTGCCACTCGCCTTTGCTCTTTACGAAGGTAGTCAGTGCGGTTGCGAGCGGCGATGCCTCGACAGCCAACTCGTGCGCGCTCGCCCGATTGTGGCTGTATGCGCGAAGGAAGTCGTCGGCGGTGAAGCCGAGCGCGGGGGCGGCGGCTGAAACCCAGAGCGCGAAGTCCGCCATGCGGGGCATGGTGTGTAAACGGATCGTGGGAAGGTTGCGGATTGCCATACTAACAGCGGTCAAAAGCGCGCCGATGATCGCCCGGCGCTCCTGCTCGAATGCCAGCCAGAGTTCCGCTTCTGACTGACGCTGATCGTCGGGGATGCGCCGGAGATTGAGCGGTATCAGACGGTCCAACAGGTCGCTCCGCGTGACAAAATCGGTAATGCCGTTCACGATGACAGGGCGCTGTGCGTCGATGATCGTCTCCTCGTCATCGGCGTAGAGTTCCCGCGTCGCGAACCCGCCTCCCGTCGCCAAGCGGCAGAGGGCATCACTAAGCCAAATCGGGAGCGTACTCACATTGTCGAACGCCAGATGCCAGCCGTTCGTTGCGGCGATCATCAGGTCTCGCTCATCGCGCGGCATCGTCCGTAGCGGAGCGGCGTTCGGATCGGTCAGGGACCGCATGATGCGGGCGAGGGTGGATTTCGCGCTACCTTGCTCTCCGAAGACGCCGAGTATCGGATACGGCCCGCGCGGGCGCATCGCCGCGACGAGCGCCGCGACGAAGAGAATCCAATCGGCATCAGTGAGATTGATGAAGCGACGGAGCGTTTTTAGCGTTCCACCGTTAGCGGGCGTCGGGAGTGCGAGCATCCCCCTGGTGCGACGGAAGCGTACCGTCGAGTCGGTGACGATCCGCCAGCCGTCCCGGTCGATCTCCACGACGCGCCATGCGGCATCACCGAGGTCGAGGTAAATCGCGCCGTCGTGTTCGGCTAGCCGGATGAAGACGGGATGTTCTTCCCCATCGTATCGGGCGCAACCAGCGAGGGCGCTAACGGCATCCTGTACCGCCTGCGTGTTCGCGCTCCCGCCATACTCGCGATAGTAGCGATGTGCAAGCCACTCCTTAAAGCCGCGCGATGTGAGCCGGTGCGTTTCCCGGTGGCTGCCATTTGTGATCGTTGCGTACGGGATGCCCTGCGGCGTGTGGAACAGTTCGGCCTCGTCCGCGAGCGCGATGAGGTCGTCCCGCTGCGGCGGGCGCTTGCTTTGGCGCGGCGATGTGTCGCCCGCCTCTTCGGTGGACGCGTCTCTCGCGAGGGTGTATATCTCCTCCATCATGTGACCAGCAAATAGGAAGTCATCAAGCCCTTGCTTTCCACCGTCAGCCGCAGGCGGTAGGAAGATGTGCCGGACGTGCGCCCCTCGCCGCGAGAGGAAAGCAGTTAGTCGGTCGAGCGCATTCTTGACGTTCGGGTTCGTCATCACGTCGGAGTCGAAACAGAGGGACACGTCACGGTCATTGAGGGCGATACTCTCCCAGTCGGGCAGCGCGACCGTGCCGCCCTGTTCGTTCTTGCCACGAAAGTTGAAGACGCCAAGAAGGGCGATGCAGTTTCCGCCCTGCGATACCGCCGCATCCCCCTTCTTTACTCCTTCCGTCACGATCAACGGCACGGAGGGATCGCCAAGAATCGGACGCACGGCGGGAGGGACATCAATCACCATGCGCGATCCGGCAGGCGTCTCATACTTGATCGGTTTTCCATCCCGTACGCGGGGATTGTCGGGCCGCAACTGGTAGAGCGCAACGCCACCGGCCACGCTATGCACTGGGACGAGTAGGGCCGGGACATAGGCCTGGTACTCTGCGAAACCGAGAGCGATGGCCTCCACCGGGTCGGTGATGCTGCGGTAGCCGCGTGCTGCCTGGACTTCGTTCGTGATGCCGGACGCGGCGAGTAGGTCCGCGTGCTGCGGGAGTAGCGACGCCATCAACGCACCTATCCTTCGAGTGCGCCCTGTGTAGCGCGAATATAGATAACAGCGAGCGTCAAGTAGCGGGCTGCCTCCCACTCGCCGTGGTAGCGAAGGCGATGTGCTTGGCGGTCGAGTTGGGCGACGATCTCAGCCAGGGGCATAGTCGGTTCGAGTGTAGCGGAGGGATTGAATACCGTTGTCGTGTGTTTCGGTTCGATGCAGACGAAGCGAAGGAGTTGTATATCTGACCTGGTTAGTGAGGTATAGCCTATCGCCGCCGAACTGCCTGCCGTTGTCCCGGCGGTTTCGGTATTATCGGGCTGCATCTTGTTGTCTCTGTGACCGCTCCCGCCGTGCTTTGGCACTGGCAAGGGCGAGGCGAGTGAAATGGGCTCTCCGCGCATATTCGGCGCGTCGCTGGCGTTCCTCTACGGGGAGCACGCCATTCGGGTCAACCTCTCGCTCAAATTTATTGTGAAATGCCTCGCGGGCCCTTCGGGTTGTCTCCCTGGAATCGTGCCGCGAGTGCGTGATGAGCGCACCGAGACGACCGCGTAGTGCCATTTCTGCGGGGCTAACTTGGTACGCGACGGTGATGAGGTCGGACATGAAACACGCCTCCTCTCCGCCGTTCAGTGTCGCTCGCGAGGAGTGACAGGAACTGGGAGTCAAGAGGCGGGTATATACAACGCCATATTCGTCAGAGGCTCAGGTGAGCCGTACATGCACTGTAGCACATCTACAGCCTTTACGCAACGTCTTGCGGTTTGCGCACAATGAATGGGGTGTCGCAATGCGGACAGTGTATTACTGATGGGAGGCCGATGATTTTTCCAAGCATCTCATTCGGTTCCTCGCCCTTTTTCTGGAGATCCTCCGGTAGATTGCTGCGGCCTTTCGCCGGGTTGCCATTATAGTGATGGCCTCTCACTTGCCGATAGTACCCTGTCGGGGTGACGGTGAATCCCTCGCCTGATAGTGCGATCCATAAGCTGTCTGGGATAGGTGGCATTCGGGATATCGCCTCCTCGTATGAGGCCGTCGCGGTGGTACCGTCCTCCCCATACACGTTGCTGAGCCAGGACGTGTACTGCTCCTCGCGCTCGTGAAGCGTAGCGTATTCATCGGTGCGCGGGACTGGACTAACGCCGGAAAGCCAGAGACGCAAGACCTTAGCAATCATCGGAAAGGTGGGGTCGTCCGCGCGTCGGAACGCCTCGCGCCAAGCAATCGCGTAGCAGATCGGGCCGAGGCGTGCGTCGCATGTGGAGCACCAAACTTTACTTAGCGAGTCTCTGTTACCGAGACGTTTGATGATCGCCACTCTCATCGATTCCCCCATTACAGCCTGTCGCCTGGGCTGAAACGCTGGTGCGCTTCGCGGGCGCGTTCTCCGGCGGCACTCGCGCCATACCGTCCGAGCATCGTGCGTGATCGCCAGCCCGCGAGTTGCATCAAATCGCCTTCACGGCCCCCTTGCACGAGCCACTGATGAGCGAAGGTGTGCCGGAAGAGGTGCGTGTACAGATGGCCGACCCCGGCCTGCTCCGCGCGCTTCTGCACCGTCTGGTAGATGCCGGATGAGGTCATCGGGCCATTGTGTCCGAGCCAGAGGTTTGGCGATGCGGCGGCGTGATGTTTGGCGCGCTCGCGTAGGTAGCGGTCGAGGTCACGGGTCGTCTTCGTCCCAAAGGCACAGGAACGTTGACGCTGCCCTTTCCCCATCACAACGGCAATCTTCCGGTCAAGGTCAATATCGGTGACAAGAAGCCCCGCACATTCCCCGCTGCGCATCCCGGTGTCTAGCAGGAGACGAATCATTGCCATGTCCCGGCGCTGGTCGAAGCCTTTCCCCTCGCACACGTTCAGCAGACGCCGCAACTGATCGTCGGTCAGTACTTCGGGCGGTGTTTCCGGAATCTGCGGCGGCTTCATGTGCTCCATCGGAGAGCGGGTAATCTCTCCTTCATTCACAAGCCACTTGAAGAACTGCTGCACGCCACGGTAGCGCGTGTTTGCCGTGCCGGGACTCTTGGTGTTTAGTAGGTCTGTGATGAACGTCTGGACATGCTCACGCGTAATATCCGCAACGTTCGTTGGCATCCCCCGCGTGCTGAGGAAGATACCAAGCAGTCGCACCGCCTCTATATAGGCGCTGACCGTGTTCGCACTCTTGTTTTCCGCGAGGAGGGAACGGCGGAAGGAGAGGGCAAGAATAGGATAGTCTCCGGTCTCGCATTGACGGGGAAGCGTGGCGGTCTGCATCGGTGCGTCTCCTTGTGGTTTTGTCCAGTTATCATCTGAACAAGCGGTGTGCCACAAAGAGTATATCACAGAACGGATGGTTTTGCTTGCTATAGAAAGGGTGGAGCCCTGAATCGGACTTGAACCGATGACCTCATTCTTACCAAGAATGTGCTCTACCAACTGAGCTATCAGGGCCGATGTGCGTGGTGGGCAGGGAGGGATTCGAACCCCCGTAGGTTTCCCAACTGGTTTACAGCCAGTCCCATTTGGCCGCTCTGGTACCTGCCCAGCGTCTCTCATGCATTGGAGCCGACGGCCGGACTTGAACCGGCAACCGACGGTTTACAAAACCGTTGCTCTGCCATTGAGCTACGTCGGCGCGTCGTTCCCCTCGGCGTTTCTGCCGCGCTGATGAGTATAGGCGACCCGGCGTGGTCGGTCAAGCGCCGCGTGTCATAGGTTGACATGCGCCGGACGCGATGCGATACTCACTCCGCACCCCTCGTGCGCGGGTGGCGGAATTGGCAGACGCGCCAGGTTGAGGGCCTGGTCCCGGTTTACGGGGTAAGGGTTCAAGTCCCTTCTCGCGCACCATCTCTTTTTTGCGGCCCCTCCTTTGGGCGATTAGCTCAGCTGGTCAGAGCGCCACGTTTACACCGTGGATGTCGCAGGTTCGAACCCTGCATCGCCCACCATGCGCGCGTTCGCCATTGACTGGCACCCCTTCCCATGCGATACTTGAACATCGTACGGACAGTGCGATGCGTCACTGTCCGTTCTCCGTATCTACAAGGAGGCGCGCGGCAGATGCAGACGGTCGAGAAGTACCTGGGCAGCACCGATCCGTCACCATCCGATGCGGCATCCGCCGCCAAGTTCGGCCCCGAAGCGCTCACATTCGATGATGTGTTGATCGAGCCCGCCGCCTCGGAAGTTCTGCCGAAGGACGTCAGCACCACCACGCGACTGACACGCGATATTACTCTCTCCATCCCACTGATCTCCGCCGCAATGGATACCGTCACCGAGGCGCGCCTCGCCATTGCCCTCGCGCGGGAGGGTGGCATCGGCGTCGTCCACCGCAACTTGCCGATTGACGCGCAGGTGGATGAGGTGGACAAGGTGAAGCGCAGCGAGTCCGGGATGATCGTCGAACCCGTCACGCTCGGCCCGGACGACCGCGTGCGGGACGCGCAGGCGATGATGGAGCGATACCATATCTCCGGTGTGCCGATCACGGACGAGCGGGGCACACTCGTCGGCATCCTGACCAACCGCGATCTCCGGTTCGAGGAGAATGTGGACCAGCCAATCCGCGAGCGGATGACGAAGGAAAATCTCGTCACCGTCCCGGTCGGCACGACGCTTGAAGAGGCGAAGGCGATCCTCTATCACAACAAAATCGAGAAATTGCCCGTCGTGGACGAGCACTACCGCCTCAAGGGCCTGATTACCGTCAAGGACATCCAGAAGCGCATCCAATTTCCGAACGCCTCGAAGGATAGCAAGGGGCGTCTGCGCGTCGCGGCGGCGGTCGGGACGGGGGACAGCGCGATGGAACGCGCCGAGGCGCTCGTCGCGAAGGAGATTGACGCGCTCTTCGTGGACACGTCGCATGGGCATAACCGTGATGTCCTGCGGATCATCCAGCGCATTAAGCAGACATGGGACGTGCCGGTGATTGCCGGGAACATCGCCACTGCGGGCGCGGCGGAGGCGCTGATCGAGGCAGGCGCGGACGGCATCAAGGTGGGCATTGGGCCGGGAAGCATCTGCACAACCCGCATCGTCGCCGGTATCGGTGTGCCGCAGATTACCGCGATCTGGAATTGCATGCGCGCGGCGGCGGCCTACGATATTCCGGTGGTCGCCGATGGTGGTGTCCAGTTCAGCGGCGATATCGCCAAGGCAATTGCCGCTGGAGCGGATACCGTCATGCTCGGCTCGCTCTTCGCGGGGCTGGATGAATCGCCCGGCGAGGTCGTGCTGTATCAGGGCGAGCGATTCAAGGAATACCGGGGCATGGGATCGTTGGGCGCGATGAAAGCCCGCTTCTCGTCGGATCGCTACTTCCAGGAGGGCGTTTCCGGCAATGTCAATAAGTACGTGCCGGAGGGCATTGAGGGACGCGTCGCGTACAAGGGAGCGCTCGGCCCGCTCGTCTATCAATTGATCGGCGGGCTTCGCTCCGCGATGGGCTATGCCGGTGCAGCGGACATCCGCGCGATGCAGCGTGACACCCATTTCAACCGCATTACGAGCGCCGGGCTGCGCGAGAGCCATCCGCACAGCATCGCCATCACCAAGGAAGCGCCGAACTACCGCGCTTCGAACTGACGGGAACATGGTAGCGCAGGCTTTCCCGCCTGCGCTACCGAGACGAACGCAGCGTGCTTGACGAGGATGAACGCGCGGACTACTGTGCGACTGACACGGGTAAATCCGCGCGTCATTGTGCGCGACGGTTCGATAGCCGATGAGGCTCTTAGGGAGGGCGCCATGTCCACCGAAGGGGAAGTCCAAGCTCGGCACCGACGAACTGGGGCGCGATATCCTCATCCGTCTTCTCTACGCGGGGAGGATTTCGTTGCTGATCGGCGTCCTCGGTGGCTTTTTCCGTCGCTGGGTGGACGACGCGATCAACGGCCTGATCCAGACGACGGTCAATATCCCGCTCCTTTTCCTGCTCATTCTGCTCTCGGTGGTCTTCTCGCCAGGCGTCGTTGGCCTCGCGCTGATTCTCGGCCTCTTTAGTTGGCAGGGGACGGCGCGGCAGGTGCGTGCGGTCGTCCTCTCCGTCAGTCAGCGGGACTACATTGATGCCGCGCGCGTCCTCGGTTCCTCGAATGGGCGCCTGATGTTCCGCCATATCTTCCCGAATGTCATCTCGACCGTGCTCGTCGTCGCCGGGTTCGACATCGCGGGGGCGATCCTCGCCGAATCGGGCCTGAGCGCGCTCGGCTTCGGCGTGCAGCCGCCGACCGCCAGTTGGGGCAACATGCTCTCCAAGTCCTTCCAGTACGCGCTCAAAGCGCCCTGGCTCGTCGTCAGCCCCGGCGTGATGATCTTCCTGACCGTCCTCAGCGTCTTTCTGATCGCCGATGGCCTGCGCGATGCCCTCGATCCGCGCATCAGTTGAGCGCGGAAGCGAAACCGGGGAGATCGGTTTCAACCCCCGCGCCGATGCCGAGTGCGCGCATATTCGCCGCGGCAATGGCGGCGGTGAGGGGATCGCGGTCCACGGCGAGCGCGTCGTGGCCGCTGGCGAGCGCGCGAAGATCGCCGCCGATGCCGCAGCAGAGATCCGCGATACGCCATGCGGCGTGATACCGGGCGGCGTGGTGGGCGGCGACGAGGCCGCTCGTCGCTTGTTCCAGCCCGGCTTGTGTGAAGTACATCCGAGCAGCGTCGTTACCGAACTTCGTGCGTGCCCGCTCGCGGAGGCGTATCTGCGTCATCGCAGCGGCGACGAGAGAGGCGGGAAAGCGATGGCGCAACTCCGTGGCGAGCGCAAGTGTGTTCGCCTCGCTCAATTTGCGCATCGCGATTTCCGCGAGCAATCGCTGACCGGCCTCACTGAGGAGCGTGTTGAACGTTTCGAGATCGGTCATTGCGCGGTGCCGCCGTCATCGCGTAAAGTAGGTTGCGCGGTCGCCGCCGACCGTGCCGCGAGTGTAGTCGAGACGACGGGCTATTGAAAGGACGCGTCACTGTGCAGACCTTCCGACCATAGCGAGCGGGTGCGAAGGATACGCCGCCTCCGTTTCTATGCGTTTCAGGAAGTGAGCACAATGGACGATCAGACTCCCGTGACGGGCCGCGCGCCCGCCGCGATTCACGAACCGGGGGCCGTCGCGGCGCAGTTTGCCCGCTCTCCCGCTGCACGTCTCCGTACGAACCGGAATTTCAACATCTTCTGGCTTGGCCAGAGCCTTTCCAATGCCGGAGACGCGGTCGCGCTGATCGCGATGCCGCTCCTTGTGCTGCATGTGACCGGCTCTGTCGCGCAGATGGGATTCGTGACGGCGACGGTCGGTGTCGCAATGCTCATTGCGGGTATTGTCGCCGGGCCGATTGCCGATCGCGTGGACCGACGCCGGTTTATGATCCTCTGCGATCTGGCACGGATGGTCGTGTACGCGGCGATCCCCCTCGGCTGGTGGATCGCGGGGCCGCAGCGGTGGCTGATCGTTTTCACGGCCGGTTTCGGCGCCTTCTTCGGCATGTGCTTCTCCGTGACCTACATCACGGCGATCGCCAACCTCGTGGACCGCGATCAAGTGACGGACGCGAATGGGCGGCTTCAGGCGAGCGCTGCCGTTGCCAGCGTCATCGGCCCCGCGCTCGCCGGGTTGATCGCGGCGCGGTTTGATCCCGCCGCCGCTCTCGGCATTGATTCGTTCTCGTTCGCCCTCTCCGCCGCCTCGCTCGCATGCATCCGCCTGCGGAAGGCGGACACGCCGCGATCCGATACATTGTCCATGGGGGGTGTCGCGGAACTCCTTGCCGGAGTGCGCTTTCTCTGGCAGCAGCCCGTCCTCCGCACGCTGACGTGGATGATCGCCGGGTTCTCGTTCCTGACGATGGGCGGGCTGGATCTCTTCATCTTCCACCTCACGCATGATCTCGGGCAAGGCGATCGGGCGGTCGGCCTCGTCTTCGGCGTGGCATCGAGCGGCGCGATTGCTGGCGGCCTGCTTGCCGCGCCCGCCCGCCGCCGCTGGGGTTTCGCGGTTTGCTACCTCGGTTCGGTCATCGTCGAGGGAGTACTCCTTGCAGGAATCGGGCTTGCGCCGACCGTCGCATTCATGCTGCCACTGACGGTTGGCTTCATGTTGCTGGAAATCCTCAAGGGCGTGAACTCGATTGCCGTCCGGCAGCAGGTGACGCCGGACCACCTCCTCGGGCGGGTTACCGCCGCCTTCTGGACGATCAACAGCGCGCCCGGCCCGCTTGGCGCCGCGCTCTTCACCGCGCTCGCCGCACAGCGTGGCGCGCCCGCCGTCCTGATATTGATGGGGGCGGGCTTTAGCGCCATCGCCCTCCTCGGTCTGCGCACGCCCGCGCGCTCGCGGCGCCCGGAGGAGTGGAGTACGCCAGGATCACCGATCCAGACGCGATAAGCGCGTCGTAGCGATGCGCCAGGTACATCCGGCAGGCGGAGTTCGGACGTACGGAGAAGTGAGGGGACGGCTTATCAGGAGGATGACAATGATGCGTGTCAGGCTCACGGGTGTCGGACGGAATCGTGCCGCGGTGGCCGCTGTTTTCGCGTTGCTGCTCACCGCGCTTGTGACGGTCGGAAACGCGACGAGCGTGTCGGCCGATGTCTCGGTCAATATCGTCAATTTCGCCTTCATGCCCACGCCGCTCACCATCCCGGTGGGGACAACGGTCGTCTGGACGAACCAGGACAGTGCGGGACACACGACGACAAGCGACACGGGCGTGTGGGACTCCGGGACGGCAGCGCCGCTGAAGAAGGGAGACTCATTCAAGTTCACCTTCAATCAGGTAGGGACGTTTGCCTATCACTGCATGATTCATCCGAATATGCACGGCATGATCGTGGTCACGGGCGCCACCCCACCGCCGAGCGGAAGCCCGCCACCGGGTGGGACGCAGGCGTTCGCCGACCCCGCGTTCCAGGCGCTCTGGGCGCAGACCGACGCGAATCCGTCGGGCCACTCGTACGTCTGGGGGCCGGCCCCGTTCACCGGCGGGCTGATGGAAGATTACAAAGAAGCGCCGGGCGGCAAGCGGCTCGTGCAATACTTCGACAAGGCGCGAATGGAACTGAACACGCCGGGCGGGCCGGTGACGGCGGGGCTGCTCTCGGTGGAGTTGATTTCTGGGCGTCAGCAGAACGGCGATGGGACGTTTGTGCAGCGGGACCCGGCGAGAGTGACCGTCGCGGGCGATCCGGACAACCCATTCCCGACCTATGCCGATCTCGCCAAACTCCAGGGCGCGGAGCAGGATAACAGCAGCAGTGGCGTGCCGATCACCAAAATGGTGAACGCGAATGGCGTGGCCGGAACCTATGCGCCCGCGACCGACGATGCGCTCGCGAAGACGACCGGCTACGACGCGACGACGAAGCACAATATCCCGAAAGCCTTCCTCGACTTCCGGAATTCACCGGACCTCGGCGGCATTCAGGCGATCGGCCTCGCGATCACCGAGCCTGTGTGGGCGAACGTGAAGGTGAATAACACCGTCGTCCCGGTACTCGTGCAGGCATTCGAGCGGCGCGTGCTGACCTACACGCCCAGTAATCCCATCCTCTTCCGCGTCGAATACGGCAATATCGGCCGCGCCTACAACACCTGGCGATACAGTACACCGGCTGGCGGGGCAAATGGTGTACCGCCGACGGCGATGATGCCGCCTGTGGGGAACACCCCAGCCTACGGGCGACAACCGGGCCAGCCCACGGTCAAGCCGGGGTACTAACCGCTTGTAAAAGTAGTAACACGTTACCAAAACATCCCGGTACGAACAGTGCCAGGAGCGACACCCACCATCGGGGCGTCGCCTCTGGCATTTCCGCTGTCCGAGAGGACGCTTGGTGATTTGAAACGGGAGCATTGTTCGAAACGTGTTTCTATCGCGGGTAGCGCCACCGTGTACTATGTGCATCGTTGGGAGTCCGAATGTTTTTGTGAAGCGTAGTGTAGGGAGTCTCGTGGCAGCGAAACGATCGGTACATAGTCGGCGACGTTTTCTTTGCGCCCTCGCCGTTGTCAGTCTCGGAAGCATCACGGCAGCAATCGGCTCTGCCCCCACCAACGCCCATCGCCTATTTAGCGACGACGGCAGGGATGATTCGTTCTCCTTGCAACCCTCACCCACGATAGGCACAACTGGCGGAACAGCCCCGTTGCCTTCCGTTGTTGCTCCATCCGCCATTGTTGCTCCGCCCGCAGCGGTGAACCGGACACTGACCGGGCACACGGGTCGGGTGCTCGGTGTTGCCTTCTCGCCGGACGGAACAATGCTCGCTTCCGTCTCGTTCGATCACACGGTGCGCCTCTGGAAGGTGGCCGACGGTTCGCCCATCATGGTCTTGAAGGGGCATACCGACCGCGTGGACGGCGTCGCTTTTTCGCCGGACGGCACGATACTCGCGACCGCCTCGACGGACAAGACCGTCCGGCTCTGGAATGTGAGCGACAGCGCCCCCCTCCGCACCGTCACCGGACACACCGACGCCGTGATGACCGTCGCCTTCTCGCCCGATGGCCAGACGCTGGCGAGTGGCGGCTATGACCAGACCGTCCGGCTCTGGCAGGTCGTGGACGGCTCGGCGATACGGACGATGCAGGGGCACTCCGCCCGCGTCTCCGGCGTCGCTTTTGCGCCGGATGGTCAATCGCTCTGCTCAGGCGCGTTCGACACCACCGTGCGGATCTGGCAGCCAGCGGATGGCACGACACTGCGAACGTTATCGGGCCACACAGACAAAGTATCGAGCGTCGCGGTCAGCATGGATAGCCAGACGGTGGTATCGGGGTCATTCGACAAGACCGCTCGCGTCTGGAAGGCTTCGGACGGATCGCCGGTCAAGACCCTGAGTGGGCACACTGACTGGCTGATGAGCGTCGCGATCACGCCGGACGGGAAAACGGTCATCTCGGGGTCGAAGGATCGTACGGTGCGCCTCTGGCCGTTGAATGATGGAGGTACGCAGCGCACGCTCACTGGCCACACCGATTATGTACACGGCGTCGCTGTCTCGCCGGATGGATCGCTCGTCGCCTCGGCATCGGCAGATAAAACCGTTCGACTCTGGCCAATCGCCTGAATATCGTCAGGCGGGCATGCCGTCGTCATCGGCGCGATGTGATTGCTCCTCGACGGCATAGGCGACGTGCGCGGCGTTCAAGCGGTCAATCAACCGCGCGAGCATCTCTCCCTCCGCATATGCGCTGACCGGCGAATGACGGTCTACGGTCGTCACACCGGATTCCTTACAGACTTCCAGGAATCGCTTCTGTTGCTCCTCGATGTTCCCCGTCTTATCATCCGTCGTTTCGCCCTTGTAGAGCATATCGAATACAATGCGTGCCACTTCGTGCCCCCCTTTTTCATTTCACCGGCGGTGCCGTTACGTCGTACGCGTGATCGGTATCGCTGGCATAGGCAGCCTCTCTACGTTGTCAATGCAAGAATCTATCCGCAGATGTTTCCGCGTGGGATCGCAGTGGAATTCGGGCTGCCGATTCCATGAGCGCGGTGGCGGCGAGACGGCCACTGGCAACAGCACCCTCCATGCTGTCGTAGAAATCCTGCGTCGTGTAGCCGCCCGCGAGGAAGAGATTGGCAATCGGCGTCGCTTGCGTCGGGCGCAGGTGGTCAATGCCGGGCTTCGGCCAGTAGACAGATTGCGGAATCCGTACGACCGTGCTCTTGACAATCCGCGCCGGTGGCCCGGTATCCGGGAAGGTCGCGTCCACATTCGCCTTCGTCCGCCGTACGATCTCGTCATCCGGCAGATCCATCAGGTCGCGCGCGGGGGCGACGCAGAACTCCATCCGGCTCTTGCCGCCGAAGGCGTAGTCCGGCGTCGTGTTTGCGAGATCGGCATAGACCGGGATACGGCCGTCCGGGCAGAAGAGGATATTATCCACCTGCGTCACTTGCCGGTCGAACCAGAGTTGCACCGTGATCACCGGCACACCCTCGAATTGGCTGAGGCCCGCGAAGTACCGTTCGTCCCGCCGCCACTGATCGGGGATCAGGCGGTTCAGTTTATGGACCGGCAACGCGAGCACGAACCAATCACCGCGCACGATCTCACCGCTGCTGAGTTCGAGGCCGGTGATGCGACGGTCAGGGCCTTCATGGATCGCGCGGATCGGCGCGCCCGTGCGGATGCGGACGCCGCGCGCCGTGAGATAGTCCGCGAGCGGGCCGATCAGGCAGTCCTGCGGCGAACCCTTGAGAAAGCCCATTTTCGAGGCGTCCGGCTGGCGCAGAAACTTGCCGCAAACATCGAGGACGATCTTTGCGCTCATCTCTTGTGGTGGAAGGAACTTGAGGGCGAGCGCCATCGGCATGAACATTTTTTGCAGCATCCGGTCCGAGACGCCGAACTTTCGGTGCCACTCCGCGTACGTCAGCTCATCCTGCCGCGCGCGATAGTCCGGGGAGCCGAAGAGCATCGGGCCGAGCGCCCTGGCGAGCGATAGTTTCTCGTGCCAACTGAAGTAGTGGTTATTGAACACGGCGGGCAGCAGATGCAGCGGTGCGGGAAATGGCCCGGTGCGGAAGGCGAATCGCCCGCCCGCGGAGAGCGTGTACGTCAGCACATGCTCTTTCCAGAGGATGTTCTCGTAGATACCGAGTGCGCGCATCAGGTCGAAGATCTCGACGTATGCACCGAAAAAGACGTGCAAGCCGGACTCGACCCAATCACCCTCGGCGTCGCGCCACGACGATACCTTGCCGCCGAGAATGGGCCGCTGCTCCAGCAATTTGACCTGATAGCCCGCGTCCACCAACCGCTTCGCGGCGGCGAGGCCCGCGAGGCCACCCCCCCCGATGATGATGCGATCGGGTTTCCCGTTCCATTGCATGCCGCGTATCCATTTCCGTGTGACCATTTCCTGTCCCGCACCGTAGTGTACCGCCTCGTCGCGATATGGATCGCACAACCAAACGACCTGACTACAAAACATTGACATAAGTCGTATCAAAGTGTATGATCGGTGTGTCAATGACTACCTGGCACATGTCTGCCTGTGTAGCGATAGGAGGCACGGGAATAATGCAAGATAAAGGCCCACTCTATGTGATTAGCGTCGCGTCGCGGCTGCTCGCGCTCCACCCGCAGACGCTGCGCAAGTATGAACGGGCGGGGTTCGTCGTGCCGTCGCGCACGGATGGAAACCTGCGGCTCTATTCGCCGGAAGATCTGGCCCTGCTCCGGCAGGTGAAATACCTCGTTGATGAGCGCGGCGTCAACCTGGCGGGCGTGGAACTCGCCCTGACCGTTACGCATCTCGCGGAACGGCTCCTCGATCTCGCGGAGCACGAGAGCAATACTGCGAAACTCCGCCGCGATGTGCAGGAAACGGCGATGCAGATGTTGCGTACATTAGGGAGAGTAACGAGTAACGAGTAGTGAGTCGGGCGCGGGATTCATCTCGCTACTCGCTACTTTGAGCGACGATAGGAGCGAAGGATGTTGAACCGATTTACCGAGAAGGCGCAGGAGGCGACGCTCGCCGCGCAGGAATTGGTAATCTCGAAGCAGCAGAGCCAGATGGAGCCGGAGCATTTGCTCGTGGCGCTCCTGGCGCAGGAAGGCGGGGTCGTTCCGCAGGTCTTCCTGAAACTGAACCTCAACCCAAGCGCGCTGCTCGCAGAGGCTGAGGCGGAAGTAAACAAACTGCCGCGTCTTGCGTCCCCCGGCACGACGAACGTTTCCGGCCGGGCGCAGAGTGTCCTCGTCCGCGCCTCGGAGGAGGCGGGCAAACTGAAGGACGAATACGTGAGTACGGAGCATCTCCTGCTGGCGATGCTCGACCCCAAACTTGGGAGCGGCATGGAGCGGATTTTCCGCGCGCACGGTGTGACGCGGGACAAGGTCCTCGGCGTCTTGAAGGAGATTCGCGGCAATCAACGCGTCACGGATCAGAATCCGGAAGGCAAGTACCAGGCGCTCGAAAAGTACGGGCGCGACCTGACGGAGATCGCCGAGCGCGGCAAACTCGATCCCGTCATCGGCCGCGATGAGGAAATTCGCCGCGTCGTTCAGGTGCTGTCGCGCCGGACGAAGAATAACCCGGTGCTGATCGGCGAGCCGGGCGTCGGCAAGACGGCGATCGCGGAAGGGCTTGCCCAGCGGATTATCCGCGGTGACGTGCCCGAAGGGTTGAAGGGGAAGCGGATCGTCCAACTCGACATGGGATCGCTCGTCGCGGGCGCGAAGTTCCGGGGCGAGTTCGAGGAGCGATTGAAGGCCGTTCTCAAGGAAGTGCAGGAGAGCGACGGAGACATCATCCTCTTCATTGACGAGTTGCATACCGTCGTCGGCGCGGGCGCAGCGGAAGGGGCAATGGACGCGGGCAACATGCTCAAGCCAATGCTCGCGCGGGGCGAGCTGCACGCGATCGGCGCGACGACGCTGAACGAGTACCGCAAATACATCGAGAAAGACGCGGCGCTCGAACGGCGGTTCCAGCCAATCCTCGTGGAGGAGCCGAACGTCGAGGACACGATTTCGATCCTCCGTGGGCTGCGCGAGCGGTATGAGGTGCATCATGGCGTGCGTATTCAGGATGCCGCGCTCGTTGCTGCCGCCGTGCTCTCGCATCGGTACATTGCCGATCGCTTCCTGCCGGACAAGGCGATTGACCTCATGGACGAGTCGGCGGCACGGCTGCGGATGGAAATTGACTCGATGCCCGCCGAACTTGATGAGGTCGAGCGGCGCATCATGCAACTGGAAATCGAGCGCGAGGCGCTCCGCAAAGAGAGCGATCCCGCATCGAAGGACCGCCTGAATGTCATCGAGCGCGAGATTGCGGATCTCTCCGAACAGCGGGATAGCCTGAAGGCGCAGTGGACGAGTGAGAAGGCAGTCATCACCACGCAGCGCGCCGTCAAGGAGCAATTGGAGCAGACGCGGCAGCAGATCGAGGCAGCCGAGCGCGCGGCGGATTACGGCCGGGCGGCGGAACTGAAGTACGGCACGCTGACGCAACTCGAACGCGAGTTGGCGGAGACGCAACAGAAACTGGCCGAGCAGCGGGCGCATGGCCAGATGCTCGCGGAGGAAGTGACGCCGCAGGACATCGCGGAAGTGATCGTTCGCTGGACAGGTATCCCGGTCTCCAACCTGCTGGAGAGTGAAGTGGCGAAACTGATCCATATGGAGGAGCGGCTGCACCAGCGCGTCGTCGGGCAGGATGAGGCGGTGCGGGCGGTGGCGAACACGATCCGCCGCGCTCGCGCCGGACTACAGGACCCGAACCGGCCGCTCGGCTCGTTCATCTTCCTCGGCCCGACGGGTGTCGGGAAGACCGAACTCGCCCGTGCGCTGGCGGAGTTCCTCTTCGACACCGATCAGGCAATGATCCGGCTCGACATGAGCGAGTACATGGAGAAGCACACGGTGTCGCGTCTGCTCGGCGCTCCCCCCGGCTATGTCGGCTACGACGAGGGCGGCCAACTGACCGAAGCGGTGCGGCGACGGCCATACAGCGTCATCCTCTTCGATGAGATCGAGAAGGCACACACGGATGTTTTCAATGTCCTGCTGCAACTGCTCGATGACGGGCGGCTGACCGACGGGCAGGGCCGCACGGTGGACTTCCGCAATGCGGTCGTCATCATGACCTCGAACCTCGGCAGCCAGACACGCGCCGAGGAGATGCAGGAGCAGATCCGCCAGGGCATGGAGGCCGTCAAGGGAATGCTGCCGGAAGATGTGGCGGAGCAGTTCAACACGTCACCCGTCAAGAGCGATGCCGAGGAGCGCGATGAGGACGATGTGCGGCGCGGCTATATGGCGTCGCTGCGCGAGCACTTCCGGCCGGAGTTCCTCAACCGGATTGATGAGATCGTCATCTTCCACCCGCTCGACCGCGACGCCTTGCGGAAGATCGTGGATATCCAGATGACGCAGCTGATCAAGCGGCTCGCCGATCGCGGTATTGAACTGACAATGACCGAGGCGGCGGAGAATTATCTCGCACTGCGCGGCTACGATCCGGTCTTCGGCGCGCGACCTCTGAAGCGAACAATCCAGAAGCGTGTCCTCGATCCGCTCGCGCTCAAAGTGCTCGACGGCACCTTCCGTGACGGCGACCACGTCATCGCGGATCTGCGCCAAGGCGAACTCGTCTTCGAGCACGCGGAGGCGTTGACACCGGCGGATTGATCTTGAAGCAATGAGCAATGAGCAGTGAGCAACGAGGGAATCACGTCTCTACTCATTGCTCATTGCTCGTTGCTCCGTCTACAATACTCCCGGTGCGGAGCATCGTGGTCACACCACCGTACGCGGACTCAATGGGGAGGCATGCAGGCGATGGTAGCGAATATTCTCCTGGACGGGGCGCGGTTCGTCGGCTTGTTTGCCGCTGTGCTCGCGATTATGTTCATATTTCCGTTCATCATGATGATCTTCTTCCGGCGGTTCTTCCTCGGCAATCCGGAGAAAAATCTCAATACGATCCGCCGCGTCAAGTAAGCGGGCGAAACGAAACCGATCAGCGCAGGGCTTTTTCCATCCGCCAGAAGCCCGGGGCGTGAAAGAGAAGCAGGCCAACGATGCTTGGCGTTTGACGCTGCACCTTGAGGCCGCGCGAGAGATAGAGGGTCTGCGCGGCGCGGTTGTTCGCGGTGACGTAGAGCGTGAGCCGTTGCTTGTGGAGCGAGCGTGCCATCTCCTCCGCCGCGACCATCAGCGCCCGCCCGACGCCCTGCCGCTGGTACTCCGGCGCGACGCCGAGCACCTCGACATACGCCTCGTCCGGCGCGGGTGCGGGATCAGAGAGGAAACTGAGCACGACGAGCGCGCGTACGGTGCTCCAGAACCCGACCGCCCGATAGAACATCCTCGCGACTCCGGAGACGAAACTCTTCTGCGTGCTCACTGAGACGCTGCCGATCACCACATTGCCCATCGTCGCCACGAAGACGTAGTTGCCTCGCCGCGTCATCTCCGCCGCGACATACGGCGTCAGCGCGCGAATCGCCTTCTCCTCTGTGCCGAACGCCGGATGGAACTTTTCCTTGAATGCCCGCGCGACGACCTGAGCAATCCCCGGCGCATCCGTGTGAATCGCCCGCCGGACGATGAGGGAAGATTGAGGTCGGTTGTAATCGCTCATGGGTCGCCGTTCTTGCCCCGTCAGCCAATGCGCGCCACACTGCCGCGCAAAGCATAGCGTGTTCCACTGAACCTTGCACGGAGAAGGTGATTGAGGTGGTCACGCCGAGGGACAACCACCTCAATCACCTTCTGCAACCTCCTTGACGATCAGCCAACAATATTTACCATCCGGCCGGGGACGACGATCACCTTTTTCGGCTCGCGGCCGCCCAGGTATTCCCGCACGCGTGGAGAGGCCAAAGCCTTCCCGCGCAGGGTCGCCTCACTCGTGCCGGGTGCGACGGTGAGACGGTCGCGTACCTTGCCGTTGACCTGCACGGGGATAACGATCTCCAGTTCCTTCGCCAGTTCCTCATCCCACGCCGGCCACGACTGCTGATGGACGCTGTAGAGCTTGCCTTGTCGCTCCCACAACTCCTCCGCCAGGAAAGGCATCACCGGCGCCAGCATCAGCGTCAGGACGCGGAGTGTCTCGCCGTACTGCGCCGCCGTGAAGGCATCGCGGTTGGCGCCGATCCAGTTCGTATACTCCATGAGCGCGGCGATCGCCGTGTGATATTGATAGCCGCCCAGTTCCTCGGTCACTCGTTTGATTGCCTGATGCAGCGGGCGCATTTCCACGCCCGCGCCACCGGCGGGCGCAGGGTCAGTCACCAATCGCCAGACGCGCTCCACGTAGCGCGTCACGCCAACGAGATTCATATCGCGGAAGTCGTTGTCCTGGTCGAACGGCCCCATGAAGAGCATATAGGCGCGGAACGCGTCGGCGCCGATGCGCGCGATGTATTCGTCCGGGTTGATGACATTGCCCCGGGACTTGCTCATCTTCGCGCCGTCTTTTGTGACGAAACCGTGCAGGCGCAGCCGCGTGAACGGCTCTTCGAACGGCAGGTAGCCCATGTCGTGCAAGACCATCGTCACGAAGCGGGCATAGAGGTGATGCATGACGACGTGCTCTTTGCCGCCGAAGTACATATCTACCGGCAGCCAGTGTTCGAGGCGCTCGCGGTCGAACGGGCGATCATCCCATTCGGTGCAGGGATAGCGCAGGAAATACCACGACGAGTCCAGGAAAGTGTCTGACACGTCGGTCTCGCGCTCGGCCGGTCCGCCGCAGATCGGGCAGGTGGTATTGACGAAGGACGGGACGGATGCCAGCGGCGATTTCCCTGTGCCGGTCGGATGGAAGTCCTCGACCTTCGGCAGCAGCACCGGCAGTTGATCTTCCGGCACGGGCACGATACCGTCCTTCGGGCAGTAGATGATCGGGATCGGTGGCCCCCAGTACCGCTGGCGCGAGATCAGCCAATCGCGCAGCCGGTAGGTGACGCGCGGCTTCGCCAGCCCGCGCTCGCCCAGCCACGCGACGATGGCGCCCTTCGCCTCCTCCGATGGCATGCCATCGAATTGGCCTGAGTTGACCAATATACCGGGCCCGGTGTACACCGCCTCGGCGATGCCAGCCTCGCTCGCGACGACCTCGACGGTCGGCAGGCCGAAGAGACGGGCGAACTCGTAGTCCCGCTTGTCATGGGCCGGCACGCCCCCGACCGCGCCCGTGCCGTACTGGACCAGCACGTAATCGGCGATCCAGATCGGCATGCGCCCGCCCGTCGCGGGGTTGATAGCGTACGCGCCCGTGAAGACGCCGGTCTTCTCGCGCTCGGTGTTCGTCCGCTCGATTTCGGTCTCGTTCCGCGCGCGCTCGACGTACGCCGCGACATCCGCACGCCGATCGGGTGTCGTGATCCGCTCGACCAGCGGATGCTCCGGCGCGAGCACGGCGTACGTCCCGCCGAAAATGGTATCAGGCCGCGTCGTGAAGACCGGGATCGTCTCGCCGGTATCGGCGACGGTGAAGATCAGTTCCGCGCCCTCGCTGCGCCCGATCCAGTTGGATTGGCGGCGCTTGCTCTCCTCCGGCCAGTCCAGTTTTTCGAGGTTGTCCAGCAGGCGATCGGCATAGTCGGTGATCGTGAAGAACCACTGCGTCAACTCCCGCTGCACGACCGGAGTTTCGCAGCGCTCGCAGCGGCCATCAATCACCTGCTCGTTGGCGAGGACGGTGAGGCAGGTTGGGCACCAGTTGACTGCCGCTTTCTTGCGCACCGCGAGCCCGGCCTTATACAGTTGTAGGAACAGCCACTGCGTCCACCGATAATAGGCGGGCTGGCTGGTATCAACGGAGTGCATCCAGTCGAACATCGCGCCAATGCGGCTCAGTTGCTCCTCGCGATAGCGCCGCGTCGTGCGCGCGGTCAATCGCATCGGGTTCGTATCTATCTTCAGGGCGTAGTTCTCGGTGTGAATGCCGAAGGCGTCAAAGCCCATCGGTTCGAAGACTTCGTGCCCGCGCATGCGCTGGAAGCGCCCGTTGGTATCCGCGCCGCCATAGGTGTAGACATGGCCGATGTGCAACCCCTCCGCCGACGGATACGGGAACTCCATCAGGTTGTAGAACTTCGGGCGGCCGCTCGCCAGGGTCAGATCGGTGCGGTAGAGGCCACTCTCCTCCCAGCGCGTGCGCCATTTCTGCTCGATCGGCGTCGCATCGTAGCGGTCTGGCCGCTCCGGTGTACTCGCGCTCGCCGGTGTGTGCTTTGCTGTTGTCATATCGCCGTCCCTTCCGCACAAAAGAAAACGCCCTTCGTCCGTAAGGGGACGAAGGGCAGGATGTGCCTTCCGTGGTACCACCCCGATTGGGTTTCGCCCCGGCCGCTGCGCGATGGTGGAGCTGAGGGGACTCGAACCCCTGACCCCCACACTGCCAGTGTGGTGCTCTCCCAGCTGAGCTACAGCCCCGCGATCTCTTCCGCGCCCGGCGGAAACCCCGCTCGATAGCCCTGGTATCGGTGGCCAACCCGGCAGCGACTACCCACTCTGATCACCGCTGCGTGTCACGCAGGCGAGTTCGGCCCATCATCGCGCCACTTCCACCATTTGGCGCTCGCTTTCGGGAATGGCCTACTACTCCCACGGTTGCAACCCGAAGATTGCAGGCGATCATGCTATCAGAATACGGTGATCGCGTCAATCACGGAATTCCGTTTCGAGGGCACCCTCGAAACGGCAGCGCGGACGCTCGCTCCGTTCACATCGCTCCGACATCGGAATACCGGTGATGTCGCTGACGAGCGTCTCGGCGAGCGTGCAGATGTCGGGATAATCGGCCGCAATTGCCGCGAGGGGGCAACTGTAGCCCTGGATCGTGATGGTCCGCTCATTGATCTCGTACTCGGCGAGTCCCCCAAGGCCGTTGAGCAGCGTCACTGCGGCATCGAGGCGCGATTCCAGGGAAACACTGGCGGTGGCGTGATCGTGCGCGATCCGATGCCCAACCGCGCGCAGGAGATCGTCCACCACTTCCGACCCGAACCGCTCGGTGAGGACGGCGAGAAGGTGCGCGAGCATTGGCCCATATGCTTTCGGGAACAACTGCTCCGCCTCGGGCGTGAGATCATATGCATACGCGGGTTTGCTCGCGCCACGCCGCACGCCGCGCTGCTCGACAAGGCCATCCCGTTCGAGTGCCGCGATCTGCGCGCGGACCGCATTGTCGGTTAAAACGAGGGTTTGAGCGAGTTCATCCACGGTCCGGCTCGCGCGCCGGAGCAGCGCGACGATCCGCCCCCGCGTACTGCTCCAGAATCGTTTATTCCCGCCCGTCGGCTGCATCGCTTCCCTTCCTGTCACCAAAAATCTACTCGGCTGCAATCAGTATACCAAGATTGTCAAGAAAACACTTGACTATCTCTGTTTGCGATGGTATCGTGATGTTATTCCACTTCTCGTGCTCAATGGTGAGCATCGCGCAACGAGGCGCATCGCGCATTGTAGCCGTTCGGTCAGTTTCGTAGGAGGATGGCAAGATGAAGTGGGTCACGTTGGTCGTCTGGTTGCTCACTGCGGTCGGTGGTTTCACACTCCTCGGCATCTGGCTCCAACATGGCGGCATGCGATCGTCCGTGACGCGGCGGTTCCCGAAGCCATTACCGTGGTTACACGGGCTTGCCGCTGTCGTGTCGCTCGTGCTCTTCCTGATTTATCTGTTCGCGGATACTGACGCGCTCAAGCCAATCGTCCTGATCGGCCTGCTCATCACAGCGGCGCTCGGCATCACGATGTTTGTCATGTGGCTCAGCCGGGGTGGGATGCGGCGTTCGCCCGCAGTCGGTGCGGATGTTGCCGGCGCGCCGGAGGAGCACTTCCCGAATGCGGTCGTCGCCCTGCATGGCATCGCGGCGGTCGCGACACTGGTCCTCTACATCATCGCCGCATATGTTGTCGCGAGTTGACCGTTTGTCCGTGACATGGATGAGCATCGGCGAAATGAGGCTGTGATATGGCGAACCCGCTCAAGCGTGTGTTCGGTGATCCGACGCACCCCGCCGTCGTGCATTTTCCGCTCGCGCTCTACCCCGCGACCGTGCTTTTCGATCTCCTGGCATTGACGCGCGATGACGGCTCGGTCTACACCCACGGCGCGTTCGTCCTCATCGTCGCCGCTTCGATCGCGGCGGTCGGCGCGATGATCACGGGGTTTGCACAACTCCCGGATATTCCGCCCGATTCGCCCGCATGGAAGACCGCGATTCTCCATATGTCGGCACAACTGACCGCCGCTGGCATCTTCCTTGTCAGTCTCCTGTTGCGGCTCCGGCACGTTGACGACGTGCATCCGCCGATTGCGGCGGTACTCTTTGCGGTGATCGGGACAGGAGCGCTTTTCTATGGCGGCTGGCTGGGTGGACAGATGGTCTTTTCGCACGGTGTCAGTGTGGAGGGGCGAGGCGGCGCAACCGTCCAGCCGCCGGACACCGAGGAAGCGAGTCCCACAGATGGAGCGGGCAATCCGGACTCGTGACACACCGTGATCGGTGCGTCATCGGGGAAGGATTCTCTCTTGCGCCGATGGTAATGACGACTTCAGGTTTTCGTCTCTCGCCCATTGCCACGTTTGCCGAGGTCTTTGCGTACGATCCGTGCGGCGGCGAGCGGCGTCAATCAACGGCCTCTTCCGCCTGCTCGCCGTGCTCGACGATGTCGCCTTCCTTGAAGAGGATCGTCTGCATCTCCGCGCGCCACTTCGGTTTTTGCCGGAGTAGGAACTCCAAATCCATGCCGAAGTGCTTGAACTCCTCTTGCTGTGCGTTCGCCATGATCGCTTTCGCCTCGGTGTTCTTCTCGACGGCCATGCGCTGCTCGTACCAGTCAATCGCCTCCGCTTCCTCGATGAGCGAGAGGATCATCCTGGCAAACGTACGCGTCTCGTCCGGCAATTCGTTGACGGGTTCGTGGTACTGATCGAAGGGCATCGGGTTCCTCCAAGTCGCGTCCGACCGGCGAATATCATCGTTCATCGCGTCCTTCGCATGATGCGGGCCGCCATGTTGCGCGCTGCGTGTCTGTCTCATACCCTGTGTGGATATACTCTCGCGAGCAGAAAAGGAGAGCGCGCGCATGATCGCGGCGGATTTGGCGGAGCGGGAACGGGCGGGTAGACCAATACGGGTCGGGATCGTCGGGGCGGGGAAATTCGGGTCGAGCGTCGCGCACCAGGTATCGCGCATGGCGGGGCTGCGGCTCGTCGCCCTCGCGGACCTGTTCCCGGACAAGGCGAAGGCGGTCTTCGCCCGCAATGGCATGGCGGCGGAGGATGTCGTACACGCGGGCGACGCACGGGCAATCGCACGGGCGATGGAGCGGGGCAAGGCGGCGGTGACGGATGACCCGATCGCGCTCTGTGCCGCACCACTCGATGTGATCGTCGAGGCGACGGGCGTACCGGAGAATGGCGCGCGGATCGGCGCCGAGGCGATTGCGCGGGGCAAGCACATCGTGATGGTCAATATGGAGACGGATGTTGCCGTCGGATCACTGCTGCACCGGCGGGCGCAAGCGGCGGGCGTCGTCTATACGGTGGCGGATGGCGACCAACCGGGCTGCATCATGCGGCTCGTGGATTGGGCGCAGGCGCTCGGTTTGGAAGTGGTCGTCGCGGGTCGCGGGACGCGCCGCTTCAGTTCCGACCGCGAGGGCGACCCGGAGGAAGCGTTCGCCCGCTATGGCTACGACCCAAAACTGGTCCAGGAACAGCAATTGAACGCGCAGATGTACAACTCGTTCCGCGACGGCTCAAAATCGCAGATCGAGATGTGTAGCGTCGCCAACATGACCGGGCTCGTGCCGGACATCCGGGGAATGCACGAACCGAGCGCGACAGTCACTGACCTCGCGACGGTCTTCAGTCTTCAGACAATGAGCGGCGTACTGAACGAGTTCGGCGTTGTGGAACTGGCGAACGCGGTCGCGCCGGATGGCGTGACGGTGCTACCCAACCATCTCGACATTGGCGTCTTCATCGTCGTGCGTACCGACCACGCGCGCATCGCGCAGGACCTCGGCTTCTACGGCCTGAAAATGGGGCCGGACGGCACGACCGCCGCCCACTACCGCCCCTACCATCTCTGCGGCATCGAAGCGCCGCTCTCTATCGCGGAGGCCGGATTGTACGGCAAGCCGACGGGTGCGCCGATCGGTGCGCCCGTCGCGGACGTGATCGCCGTCGCGAAGCGCGATCTCAACGCAGGCGAAACGCTCGACGGCAGTGGCGGCAGGATGGTCTACGGTCTCATTGAGCGCGCCGCAATCGTCCATGCCGAAAGACTGCTGCCCCTGACGATGACGAACGGTATCCGACTCACGCGCGACGTTTCCGCTGATCAGCCGATCACGCATGAGATGATCGAACGCCCCGCCGATTCGTTCCTCTGGTCCCTGCGCGCCGAGCAGGACACTATCTTTGCGGTTACGGGGATGGCGTAAAGCGGAAGCGCTGATCGTCGTTGATACATTTGTCTTCTATTCCCCGATGTCCTCGCCACGGATCGGTAATTGGACGGGCAGGCCGGTGCGGGAGGAGTGGTAGATTGCGAGGATGATTTCGAGGGATTTGCGCGCCTCCGCGCCGGTGACGGCGGGCGGGCGGCCGTCGCGGACGGCTTGCAGGAAATCCTGGATTTGCAGCGTGTGGAAGTGCGGAAAGCCGCTCCGCCGCTCCTCGATGCCCTCCCAGACGGGCACATACGCCTCCTCGCCGCGCACGGTCCAGATGTCGTTGATGCCCTCTTTGCCTTCGGGGAACTCCCAGACACTTGCGGTCGCGCCGTTGTCACCATGCACCGCGACGCGAAAGCCCCGGTTCGGATTGATGCTCGTGGATGCCTCGATGATGCCGAGCGCGCCGCTGGCGAATTTCACCGTGGCGACGACGGTATCCTCAACATCAATGTAGTCCCCATGCACGAGCGTCGCATATCGCCCGAAGATCTCCACCGCCGGGCCCATGAACCACTGAAATTTGTCAATCGTGTGGACAGCTTGGTTCATCAGTACGCCGCCGCCCTCGGTCGCCCACTTGCCACGCCACGCATCCTGCGCGAAGTAGGCGCGGTCGCGCGAGAGATGGGCGATGCACTCGCCGAGCGTCAGGTTGCCGAGTTGCCCAGTGTCAATCGCCCGGCGTATCCGCTGCGCGGCGGGCCAGAAGCGGCGCTGGAAGATGACACCAAACGCGATCTTCGCCCGCTCGGCGGCCACGATCATCCGGTCGGCGTCCGTCAGGCGGGTCGTGATTGGCTTCTCGCAGAGCACATGGACGCCCGCCTCGGCGGCGGCGATCACAAGCGGCGTATGGCTCGGGTGCGGGGTGCAGACAATCACCGCCTCGACCGCGCCGCTCGCCAGCAGCGCCTCCGCGTCCGGGAAGACGCGCGGAATGTGGAAATCCTCGGCCATCGCCCGTGCTCGGTCCACATCGAGATCGGCGACCGCGACAAAATCCGATTCCGCGAGCGAGGAGAGTGCCGCCGCATGCGTCTTGGCGATGTTGCCGCAACCGATCAACCCGACCCGCACACGTTCAGCCATCGTCTGTTCCTCCTTCAGTCGGTTGTTCCATCGTCGGCCCTAAGAAACGGAAAGATACTTCGCAAATAGTTGGCGGACCATGCGACACCATCGAGGCCGAGGAAGAGAGGGTCCTCGTTCTCAATGCTGAGAACGTCATCGTAGCCGATGTCGCGCAATGCCGAGAGGACGCCGCGCCAATCGAGCGCGCCGAGGCCGGGGAGACGATAGCGCCACCATCCGCTGCCGAGAATGCCCTGCCGCGCCAGCACCGCCGGAAGAACCTCAGTATCCTTCGCGTCGAAGTGATAGATGCGCGACCCATATTGCCGGATGAGGTCGGGAATGTGCGGAATCTGGAGCCAGATCAGATGTGATGGGTCGAAACTGAGACCGAGCGCCGGTGACGGTACCGCGTCGAAGATGTAATCCCATAACTCCGGGCTGTGCGCGACATTTCCGTGCCCACCGCCGCGCGCTGCCGTCTCGAAGGCGATCCGCACGCCTTTCGCCTCGGCATACTCCGCGAGCGGTGTGAAGACCTCTTTGAAGATCCCGATGTTTTCGGAGAGGCGGTTCGATGGATGATTCGGTCCGACGCCCGGCAACCCATAGAAATGCATGCCGAATGCCGACCCGCCATACGTCACGACCGTCGGGACCCCGAGCGACGCGCACGCGTCAATCATTTGGCGGAAGGTGGCGATCCGTTCCTCACGAAGCGAGGGGTCGGGTGCGAGCAGGTTCAGCATCGGCGCGAGGGAGGTAATCGTGACTCCATGGGCCGCCAGAAGTTCGTGGGTCGGCTCCGGCCCGTCGCGGAGGATCGCGTCCAGATCGAGATGGCCGGGATACGGCGCGCCCGCGATAGGCGGGAACGTCGGCCCGACATTGACCTCAACAGCATCTAACCCCGCCGCGTTGGCGCGCGTAAGGAGCGCCGGAAACGGCATCGGTTCGATACCGACGAGGGACGCAAAGGCGATCTTCATGCTCTTCCCTAACCCCCGGCCCATTCCCCACAGGGGAATGGGAGCGCGATACCGACCGACACTGAAAGTTATCTGAACGCTGGCAGCACCCGATCAATGAAGAGGCGCATGTCCGTCGTGTCCGACCAGCCGGGGAAGGAGAGCGCGAAGTGGTCGAAGCCAAGCGCGTTCATTTCCCGGATGCGCTCGATGAGTGCGGCGGGTTCGCCAACGAAGGGTGGGCTGTCGCTCTCTGTTTTCGACCCCGCCCGCTGCTCCGCCGCTGACCGGGTTTCCGCGAGGTACACGGTCATCGGGTAGACCTTGCGAATGGTGGCAAAATCGCGCCCGACATCCTTGCAGTGTTGCTGCAAGACGGCGATCTTGCGCTGAATGACCTCCGCGCCGCGCGAGTAGGTGAGCCACCAATCGCCATGCTCGGCGACGGCGCGCAGGAGATACTTCTCACCGTCGCCGCCGATCATCACGGGGGGCACGGGATCGGGCATCGGCTCGCAGTAGGCGTTTGTCACCTGATAGTACGTGCCATGGTAGTTTGCGGGCCGCGCGGTCCACATCGCCTTCATCACCTCGATGCCCTCGGCCATCTGCGCGATGCGGATACGGGCGGAGGGGAACGCGTAGCCGTACGCGCGATACTCGTCTTCCAGCCAGCCCGCGCCATAGCCCATGATGAGCCGCCCGCGACTGAAGGTTTGCAGGCTCGCGGCCATCTTGGCGAGCAACGGGGGATGGCGATAGGAGTTGCCGATCACGACGGTGCCGAGCATCTGCGTCGGGTAGCGCGCCGCCAGCCACGTCAGATGCGTCCAGCACTCCATCCGGAAGGTGTCGCCGCGCATGAAATGGTCGGAAATCCAGAAGGTGTCGAAGTGCTGGCTGGCGAGATCGCAGACCGCGTGCAGATCGCGCACATAGGTCGCGCCGTCAATCGTTTCAATGCCCCGGTCGCCACTCGGCGGGTTGTAGCCAAACTCGATCCGCTTTGTCGCCATCTTCGCATGCCCTTTCATCGTGAATAATTGGTGGCGGCGGCTTCAGCCCGCCGCCACCATCAATCTTCCTCGTCTACAGGCGGGCGATGCTGCGCCCACGGCTGTAACGCCTCGAAAGAGGCGGCGGCGCGGAGCACCATGCTGTCCGCGTGCCATCGTCCGACGATTTGCAAGCCGACCGGCAGGCCCTCTGTTGTGAATCCGCACGGGACATTCGCCGCCGGGTAGCCGGTGAGGTTGAAGGGGTACATGAACGGGACGCGATCGAAGATGCTCGATGCCGGGCGGCCGTCAATCGTGAAGGTCCCTTCGTCCGCACCCGGCGCGCATGACCAGGCAGCGACGGGCATTTGCGGCGTCAGCATCAGATCGTAGGTATCGAAGGTCGCGCGGACGGCGTTGTAGAAGACGCTGCGCTCAAGGAATGCCCTGTTCAGTTCGATGGCGCTATAGCGGCCCGCGTTGAGCATCATCCGCATCATCGTCGGTTCGATCCAATCCGGGCGGGCGAGGGCGCGCTCGTGGCTGCGGGTCGCGACATTGACCTGATAGATGATCTTGTGCCACTCGTACGGGTCGGGCCAGTCGAGGGTCGGTGACTCGACCGTCGCGCCGAGATCGGTGAACCGCTGCGCGGCGCGTTCCGCGATGGTGCGCACTTCGGGATCCACTGCCGCGTAGCCGAGGTCGGGACTCCACGCGACGCGCAGGCCGGTGAGGTCACCGTCGCACGCCGCGAGGTAGTCGTCCGGCGGCGCGTCAATCGTCAGCGGGTCGCGGTGATCCGGCCCGGCAATTGCTTGCAGCATGAGCGCGCCGTCGCGCACCGTGCGTGTCATCGGGCCGTTGTGGGAGCGGAGCGCGAAGTAGTCGGCATTCGGGTAGTACGGGACGCGCCCGTACGAGGGCTTCATGCCGAAGATGCCGCAGAGCGCGGCGGGGATGCGGATCGAACCCGCTCCGTCCGAGCCGTGCGCGATCGGGCCAAGCCCCGCCGCGACCGCCGCCCCCGCCCCGCCGGACGACGCGCCCGACGTCCGCTCGGTGTCCCACGGGTTGCGGCAGGGCGGGCCGAGCAGGTTGTCGCACATATCCTTGTAGCCGAAGTGCGGCGTGTTCGTCTTGCCGAGGAAGACGCCGCCCATCGCCTTCATCCGTGCCGCGACGGCGCCATCCTCGGTGGGAACATTCTGCTCAAAGAACTTAGAGCCGAACGTCGTACGCACGCCTGCTGTCGCTTCGAGGTCCTTGATCGAGTAAGGGATGCCGTCGAGCGGCCCGCGTCGCTCGAAGCGGATCGCGCGCGTCTCGGCGGCTTTCGCATTTTCGCGGGCGATCTCCGGCGTGAAGGTGAGGAAGGCATTGAGCGTTGGATTCAATCGCTCGATGCGCGCGATCACCGCGTCGGCCAGTTCGACAGGCGAGAGATCGAGCGATTGGATCATCGCACTCAGTTCTGTCGCGGGCGTAAAACAGAGTTCGGTCGCGTCCATCCCTACCTCCTCTATGCCGTCGCCATTCCCCAATTTGCCTGCGTGGGCGGCAGTATAGCACCGACGAAGGGGGATCGCGCTGCATGTGCTTGACGCCGACGCCGGATGGTGGCGAAATGATGATGAACCGAACCCACCGTGTGCCATGTCGCCTTCCGCATCGGAGCGTGCCGCAATGACTGCCGAAACCTCTCTCACGTACAGCGCCTATCTTCGCTTGCCGGAGATGCTGGCTTTGCAGACACCCGTCGGCCCACCCGACATGCCGATGCACGCGCAAGCAGCGGAGCACTTCTTCATCGTCGTCCATCAGGCATTCGAGTTGTGGTTCACGCAGCAACTGCTCGACCTTCGGTGCGCGACCGCTGCACTCGACACAGATGACTACGAAGTCGCAGTGGAGCATGTGCTCCGCGTCGCGGCGATCCAGCGGCTTCTGAACGACCAGATGCTGTTGCTCGATCATCTGCCGCCGCGCAGTTTCCTCGCCTTCCGCCCCTCGCTCGGGACGGCGAGTGGCTCGGAATCCGGGCAATTCCACCAGGTGCAACACGCGCTCGGACTCCGCAGTCTGGACGAAAGCCCCGTCTGGGTAGCATTTCGCGGCGCGCTCGAACGGGCGGGCCTCGATCTCGAAGCGCTCTATCGTGAGCCGTCACGCTGCGGCGGACTCTATCGCATCGCGGAAGCCCTCGTTGATGTGTCGGAGGCGAACTGGTTGATGGCGGCGATGCATGCCCGCATCGCCGACCGCGCCATCGGCGACCGCCCCGGCACGGCGGGCACGAGCGGCGTCGCGTACCTGATGGAAGCCCTGAAGGAGAAAGCATTTCCGGAACTCTGGGCGGTGCGGACGCGGCTGTGATGGGACGGTTCCCTGATAGTAGCGGGCTTTTTGCCTATTTGAACAGGCAGTATCAGGGCTAACGCGGCTCATCCGGCGCGAAGACGCGCGCGAGGACAGGGCTTTCAAACTCGCTCGCCAGGCATTCCATGTAGATTTCATCCCAGAGTCGCCCGCCCATCCAGTGGCATTCGCGGCGCCGCCCGAACTCCCGGAAGCCTGCCTTCAGATAGGCGCGCCGGCCGGCCTCATTGAAGGCATAATACGTCAGCATCACGCTGTGGAGACCGAGCGCGGTGAAGGCATAGTCGAGCATGAGGCGGGTTGCTTCGGTCCCGTATCCCTTACCTCGGCTTGCCGGGTCGCCGATCATGATGCCGAACGCCGCCGTCCGGTTGCGGTAGTCAATCGCGCGCAAGTCCATAATGCCGATTGGCCGCCATGATGCGGCCTCGTAGATCGTGAAATGGACGACGGACGCATCCGACGTGGCGGCGCGGTCGTACCAGGCGGTTTCGCCCTCCATCGTCAGTGGATGCGGCACAATAGCGAGCGTCCGCAGCGTGCCGAAGTCGTTGATCCACCGCTGGTAGAGCGGCAGCAGGTCGCGCCGGATCGGCCCCAGCGCGACGCGCTCGCCGACGATGTTGACGATTGGCCTGTTCTCGTCTGGCTGCATATCTCCCTCCAACCACGGTTGTATCGTTTGTCTTTGTCGTCGCGAAACGTTTGGATAGGATTGTATCAAGGTGGTGCAAGAGGTCGGTGGTGGCAAGAGAGCGACTGCCGCGATCACGCCGTGCATGTCGGCACGCGCTGCGTCCGGTGCGATACTGGTACCGCGTACCGGCACACACCGATTGCGCGCGGTCATTGTCTATCACGAACTTGGCCGCACCGGAGGCGTCGTATGGCAAATCGTTTGGCGAAGGAAACCAGCCCCTACCTTTTGCAGCACAAGGAGAACCCGGTGGATTGGTACCCCTGGGGCGAAGAAGCGCTGACACGCGCCCGTGCGGAAGAGAAGCCAATCCTGCTCTCCATCGGGTATGCGGCGTGCCACTGGTGCCATGTGATGGAGCACGAATCGTTCGAGGACCCGGAGACCGCCGCGCTGATGAACGAGTGGTTCGTCTCGATTAAGGTGGACCGCGAGGAACGCCCGGACCTCGACACGATTTACATGGCGGCGGTGCAGGCAATTACGGGGCAAGGTGGCTGGCCGATGACGGTCTTCCTCACGCCGGATGGCGAGCCGTTCTACGGTGGGACGTACTTCCCGCCCGAACCGCGCCACGGCATGCCCGCGTTTCGCACGCTCCTCACCTCCGTTGCAACCGCCTATGCGGAGAAGCGCGATGACATCGCGCGGAATGTCGCGGCGCTCGAGGAGCATCTACGCACTGGCCTGCAATTTGCCGGACAACCGAGCGAGGAGACGGCGACAACTACCGCGCTCGACGCGGCGATTGACGCTATCGCCAAGGACTTCGACTGGGTGAACGGAGGCTTCGGAGGCGCGCCGAAGTTCCCGCAGCCGATGACGCTCGACTTTCTCCTGCGGCAATCTGTCCGCACCGGCTCCGCGCAGGCGCTCGATATGGCGGAGCGGACATTGCAAAAAATGGCGCGTGGCGGCATCTACGACCAACTCGGCGGCGGCTTTCATCGCTATTCGGTGGACGCGGTCTGGCTCGTGCCGCACTTCGAGAAGATGCTCTATGACAACGCGCTCCTCGCGCCCGTCTATCTCCACGCGTACCAATTGACCGGCAGCGATTTCTACCGTCGCGTCGTCACCGAAACGCTCGATTGGGTAACGCGGGAGATGGTGGACCCGGCAGGCGGCTTTTCTTCGACGCTCGACGCGGATAGCGAGGGGCACGAGGGGAAATTCTACGTCTGGACGCCGGATGAACTGAGAGCGCTCCTCGGCGCGGAAGACGCACGACTGGTCGCCGCGTATTACGATGTGACGGCACGCGGCAACTTCGAGGGCGTCAACATCCTGCACGTTGGCGAACCGCTGGACGCGGTCGCGGAGCGTGTCGGGGTTGCTCCGCCTGTCGTACAAGCGGCGCTCGACCGCGCGCGGCCAATCCTCTTCGCCGCGCGCGAGCGGCGTGTCCATCCCGGTCGTGACGAGAAGGTGCTGACGGCATGGAACGGCCTGATGCTCCGCGCTTTCGCCGAAGCCGCCGCTGCCCTCGACCGCGCCGATTACCGCGCCACAGCGGAGCGCGCGGCGGACTTCGCATTGATGACGCTGCGGCGCGATGGATTACTCCTGCGGACGTACAAAGACGGCCAGAGCAAACTCAATGGCTACCTGGAAGACTACGCCTTCCTCGCGGACGGCCTGCTCGCCCTCTATGAAGCGACCTTCAACCCGCGCTGGCTGGCCGAAGCGCATGCGCTCGCCGAGACGATGGTCACGCAGTTCTGGGACGACAAAGACGGCGGCTTCTTCGACACGGGGCGCGATCACGAAGTATTGATCGCCCGGCCCAAGAGCGTCTTCGACAATGCGATCCCCGCCGGAAACTCCGTCGCTGTGTTGGTGCTGCAACGGCTCGCCGTGATCTATGACGATGCCTCGTATGCCGAGAAGGCGAGCAGCGTCCTCAACACTCTCTGGGAGACGATGACGAAGTACCCGACCGGCTTCGGCCGCCTCCTCTGCGCCCTCGATTTTGCCCTCGCCACGCCGCAAGAAGTGGCCCTTGCTGGGGAGCCGGATGCGCCGGAGATCGCCGCGCTCGTCACGGTGCTGCGCCGCCGTTTCCGTCCGAACATCGTTATCGCACTCCGGCAACCCGGCGCATCGGAAGACGATCAACCGGCGCTTCTGCGTGGCCGCGATCAGATTGACGGGCGGGCGACCGCGTATGTCTGCGAGCGGTACGCCTGCAAATTGCCCGTCACGACGCCGGACGGATTCGCGGAGCAGTTGGGCGACGGGAAACCTCACCCGCCGGCCCCCTCGCTATCGCTTTGAGGTAATGCGTCGTCCGAGTTCCGTCCTTGCAGGTTGAAGCCTGCACGATTATTTCGCGATCGGCGGCCATCGTCCGTCCGCGGCTCTCGTGTTCCAAACCGTCAGTTCGATGCCGTTTTCTGCATAACCAGTCGTCGCTCGTCACTGCGATACACGAAGAGCATGCCACCCGCGCAGACGATAAAGCCGATGCCGAGCATACACGCGGCGACGGTGAAGACACTCGCGATGCCCCACCGCGTCGCAATCAGGCCAAGCAGGATAGGCGCGGCCGTCCCACCGAGGTTGGAGGCGGTCGAGTAGACGCCGACCGCCGCACCGCGCGTCTCCCGCGTCGTGCGCTCCGCGATGTACGTCTGCCCCGCGACGAGGTACGCGCCGAATGCCAGCCCCTCCGCCGCGAGCAGGAGAGTGAGCAGGATGCGCTGCCCCGTCATGGCGATGCTGAACATCACGATCACTTCGAGGAAGAGCGCGATGAGCAGCACCGGTTTGCTGCCGACGCGGCGCGCGAGCATGCTATTCGGGAAGCGGCTGGCGGCGGAAACCAGCGCGCGGATCGCGAACATCGTGCCGATTGCGCCCTCCGAGATCATTACATGGTCGCCGTAGATGGGAAAGAAGGTCGAGATCGCCCCCGAAAACGCGACGCCCATCAGCATATTGCCGAAACTGACGACGAGAATGTCCCGCTGACGCAGGATGTGCCGCATGCCGCCGAAGAGCGACCCGGCACGCGGCACGGCATGACGCTGACCGCCCGGCTCGCGCAGAAAACGCCACGCGATCAGTCCGCCCGCCAGTGCGATGAGGCTTCCGGCGACGTACGCGCTGCGCGGCCCGTAGCGCTCCGCCAGTTGGCTGCCGATCAGCGGGCCGACGGTGAAGCCAAGCCCCATCGCCGTCGTCAGCCAGCCGTACGCCACTTCGCGCTGCCCAGTGACGGTGATGTCGCCAAGGTGCGCCGAGCCGATCTGGAAGATCGCGACGGCAGCGAACGCCGTGAAGACGCGCCCGACGACGAGCAATACCGGCCCCTGCGCGACCGCGAAACTGACGAGCGCGGCGGCATAGATCACCATGCCCGCCGTGATGACGCGCGGGCGGCTCAGACGATCCGAGACAAGCCCGATGGGGAGCGCGATCAGTAATTGGGTGAAACTGCCGAGCGTATTGATCGTACCGAGCAGTGCGACCGCAATGCCGAGGTCTTTTGCGAAGAGCGAGAAGGTCGGCGCGACGATTCCGAAGACGACATCCGCGAGGAAGATGATCGCACAAAGCAGCATGATCGCCCGCCGGACGCTCTGTTGCGCATGCGTATTCGTTCCTACCGCCGACATTGCCTTTCCCCCTTCCGGGCGCATTCTCGCATAAACCGCACCCCGGCCCCTCTCACCTGCCCATACTGCCCAGAGGGCGCCCGCGATGGAGAGGGGGAGGGGTGCGGATCGGCATACACGCAAACCTTGACCTCACAGTGCATCCAACCTACGATTGCCGCTATGAACTCACCGACCGATCAAACAACGCACGCCGCATTGCAGGGCATCCGGGTGCTGGAAATGGGCACGCTGATCGCTGGGCCGTTCGCGGCGCGTCTCCTTGGCGACTTCGGCGCGGAGGTCATCAAGATCGAGCCGCCCGGCCAGGGCGATCCGCACCGCGAGTGGGGCGCGATGACCGATAAGGGCGCGCTCTGGTTCCCGATCCAGGCGCGGAACAAGCGCTCCGTCACGGTTGATCTCCGCAAGCCGGAGGGGCAGGAGATCATCCGCCGCCTCGCGCGCGAGTGCGACATCCTGATCGAGAATTTCCGTCCGGGCAGCCTCGAAAAGTGGCATCTCGGCCCGGACGTACTGCATGCGGAGAATCCTCGGCTGATCGTGGTGCGCATCTCCGGCTTCGGGCAGACCGGGCCGTACCGCGCGCGGCCGGGATTCGGCAATATTGCCGAGGCGATGGGCGGCATTCGCTACATCACCGGCTTTCCCGACCGGCCGCCCGTGCGCGTCGGCATGAGCCTCGCGGACCACGTCGCGTCGCTCTACGCGGCCATCGGCGCGCTCACCGCGTTGCAATCCCGGCAGGTAACGGGCAAGGGGCAGGTCGTGGACGTCGCGCTGACCGAAGGGATGTTCAGTTTCCTACAGGACGCCTTGCCGCAATACAAGACGCTCGGTGCCATTCAGGAACGTACCGGCAACGACCTCTTCAAGACCGCGCCGTCAAATGTCTATCAGACCAGCGATGGCGCATGGATGGCGATTAGCGGCAATAACAACAGCATCTTCGTCCGACTCATGAATGCCATCGGGTGGCCCGACCTCCACCAGGACCCGCGCTTGCAGACGAATCCCGGTCGCGCCGAGCACGCGCACATGCTCGATGAAATCATTGGCGCGTGGGCGCGGGAGCATACGGCGGCGCAAGTCTGGGAAATCCTCGAAGCGGCGGAGGTGCCATTCGGGCCGGTCTACAACATCGCGGATATCGCCAACGACCCGCAATATCAGGCGCGCGAGATGATCCTTGACATTCCGCACCCGCTCCTTGGCAGCATCGCCATGCCGGGAATTGTACCGAAGCTCTCCGACACGCCGGGCGAAGTGAAGTGGCCCGCCCCATCGCTCGGTGCGGACACCGATGAAGTTCTACGAAGGCTTGCGGGCATGGACGACGACGTACTCGCGCGGCTCCACGCCGACGGAGTGATTTGAAGGCGCCGGTGGTCGTTTTCCTCACACTCATTGCGCGTTACTCGTTATTGAAATGGAGTGCATGATGCATATACCGGGGCGCGTCACGATCATGGAAGTGGGACCGCGCGACGGGTTGCAGAACGAATCCATCCTCGTACCGACGGAGCAGAAGGTCGCACTGATCCGTCGGCTGATCGCGGCGGGACTTGCGGAGATTGAGGCGACCTCGTTCGTGCATCCGCAGTGGATACCCGCGCTCGCTGACGCGGATGACGTGATGGCCGCCATCCCGCGCAGCGGTGTACATTACAGCGTCCTCGTCCCGAATATGCGCGGCTACGAGCGCGCCAGGAACCTTCGGCCTGACGAGATCGTGCTCTTTTGTTCGGCGAGCGACAGCCACAACCGCGCGAATCTCAATCGCTCGACCGCTGAGTCGCTGGAGCAACTGGCGCTCGTTGCGGCGCGGGCGAAGGCGGATGGATGCCGCCTCCGTGGTGCGATTTCTACCTCCTTCTGGTGCCCGTTCGAGGGGCGCGTGCCGCCCGCACGCGTCTGTGCGATCGCGCAGGCATATCAGGCGATGGGCGCGGACGAGGTCGGCATCGCGGATACGCTCGGCGCGGCGGACCCCCTGCATGTCCGTACGCTCGTCGCGGATGTGCGGGGCGCCGTGGACATCGCACTCAGTTTGCATCTCCACGACACGTACGGTATGTCGCTCGCCTGCGTCGTCGCGGGGCTGGACGCGGGGGTCGAGCGGTTCGATTCCTCCATCGGCGGCCTCGGCGGTTGCCCCTATGCACCGGGCGCTGCGGGTAATATCGCCACCGAAGACCTTGTCTTCATGTTGCACCGGATGGGCGTGGAGACCGGGATAGATGAGGATGCGCTGATGGAGGCGGCCCGATATGCGCAGTCGCTCGTCGGGCATTCCTTGAAGAGTCGCCGTATGGCACTCGCGGAAACTGCTCGGGCAGTTGCACACTGAGGATCGGTGGCGCAGGCTACAGCCTGCGCCACCGATATTTTCATGGCGACTATGTACTTGACAAACCCACATTCATCGCGTACAATGAGTACAGTTGAAACGGATTGTACTCAACAAGGCGGTACGCGAAATGGTTCCAGAGATTGCCCCTGCTGACTTGAATCTTAGCACTCTTGCCAAGCACTTCTCCGATGAGGACGCAGCGTACCAACTGGTCGAGCGGATGCGCTGGCCCTCTGGCCCGATCTGCCCCCACTGTGGCGTTGTCGGCAATGCCTACTACCTCGCACCGAAGGACGGCAATCGCACAACCAGCACGGGCAAAGCGACCTTCCGCCGCGTGTGGAAGTGTGCGGAGTGCCGTCAGCAGTTCAGTGTCCTTGTCGGCACGATCTTCGAGGATTCCAAAGTGCCGCTCTCGAAGTGGCTCCTTGCCGTCCACATGATTCAATCAGGCAAGAATGGCGTTGCTGCCCTCGAATTGCAGCGGACGTTGGGTGTTACGTACAAGACGGCATGGTTTATGGCGCATCGTATTCGCTACGCCATGACGCAGCATCCATTGGTTGACATGCTCTCCGGTACGGTGGAAGCGGACGAAACCTATGTCGGCGGCAAAGAGAAGGGCAAGCGCGGACGGCCTGGCCAAGACTCGAAGAAAACGCCCGTTGTCTCGCTTGTCGAGCGCGGCGGCAATGTCCGCTCAAAGGCTGTTACCGATGTTTCGGGCGCGACGTTGAAGGAAGTGCTGGATACCAACATCAGGCCCGATGCGCGGCTGATGACGGATTCCTTCGCGGCCTATCGTGAGCCGGGCAAGGCGTTCGCTTCGCACGAAACCGTAGACCACGGCAAGGATGAATACGTGCGGGGCGATGTGTACACGAACACCGTTGAAGGCTACTTTTCGCAGTTGAAGCGGTCAATAGACGGCACGCACCATAGCGTCTCGGAGCGGCACTTGCCCCGCTACTTGGGCGAATTCGACTACCGCTACAACACGCGCAAGATGAAGGACGGAGAGCGCACCGAGCAGGCGATTCAGCAGGCAGCGGGCAAGCGGCTCCGCTATCGGGAGCCAAGCAAGCCTTGACAGATTGCTAATGTTGTGCTAAGAAACAGGTGGGGCAGGCGGGATTCGCACCCGCAATCCGGTGAGGAACACGATCCCAATTCGTGCGCGTCTGCTATTTCGCCACTGCCCCAAAAGTGGTGCGCCGCGAGGGACTCGAACCCTGCTAACGGTGGAAGATTACGAATCTTCCTGGTCTCCTTGTAGGCTCTTGGGATGAAGTGCACCACGCGCCGGGATAAAAGTGCACCACCTT
>CALBSO010000096.1 GCA_937968015.1 uncultured Thermomicrobia bacterium
AACTTGCATACGTCAGGCTTGCAATCGTCTAAGTTCGATTGGCTGCCTACTTAGTCGGAGCGAGGCGCCGGCGCATATTCCCGTCAGCGGCGGGCAATCCCCGGCGCGGCGTGCGTGGGGGCGGCTCCGGCGCAACCCGGTGGCTGTGGCGTCGGCGGTCGTGCTGCTCCTGCTCGCCGCCGTCGCGGTGATCGTGCCACGCATCATTACGATTGACCCGTACCGGCAGAGCCTCGCGGACTCGCTCCTGCCGCCCGGCACGGCGGGCCACCCGCTCGGCACGGACCATCTTGGGCGCGATCTGTTGTTGCGGCTGATTGATGGCGCGCGGGTTTCGCTCGCAATGGGCTTCATCGCGGTGGGGATCGCGGTGATTGTCGGCGGGTTCATCGGGCTTATCGCGGGCTATTTCGGCGGGATGACCGACGGTGTCCTGATGCGCCTGATCGAGGTGCAACTGACCTTCCCCGGCATCCTCTTCGCGCTCGTCATTGTCACGATCCTCGGGAGCGGGCTGACGAAAGCAATGATCGCCATTGGCATCGCCTCGGTGCCCCGGTTTGCCCGCGTGGTCCGTGGTTCGGTGCTCGCGGCGCGGCATGAGTTGTATGTCGAGGCGGCGAAGAGCATCGGTGCATCGGACCGGCGCGTGATGTTCGTCCATATCGTGCCGCAGGTGCTCGGCCCGGTGATCACCCTGGCGACGCTCGGCCTCGCGAACGCGATCCTCGCCGGGGCGGCACTCTCCTTCCTCGGCCTCGGCCCGCAGCCGCCGACCGCCGAATGGGGCCTGATGCTGGCAGACAGCCGGAAGTATCTGCAAGTGGCGTGGTGGCTCGGCGTCTTCCCCGGCCTCGCCATCATGATCGCCGTCCTCGCCATCAACCTCCTCGGCGACGGCGTCCGCGACGCGCTTGATCCCCGGAGCGAGTAACGAGTGGCAGAGGGGATGCGCTCCGTCTCGTTACTTTCTCCTCCCCCAAGTTCCCATCACCTGCCGCAGGATGGCGAACTCGCCGATGTGGTAGGCGTTATGATCCGCGACGAGCAGGATTTCGCGCAGGACCGTCTGGCCGCTCCCATGCGGAATCGTCGCGGCGAGGTCGGTCTTTGGATTGCTCGCGATCTCCTCAACCGCTTTGAGATCGGCGCGGAAGGATGCGAGCGTTTGCTCCCATGCGGCGGTGTCCGCTTCCGCATCCGGCGCGGGCCAGTAATCGTCCGGCCATCTCATCTCCTGATAATCGGGGTTGCGGACAAAATCGAGGATGTCCCACTGCGCGAGGCGCAGATGTTCGAGCAAATGCCACGGCGTATACGGCACATTCGGTGGCCGCTGATTCATTGCGTCGGGCGGGAAATCCGCCACCGCCTCATCGAACGTCAGGTGCGCGTTGCCCCCGCGCAACAGGTGCAGCAGTTGTTCGCGTAGCGCCGTATCCATTCGCCTCTCCTCCTCGATTCCGTTCTACGAACCGCCACCCGTTGCCTGATGGCCGCTGTCTACGCGCCGCACTTTGGTAAGGAAGTTCTCCGGATGCTCCTCCGCCATCTCCAAGAGACGCAGCGTCGCCCCGCTCGGCGGAGAACTGCCTTGTTCCCACGCCTTGACCGTCTTATCGCTCACATTGAGCACCCGCGCGAATACTGCCTGCGACAAGTCGAGTTTTTCGCGTAATGTTCGCACGCGCTTCGCGTCGTACCGAGGGGGCGGTTCGACCGTTGTCTTACGCGTAGTGGTTGTCGCGTAGCGCACGCGGACGCGTGCCTTGCTCTTGTCACCTTGTTTGAAAGCGACGGCTTGCTTCAATGATTCAAGAAGTAAGTCGCCAAAATTCTCGTCGGTGACGACGATTCGCTCGCTTTTTGGGATTCGATCAAGCATCTTCACTCCTCCTTCAATCGTGTTGCCCATGCCGCGAGTAACTTTTTTTGTGCTGACGTCACGTTCCCTTGCGTGGTTTTTGCATACGCGAGAAGGAAATAGACCGTGCCTCCGACTTCGATATACAGGTAGGTCACACGCGCCGACCCACATTTACCTCGGCCGGGTAGTGCGACACGGAGTTTTCGCACGCCGTTTGTGTCGCGTATCACATCTCCGGCGCGCGGGTTGATGCAGAGAGTGTTCTCGACACCTTCCATAATCGGATCCGTCAGTAAATCTGCTGCGGTTTTCTCGAAGAGTTCGGTGTAGATGAACGCAAATCTCATCGTGGAATCATACCATCTGCCAGTACGCTTTGAAAAGAGATACATCTTCAAATGCGCTGATACACTATCTCGCAACGATGATTGGCGAAGACGAAAAGGAGTGCCATCATGCGGATCGTTGTTGGCAGTGACCATGCGGGATTCGCGCTGAAGGGGCCGATTGTGCGTGCCCTGATCGAGTGGGGCCACGACGTGGAGGATGTCGGCGGATACACGGCGGCGGAGGTGGATTTCCCGGACATCGCCGAGCGACTCTGCGGGGCGATCCTCGCAGGGGCAGCGGAGCGGGGTGTGATGGTCTGCGGGACGGGGATCGGTGCGTGCATGGCGGCGAACAAAGTGCCGGGCATTCGCGCCGCCTTGTGCCACGATGTCCACTCCGCGCACCAGTGCGTCGAGCACGACCACGCGAATGTCTGCTGCCTCGGCGCGCAAATCGTCGGCGAATGGCTCGCCCTCGATCTCCTCAAGGCGTATCTCGATGCCAAACCGAGCACCGAAGAACACTTCCTGCGCCGCCTCGCCAAACTGGCGGAGATGGAGCGGCGAAGTTCGGGGTTTGAGGCTCGGGGTTCGGAGTAAACATACCGGAGCCTCGATACGCCTGACCGAGATGGCGGACAAGCAACGAGGCGGGGATTGCTCCCCGCCCATCGTGATCCTTGCGGTTGTCTGTTTACGCCGCGACCGGCTCCGGGATTTCGACCGGTTCCGGTTGGGTGGTGTGGAAGACGAACGCGCCGTCCGCCAGATCCACCGTGATCGCGCTGCCTTCGGCGATCTCGCCGCGGATGACCGCCGAGGCGACCTCGTCCAGAATCGCGCTCTGGATCGCCCGCTTCAAGGGCCGCGCGCCATAGACCGGGTCGTAGCCGATGCGGACGATCTCCTCCTCCGCTTCCGGCGTGAGCGTCAAGGTATATCCCTTCGTGCGCAGCCGCTTCGTCAACTGATCGAGCAGGATGTGCACGATGTCGCGCAGGTTCGCGTCGGTCAGCGACTGGAAGACGACGATCTCATCGAGTCGGTTGATGAACTCGGGCCGGAAGTAATCTTTCAGCGCACCGAGGTATTCCCGGTGTTGCGCCATCTGCACTTCCGCCTTCGTCGCCTGGAAGCCGATCCCGCCCCGCTTCTCGGTCACGCCCGTGCCGATGTTCGAGGTGAGGATGATCACCGTGTTCGTGAAGTCCACGGTGCGCCCCTGGCCGTCCGTCAGCCGCCCGTCGTCGAGCACTTGCAGGAGGGCGTTGAAGACCTCCGGGTGCGCCTTCTCGATCTCATCGAACAAGAGGACACTGTACGGCTGCCGCCGCACCCGCTCGGTCAACTGCCCGCCCTCATCATAGCCGACGTAGCCGGGAGGCGCGCCGAACAACCGCGCGACCGTGTGCCGCTCCTGATACTCCGACATGTCGAAGCGCAAGAGCGCCGATTCGTCATCAAAGAGGAATTCCGCCAGGGCGCGCGCCAGTTCGGTCTTGCCGACGCCCGTCGGACCGAGGAAGAGGAAGGAACCGAGCGGTCGCTTCGGATCGCTCATCCCCGCGCGGGCGCGCCGGATCGCCTTCGAGACTGCCGTAATTGCCGTCTCCTGCCCGACGACCCGCTCGTGCAACCGACCCTCCATCGTCGCCAGTTTGACCGCCTCACCTTCCACGAGGTTGGTGACCGGGATACCCGTCCACGTCGAGACGACCGCCGCGATCTCCTCCGGCGTCACTTCTTCCGTCAGGAGCGGCCGGATGCCGGTTGCCGCCACGGTCGGCTCGTCCGCCTCGGCGGCGAGTTGCTTCTCCAACTCGGTCAGCGTGCCATACTTCAGTTCCGCTGCGCGGCTGTAGTCCGCCGCCCGCTCCGCCTTCTCGATCTCGGTGCGCGTCTCCTCGACCTGTCGCTTGAGGCCGCGCCTCCGGTTGATGACATCCTGCTCCTGCGTCCATTGCGACCGCAAGGCATCGCGCTTCTCGCCGATTTCGGCCAGTTCGCGTTCGAGTTCCGCGAGTCGCTCCCGCGAGCGGCGGTCCTTTTCCTTCGCAAGCGCCGTCCGCTCGATCTCCAACTGTGTCCAGCGTCGCTCAACCTCGTCCAGCGCCGCCGGGCGGGATTCGATCTCCAGCCGCAACTTCGCTCCGGCCTCGTCCACGAGGTCAATCGCCTTGTCCGGCAGGAAGCGGTCGGTGATGTAGCGGTCAGAGAGCGTCGCCGCCGCGACGAGCGCCGCGTCGTGAATTTGCACGCCGTGATGCACCTCGTACCGCTCGCGCAGGCCGCGCAGGATCGAGACGGTGTCGTCCACGCTCGGCTCGCCGATCTTCACCGGCTGGAAACGCCGTTCGAGGGCGGCATCCTTCTCGATGTACTTGCGGTACTCATCGAGCGTCGTCGCGCCGATCGCGTGCAGTTCGCCGCGTGCCAATGCGGGCTTGAGTAAGTTCGCGGCGTCCATCGCGCCATCATTCCCGGCCCCGGCCCCGACGACGGTGTGCAGTTCGTCAATGAAAAGGATGATGGTCCCCTCATTCTCCTGCACTTCCTTGAGGACGGCCTTCAGGCGATCCTCGAACTCGCCGCGATACTTCGCCCCCGCCACTAATGCGCCCATGTCGAGCGCGATGATCTGCCGGTTCTTCAGCGTGCTCGGCACATCGCCTTGCACGATGCGCTGCGCCAGTCCCTCGGCGACGGCCGTCTTGCCGACGCCCGGCTCGCCGATCAGCACCGGGTTGTTCTTCGTCCGGCGCGACAGCACCTGCATGACGCGACGGATCTCCTCATCCCGGCCGATGACGGGATCGAGTTTGCCGTCGCGCGCGAGGGCGGTCAGGTCGCGCCCGTACTTTTCGAGCGCCTGGTACTTGCCTTCCGGGTTCGGGCTGTCCACATGCTGCCCGCCGCGCACTTCCTGCAGTGCGGCCAGGACACGCTCCCGCGTCAGGCCGAACGTCGTCACCAACTGCTCCGGCGCGCCGCCGAGGCGCGGGGTGAGCATGGCGAGAAAGAGATGTTCGGTGCTCAGATAACTGTCGCCCAGTTCGTTCGCCGCCTCGACTGCCTGCCGGAAGACGGCCTGCATTCGCTCGGATGGCGTGATTTGCTGATTCGCGCCACTGATGCCACGCGGCACGCGGCTGCCGAACTGCTCCGCCATCGCGCGCGGCTCGATCGGGTCAACGCCAAGTTTGGTGAGTAGGAGCGGGACAATGCCGCCCTCCTGCGCGAGCAGGGCGACGAGCAGGTGCTCCGGTTCGTATCGGCTGTAGCCGTTCTCAAGCACATATTGCTGGCTCGCGGCGAGCGCTTCGCCCGCCTTCTCGGTGAATCGTGGTTGTGCCATGAGGAAATATCCCTTCTGGAGAGCGTTAGCACTCTCGTCCTATCAGTGCTAACACCCGCAGAAACCTTGATATTCCCCGTGTCAAGGTGTGGGAGAGGGGATGTGCGCCCGCCGAATCCGTAACTTTACGGATGTGCTACCCCCGATCACCCCCTAGACTGGAGTCAGCAGTGATGAAATGAGCGCGACGGCGGGACAGAATGAGTGAGGGGTGAGGCACCGATGACGACGCACTATCTGGTTTCTCACGATACCCAGCGAATCGAGCAGGCGAAGATGGGTGACGCGGTGGCCTTCGAGGCGCTGCTCCGGCAGTACGAACGCCCACTGTACGGGTACATCTATCGCCTGATGTCCGGGAATGCGGACGATGCCGCCGACCTCTTGCAGGAAACCTTCATCAAGGTCTACCGCGCGCTGTCGCATATCCCAACGGATGTCAATTTCCCCGCGTGGCTCTATCGGGTGGCGCGGAACTGCTGCCTCGATGAGATACGTCGTCGCCGACGCGCCCGCTGGACGGTCTGGGATGGTGCGCAGGGCGTCGCGATGGCGGACCACATCGGCGGTGCGGACCCGGAGCAGATGGTGCTCGATCGGGAGGGCAGCAGCGCCGTGAAGGCGGTCCTCGCGCGGATGTCCTCCCGGAACCGGGAGGCGCTCATTCTGCGGGAATGCGAGGGAATGTCTTGTGAGGAGATCGGCGTGGTCTTTGGCATCTCACGCAAGGCAGTGAAGTCCACGCTCTTCCGCGCCCGTGACGAGTTTCGCCGGGTCACTGCGACGCTTCGTCTCGATGGCCCCGCAGCGGAAGGGAGCGACCGATGGGCCGCCTGATGGATATCATCTGGACGTGATCCAACCGCGCCCCTTCCCTCCGAGGGAAGGGGAGACGAAAGCCCCCTCCTTTGAGGGAGGGGGTTGGGGGTAGGAACGCTCTCTCCTTAGCCGAGGAAGAGCGAGAACGGGTTGCCGGGCGGGTTCACCTCGCCTGCGCCGAGGAAGATGTGGTCGGTGCTGATGAGATGACCGTCACGATAGAGGCGGAAGGTAATGCGCGTCGCGTCATGGGCGGTGAAGGCGACGCCGTCAATGCCGTTGTAGGTGCGGAAGCGGAAATCGAGTTTGTTGCCCGCCGCGACCGCCGAGTCATCGTTCTCCGCCTTGATCAGGTCCACATCGCGGATCTCCACGCCGCCCCTGTCATTATGTGCGGTGATGACGCCGGTGTACTCACTCGGGCCGGGGCCGTTGCCGCGGTCGGTTGTCCGCAATTGGATGCGGTCGCCGTCGAACCAGATGTAGTAGCCGAAATCCACATCCTTATCCATCGCCGGTTGGCCGGCCGCCGCGCTCGCGGGGGCGGTCGCCGGTGTGTTCGCCGCGAAGACAGTTCCCGCAAGGAGCATCACCAGCGCGAGCGCACTGCCTGCGGCAAGGAGCATCTTTTTCATGGTACGTGTCCCTCCGAATTGGTACCGATGTCCGTCACGCCGTTATCCCGGGATGCCTGCGCTACCCGTAGCACGCGTCGGAGATCGCTGAAGATTCGCGGAAATTGAAAGTAAAGTGCAAAAATCTTTTTACCTGACCCCCGCTGGCGGGGCCCATGCTATACTTTTGTCAATGGAATGGTTCGGTCCCGGCGCGTTCTGAGCCGCGCGTGCGTTCTTGCCCCTGTCGCCGGGGCTGTCATGGAGGGGTTCCTCGTTACATGAGCGCTGAAGTTTGGAGAACGATCGCCGGGCTGGCGACACTTGCCCTGATCGTCTTCCTCAATGCCTATTTTGTCGCGACCGAGTATGGCCTCGTCGCCTCCCGCCGCAGCCGGATCGAGCAACTGGCACGGGAAGGGAACACCCGGGCGCGCTGGGTGAAGGGTGCGCTCGCCAATCTCAATCCGTATATCTCCGCGACGCAGATCGGCATCACGATCGCCGGGTTGGCGCTCGGCTATCTCGGCGAGCCGGTCGTCGCCAGATTGATCGAGCCTGCTTTCGCGTGGCTGCCGGCCAATCTGCCGGTGATCTCCGCGCATATCATCGCCATCGTCGTCTCCTTTCTCCTCGTCACCTATGTCACGGTGCTGATGAGCGAGCTCTTACCGAAGCGCATCGCTATCCAGAACCCGGAGCGAATGGCATTGCTGGTGATTGGCCCGATCCGTCTCTTCCTGATCGTTTTTCGCCCCTTGATTGCCGTCCTGAACAATAGCGCGAATTTCCTTCTCAGGCGGCTCGGCCTCGGCGATACGAGCGAGCGCGGGACGTACACCGAAGAAGAATTGCGCATCCTCGTGCGGGAGAGCGAGCAGGCAGGAACGCTCGAAACGGGCGAGCGCGAGTTGATTGACCGCGTCTTCTCCTTCGCGGATAAGGAAGCGCAGCAGGTGATGATACCGCGTACGCAGGTCGCCGGGATCGAGCAGCACACGCGGATCGCCGACGTCGCGCCACAGATTGCGACGAGCACCTATACCCGCTTCCCCGTCTATGAAGAAAACCTCGATACGATCCGCGGTATGGTGCATGTCAAGGACATCATCGCGGCGGTCGGCTCCGGCCGGGATCAGGAATCGGTCGAGGCGATCATGCGCCCGGTGCTCGTCGTGCCGGAATCGGTGCATATTGACGACCTGATGCTCGAAATGCGCCGCCGCCACACGCACATGGCGATTCTCGTGGATGACTACGGCGGCACGGCGGGCCTCGTCACAATGGAAGATTTGATCGAGGAACTGGTAGGTGACATCGAGGACGAATTCGACCGCGCCGCACCGCAACTGCAGCGGAACGCGGACGGCAGTATCACGCTCGACGGCCGCACGCCGATCGCGGAAGTCCGCGCGATGGTGCCGCTTGGCGATGTGGACGATGGCTACGAGACAATCGCCGGGTACGTCCTCGATCGCATGGGGCGCATCCCGAAGGCGGGCGAGAGCATCGAGACGGACCACCTCCTCATCCGCGTGGATCGGATGGACCACCTCCGGATCGCGCAGGTCACCCTGACGCGAACCGACGGCACGACGCGGCAGACGGCCGATGATCTGCCCGCGCGCGACACCGCCGTCGCTGATTAGCGGTTGTACCCACCCCTAACCTGCATCGTTCATAATGGTAGGCCCCTGTGCCTGCTCAGCGAGAAGGCGGCGGGGCGGATGACAACCGCGCGCGTACACCGCACGTTCTATAGAGGAGGGGATTCCCATCGTGATGCGATGTGGAGGGAGTTCCGGCATCGCACCGGAGTGATCCAATCCGGGCTTTTCCGAGTAGAAAGTACCAGGAAAATAACGGGCAGTAGGCAGCGAGCGGTGATGAATACGCGATGCTCAGCACATATCCGATTTATTGAGTATCCGGAGTGTGGAACATGCATCGTCCGTTGCTGCGCGCAATGTGCTGCCCGCTCTCTGCTTCGGGGTTCCCCATGACTTGGCCGCGTGCGCTCGATCCGTTCGAGGGAGATGTGCTGCATGCCCCCGCCGCCGCGGTGCATGCCAATGCGGCGGTGATGACACTCGCGGACGCCTACGAGACGTGCCGACTGGTGACGCGCTACCACGCGCACGCCTTCTATTTCTCAATCCGCTTCCTGCCGCCGGAGAAACGGCGCGCGATCTGGGCGATTTACGCCATCTGCCGCTACTCCGACAATCTCGTGGATCGCGCGCCGGCCACGGCGGCGCCCGCCGACCTCCTCGCCCGCGTTGACTGGTGGGAGAAGCGGCTGCGCGCGATGGATACCGCGCTGCCGATCATCCGCGCCTTCGCCGATGCCCGCGCGCGATTCGATATTCCGTCGCAGCCCTTGTGGGACCTGCTCGACGGCATGCGCATGGACCTCACCGACGCGCGCTACGCGACCTGGGACGAACTGGGGCGCTACTGCTACTGCGTTGCCAGCACGATCGGTCTGCTTTGTACACCGGTACTCGGCTACGACGGCGCGGCGGAGACACTGGAGTACGCGGCGAATCTCGGTATCGCCATGCAACTCACGAACATCCTGCGCGATGTCGGCACGGATGCCGCGATGGGCCGCATCTATCTCCCGCAGGACGAACTCGCCGCCTTCGGCTACGATGAAGAAAAGATAGCCGCCGGCGTGGTGGACGATGCGTTCCGCCGCCTGATGGCCTTTCAGATCGCCCGTGCCCGCGCACTCTATCGTGCGAGCGCCCCCGGTATCGCGCGCCTCCATCGTGCCGGGCAGTTCCCGGTGCAGGCGGCGGCGACGCTCTACGGCGGCATCCTCGGCCGCATCGAGGCGATCGATTACCACGTCTACACGCACCGCGCCGCCCTGACGAAGTGGGACAAAATCGCCCGCCTCCCCGCCATCTGGTGGCAGACCCGCGCCCTGCGCCGCGCATCGTCTCCCGACACGTTCCCTGTCTCTTTCAACGCGCCGGGCGCAGCACGATGTAGGCAGGATGACCCTTACGCGGACTTCGGGCCTGTATACACGACTTCCAGCAGGATACGATCCGGTGACTCGAACATCACCTGGTAATACGTCTGCTCTTCACTCTCGGTAAATTCCGGGCGGTGCCGTGGCGTCTCGAAGAGCAGACCTACTCCTCGCTCCATGAGATGGGACGCAACGGCGTCAACGTCCGCTTGCGACGCCGCGCCGATCGCGAGGTGGTTCATCCCCGGTCCGTCGTAGTCGTTGCTGACCTCTTTGACCTGGCCGATGAACCAAAGACTGTCATCGCTCTTGCCTGCCACGCCGAGCATCCCTTCATTGTCGAAAAGTGTCTTCCAGCCCAAGAACGCCATCAAGTCCCGATAGAATGGCACATTTTCCGGACGGACGTTGAACTGGATATGCGCGAGATGGGTCTGCATGGCAGTGTTCCTCCGATGGTGACGTGAGCGTTGTTGGACGGTGCGTCGTGCCCGCTATGCGAAGTCGTAGTCGAGCGCGAAGGGGTATGGCCCCGCGCCGGAGATGGACAGATTGCCACCGCCGCGCAGCCCGAGCAGGTCGCCCGTGCCGGAATCCGGCACGACGAGGTACGTCCCCGTCACGCCGTCCGACGTGAATGTGCCGGTGTGCTGGAGTACGAGGCTCCCCGCCCGCCCACCGATACTGCCCGCGATGCGCTCCAACCCGACGTACACGCCGGTGCCATCCGAGCGGTAGCTCATCAGATATTCCATGATGCTCTCACCCTCGATGGTGCCGTGGTAGAGGTAGGAGACGTGCGCAGAGGTCATCTTCGCGCCGTCACCGGACTCGTGATAAGCCTGCTCGTCCCACTTCTTGATCTCAAATGTGCCCGTTGCCTGTGTGCTCATGTCTGCTTCCTCCTTGCCGTCATCGCGGTCGCGTCGCAGCAACTCGCCACATTGACGCGAACATGTGTTCGTGTCATGATATGGGTACTGTAGCACGGAGGCATCGCGAGGGATTGGAAAAACGCGACAGGGGAGATTCATCGTGCCATGATACGTGGGGATGACCGCGCTGTCCGTATCTTTCGAGGCGATATATTTTGGCGATTGCGGGCTAATCGTAGTTCGGTGTGAGCGATGGTGGAGTCAGAAATCGGCAATCCCAGGGGTATTTTGAATCTCAAAGCGGCTGAGAGGAAGTTTCGGCTTTCGCTCCACCCACCGTCGTCGGACCTTCGTTTTTTCGTGGAGCAGTATTGGATCGTCACCTGGGACCTCAGAGGCCAGGAACCTTACCGACAGGAAGTCCTTCCGCATCCTTCTGTCCATCTGGTTATCGAGAAAGACCGATCGAGCATCGTTGGCGTCATGAGCGGGAAGTTCTCCCGTCTACTCGAAGACAGGGGGCAGGTTTTTGGCGTGAAATTCAAGCCCGGGGCCTTCTACCCTTTCGTGAAGTCGCCCGTCTCTCAGTTTACTGATGGTTCGCTCAGTCTCAGTGACGCCTTCGGCGTCAATGGCCTCTGTTTTGCGCAGGCGATGCTCCGGCTTGAGGACAAAGGAGCGATGATCGCCCTCGCGGAAAATTTCCTTCGCGAGCGGCTTCCGGCGTGGGACGAGAACGTCGGGCTAATTAACCGGATCGTTGACCGGATCATCGCTGATCGAGCGATTACCAAGGTGGACGACGTTGTGCGTCGGTTCAACCTCAACAAGAGAACGTTGCAACGCATCTTCAGTCAATACGTCGGTGTCGGCCCGAAGTGGGTAATTAAACGGTATCGCCTTCACGAAGCAGCGGAACAATTGGCCGATGGCGGCGTTGCGGATTTATCAACGCTGGCATTGGATCTCGGATACTTCGATCAAGCGCATTTCATCAAGGATTTCAAAGCAATGGTTGGCAGAGCGCCAGCCGAATATGCGAAGGGTATGGGTTTGGGTTCCTGATTTCGCAGGCATGAAGAAGGCGCTTTTCTCTGTGCGCTCCGCCGGGCGTGGCTCCCTGTTGGGCAGCCAGGGCCGCGTGCGGTTCAATCTTTCCGGGCATGAAAGTGCGAGACCCCGATAGCCTCTGCCCCATCTCCGAACCCTGCGGCCTTGCGGCTTCGGTATCCGGCTGGGTGCTTCGGTCATCGGGACCTCACAGTCATGAATATACAGAGTGTTCGGACATTTGTCAAGGGGTTTGCGGGGATATTTTCGCAGCAATTTTCCGCGACTCATGAGAGGGGTCCACGCTGCTTGTTTGCACCCCGGGTGCGTGCTATCGTCACCGGCAACCGAAACGCAGGGATGGATACAGGAAGGAACCGGACGTGGAACACGCGGCGGAGATACCGGTGTCTGGGGAACAGGCTGCCACGGGGCGTGTATCGCGCGCGGCATCCTCTGTTTTCTGGGTGATGTTCGCGATCAACCTCTTCAACTATCTCGACCGCTACGTGCTGCCTGCCGCGCTCTCGAAGATTCAGAACGAGTTCGGTCTGAGTGACACGCAGGCGGGCGCGCTCAGTACCGCCTTCCTCCTCGTTTATGCAGTCGCTGCCTTGCCGCTCAGCATCTGGGCAGATCGCGGCGTGCGCAAGAATATCATCAGCATCTGCGTGGCGATCTGGAGTGGCGCCACCTTTCTGAGCGGGCTGGCGACGGGATTCTGGACGCTCTTCGGCTCGCGCGCCCTCGTCGGCATCGGCGAGGCGGGCTACTACCCGGCGGGCACATCGCTGCTCAGCGATTATTACCCTCGTGCCGCACGGGCGCGCGTGATGAGCAAATGGGGTGCGGGGTCGCTGATCGGGCTGGCAATCGGCTTCTCGCTCGGCGGCATTCTCGCGGGGAGCCTCGGTTGGCGGATCGCCTTTTTCGTGACCGGGCTGCCGGGCCTCTTCTTTGCCCTCCTCGCCTGGCGGATGCGCGAGCCAATCCGGGGCAGCGCGGATGGCTGGCGACGCCGGGCCGACGGCGACGCGCCGATCCAGCCGCTCGGCCCGCAATTGCGCCTGCTCTTCGGCACGCCGACGGTCGTGGTCGGCATTCTCCTGCAAATTTTCGCCTTCTGGGTGCTCGGCGCCGCGGCGTACTGGCTGCCGGTTTATCTCCAGCGCGCCTTCGGCTTCAAGGAAGGGAAGGCCGGGACGGTCTCGGGTGCGGTGCTCGTCGTGGCGGGGCTGATCGGTATCCTACTCGGCGGCATGCTGGCGGACCGGCTGACCGAGCGCTGGGCGAGTGGCCGCGTCCTCGCCTGCGGGATCACGCTCGCAGCCGCCGCGCCCTGCTTCGCGCTCGCCGTCTCGCAGGGCGGATTCAGTGGCTTCCTACCCCTCTTCTTCGTCAGCGCGCTCCTCTTGAGTATGTACTCAGGCCCGCTCACCGCCGTGACGCAGGATGTCGTGCCGCCGGGGGTGCGGGCGCTCGTCGTCTCGATAACCCTCTTGATCGGCCACCTGCTCGGCGATGTCACGTCGCCCTTGATCGTCGGCGCCATCTCGGACCATCTCGGCGGTGGGGCGCACGGATTAAGCCGCGCATTGCAGGTGACCTGCCCGATCATGCTCCTGTTCGCGGGGATCGTCGGTCTGATCGGTAGCCGCTTCGTCGGCCACGACCTCGCCCGGATCGAGGAGCAGCGGCTGGCGCATGTGGGCTAGGGAAGGGATGTCTTGTCGTTGGGTGCCATAACCGGTCCTACACGGGCACGTATGCCTTGCTATACGATGTGACTACCACCAGATATGGTGGCGCGCATCCGCGAGCGCGCCGTCGGCACGAGCCTCCGCACCTCCGGGGTACCGGCGAGGCGTCGAGCCAGTGCCTCCGCGATGTCGCTACGCCAGCGCCGCGACTGTGCGAGGGTCGCGCGATGATGCTCGTACGCCGCGAGATCCGGGAAGCGCGCGAACCAGACGAACATATGCTCCCCCTCGCGGATCGGCAGCCGCGGGTAATTGTTCGGGCTGTGCTCGGTCGCGTAGGCAGCGAGGATCGTCGCTCCGGCCTCCGTCAGTGCCGGCGCAACCGCACGCGCGAAGAACGCCGGGAAATCATCCTCCATCGTCGGATCGAGCTGGCAGATGGTGGCGACTACCAGGCATGCGGGGGCATCGGCTTTGGCGCCGACCGGCGGACGGTCGCCCCCGGTCGGGTACCCGAAGGTCGGGTCCGCTAGATGGAGCAGCAGGACGTTGTCGGTATCGATCAGGGTGGCGTTGGCCGCGTCGCGGTTCTTCGCCCACACCGCCCCGGTGTAGAAGGCTTCGTTCGCCTTCGCCCGACCGGGCATATCGGGAAAGCCGCGGAGCCAGACAAATCGGTCGGGGTCGTCGAGGTCCCGGAAGTGGTCAATGACCTCCATCCCGACGGCTTCCTGCTCCGCGATGAACTCCCGCTCGAAGATGTCGATCAGGACATCCCGCTTCCCCGGCAGGAGCGTGTATTGCCTGAGCTCCACGATCAGGCTGGACGTTCGCTGCGGTTGCGCCGATTGCGATGCCATAGTGATCCTCTCCTCCATCGGTCCCTCCTTCGTGTCCATCATCGCGTCGCGGTATTGCCCGCTCCCCGAAAGTGTGGCACGCTTTGCGGACAGATACCGCCACCAATTCTGGGGAGATTCGCATGTATCATCCGACGACGCGCGTGCTCACCGTGCTCGAAGTCCTCCAATCCCGCGGCAGCGCGAGCGGCGCCGAACTCGCGGCGCGGCTGGAGGTGGACCTGCGGACGGTCCGCCGCTACATCACGATGCTCCAGGATATCGGGATCCCGGTTGAGGCGCGGTCGGGGCGACACGGCGGCTATCGGCTGCGCCCCGGCTTCCGGCTGCCGCCCATGATGCTGGCGAACGACGAGGCGCTCGCCGTGACGCTCGGCCTCCTGTTCGCGCGGCGCTTCGGGCTGACGGGCGCCGCCCCCGCGATCGAGGGCGCGCTGGCGAAGATCGAGCGTGTCCTGCCGGAGGCGCTGCGGATGCAGGTCAAGGCCCTGGCGGAGGCCCTCATCCTTGACCGGCCGAATGCGCCGCTGCCGGACATCCCGCGCCCGCCGATCCCGCCGCCGACCACCCTGCTCGCGCTCGCCACGGGCGCTGCCGAGGGGCGACGCGCGACGCTGACCTATCGGGACCGGGAAGGCGAGACGACCGTCCGCACGTTCGACCCGTACGCGGTGGTCTATCTGAAGAACGCGGCGTGGTACACCGTCGGGTACTGCCATCTGCGCGGGGACGTACGCGTCTTCCGGCTCGACCGCGTGATGGGCGTCGAGCCGGAAGGGACGCCCTTCGCACGCCCCGCCGATTTCGACTGCCTCGCCTACGTGCAGCGGTCGTTCGCGCTGCTCCCGGCGCGCTGGTCGGCGGAGATCGCGCTCGACACGTCGCCCGAGGAAGCACGACGATGGGTCGCACCGCTGTTCGCGGTGGTGACAGAGGAGGACGGGGCGGTCATCGTGCGGTGCAGCGCCATGGACATTGACTGGTTGGCCCGCTCGCTCGCTGCCCTCCCCTTCGCCTTCCGCGTGCGCACGCCGCCGGAGTTGGTTGATGCGCTGGCAAAGGTGCGGGAACGGATCGGTCAGGCGATTGCACCCTCCGGATCGCCACACGAATTGTCGCGCGAAATGTAGCGAAGTGACCCCGTAGGAACTGGAGGGGGCCCGAGACGCGGATCGCGATGGGGACATCGAGCGACATCGCGCCGGGGGCGCTCGTGCGGGCGCGTGGCGTTCTGGGCCCCGATCGGGAGGTGAACGCGGAGGGAATCGCTGTCCTCACCCCGTCGCCACGATCGAGGAGCAGAGCGGATAGCGAATGCGATTATTCCGCTCATTCATCCGTACGGATGTATGCGGATTCACCCCGACCCAATGCTCGCCTCCAGATCGGCCATTCGTGGCACGACCTCGGTCATCAGCAACTCCATCGAGCGCCGCCACTTCTCCTCCGGCTGCCACTCATGACCGATCACCAGCAGCGTGCCGAAGCCGCCAACGGTCGTGTAGAGGTCGCGCAGCTTCTGCGTCACCTCCTCCACGTCGCCAACGATCCAGAGGTTCTCGCAGAGATAGTCGAGCGTCACCGCGTCGTCGGGCATCGCGGGGTCGAGCTTCGGCCCGATCAGCATGTTGTTCTTCTTCAACAGCGGCAGGAAGTAGTCGCGCCAGTCACGCCCCAGCACGCCGTCAAGCACATCGCGCCGTGCCTGCTCCGGCGTCTCGCCGATGTAGATATCGCGCGAGACCCGCCAGATCGCGCGGTCCGCGGTGCGCCCGGCCTGCGCACTACTCGCGGCGTAGGTTTCCCAGTGCGCCTTCAGCGTCGCCGGCGTGACGATATTGATGCTCATCGGGATCCAATCGCGCTCCCCGGCCAGCGTCAACATGTCGGAGCGCGGCCCGATCCCCGCCACGGCGATGGGCGGGTGGGGGCGCTGATAGG
>CALBSO010000097.1 GCA_937968015.1 uncultured Thermomicrobia bacterium
GAGATTTCTGCCTGTCTCGTGGGCTCGGAGATGTGTATAAGAGACAGCCCACACGGAAACCGATTGAACCGCAAAGACGCAAAGAGCACGAAGAGCGCAAAGAAAATCAAAAGGAATCATCGTATGGGGCCATCGTCGCCTCTTCCGTCTTTTACCCATGCTCCCATTTCTCTCTTTCTCTCATGCTCTCTTTGCGTTCTCTCCGGTTCCGTTGACGCACGGATGGGGGCGCGTTACGCTCTCGCGGCGGTTGGTTCGGATTCCGTTGGAAAGGAAGCGATATGGCACTCAATGAGGCGCTGTTCAAGCAGTTGGTGGAGACGCCCGGCGTGTCGGGGCGGGAGGAGCAGCAGCGAGTGATCGCCCGCGAGGAACTGGGCGCGCTGTGTGATGAAGTACGGACAGATGCTCTCGGCAACGTGATCGGCACAAAAAAGGGGCGGGATGATGTGCGCGTGATGCTCGCCGCGCATATGGACGAGATTGGTTTCCTCGTCAAGTACATTGACGACAAGGGGTTCCTCCGTCTACAAACGCTCGGCGGGCATGACCCGGCAAATATGGTCGCCCAGCGCGTCCTCGTCACGACCGCAAATGGGAAGGCGCTGTGCGGCGCGTTGCAACCCGCTCGCAAGCCGCCGCATCTGACGCGCGGCGAGGAACGGAAACTGCCTCAGCATGACGAATTCTTCGTGGATCTCGGCATGTCCGCCGATGCCGTCAAGGAGTCCGTGCGCGTCGGGGATTATGTGACGATGGATCGCACCTTCGAGCGCGTCGGCGACACCTACATCTGCAAGGCGATGGACGACCGCGCCAGCCTCTTCGTGATGTTCGAGGCGCTCCGGGCGCTGCGCTCGCACGAGGCGACGATCTACGCGGTCGCGACGACGCAGGAAGAGGTTGGGCTGCGCGGCGCGGCGGCGAGCGGTTCCGCCTTGAACCCGACGATTGTCGTCGCACTCGACGTGACGCTGGCGATGGACATCCCTGGTGGCGGCGCGGAGAATACCGTGACGAGCCTCGGCGGCGGTGCGGCGATCAAGATCATGGATGGCTCGCTGATCTGCCATCCGAAACTGGTCGAGCATTTCCGCGCGATCGCCGAGCGTGAGGGGATCCCGCACCAGATGGAGGTCCTGCCCTTTGGCGGCACGGACGCGGGCGGCGTGCAGCGGCTCAACGGCGGCATCCCGGCGTTCACGCTCTCCATCCCGACGCGCTACGTCCACACGGTCAACGAGATGGTGAGCGCAGCGGACGTGCAGGCGTGCATTGATCTGCTCGCGCGGTACCTGGAAGAGGCGCACACGGGAGATTACGCGCTGTAGCGGGGATTTTCACGCGATAGACGCCCCGTCTGCGGTGCTGGCGGCCATCTTGGCATAGAGGGCGAGGATACCGCTCGTGTGGCGGGGTGGTGGCGGCGCCCACTGCGCGCGGCGGTCGGCGAGGAGCGCGTCCACTTCCTCAGGCGTCAAGTGACCGTCTTTCGTGCCGACGACCGCGAGGCGGCGCTCCGGCACGTTGATCTCGATCAGGTCGCCTTCCTCGACCAAGGCGAGCGGGCCACCATCCATCGCCTCGGGCGTGACATGCCCGACCGCCGGGCCTTTCGCCGCCCCGGAATACCGCCCGTCCGTCACGACGGCGCAGGTTGCCGTGAGTTCGATGCTGGCGGCGATGATGGTTGTCGCGTAGTACATCTCCGGCATGCCGTTCGCCTTTGGTCCTTCGTAGCGGATCACGACCACATCGCCGGGTTGCACGACGCGCTCAATCAGCGCGGCGACCGCGCTGTCCTCATTGTCGAAGACGCGCGCCGGGCCGACATGAATATGCATCTCCTTCGGTACGGAGAAGTGCTTAATCACCGCGCCACCCGGCGCGAGATTGCCCCGCAGGACGCCGACGCCGCCCTCGGGGCCGAACGCCTGCGCACGCGGGCGGATAATTTCCTCCACCGGCACCTTGACATTCGCCAGGTAGCCGCGCGTCTCCTGGAAGAAGCGGCTCCGCTCGATTTCTTCCAGGTTCTCGCCGACCGTTTTGCCCGTCACAGTCATACAATTCAAGTGCAGCAAATCGCGGAGTTGCAACATTACTGCCGGGACGCCGCCCGCGTACCAGAGATATTCGACCGGATACTTGCCCGTCGTCTTCGCGTTCGCCAATACAGGGACATGGCGGTGGATGTAATCGAAGTCATCAATCGTCACCACAATCCCGACCTCGCGGGCGATCACTGGCAGATGCAGGAGGCTGTTCGTAGAGCCGCCGACCGCCGCATGAAGCATGATCGCGTTCTCGAACGCCGCGCGGGTGAGGATCTGGCGGGGTCGAAGATCCATCTCCACCAGTTTGACAATCTGCTTGCCGACCGCCCGCGCGACGCGCAGGTGGCGGGTGAGCGGCGCGGGGATCAGGCCGCTTCCCGGCAGCGCGAGGCCCAGCGCTTCGACCAGCACCTGACCCGTGCTCGCGCTCCCCATGAACTGGCAGGCGCCGCAACTGGGGCAGGCGTCGTGCTGGTGCATCTCAAGGTCCTCGCGGGACATTTCGCCCCGCTCCACCGCCGCGCCCATCCCCCACATATAATCGGAGGTGACGGAGTTCGGCGCGTTCATCTGCGTGCCGCCGGGCAGATGAATCGCCGGGAGGTTACAGCGCGCCATCGCGATCAAGTGCGCGGGGACAGATTTGTCATTGCCGGAGATCAGCGCCATGCCGTCGTGCGGGTGGCCAAGGGCGTGAATCTCGATCATCGCCGCCTGAATATCGCGCGAGACGAGCGAGTAGGACATGCCCGCGTGCGCCTGCGCGACGCCGTCGCAGATGTCCGACGTGTAGAAAACGCCCGGTTTGCCGCCCGCCTCGAAGACGCCATTGGAAACTTCCTCGATCAGCGGCCGGAAGTGGAAGGTGCCGGGGTGTCCCATCCCATACGCGCTCTCGACGAGGATTTGTGGCTTGCCGAGATCTTCCTCCGTCCAGTTCATGCCGAGACGGAGCGCGTCACCCTGATGATTGACCCGCCGCAATTGCTGGCTCTTCAGTTCAGGCATCTTTCCCCCCAATCATGCGTAATGCAGGCTTGCGCCCGCGATGTGATCTCCGCAGGCCGAAGCCGATGCTACCGTATCATACTGTCCTACCCAGGGGGCAAACACCTCTGGATGTCGGGGCCTATTCACTGATGGGCTGCGGACATCACGCCGGTCTTCCGCAACCCCACGCCCCGGCCCTGCAAAACCTGTAGAATAGCCGGGAGAGTTCGCCACAGAGAGACCGAGAGCACAGAGGAGAAACGAAGAGGAATAGAAAGAGATTTCTTCCCGTTTTCTCTCGATACTATCCTCTGTGTTCTCTCGCGTCTCTGTGGCTACAACATTCACCAGGAGGAGGGGTGTGTGACTGAGGGGTTTGTGGCGCGGGTTGACGCGGAGAACCTGCACGTCTGCATCAAGGTGAAGGATTTCGACACGGCGCTCCGTTTTTATCGCGACCTGATCGGGTTGCCGGTTCTCCGGCGGAGCGGCACGGATGATGCGCCGGTCTTTTACTGGTTGCCGGGCATACAACTAGCGAAGCAGACGGAGGACCCCGGCGCGCATCCCTACGGTCTCTTTGACCACATTGGCCTCGCCGTCGAGAATATCGAGGAAATCTGTATGCGACTCGACGCCGCCGGATATATCGCCGAAACGCCACTCGATACGCGCGTCATCCCCGGCGTCGAGCGACGCGTGATGAACGCCTTCTATCGGGATCCGGATGGCAACAAGGTCGAGTTCGTCCATTGGATCTGAGAGAGTCGGTAGTCAGCAGTCGGCAGCAGGCAGCAGGCAGGTACGGCAATCTCATTCCCCCTTCCCCACCGGGGAAGGGGGCTAAAAGGTTAAGTAGGAGGCTTCATTGGCAACCCAACTGACGGACAAAGCGCGAGAATTCCTGAACGAGAAGCGGTTTGCGGTGCTGGCGACGATCAACAAGGATGGCACGCCGCAGCAGACCGTGATGTGGTACGAACTGCAAAATGATGAGATTATGATGAACACCGCGCAGGGCCGCGTGAAGGATCGCAACCTTGCCCGCGACCCGCGCATCTCGATCTGTGTGGAGGATGGACAGCGGTTCGTCACGCTACGCGGCACCGTGACGCTGAATCACGATGTCGAGACCGCACAGGCGGACATCGCGCGGCTCGCCGTGCGATATAGCGGCCCGGAACGCGCGCGGGAATCAACGCCGAACTTTCGCAAAGAGCACCGCATCACGCTGCGGATGAAGATCGAAGGGGTAGTAGAGCGGGGGTTCTAGGAGGAAAGGGATCTCGTCCACTGCTCAGAGGGGGAGAATGCCGGGATTCGTTGGGGCGGTTGCACCTCGGCGTGACCGCCCAGTTCCCCTTCCCTTCGAGGGCGGGGGTCAGGGGGTAGGAAAATATGGGTTTCATCGGCTACTCGGCATCATTGGAGCAGTTCCATCCGAATGACCTCGTGCGCTGGTGCCAGCAGGCGGAGGATGTCGGCTTCGGAGGCGTCTTTGCCTCGGAGCACTTCCATCCGTGGACGCCGGAGCAGGGGCAAGCGGCGTTCGTCTGGACCTTCTTTGGTGCGCTCGGCCAGGCGACGAAGACGATGCGCTTCGGTACGGGCATCACCTGCCCCACCTTCCGCTTTCACCCCGCCGTCGTCGCGCACGCCGCCGCCACGACTGAGGCGATGTTCCCCGGCCGCACCTACCTCGGTCTCGGCAGCGGTGAGGCGCTCAATGAGCACATCATCGGCGGTCTCTGGCCGGAAGCGCCGACGCGCCTCGCGATGATGACCGAGGCGGTGGAGATCATCCAGAAGCTCTTCACCGGCAAGGTCGTCAAGCACAAGGGCGATTTCTTCACCCTCGAATCGGCCAAACTCTACACAATGCCGGAGACGCCGCCGCCCATCTACATCGCCACCGCCGGCCCCGTCACCGCGCAGCGCACCGGCAAGACGGTGGATGGCCTGATCACCGTCGGCGCGGCGGATGACAAGATCAAGGGGCTCTTTGAGCGGTTCGAGCGGGGCGCGCGCGAGGCGGGCAAGGACCCAGGGGCGATGCCGAAACTGATCCAGATCCACACCTCGTGGGCGGAGATGCAGGAGCAATGCATCGAGTGGGCGATGAAGGAATGGCCGAACGGCGGCATGCCGTGGCCGAAGGCGGATGTGCGCAACCCCGAGGATTTCCAGGCGATGGCGAAATACATCCGTCCGGAGAACTTCAAGAACCGCGTGCTGATGACGCCGGACTGGGACGAGCACCGCGCCCACGTCCAGAAGTACATTGACCTCGGTTTCGATGAGATTTATGTCCACAATGTCGGGCGCAATCAGGAGGAGTGGATCGCGGGGATGGCGAAGCATGTCATCCCGCGGGTGAAGTGGCCGGAAAAGGCAATGGCAGCGGCGGGCGGCGCGGCGTGAATGTCGTCGCGCTCGCGGGAGGCGTTGGCGGGGCGAAACTCGCCGACGGCCTCTACCGGACCCTGCCGCCGGATACGCTGACGATCATCGGCAACACCGCCGACGACCTCGAACTCTTTGGCGTCTGGATCAGCCCGGACCTCGATACCGTGATGTACACCCTCGCGGGTCTCGCCAATCCGGCGACGGGCTGGGGGGTCGCGGACGACACCTTCACGACGCTCGGCATGCTCGAACGATACGGTGAGGAGATCTGGTTTCGTCTCGGTGACGCGGACTTCGCGACGCACCTGAAGCGCACGGCGGGCCTGCGTGCCGGGCGACGACTCACTGATGTGACGGCGTCCCTCACCGTACCGCTCGGCATCCGCGCCCGCTTGCTGCCGATGTGCGACGAGCGAGTGGGCACGGAAGTCGAGACGCCGGAGGGATGGCGCGATTTTCAGGACTATTTCGTGCGCCGCCGCCACGCAGATCGCGTCACGCACATCCGATTCGCGGGTATTGCACACGCGCGGATGACGCCGGAGGTTGCGGACGCGCTGGCAAAGGCCGATGCGATCGTCTTCTGCCCCTCGAATCCCCTTGTCAGCATCGGGCCGATCCTCGCCGTGCCGGGGGTGCGCGATGCGCTGGTTGCCAGCCCCGCTGTGAAGATCGCCGTCTCGCCGATCGTCGGTGGCAAGGCGCTCAAAGGGCCGGCGGACCGGATGCTCGCCGAACGCGGCATGGAGGTCTCCGCGTTCGGCGTGGCAACCGGCTACAGTAGCCTTCTCGATGCGATGACGATTGACACGCTCGATGCGGCGGACGCTTCGCGCATCGAGGGGCTGGGTATGGCTGTACAGGTAACGCAGACGGTCATGCAGAACGACGCGGACCGGCAGCAACTCGCGCGCGATGTCCTCACGTTCGCGGAAGCCCTCGCCACACGGCAGCCGGTGGCCTGAGCGTGCGTATTCACGCGCTGATTCCGGTCAAAGGACTCGCCACCGCCAAGAGTCGCCTCACGCCACCATTCAGCGACGATGCACGCGCCGCGCTGACTCTTGAGATGCTCCGACATGTCGTCATGGCGGCGCAGACTTCCGGCGAACTGGCTCGTATCACCGTGGTCAGCCCGGATAGGGCGGTCCTCGATGCCGCGGGAGCGCTCGGTGTGGCGGCGCTCTGCCAGCGGACGACCGGCTTGAATCCGGCGCTCGATGAGGCGCGGGCGGATGCGCGCTCACACGGTGCGGAGGCGATTCTCGTGCTTCACGCCGACTTGCCACGGCTTCATCCTGCCGACATCGCGATGATGGTTCGCCTCCTGCCGCCGCCACCTGCCGCCGTTCTCGCCCCGGATCACACCGGCGGCGGCACGAACGCGCTCCTGATCGCCCCAACGGATGCACTCCCGTTCCTCTTTGGCCCCGACAGTTTCGCGCGGCACGTCGCCGCCGCCAAACGGCAGCGCCTCCCGTATGCGATTGCCTCCGCACCGGGGATTGCGGGCGACGTTGATACCCCCGATGATGTACGGGAACGGGTGGGCAGCATGCGATTCAACAGTTGTCCAGATATGGAGAGGCACCCATGAGTGTTGAGATCACGGGCGTCGAAGGGATCGGGGAGATTGCGCCGGGGGACGATCTCGCCGCGATGATCGCGGACGCCACGCGGGCGCGGCCTCTCGCGGACGGTGACGTGGTCGTCGTCACACATAAGATCGTCTCCAAGTCGGAGGGGCAACTGGTGGACCTCCGCACGGTCACACCCTCGGCGCTCGCCGTGCGGATCGCGGAGCAGTTCGGCAAGGACGCGCGGCAGGTGGATGTCGTACTGCGCGAGAGCGTGCGTATCGTGCGAATGGAGCGCGGCATCATCATCAGCGAGACGCGCCACGGCTTTATCTGCGCGAATGCCGCCGTGGACGCGTCCAACGTCGGCGGCGAGGTCGTCTGCCTTCTGCCGCGGGACCCGGACGGCTCCGCTGCCCGCATCCGCGCCGGGCTTCGGGAACGGACGGGCGCGGACGTCGCGGTGATCATCACGGATTCCTTCGGGCGGCCGTGGCGCAATGGCATCGTCAATATCGCCATCGGCGTCGCCGGGATGCTCCCGCTCGCCGATTATCGTGGCCAGACGGACCCCGCCGGGTACGACCTGCGTGTGACCGTGATGGCGGTCGCGGACGAGTTGGCGGGCGCGGCGGAACTCGTGATGGGCAAAGTAGAGAAGGTACCCGTCGCGGTCATCCGCGGCTACGCATACAATCGTGGTGACGGCACGGGCCATGACCTCATCATGGATTCGGCGAAAGACCTCTTTCGCTGACAGCGACGTGCGATAATGGGAAAGAATCTTCTCGAGCGAATGTGTCAGGAGCGAGATGGTGCTAACGATACCGAATATTGAACAGATCATCATACGAGACGATGACATTCTCGGTGGGATGCCGGTGTTCCTCGGCACCCGCGTGCCCGCGAAAACGCTGCTCGATTATCTCGAAGCGGGCCAACCACTGGATGAATTTCTCGACGATTTCCCGACCGTCCGCCGCGAGCAGGCGACGCAACTCCTCGAGCTATTCAAACAAGCCCTGCTCGCCACTTCCCGATGAAGATTCTCCTTGACGAATGCTTGCCACGGCAGTTGCGGCACGACTTGCCCGATCATGATGTGACAACGGTTGCCGCGATGGGCTGGGCTGGCACGAAGAATGGCGCACTCCTTCGATTAGCCGCATCGGACTTCGATGTATTCATCACGATTGATGGTAATATCGCATATCAGCAACGGCTTCGGATACCGAACATGGCGGTTATTCTTCTCGTCGCGCCCAATAATCGGCTTGAAACGTTGCGGTTGCTCGTCGCGGATATCCGCACAACGCTTCAAACAATTCGTGATGGAGATGTTGTGCGAGTCGGCATTTAAGATGGTGTTACTGTCCGCTGCCAATTGCCGACTACCCGATGATACTCTCGCCGCCATCCACGCTGATCGTGTTGCCGGTGATCCAACCGCACCCGGCGGAACAGAGGGCGACGACGGCACCCGCGACATCCTGGGGGTGGTGATGCGCCCGGCGGGATGACTCCGTTGGACATGATCGAGCATTTCCGATGAGGTAGGGATGGCGCGGAACGAGGGCGTATCGGTCAGACCGGCGCGGATCGTGTTGACGGTGATCCCGCAGGGCGCCAGTTCAACAGCCAGTTCGCGGACATTCGCCTCCAGCGCCGCCTTCGCCGTGCCGACCGCGCCGTAGCCGGGCAGGACGCGATGCGCACCGTGGCTGCTCATCGCGAGAATGCGCCCACCGTGTCCCATCAGGTCGCGCGCGATCAGATCCTGCGTCCAGTAGATGAGCGAGAGCGCCATCACATCGAGCGTCATCTCCATCTGCCGCGGGAAGGGCACGCCCCGGCTGGACAGCGGGCCACCGATGAAGCGCACCGGCGATCCGAAACCGAGCGAGTGAATGAGCACCCGCACGCCGCCCGGCCCGACGGCGGCTGCGATCTCGTCCAGCACCTTCGCGCGACCCTGCGCGTCGGCGGCGTTGGCGCGGATGAACCACGCGCGCCGCCCCGCCGCTTCAATCGCCGCTTTCGCTTCCTCCGCCGTCCCACGCGATTGCCGCCGCCCGAGCGCGACGCCGACGATATCCGCCCCCGCCCCTGCCAGCG
>CALBSO010000098.1 GCA_937968015.1 uncultured Thermomicrobia bacterium
GCGAAGGAGTGTATCGAGTATTCAGTCATGCTTCACCGCGATTGCGGAAGACCCTGACTCATACGGCTAAGTCCAAAAATGAGAGCGCCTCGGCGATACCGAGGCGCTCTTGAAGCTGATGAACTGAGCGAAGTAGATTTATGGGCGCGCTGCTTCAAAGATGCCTGCGCGCATCGCTACGAAACAGACGCGCCATTCCTCCATATGACCTGCCGGCACTCCCCGGTCTATTTGGCGCATTGTGCGCTCCAAAGTATAGACGTGTGTGCTGGCAACCGCCTCCTTATCGAGCACTTCAAGCATCATTGGATGCATTGCCTGATAGCGCCCGTAGCCGGTGAATCGCTCAGGATCTTCTCCCTCGAGTACACGGAGATTTTCCGCGAATTCTCGGTGCTGTGAAACCTCCTTGATTCTCCGGTAGAACGGATTGTCGTTGGCATGGTAGCCGAAGATGACACGGCCCAAGCGCACCCAGTCTTCGATTTCAGCCCATCGGGCGTCGTCGTACCGAATGCCACTCTTGCGCATCCACGTAGCGTCAATCCACTCCCGTGGGATAAGCTTGACGTCGGTGGGCGCCATGGCCGTCATGTATAGCGTCGTGAGCTCGTAGGTAGGGGCAATGAGTCGCGGATCGAGGTCCTTGTTCACGATGATGAGGTCGGCATGATTGCCCTTGCGCCCAGCGGGGATGATTGAGGAGGCGTATTGCTCTCCCCATTCCTCGAACGATCCGAGCAGAGGCTTCACTCGCCAGCGATCTAATGCATCGCGAAGAAGCCATTCCTCGGGCGTGTAGCGCGGTGGGGGCCAAAAGAGCCGTAGAGCGGCTGAAGCGGCTGGGAGGAAGAGGGTGCTGTAGAGTGCATGGCTAACGCGCCGTAAGATCAAAGGATCTGTTCCTCGCGTACGGCCGCTTTGCGGAGCACAACCTTTCTTCATAGGGCGGTAAGACATGCTACTACAACCTCCATTTCTTGCTCCCATACGCTCTTCCCTCGTTTGGCGGAGGTGGAAGTCAGTATCTACACCGCCTCCGAACCGAACCGAAAGGTCCGACGATAGCGACTTCGTTGTGATGCAGAGCGCCCCACCTGGGTGCCGTTAGGCCGTGAGAGGTTAGTAGTACCAGAAGGCAAGGGCGCCGCATTCACGTTGCGTGAGCGTCCATCATCAACCATCCCACGGGCGACAGCTAAACGAAGAGACTTCGACTGCGGATTGAATCCGCGCAGTGTGGCGGGGACCGCTTGAGCTGCCTCAACCTCTCGAACAGCCTTCTGTACGGCTTGAGTTAGAAGGTGGAGCGTACGTCGCGTGCCATCCTGCACAAGGTACTCCGAAAGAGGGATCAGCCCTGCTGAAATGAGCAACTCGTCCGTCTCGTCGGCGCTGAGATCCCAAGATTTGGCCCAGTCAAGCAGTAGTGGTCGCGGGGGGATATTTTGCTGGCCATTTTCATGACGCGAAAGAACGGACGAGTTGCACCCTATTGCTACCGCCCACTCCTCCTGCGTTTTCCTGTGATCGTCCCGCAAGGTCTTCAAGGTACGTGCGAAACATTCAGGTGAGCCAATCGCGTCAGGGACTAGTGCTGTCTTGAGAAGCCAAGCACGCCGAGACATAGAAATCCTCCTACTTAATAATCCGAGCGCGCGGGGAAACTGACAGAGTTCGTGTCCTCCTACGAATGAGCGAACGCGCGCTAGGGCAACCGAGTGATGCGAAGCTGCAGCATCAAGGCTAATATAGCATACGAATTGCTAAAAAAGCAATACTGCGGCGCGAGAATGAAAAGCTTATCATGATTCGTCCAACGCATGTAGACGTTTTGAATAGCTGGGATGCACCTTCCACACATTGCACTTGACTCAGTGATCCTTGCTGTTGAAAGCGAAATGGGATGCCGTTCTGTCAGAAACGATGATAGACATCGTTCTTGACGGCCAGTACGATGATCCTGATGTATGCTCTCAGCCTACTCGATTTATGTCCGAATAACAATCAATGTGCTATCAAAGCATACCTCTGGGTGTCCAAGTTCCCTCACTATCGGCAATGTCTTCACGATATGTCGTCTCCACGATTGGATTTGTCTCTCTCCATTGCTCTGCGATTCTGCTGATAGGTACGTTGATAGTCACGGGTATATGCGCTTCCTTTAGGAGTTTTCTTCCACTTCGCGACATTCTGCCGGACACGCTCTGGATGGGTTCGCTTCCATTGCCGCGACGCTTCATTCTGCTGGCTGCGCAGTTGCTCTTTCCTTGCCTCCGCTTCAGGAGAAAGCGCCTCCGGCCCTGCGATAGGTTCTGCCCACCCAATGACACGAGATGCGTAAAACACTATGGTTTCCGTGGTTACAGATGCGCCTTCCGTTTTCTCCAATTTGGAGATGTTTGATTGTGCTGTACCGAGTCTTCGTGCGATGTCTGCTTGAGTCACGATGGGATCAGCCATCTTGCGAAGACTCGATAGTTCGCGAACGAGTTCGATCGCTTCCGTGTGAAATATATTTTCCTTGCCCATACGTTGCTAGTCAAAGGAACGACCGTACCAATACCGACAGGGCCATTAGTGTCGCCGCCAGACCAGTCGTTTTCCCGGTCCGTAATCGCCCTCATTCCACGTCCCATTCCGCCACCTCTCGGGTATTGAAATATTGTGTGATCCTTACCGAACCATTCAATATATATAACTTATCGGAATATAGTACGATTGTACCACGGGAAGGAGGGGGATGACAATCCGGTGACGGCGAGAATCGGCAACGAGACGCCCAAGGTGAACTCGGTCGTATCAGTGAGGGGTTTCCACATCGCGGCGAAGCGTTTTTGGCGGTCCAGATTGCCGGTACAAGGGAGATCGGGCAGGCGAAAGGCTCGATCACGATGATTGAGTTCGGCGGGATAGGAAGGGCCGAGAGGAGATATTGCTAGCGTCGCGCAATATTCTTTTTACGACATTACGTAGTTGCGTACGGAAGGGGAGGGGTCACGGCTCCTCGCGCGTCACGCTCGCGATCTTGTCGTAATCGCGGTCGAAGCTGACTACCACCGCATCCTTCGTCTGTTCGACCTGCACCGCCAGGAGCGCATCCACGAAATCCAGGTTCGTCGTCGCGTAGATGTCCAACGCCCGGATGTAGGTCCCCTTTGCCCGCAGCCGCATCCCCTTGAGATTGAGCGTCGCCACGAGACGGTCCCGGATCTCGGCGCGCGGGGCGTTGTAGAGCACCTTCGAAGAGAGGACGTGAACCACCTCGGCAAGTACCGCCTCCGTGATCGTCGCTGCGATCTCGCCCGTCTCTACCTGCTGCAGGAACGCGTAGGCGCGTGCGCTCTGGTCGGGATGATCGCGGGTGAGGTAGCGCAGGATGACGTTGGCGTCGAGGAAGCGCAGCATCGCTAGCGCAGTCCCTCCTTGTAGCGGGTCGCCCGCTCGTCGCGCACGATCTCTTTGATCTCCGCGTCGGTCCTCGGCTCCGCCAAGGCCGGGATGGACCGGTAGCCATCGGCGAGGGTGGCGTGGGCGGGGCGGACGCGCACTTCCCCATCCTCGATGCGGAAGGCAACGGTATCCCCTTCCTGCAACTTGAGGGCGCGGCGAATATCGGCGGGCAGGGTGACCTGCCCTTTGCGGGTGACAACGCCGAGATGTCCAGTCATGGTGGTGACCTCGCGATAGGTAGTACTTCCATTCATACGTAGGACAATTGTAGCAAGGTAGGATTAGTCTTGTCAAGGGCCGGGGTTGCGGCGCGAGATGGCGACGGTAGGGCGTGGGTAGAGCAGGCGCAGCGGTCGGTGGCGGACCAGTCGTCGGGGATGGGCAGCGCATGCATCGGGCATCACCTCTCCCCCCGTTCTTACCCCAACATCTCCCCCTACGTCAGTATCAGAGTCCTTGTGGCCGCGGTAATCCCAAGCGGGATACGGCACCCCGGACGCGCCCAAGCACCGGATGACTCGTTTGCAGCAGGACCGCACCTGCGGCGAGATAGCGCGCTAAGGCGGTGAGCTCGTCTGCCGTAAACGTCAGCGTCGTGCCCTGCTTTTGTTTGGGTGCCGTCTGCCGCTGTTTTTTTCTCCTACCGATCATACTATTCATTTACTATATATTGCCAGATTGATATTGTCAAACGACGGCGGCGACCGCTGCGGCGGCTCCTGGCAAACCCTGCTGCTGCCCGACCACGGTGTCCTGGGGCGCCACCCGTTTTTTGTCCGGTGTGTGTATGTCTGCATCCACGTTGCAACTGTTTTCCGCCCGGATCTTGCAAACGTACAGTGGAAGGTCCTGCGCACACTATCGCCGTGCCGCCTGGATGCGGCCAATCGGTCGAACCGGGATCACGTACACCGGCAGTCCTTCCTCGACTTGCATGGCGATCAACCGGTCGATGATCAGATCAGTCACCGCGTCGGTATCGGGCACGTCCACCGTGGCCGTGAGGTAGGTCCCGATTGGATCCTCCCCCTGCTCGACGGCGAAGGTCGCCTCCGGATAGCGGGCCACAATCATCGCTTGCAGTTCCGCGACCGCGTGCGCGATGCGTGGATCGTTTCGGTTTTGATCGTCGCTCATCATTCTTGCTCACCTCCCCGACTGCCTTCGCAAGCAGACGGGCCAGCGCTTCATCGGGGACCGGCAGAGCCGATGCCCCGCGCACTGCCGATGGGGGGATCAGTCGGACACATCCGCGCGCGATGACGCCGACGCGTGCCGCTCCCGCCGTCCGACGATCACGCCGCGCGCGATGGTATACTCGGTCGCGTAGCCGCACGCCGCATGGTGGGTGTGGATTTCCCCACTCATCTTCGTGTGCAGTTTCACCGTCTGTAGCAGCGGCTCGATGTCATCGCCGTCGCAGCGAAGATCCTTGCTCTGCCATCCGGTGAGCGTCGCACCGCACTTCGCGCATGGATACGTGCCCGCAATTTCGATATACATGCCCATCGTTTTGTCCTCCGGCACGCTCAGCCATGCGCCGCGACACGGGGCGTCGGCGCCGCATCGGGTGTGTGCGTGACCCGCACCTCAAGCGAGAAATCGTTCCCCAGCGCCTGCACATAGCGCCGCAGACTCGTCAGCGTGTAGGCGTCGTAGCCGCGCTTCTCCATCCGCGCGACTTGCGCCTGCGACACTCCCAGCCGCTCTGCCAGTTCCTTTTGCGTCAGTCCGGCCGCCTGGCGCGCCTCCACGAGTTGCAGCCAGAGGGCGCTCTTGGCCCCTTCCTCTTCATAGATCGCCTGGTAGCCGGAGGTTGCCTGCAAGCGCGCGTGCCATGCCTGATAGCTCGCTTGTCCTTGTGCGGTGGGATTGTCTTTTTTTGCCATTCGTTCATTCACCTCCTTCGCGTGCCAGGAAACTCGTCAGTCGGGTCCGCGCGACATCGATCTCGCGCCGTGGGGTCTTCTGCGTCTTCTTCTGGAAGCCGTGCAGGAAGAGGATACGCCTGCCCGGCAGGAAGGCGTAGAGGAGCCGAAAGATGTTCGTGTTGCTCTCCCGGCGCAACTCCCAGATCCGCTCCTCCAGATGCTTGACCAACGGCTCGCGTGCCTGGGTGTTGCGCAGCAGGAGTTGTTCAATCGACCAATCGAACCGGGCCTGCGTCCGCACGTCCAGCGAAGAGAGAAACTCCCCGACCGGATCATGCCCGCTTTGCTCGGTGTAGAAGACGATTGTCCATCCTTGTTCACCCACCATGATACGCATTTTAGTATATCGGCGACCGCGTTGTCAATCACAACTGCCGTACACCAACTCTTTGCGCCGCATTTCTCACCCGCCATTCCCGATCGCCCCATGGAGATTACTCGGCCATCCGCAAATACTGGTAGAGGGTCTCGCGGCTGATCCCATACGCCCGCGCCACCGCCGCCTTCCCCTCCCCCGCAGCCACCC
>CALBSO010000099.1 GCA_937968015.1 uncultured Thermomicrobia bacterium
TTCCTATCTCGCCCGTCCGTGGTATTGCCTACCACCAACTGCGTAAGTCCTATCAGTATTGGTAATAGAAAGATACCCTATTCCGCTGGTTCCGGTAACTTGCATCTTTGCTACTGGTGCCGTCGTCCCGATGCCGACATTGCCTCCTGAATCAATGCGCATGCGTTCGGTAATACTGCCTCCATTTCCCCGCGTGAGGAAACTCAGGGCGCTTGCGTAGTTCCCGCTGATGGCATTCTCTTTGAGGCCATTGATACCACTCAGATTGACGGATGCGCCCCCTGATGTATACACCCCGCCAAACAGGATCCCGACCGTTGGCGACGCATTATATGCCGTCGTGGTATCGGTGAGCTGCAGCAACGGTTTCGACGCGCCGTCCGCGGCAGGCGTGTCTCCGATGGAGAGGTACTTGGCATCAATTCTCCCTGCCGTATTGACTTGAAACTGCGATGCTGCACCCACAGAGAACAGTGCGGTAGGACTCGTCGTCCCGATGCCGACATTGCCACTTGCGTCGATGAACAGCGAACTGACGAGGCTACTTCCACCCGGACTGCGCTGAATGCTGTAGGTGCCGCCGTCAAGCAGACTGATCGTGTGCGCGCTCCCGGCGCCGCGATAGGCGAGACCGCCCGACAGGGAGGCGGAGCCCGCGACATCGAGGGCGGCCAGGGGCGCGGTCGTGCCCAGCCCCAGGCGATGATTCGCGCTATCCCAGAAGAGATTCGCGTTATCCTCCGCGAGTTTGCCACCGTCGTAGTAGACGAGTGAGCCGGTCGTGTACGCCCTGCTGTTCGTGCCGCCCCGTGCGATGCCGAGCGTGCCGCTCGTGATCGCCGCCGCATCGAGCGCGATTGCGGTATTGCTGACGGCGGTCACTCTCCCCTGCGCGTCCACGGTCACGACCGGTGTCTGCGCCGCGGTTGTCCCCAAGGACCCCGCCCCCGGCCCGCTGTTCTTGAGACTGAGAATGCCCCCGTTTGTGATCGTCGCGTCCCCGGAGAGCGTCGCAAAGGCCGGTGCACCGGCGGTGACGCCGAGCAGCAGTTGGCCCGTCGTCCCCGCCGCCGTCACCTGCACCGGGCCCGTCCCATTGCCATAAAGCACGCCATTACTCGCTAACGTCGTTGCCCCGGTGCCCCCATAGGCTGCCCCGACCGGCGTGCCATTCCACGTCCCCGTGATGATCGTGCCGAGGCTGGTGAGCGATGAGTTCACGACGCCGCCCCCGAGCGTGGTCGCACTCAAGACGCCTACGCCATTGATCTGATAGCTGCTCCCGGCGGCGAGTGCGACCGTGCCAAGCCCGGTGATCGTCTGCGCGTTGCCGGTGAGCGCGCCCGTCAGCGTGACCGCACCCAGTTGGAGGGTGCCCGCTGCGGCACTGATGGCGTGATTGCCTGCGCCGCCAAAGCTGATGCCGGCGCCGCTGCCGGTCACGCTCATCCCGGTACTGCCGCCGATCGTGGCGTTGCCGTTGGCGGTGAGCGTCGAGAAGGTCGCGGTATTCGCTGTCGTCCCGCCAATCACACCGGGAGAGGCCCACGTCCCGCCAAGCAGCGACGAGACATTGATCGTTCCCGCGCCCGTCACATCAAGCGATGCCCCGGAACCGACGAGCAAGGAGGCGGTCGTGTTCGTCCCCGACGTGACACCGGAAAAGAAGACGCTCCCCGCACTCAGTCCGGTGGCGGCCACCCAGGAGGGCGAGCCGCTCGTGCCGTTGGATTGCAGGACATACCCGCTCGTGCCTGGCGTCAGCGCGGCGATCCCGGCGGTGCCATTGCCATAGAGCACGCCATTGGTGGTGAGACTGGTCGCACCGATGCCCCCACTGCCCACCGGCAGCACGCCTTTGATATCGCCCGTGCCAAGATCAATCGCGGCCGTTGAGAAGTGGCCCTGGCTATCGGTATGGACGACGCCGGTCCCGAATCCCGAGACGGTGAGCGCACCGGAGAGCCAGAGGCTGCCGTTGCTGTCAATCGAGGCCTTCGTCATATTCAGTTGTGAATAGGGATGAGTGGTGGCGCCAAGGGCGGGAGCGAGCCTTTCTGCCGGATAAAGATCGCCATATTTCGAGATGAGCAGGAGGTTCGCGAACGGGTTGAAGATGAGTGTCTTCGTCGGCGCGGGATCAGCGGTATGCGGCGGTGGCGTATGCACCGCCTCACGCGCGGGGATGGGCAGCGTGACCCGCGATATCGTGGGCGAAGCGTGGTGCGGTGAGTGCATGGGGGCGGGCGCGGCATGGTGCGGCGCGAAAAGGTGACCGACGAACTCCTCGACCGCGGCCATGATACTACTCATCCACATGGGCGGATGGACACTACCGAATCCCGCCGCTTCGACCGGCCGGGAGAGGCCGAGGAAAAGGAGAACGATGAACAGAACCGTCGCAATCGGACGGTATTTCGGTACATTCATAACTACTGTATATAGTTACTATGAGGGAAGGAGTGTTGCATACGCAACCCACCGAAACCGCACAGCAATCGGTCAAAGTGCATCGTGCCGGGTCAGGTGATCGCGACGCGATGGCGGCGGCGTGGCGGTACGGAACTGTTTTATCTTGTCGCGGCGGGGCGGACGCCACAGCGGGCGACACGAAGGATGGGCCGCATGCACTCAGCGGCCGTCCGTCTTGCCCCGCCTCAACGAACAGGCTGCGGCCTTCCGTGTCCGCTGCTCGTCTCCCCGACCTCGATTAGCCGGTGACGTTCTTCATGATCCGCGCGAACTCCGCTTCCGTGTACGCCCGCATCGTCTCCGTGCGCACGTTCCCGAGCGACCCCAGCTTCAATGCCAGCGCCGAGATCGTCTCGTCGTCGGGTGCCTCGATCCGCGCGGCGATGTCGTAGCGCCCCATCGTGAAGAAGAGACCATGCACCGTGCAGCCCATCTCCGTCGCCATCTTCTTGAACGCCTCCACCCGGTTTCCGCTCTCCTTGAGACTCTTGACCCCCTGATTGTAAGTTTGCGTAACAAAACCGTGCAAATTTAGCCTCAGACGAAAAACTTATTTTGCAAAATCAAGGCTGAAAGTATTTGCAACGTTTATGCAACCTTACTCCCGGAGGCTGAGCACTTCCGCTCGCACGACGCGCGCGTACTGCCCCCCGATCGTCATGCCGATAATGAGGATCGTGTTCCGCAAACTCGGGCCGAGCGCGGCAGCCATCGCGACGAGCAACACGAGCAGCGGGAAGGCGATCAGCGCCTCCACGATCCGCATGAGGAACGCGTCCGCGAAGCCGCCGAAGTACCCCGCGATCGCGTCGGCGAGCACACCAATGACGAGCGAGATGCCCGTCGCGGCGGGTTTTTGCAGTGCTATCGGGTTTTTTTGGAATCGCCGTAGGCGATTCTACACCCTCTGTCAAGGCACAAACGAACAGGTCGCTAGCATTTTCATAGTGTGGTATAATCGCAGACAATGGAGGAAGCGCGATGACACACGAACGAGCGACCGCTACCGCACGCATCATTCAAGACCCGGCGATCATGGTGGGCAAACCGGTCGTCAAAGGGACCCGGATTCCCGTCGCGCTGGTGCTGGGGCACTTGGCGCACAACCCCGATCTGGCTGAGCTGTTTGCCGCCTACCCCCATCTGACGCTCGAGGACGTGAAAGCCTGCTTGGCGTATGCGCAGGCGACGGTCGAAGGCAAACGCCCGCGCGCCGAACGCGCCGCATCGAGAGGTGCTGCCTCGGCATCGGTATGAAGTTCCTGCTGGATGAGAATGTTGATGCCCGCCTGACGCCCTACTTACAGGGAGAAGGCCACGACGTGCTGCGCCTGGTCAGCGACTATCCGGCGGGCTTGCCGGATCAGCGGGTGCTGGCGATCGCGGCTGTGGAGGAGCGTATTCTCATCACCAATGATCGCGACTTTGGGGAGTTGGTCTTTGTCCACCGCCAGCCGCACACGGGCGTGATCTTGTTGCGGCTGGGTGACTACGCCGCGCTGTCCGTCAAGATCGAGCGGCTGGGTTACGTGCTCAGCCACTACCGTGCACAGCTTGACCAGTTTTTGGTTGTGACCTTGCACCGGGTTCGCGTCCGAGCCGCACCGCGGTAGGATCACGGCGCCTGACATCCATGTCGGGGAACGATTAAATAGAATCAACGACCGCGCAATGCTTCCAAAAGAATCCCTTCTGCGGACGTGTCCGCATGGAGGAAGCCATCGAAGCGATGGATCCGTTCGAACCAAGCGGCCGCGAAAGGAGTTGCCCGTAGGACCGATCGACTGGCGTGGTGAGCCGAGGACGCAACCGATGGTGTTGCGGGAAGCGTGAGGTATGATGATGTCCGGAAAAGAGCCCTCGCTGCAAGAAATCATCGACTGGAATAACAACAACCCCTTCGGCGGCGCGAGCGCCGATGAAACGATTCGCCGATCGGTGCGGTACTCCGAAGCTGATCGAGAAGCGTGGCGGCAGAAGCAAATCGAGGATGCCGTTCGCGCGAACATGGAAGAGGTCAAGGGGAAGAAGCCGAGAGGCTAATCTCCGAAGCGCATGTGCCAAGCGCGCCCACATGAGGGACAACGTTTGGGACGCTTGGCATCCCCGCCATATCGAGAATGCGGCAAACCATCGAGGTCAATCCACTGGCCAGATCCGGACCCGACGCGCATCCGACATCCATTCATACGCAGATTATGGTATGTGGCTATAGGCCTCAACCAATGCATCCATGGCCCGCTCGTATGCATCGCGGAGATTCTGAGGGGCGCTTTCCCATGCCTCCTTGAAGGCCGCGTCGCGCTTCTCGCGAGCTTCTTTTTCTCGCTTTGAGAGTGCAGCATGGTGAGCCTCGGCGATCTCGGTTCCATTGTAGCGGAGTAGGCGGTCGGCGTTTTCCTCGAGGCCCTTGATCAAGTGCCACCGCTTCAGCGCTTTATGCCAGGTCTCTTTCTTGGCTGCGTTCATCGTGGCTTCCACGCGGTCCCAAGCTGCCTTAAGCGCGTCCTCAGCGGCGTCAACGGCTGGGCTTGCCATCACCTCACCCCCTGGTCAGAAGAATTCAGTCCTTGGCTTGTAACGACATATTGGCACTGTAGCAGATATACAGTTCTGTGTCTACCGTCCAGGCGCATAATGGCAGGGCTGTTGCAAAGTCGAGGTATGGTAACTGAGTGACAAAAGGACGGTTGTGTCCCTAAACTGTAAGTTTGCATAAACGTTGCAAATATTTTTAGCCTCGGTTTTGCAAAATGATTTTTTCTGTTGAGGCTAATTTTGCACATTTTCGTTATGCAAACCTGCAGCTAAGCCTAAGGGTTTTGATTCTTCCTTGCGGCGCGTCATGATGAACGGCACGC
>CALBSO010000100.1 GCA_937968015.1 uncultured Thermomicrobia bacterium
CACCTCTCCATCGCTGAGTTCAGCCTGTGACGCTACTCGCACCATTGGTTATATATCCGCAGCGATTGCCGCAGAACCCGCTGAAGAGAGCGGCGGAGCAATCGGGCATCCTTTCCGCGATGTGATGCGCCCTTGACACAAAGATGATTTTCTGTTACATTCGCATACAGTGATATGCGAATGGAGGATCGACCGATGGATGAACGCGAACGTAAACTCTTCACGCTGCAAGCCCAGCTCTGTCAGGTCCTCGCCGATCCCTCCCGCCTCGAACTGATCCACCTGATCGGTATGGGGGAGCGGACGGTCGGCGAACTGATCGCCGCCACGGGGTTGCGGCAGGCCAATGTCTCCCAGCATCTGTCGCTCCTGCGCCAGCGTGGGATCGTCGCGACGCGCCGCGAGGGGACGACCGTCTCCTACCGCCTCGCGTACCCCGAGATCCTCGAGGCGTGCGCGCTGACACGCCGCATCCTGCTGCGCCAACTGGAAGCCGCACACGAGCTCGTCGCGCCGGTAAAGGAGGGATAGCGATGGGATTCGCACGGTTCATGGCGACCGGCGTCGGTCGTGGGATGCGCATCGTCGCTGGTGCAGCGCTGATCGCCGGCGGTCTGCTGCGCGTCCGGGGCGGTCGGGGAGCGGTTCTGGCGCTCATTGGCCTGGTGCCTCTGTTCGCAGGGACATTCGACGTTTGCGTGCTCGCGCCCCTGCTGCGGGTGCCCTTCAAGGGGGGCGATGTCCGGGTCCCTGCCGATAGCGCAGACGGTATGTCATTGGATACTTCGGTTCGATAAGGAGCTTGCAGCATGAACACGACTACTACCTACGGATTCAGCACGACGCTCGCCCTCCCCTTCGCGGAGGCGATGAGCAAGACGAAGGCGGCGCTCAAGGAGCAGGGTTTCGGCGTCTTGAGCGAGATCGACGTGCAGGCAACGCTCAAGGAGAAGATCGATGTCGACTTCGAGCGCTATGTGATCCTCGGCGCGTGCAACCCGCACCTCGCCTATCAGGGGCTGCAAGCCGAGCATGAGTTGGGTCTGCTCCTCCCCTGCAATGTCATCGTCCACGACCACGAGGGCGGCACACGGGTCTCGATCGTGGACCCGGCGGCGATGCTCGGTGTCGTCGCCAACCCTGCCATGCGGGAGATCGCCGACGAGGCGAAGGCACGACTGGAGCAGGTACTTGCGGCGCTCGGCGGCGAGACCGGCACGGATGCATCGGCTCGACACTGAGAGATACAGATGTGGCCCGACGAGGGCCACAACAGGAGACGATATGATGGGGTACTACAACAACAATGGCTGGGGCGGGGGGTGGGGGCCGATGCTGATCGGCATGACCCTGATGCTCCTCTTCTGGGTCGCCGTGATCTTCGTGGTGGTCTACGCGATTCGCACGTTCGGGCACGACGGCCGCGCGCGGCATGGGGGCGATCCCGCCGAGGATCGTGCGCTCGCGACGCTGCGCGAGCGGTATGCGCGCGGCGAGATTGACCACGCCGAATACGAGGAGCGGCACCGGAAGCTAACGATGGAGATGCCGCACCGGCGCTGACGCTGCGACTCGTCGCATGCACTGGAGGAGACGCGAGATGCCCTTGTATGAGTTTCAATGTCCCGACTGCGGCGCGCGGTTTGAGAAACTGGTCCGTCCCGTCACGGCATCGGCGGATGTCACGTGTCCATCGTGCGGGTACGTACCCGTCAAGCGCCTCTTCTCCACTTTCGCAAGCGTCGGCGGGTCGTCCTGCGCGCCGCAGCCAGGTGGGGGCTGAGGACTCCGCCCGGTAGGCGGTCGGCCTGCCTGATGGTACTGACGAGGCGCACGTCCTTCGTGCGCGAGAGCCCGGGTCATGATATGAAAGGGACTGCATCGATGATCTTCAAGAAGCTTCTGGGCACACGCCCCACACCGGGATCGAGCATCGGCGTTGCCGATGCGAAGGCGAAGGTCGAGGCGGGCGATGCCCTGCTCGTGGATGTACGGGAACCGAATGAGTGGCAAGCAGGCCACATCGCGGGGGCGACCCACATCCCGCTCGGCACGATCGCCGCCCAGGCAGCCACGCTGCCAAAGGATCGCGAGATACTCGTCATCTGCCGTACCGGCAATCGCAGCGCGATGGCGCAGGAACGGCTCGCGCAGGCGGGCGTCACGAACGTCACGAATGTCGAAGGCGGCGTGACCGCATGGGTGGAGCATGGCTTCCCCGTTGCCACGGGAGAGGAGTCGGTGCGATGACGATTGGTCGCCTCTACACCCCCGGCCTGGCGCAGGTCGCCTACGTCGTCGCCGACGAGGAGGCCGGCGTCGCGGCAATCATCGACCCGCGACGTGATGTTGAGATCTATCGCGACTGGGCGGAAGCGCATCGCGTGCGAATCGTGGCGATTCTCGAGACGCACATCCATGCGGACTTCGTCTCCGGCGCGCGCGAACTCGCTGCCGCAACCCACGCGCCAATCCTCGTCAGCCGCACCGGAGGGCAAGCGTTCGCCACCGACTATCTCGATGACGGCGACGACCTGCCGATCGGGTCGCTGCACTTGAAGGTGCTCGCGACGCCCGGCCACACGCCGGAGCACCTCGCCTACCTCCTCTTCGATCCCGCCCACGGGTCCGATCCTGTCGCCCTCTTCTCCGGGGACGCCCTCTTCGTCGGCGAGGTCGGCCGGCCCGATCTCCTCGGCGAGGACGAGACGCAGCACTTGGCCACCCAGCTTTACCACACCGTCGAGCGGCTGAAGGCGCTGCCGGATGGTCTCGTCGTCTATCCGGGACACACGGCGGGCTCCGCCTGCGGCAAGAAGATCGGCGACGCCCCGACGACGACCATCGGCCAGGAGAAGCGGGGCAACTACGCCTTCCACGCCACCTCGGAGCATGAGTTCGTTGAGAAAGTGCTCGCCGATATGCCGCCATCGCCCACGTACTATCCCGTCCTCAAGCGCGTGAACAAGGACGGTGCCGCACCGCTCGCCGAACTCCCGCCTGGCAAGGCGCTGACACCGGCGGACGTGGCGAACCATCTGATCGCCGGGAGCCTCGTCGTGGACGCGCGCACGCCGGAAGCCTTCGGCGCGGGCCACATCCCCGGCGCCGTCTTCGCCGGGCTTGGGGAGAACTTCACGACCTGGATGGGCTGGCTGGCCCCCTACGACCGGGACGTGGCCTTGGTCCTCGACGATGACGACCGGTACGACGAGGCGCGCACGGAGCTGCACCGGATCGGGGTGGACCGCGTCGCGGGCTTTCTTGCGGGCGGCATGCGGACCTGGGCGGGTGATGGGCGCCGCGTCCGCACACTGCCGCAGCTTTCCGTTGCCGACCTCGCGCAGCGACGAACCAGGAGTGACGCACTCGCGGTGCTGGATGTGCGCGGCGACGACGAGTGGAAGGCGGGGCACATCGCCGGGGCGGCGCACCGCTTCGCGGGCGAGATCATCCAAGGAGCGGAGCCACCGCTGTCTGAAGACCAACCGACCGCCGTGATCTGCGGCAGCGGCTACCGGGCGAGCGTCGCCGCCAGTATTCTGGAGGGGCGTGGCTACGGCAGCCTCCGCAATGTCACGGGAGGCATGGAGGCCTGGGAAGCGGCGGGGTTGCCGGAAGATAACGAGGAACGTGATGCGTGACCTGCTCTCCGGCCCCGCGTCCTTCCTCGCCGTGATCGCCCTCTGGTTCATCTTGCAACGGTTCGTGCTGCCCCGGCTCGGGGCCGGCACCTGAATGGTTCCCCAGCGCCGTCCGGGAGACGGTGAAGCCGAACCTCAGACAGTGCACGACGGCGACACGCAGGAATGACAGCGGCTCGGAAACCTCGCCGCTGTGATGTGGGCCATGCGCCGACGCTGTCGCACGACCCGCACCACTCCCTCTCTACCCCGCGATAAGGATCCTCGATGACACACGTAATCCTCTCCATCTTCTTCGGTGCGCTGATCGGCCTCTCCCTCGGCCTGGTCGGCGGCGGCGGCTCGATCCTCACCGTCCCGGTCCTCGTCTACGCGATCGGTCAGCCCGTGCAGGCCGCGACGACGACCTCGCTCGCCATCGTCGGCCTCAACGCCCTGATCGGCATGGCGGGGCACGCGCGGTCGCACCGCGTCGATTTCCGCACCGGCCTGATCTTCGGCGCCGTCGGCGTCGGCGGGGCGCTCGTCGGCTCGTGGCTGAATACGTTCGTCCCCGCCCGCCTACTCCTCGTCCTCTTCGCGCTGATCATGCTCATCGCGGCGGTCGCGATGCTCCGGCGCCGTGTCGAGCCCGACGACGCACGGGACGACAATGCGACGCCGAGCGAGGGGCGCAACTGGCCGAAGATCGTCGCGAGCGGCACGGTCGTCGGCCTGATGACCGGCTTCTTCGGGGTCGGCGGCGGCTTCGTGATCGTCCCGGCGCTCGTGCTCGCCCTCGGCCTCTCGATGCGCCTCGCGGTCGGGACATCGCTCCTGATCATCGCCATCAACTCCGCCGTCAGCCTCGCCGCGCACCTGCGCACCGGGAGCCTCGACATCGCGGTCACCGGGCTGTTCGTGCTCGGCGGCCTCGTCGGCGCACTCGTCGGGGTGTCGCTCGCCGGTCGCGTGCCACAGCGTCGCCTCACGCAGGTCTTCGCCGCCCTGATCGTCGCCGTCGCCGGTTATATTGTGTATCGCACATCCCGGGGGGTTGGATGAGAGATACTTCCTCGACCCAGCGCCCCACGCGCCATGAGTCCACGCCGAGGGGCAGGCGCACGACCCGGTCGGGCATTCTATTGGGGATCGGCCTGGCCGGCACCCTCGATGAGGTGGTGCTGCACCAGCTCCTGCACTGGCATCACTTCTACGACCGCTCGACCTCAGCCGTGGGGCTTGTGTCCGACGGGCTGTTCCACATCTTCTCGACGACGTTGCTGCTTGTCGGGATGTATCGGCTCTGGCGCGACCGTAGCGACGCCACGCCGGGATGGACGCGTCGCCTCGGGGCCGGCATCTGCCTGGGCGCGGGTGGATTCAATGTGTACGACGGCACGATCCAGCACAAGCTCTTCAAGTTCCATCAGGTGCGCGAAGGCGTCGGCAACCTTGTCCCGTACGACGGCGCATTCATCGGCATCGCCGTGGCGCTGCTCATCGTCGGCACGCTCCTGCTGCGCTCAGCGCGTGACTCGGCCTAAGTAGGCAGCCAATCGAACTTAGACGATTGCAAGCCTGACGTATGCAAG
>CALBSO010000101.1 GCA_937968015.1 uncultured Thermomicrobia bacterium
GCGCAGCGTCGCGATGGGGCGGAGTGGCATGGTCGCCACGGCGCATCCACGGGCGACAGCAGCGGGTCTCTGGGCGCTCGAACGGGGAGGCAATGCGATGGATGCGGCGCTCGCGGCGGCGGGTGTCTGTGCCGTCGTGCTGCCCGCGTCGTGCGGCCTCGGCGGTGACTGCTTCCTGCTCTATTACGATGCGAAGATGCAGCGCGTGACCGGCGTCAATGGCAGCGGCGCGGCCCCGCTCGCCGCCACGCCGGAGGTGTACAAGGAGCGCGGCCACATCAGCAGAATGCCGTCGCGCGGGCCGCTCTCCGTCGGCATCCCCGGCGCGGTGGATGCCTACTTCACGGCATTCGAGCGGTGGGGCAGCATCCGGATGAGCGATCTCCTCCGCCCCGCCGAGCAGTACGCGCGGCATGGCTTCGCGCTCACGCCGGGGGGCGCGGCGATGATCGGCGAAATGGCGGAGACGCTGAAGGCGCAGCCGGGCGGCGCGGCGAAGACGCTCCTGAAGGGCGGCACGCACGCCCCGCACACCGGGCAGATTCTCAAGAACGAAGACCTCGCGGACTCGATCGGTCTGCTCCGGCGGCAAGGGCGCAATGTCTTCTATGAGGGCGAACTGGCGGAGAAGATCGCCGCGTGGATGGCGAAGAACGACGGCCTCATCACACAGGAAGATCTCGCCGCATACACGACCGATGTCTATCCGGCGATTCGCACGACCTATCGCGGTCACACGGTCTACACGACCGCGCCGCCGTCGCAGGGTTTGATTTTGTTGCAGGAGTTGAACATCCTCACCAACACTGACCTCGCGGACATGGACCCACAGGGCGCGGCGGCGCTCCATTTGATGATCGAGGCGAAGAAACTCGCCTTCGCGGACCGCAACCGCTATGCGGGCGACCCGAACTTCGTCAACTTCCCGCTCGACAGACTGATCGGCCCGGAACGCGGCGCATCGCATTTCGTCTCGATTGATCCCGACCATGCCCGCGTGGATGACCCGGCACTCTCACTCATCCCGGAGATGGTTGGGGATACGACTTCGCTCTGCACGATGGATCAGGAGGGGAACGCCGTCTCGCTCATCCACTCGCTCTCGGCGGCGTTCGGCTCCGGCTGCCTTGTGGACGGCACGGGCATCTTCCTCAATAACCGCGCCGGGCGGGGCTTCTCGCTCCAGCCCGGCCATCCGAACATCCTCGCGCCCGGCAAGCGGACAATGCACACGCTCCACTGCTATGCCGTGACGCGCAACGATGGCACGCTCTCCTTCGTCGGTGGTACGCCCGGCGGCGACCAGCAGCCGCAGTGGAATATGCAGGTGATTACGAACATCCTCGACTACGGCATGTCGCCGCAGGAGGCAATCGAAGCGCCGCGCTGGACGAGTTTCCCCGGCACCGACCCGGCGAACCTGCCGAACCCGTACGAAGTGCGCATCGAACGCCGCTTCCCGGACGCAACACTGATGGAGTTGCGGCGGCGCGGCCACACCGTCCACGCCCTGCCGGAATGGGGCTCGGCTGGCGCGGCGCAGGTGATTGCCTGGGAGGACGGCACCTGCTACGGCGGCTCCGACCCCCGCGCCGAGGGGCTCGCCCTCGGTTTCTGAGCAGCGTATACTGAATAAATGTGTGACATGGCACGAGGAGTAGTAATACATGGCAACCCGTAAAATCCCGGAGGAAACGCCCGGTGATGTGACTGCACCAACTACCGGAGACGATATTGATGACGACTTCTCATTCTCGTCGTCTTCAGAGGAAAAACCGAAAACCGGACAGGAACTCTACCACGCCCTTGTAGAGAATGGATTCATCGGGGCATGGAAAGATCGCACCGACATTGGCGATACCCTTGAGTATGTCCAGAAATTAAAGGATCAAAGGCGGAGACGGCGACAGAAACGCATCCGCAGATACCTGCCGAGTTAATCGGTGCGCTTGCTTGATTCAGATGTCAACGTGCGGCACTTCCGCGCCGTTCCGGGTCTCGTGACCGAACAACCCTACGAGCGGATATGACGGCAGCCACAACAAGACGAGCCACGGCGACGAGCGCGGTGATGCAGGGGCGACAGCGCTGGCTGATTTTCGCCCTCAGTGGGGCGATCTTTATGATCAACCTCGACTCACGCGTGATCGCGCCGCTCTTGCCGACGATTGCCAATGCCTTTCACACCTCCGTCTCCTCGGCGGGCATTCTCATCACGGCGTACATGCTGCCATACGGCTTCTTCCAACTCTTTTACGGGCCGCTCTCGGATCGTGTCGGCAAGGTGAAGGTCGTCGCCTTCGCAATGGCGCTCTTCAGCGTCGGGACTGCTCTCTGCGGTGCGTCAACGTCCTTGCCCGTCGTGACGCTCCTGCGCTTCGTGACCGGGATCGCGGCGGCGGCGATCTTCCCGCTCACGCTCGCGTACATCGGCGACACAGTGCCGTACGCCCAGCGGCAGGCGACCATCGCGATTCTGATGTCCTGCTCGGCGGCGGCGACGGCATTCAGCACGAGCGTCGGCGGGCTGATCGCGGCGGTCGTCTCGTGGCGGCTCGTCTTCCCAATCTTCGGCGTCGCGTCCGGGGTCGTTGCCGTCGCACTCTTGCTGCTCTTGAAAGAGGAAATTCGTCTCCCGCTGCCGGAGCCGCGCCCCCGGCCGCGCGATACCTATCTCGCGGCGATTCGCGCCCCCCGGATGCTGCCTCTCCTGATTCTCATTCTCGTCGAGGGGTTCATCTACAATGGCGTCTTCTCCTATCTCGGCGGCTACCTCAACCATCGCTTCGCGCTCGGCTCGCTCGCCATTGGGCTGCTGCTCGGCTTCGCGGGCGTCATGCAACTGAGCACGG
>CALBSO010000102.1 GCA_937968015.1 uncultured Thermomicrobia bacterium
GACGCCTCGCCGTATGATGTGAGACACCGGCGTGCAGTGACGCTGGCAGGAATGGTCACCGCGCAGGCATTATGACGACGCCTCATCGATGAACGCATCGGCGAAGAGCGGCAACTGCCCGGACATAGCCACGCGCGCTCGGCGCGGGAGATAGTCCGGTACCCGCAGGATCGTCAGCCATTCCGTCGCATCCGACGCGAACAATCGTAACTGCGGCGAGCGGAACGGCGTCTCGAAGATCTCTGCATCGGTCACCGCCTTGAGCCGATGGCGATCCGGTTGGTACGTCACCCGGTATTCCGCCAGTGGTTCATCTACGAAGGCGACCGTCAGGTTCTCCCGATACAGCCAGACCGCTACCTGCTTGCCCGGTACCCCCTGCTCGCCATACAGCCGCCAATGCCGGAACCGGACGTAGCCGTTCCGATCGAGTTTCCGCCCGAAGCGGGTCGTGTAGAAGGCCCGATGCAGTTCTTCGGGTGTCCATTGCCGACCGCTGACCCAGCCCAAGACCTCCACCGGGCTGCGTCGCCCATCCTCGCGCTGCCGGTGCGCCCAATGGCTCTGATAGTTGAAGTCCGCCACCCACTGGTCGTGGACGGCGAGCAGTTCGGCCCACGTCGTCGCCTTCGCAAAGTCCCAGTCCGCCATCCGGGATTGCACACCGAAGTTCGCTTCGATCAATGACTGCCAGGGCTGACGGCGTTCGATCTCTTCCTTGTGAATGCCGAGCGCCTTGTAGATTGCCTTCGCTTGCTTGGCGGTCGCGAAGATCCCGCCGCTATCGCTGACCAACACGTCCGGCGCACCGTGCTGCCGGATCGCCGCGTACAGGACCATCAGATAAGCCGAGAGGTCCTGCCGCCGGGAGAGCGCGCTCGCCAGGATCGCTCGTGAGTAATTCTCGAGGATGGAGATGCAATAGACCTTGCCGCCGTCCATCGTTTGCATATCGATATAGCGCAGATCGACCGTCCAGTACTGATGCCGTCGCTGGGCGGCGAAGGGGAAGGGCTTCGGCTCGTGCGGTTGTTTCGTCGCGCTGGCCAGTCCATAGACGGCGCGATTATGGGCAAGAATCCGCCCGCAGGTTCGTGGACTGAGAAAAATGCCGAGTTGCCGCAGTTTGGCATGGACGCGGAACTCCCCCAACCGGGGATTCTCCTGCAATTCCCGAACGGTCGCGATCGCGCGCAGATCGGCTTTGCGTACCCCCGTGCGGGCATGAGACTTGTCGTCGAGTCCCGCGACCCCCTCGGCGACCCATCGGCGCAAGGTCCGGTAGATCGTCTCGCGCCCGGTTTCGAGATAGGCGGCGATGCTCTTGACCGCCCATCCTTCGCTGTGCAGGCGGATCACAGCGAGCCGACGGTCGGCGGGATCGACAATCTGATGGTAAGGGAGGAAGCGGCGCGCCACACGGAGGGCCGGCGGGCTTTCCGCGAGGATGCGTTTGATGGTATGCGGGCTGGGGCGGCGATCGAAGCGGATCTGACAGATGCGCGCGATTTCGCGGAGTGTGAAGGCGGGATGCTCCGCTTTGAGCGCGACGATGTGCCGACGGATCGGCTCGGGTAGGGTGCGATGCTTCTCCACTTTGGCAGGGGCAAAGAGGCTCGCCATCCCGTCGGTGGCGAAGCGCGCGGCGTGGCGATAGAGCGTCCGTTCCGGCGTCCCCGTTTGTCGGGCGCGTTCTGCGGGCGTGTGATCGAAGAGGACGACCGGGCGGATGAGTTCGTAGGCGCGTTGCTCGGGGAACTGGACGCGCAACTGGAGTTGCTGCCAGTCATCTGTGGGCTCAATCCGCTGCCGCTTGCTCACCATGAGTCAGACTCCTGCCGGTCCAACGAGAAAGAGAGAGGCAGGAATATAGCGATGTAGCACTATTATGTCAAGTGAAAGTGGCGAACCCTGCCAGCGTCACTGCACGCCGGTGTCTCACATCATACGGCGGGGTGTC